>NZ_CP073653.1:4390000-4990000 GCF_018223745.1 Clostridium beijerinckii
CCTCTGCGCCATCATATGCCTTACTCACATGATAGTTAGCTTCGTTAAAGTATATTGTGTCACCAGAAACACTTTCAATAAATACAACATGCCCCGCGCTACCATTCCCGAATACAGCTATAGAATTAGCGGCTGGTGTTTGCCCTTTCGAATAAGTAGTTTCATTCCACCATTGTTTTGCATTGCCATAAAACTGAGAGTTTAACTTTATTCCTAATTTCTCATATGCACGCCCCCATACAAACCATGTACATTGTCCTTTGTAACCACTCTGCGTAAATATGTTTTCACTGTTATAAGCACTACTTGATATGTTTGGTGAAGTTGCAGCAAAAACAATGTTAGGAGTTTGTCCCAAAAGCATTAATAATGATACAGCCAAAATCATCACTTTTCTAAGTTGTTTTTTCATCTCACCTCTCCCCTCTTAATTACTAGTATTATTAACATCACCATCAGCTTAATACAATTGTTAATAACACTCTTTACCACATTTATATATTCTCATATTACTAAACTTAAATAAATAGTATTTCTTCTAAACATACAATATAAAGCATTAAAAGCAATTCAATAAATAATTGCTTAATTATTAAGCAATTATTCTTTTCATTCCAAAATTTGTACGTTTTATTCCAATAATATTGAAATTTTATCCAATATACTTTATAAAGATATTGTTCACTAAATAATCTAGAGAGGTTAAAATGATAAAATTAATATCAACTTTTATAACAAGATACTTAGAAAAAAATAATCCTTCTTTAATTAAAACAGATTTACTAAAAATCCAATATACATTAGAGGTTATTTTAGGTAATTTATTTGATTTTGTAGTTATATTCTTAATATTTCTAGGCTTGAATGAAGTCCCTATACTTTTACTATCTTATGTTATTTTAATTTCAATCAGGCCTTTTATGGGAGGTACTCATTGTAAAACTTTTATTTCATGTTTGCTTGTTACTATAATGTACTTCGTAATAGTACTGCTTTTTACGACACTGACTCCCAAGCTAAGCAATAGCTTTTATATAATTTTTTTTACAATATCTTTTATTATAGTTGCAGCTTATGCGCCATGCCGTAATTTAAAGAGACCTGTAAAAAATAAAGCGACATTAAAAATAATTTCTTTAATATCGCTAGCTTTTTGGATTGTAGTATTCTTTAATCTATCAAATATGCAATTATGTAATTGCATATTTATAAGTATATTCTTGCAAATACTTCAAATAATTATTATTAATACGAAAGGAGTGGTTTCAAATGCAAAAATCTATAAACATTTTTTCAGCTATACTTCTTAAGTTATTTAACTTAGCATCTAAATCAAGCTGTGCAGGCGTATGGGGTGAACCAGATTATCCTGAAGAATTATTAAAATAAATATCAAAAATAATTTCATTACATTGGATATTAATTTTAATGTATCCCTTATGTAAATTAACTATTTGTTGTACATTATATAAACCATAACCTCTTGTATCTGTATTTTTAGTAGAATAGCCTCTTGTAAAAATCTCATCTAAGTTAATGTCACTAGGATTTACCACTTGATTCTTGACTATTAGATGAGATTCTTTATTTTCATTAAAAATCTTTATTTCAATACATTTTATTGAACAATCTTTTTTTGTCACCTCATCAAAAGCATTATTTAGCAAATTATTTAATATATTAGAAAATTCATTATAGCTTAATATATTATCTAAAACATTATTTTCTATTTCATATTTAAAAACAATATTATGCTTTTTTGCCCTGCACATGTTTCTATATATTATAGATCTAACAACTACATTATCAATATATATAAGTTCATTTATTTTACTATCATATATATCTTCGTCTTTCATATAAGTTCTAATAGCTTCCTTTAAATCTTTTTCACTTAAAACTTCCACCATTCCTCTTATTGAATTTTTATAATTAACAAAATCATGCTGTCTTTGTTTTATTTCTTGAACTATTTCATCGATAACAGCATTATACTCATTTGAAATTTTTAATGATTCTTTTTCTCTTGTCACCTTAATAAAATACAAGTATATCAAAACTTGAGATAAAGCCAATATGCCAAATATTAAAGATGAAAGAAATAAATTGTTTAAAATTACTATGTTATCATAATACCAACTAATTTTAAAAAGCATAGCATATATACTGCATATTAGAATAGAATAAATGAAAACTATATTATCCTTATTCTCAAAAATAAAATTTTCATTTAATAAATTTATCTTTGAGAATATAATTTCTCCTACCAATATTATTCCTTCCACACAAATTTCCGTGACTATATTATCGTAGATAAACTTATCAATAAGGGCCGCGAATATTAATTCTAAACTCATTACTGCAATCAACACTAAAAAAAATCCTAGTATAACTTGTTTAAAATCTGCCTTATATATAATTTTAATGCTTATAATAACTGCTATATATTCTAACATAAAGTTTAATTGTAATACTTCAATACCTGTAACTAATATTGAAGCAATCAATACACTTAAAGCCAATTTCAATATATCATTATTTTTCTTGGTTAATGTTGCCCATAAATAAATTATATTAAATGTATTCATTCCATTTATAATCGCTGAACTTAACATATTATCACTTTTCCTTTTTTAAATTCAGACATAATGCTATTTTTAAATTTGTATCCTAAAAATGCTGTCTTGCTGCATTCATTAAAATATACTTCACTAAGTTTAACGTCTAGTTTTTCTATCTTGTATATATAATTCGTGTTTATTGCAAAAGCTCTATGGCTTTGAACTATATAATTGCAGTCAACTAGCTGCAATATTTTTTTTAAACTTATGTTATATGCAGTATAAACGCCATTGTAAGTATTAATATCACAGTTTTTACCATCAACTTCTATAAATATAATATCATTTACCTTTATTCCAACGTACACGCCATTTTTTAAAGTGATTACAACTTCTTTGTCTTTCTCCTCACTATAATTATCAGCTTTGTTATTCAAGTCACTTGTTTCATTAAGAATAATCTTATTCAGCATAGCTTGTACATCATTTTTATCATATGGTTTTACAATATAATCATAGCAATGAGTTTGTTTAAATGCTTGAGTTATATATTCCATGTGTGTTGTTAAAAAAATGATTTGCCTAAATTCGTATTTAGATATACTTCTAATCTTCATAGCAAGATCCAATCCTGAAGATTGTTTTAAACTAATGTCTATTAAAAACATATTAATATCATTATTTAAAATTATTTCTAATGCTGACATTTCGCTATCAGCCTCATAAATTTTTACAAAGTCACATACAGATAATATCATTCTCTTTAAAATGTCTCTTTGTATAGAATCATCCTCTACTATAATAATAGAATACAAAAGTACCACTCTCCAATCCATATACAATCTAAAAAATATGTCAATAATACTGTCTTATATAATCATGAGGTTTAAAGGCTAATTTCCCTTAATCTTATTTTTTAATAGATTATCAAAATGCCTCTACCTATATAATACAATATTATATAATTATATACAATTATCCCACTTTTGTGTAATCTTTATTTATTATTCTTTAAAGACAGTGATAAAACGTGCTGTATAGACTATTTAATCTAATGCAGCACGTTTCAATTATAATTATTCTTATTAAATTTTTTAAAATTAATTACATAAATATAGCTATTTTTTCAGAAAGAAACATTTCTAATTTCCCATTTCCTTCATACTATAATCTGCATATGAAGCATACTCAGTTTTAGGATATTTATCTTTTACTTGCCTAAAATATATAAGAGCATTTGAATAATCATTTGTCTCTTTATAGCATGTCCCTATTTGATACATCAACCAAGGCATAATATCTATATCAGAATCGATTTGTGAAGCCATTTTTAATTTAGGAAGTGCTTCCGCATATTTTTTTTGTTTATATAGCTTATTTCCATCATTGTATATAGGCCAGATTCCTCTTATTTTTAAATCTTGCCATAATTTATCAAACTTCACTTTCATATCATCATCGAGATTTTCATTCTTCACATTTATTAAATCCTCAACAGCAATTTCATATTTTCCGTCTCTAATTGATTTCTCAGCCTCATCTAACATGCTCAAAATATTATTTTTATAGCTATCGCTTTTTACTTTCTGATCTTCTGAATCTATTTTAGCTTTCTCACTATTTTCAATATTTACCATGTTCTCTTCTAACAAATCATCTACTTTGTTCTGATCGTTATCGACTTCCTCTTGCTTTACTATTAGTTTATTATTTATACTAAGCTTATGTAAAAATTCTTGAGTTTCGATAGGAACCTTCGCTATTGCCACCTGAATAAACTTTGGATAAAAATAATTCATTACAATACCACCCATAATGATTACTGTACTTAATATAACCATAATTATTTTCCCTGTCGAGCGCTTTGTTTTTTTAGAGTACTCATTCCATATATCACTATTAATATGATTTATAACATCCATATTATTTACATTTCTTCCTCTGGATGATTCTATTTTTAGACTTTGTATATAATCATTTGCTAAACTATCATATATCGCGTATTTTTTGAGTTTCTTAAAGATCTTTTCTGCATTTCTATATTGCTTCATACTAACATAGCACAATCCAATAAGCTTAATTGCATCTGAAAACCCCTTATTATAGGATAAAGCTTTTTTCAAATCATTTACAGCCAACTCAAAGTTGCTCTTTTTTATTTCTCCTATTGCTGAATTATATAGAATAATGGATTTCTTAATGTCATTATCGATCTTATATCTATTCAATTCCATTTCCTTTATATTGATTGGATTTATTTTTTTAATCTCCATCTCAAAATTAACCAAATAATTACCTCCTAAAATATTACACAATAATACACTAATGTTCAAACAGTAATATCTTCCCATTAAAACCAGAATAACTTTACATTTGTATTTAAAATTTGATTTATTTCTATGTATAAATCTTAGCAAATTATGTAATATAATTCAATATAAAGTCTTACTGGCAAAATATTTTCTAAAATATTTTTAAGCGTACATAAAATTATTGAATATCTTCATTTTAAAAGTAATATAAAAAACTTAAGACTATGTATAAGTTTAAAACAATTATCTCTTATACATAGCCTTTTTTCGCTTCCAATATAATATTTTATTATAAATAATCTCCTTAATTTAAATTTTGCCCGTTTCCAATTCGTATTCCTTGAGGAAATTTAAACACCTCATACGGATCATATTTCAATTTAACTTCTCTTAATTTCTCTAAATTTTCTCCATAGTACTCTTTTTCATACTCATCAATATCTTCGCACGGAAAATTAATATATGAACCTGTTGTGATACTATTTATGTATTTAAGCTTTTCTTTAACCCATTCTATATTCATAGGCGCATACTCAGCCTCTTCCCAAACAGATTGAAACCCCATTATAAATTTCGCATCTCTATAGTAAAAAGCTGTATCATTTTTATCTTTTTCCATAATTGCTCCACCTAATCCATATAGGGAAACAGCTGCATATACTGCACCTTTAGCCCTCTCTTCAACAAGTTCTATAATTTTTTTCATTTCACTTCTACTATAATCCTTATATACGAATCTTCCTGCTGATTTATATTTTTCATATGGAGGATGACCATCTTGAATCCTTCTATTTACATCTAAAACTGAAATATAGTTAAAATCAAATACTCCCTTTTTAGAAATATTCTTAAAGTCGCCTAAAATTACTTCTGCCTCTTCTCTGGAACCATATACTATTCCTGTAATTCTGACTCCTCTTCCTTTTATTTCTGAATTATATATCCCCATCTTTAAATTAACTCTTTTATCTAAATTCATATATAAATGTGTCCAAATCTCAAATATATCTAATATCTCATGATCATCAGCACCTATATAATCGATATCTATTAAAGTCGCCATCTTAATTTTTTCAGGAAGTTTAAATATCATGCTAGTAACTACTCCAAAATTTCCTCCACCAGCACCTCTTAAAGCCCAAAACAAGTCTGTATTAGATTTATCTGTAGCAACTATTCTTTCCCCCTTATAGTCTATCAATTCAATTTCAAGTAAGTTATCAGAGGCTAATCCAAGCAATCTATTTGAATAACCCCATCCGCCACCTAAAGTTAGTCCCGAAACTCCAACAGTTGGACATCCTCCTCCTGGAAATGGATAGCCCAGTTCTCCCAAAACCTCGTAAAGTTCCCTATTCCTAACTCCGCCTTGTATCTTTACTATTCCTATTTCTTCATCTACACTAATTGCATTCATTTTGCTAATATCAATAACCAAAACATCATTCCCTGTTGAATATCCCTCATAGTGATGTCTGCCTGACCTTATTCTAATTTCTACTGAATGCAATTTGGCCCAAATTATTGCATTGATGATATCATCATTAGTATGGCAATATACAATTGCTAATGGATATTTTTCTATAGCCCTATTCCAAGCTTTTCGTTCTTCTTCATAACTAAATTCCTCTTTTGTAATGATATCTCCCGTTAATCCTCTATAATCAAAATCTATCAAGTCTATCACCTTCTACTTTTCTACTAATTATTTCATCTACTCCCATAATACCATATTATATTTTTTATAATAAGCGTATTTTATCTAATAAAATATTTTTTACACAATCTTTTGATGTAAAAATAAAATTTATTAAAACTTGTTAAGAAACTGTGAACTTTCATTTTTTATTGAATATTATAATTTTCCCATGTCAAATATATAGCTAATCATAAAATCATAAAGGAGAGATTTATTATGGATAAAGAAAGAGCACAGGAAATTGTTTCATCATCAGTAATGGCAAATGTAACACTTAATGGAACTCCAATTTACATCGAAAGCGTGAATACTAATACAGAAACTGCTAATATCCATTTTTTTAAAAATCCAAAAAATTCACGCGAAGTGCCTTTAACTAGTTTACAAGAACATAATAAAAAATAGTATTAAATATAAAATTATAAAAACGCCTTATAATTTTACATTTAAATTTCAATTCTTAATGACTACAATTTTGTAGTCATTAAGTCTACATATTGCACGCAAAAACTTTTAACTAATCACTATATCACTAGAAATTTTTTTAAAATTACTAGTTAATTATTTTATCAATGAAAGTTTATATAGCACTACCATGAATTTCATAGTATCAAATACTTCCTTTAGGATATGCTAACATCATAAAGGATATAACAGTTAAGCAAGCAAATATGTTCAAAAAACAATATATTTGTTTATCAGAATTTAATACAAGTCAAAAGACTTGTATTAACATTAGATGAGATTTTATATGGTTAGGAAAAGTTTTATTATAGTAGATTAATTTTATTATAATAGGATTCCAACTTATCTTATAAAGTCAAGCTAAGATTATATTTGGTAGTGTAATAATCATATATAGTCAAAAGATTATATATGGTCGTGTAAGTATCTTATTTAGTCGAACAAAATATTAATATAGGTATTGCACTGTTTAATTATGGTCGAAAGATTATAATTAGATACTAAGTTATCTATATTAGTGTGAGTTATACTGCTATATTCTTTATTTAATGGCCATAAGTGAATTTACATAAATTTACTTATGGCTTTTATTTCTACTCATTTCCTATAACAAATCCTTATTTATATTCTGAATAACTACAATAAATTTTTTCCATATACAACAAAAATGTACATGTGAGGAAGTTGCTTTTATTAAGCTTTCACATGTACCTTTAGTTTATATTGGAATATTTGCAACTAATAAAGCTCATACAAATTATTTTAAAAAATATATCAGCTTTTTATATCTGCCTCAGAATTTTCTTTAAATACAATTTTATTTGAATTCAATTCAGTTTCATCATATCTATATGGCTTTTTCTTAAATACCTTTATTACTTTACCAAATAGACCTCCTATAGCAGCCAAAACAAATATCCATACCTTCTTAAATATTATTAGTATTTTAGCAAGCAAACCTATCTTAGATGCTGTGCCTCCAACAATTAGTGCTGCTAATCCTGCTTCTGCTACCTTATCGCCTTTCATGTAATCTGAGTATCTTTTTCCTTCTTTATAAGCATAATTCTTAAGAATATTTTCCAGTTTAGGTTTAACCGCCAACATTTCGTCCTTACTTGCAACCAGTGTGACTTCAGTCACTCCACCACGCCCTAAAACTCTTACATTATAATTAACTATCTGTTCGCCACTACTATTACATAATACTGACCATACTAAATTATTGGTATTTGGATCATAATGTGGTTTTTCATCCCATCCAATTATATCTAATGTAGATTTTCCATTCTTCATTCTTTCCTTATTATCCTCTTCAGTTCCATTTTTTATATCGGACAATAACTGATCAGCATTTATTTTTCCTGCATCATTGTCTTTGACATATCCCATATTATCAAATTCAAATAAAACATACCAATTTTCATTATTATCTTTTGATAAAACTATTCCCTGTTCCATGCCGGTAACTGAATTATCCATTTCTTTCATTAATTCCTTTGCATCTTTTCCATTCGCAAAAACGTATTCACTAGGCAAATCTAACTTTGCTAAGTCAGTTCCTACATCAACAGTCTTTGGCCCTTCAATCCAATTTATTTCCGATGCATTTGTTGAGTCATTAGCATATGAAATAACTGGAATAATAGTAAATATAGTTAAAGCGGCTAATGTTCTTAATATACTTTTTAACATTTTTATCCCCCTATGTATTAAGTTACATTTATTATTCTAAAGTTATTTTCATGTGTTGTATATTATACTTTTGTATACTTTTTTATACTTTTTCAGTTCTAAATAATATAAAAATTATATAACTGAATACGCTAAGATAATTCAGATTACTTTTAATAACTAAAGTTTATATTTTAGAAGCAGCTTAAGATTAATAAAAAACTATTCCCCTTTGTATTACATAATCAAAATATCCAATATTTACAATACAAATTCCTTCTCTTAATTTCGTATATTTAATTAAGTTATGCTCATACTAACTTTGAATGATTTATATAGGAGGTGCTAAATATGCCAGGAAAAGCTAAACAATATGTTGATCAAAGCGTATCTTC
Organism: Clostridium beijerinckii; assembly: GCF_018223745.1. Classification (NCBI taxonomy): domain Bacteria; kingdom Bacillati; phylum Bacillota; class Clostridia; order Eubacteriales; family Clostridiaceae; genus Clostridium; species Clostridium beijerinckii. Next base: position 4,399,107 of record NZ_CP073653.1, read on the forward strand.
ATGCAAAGATACTATTAGCTCATTACAACAAGCTCTTAGCTCTGCAGAAAAACAAGATAATAAAAATAAAATTCAACAAGCAATAAATTCTCTTAATTCTGCATGCCAACAATTATCTCAGTATCAAGACTAATTAATACTTAGATATATTGTTAACAATATAATAAACCACTTTATTCTGATTAATCTAGAATAAAGTGGTTTATTATCTTTTATCTTAAATATTTCTTAAATTCATACTTTAAAAATGTGAGCATACGTATTAAAAACATTCATCACATCAAAATCTGCAATCATTTAACAGAGTTATTTGAGTGTTAAAATCTTATGCTAAATTTCTTTTAACAACTTCTTTTGTTTCCGCTTTTGATTTAATCCCCTTATGGATCAACCAAAGCATAATAAACCATACTGGCGTTACAAATAGAGCCACACGAGTTTCATTATTAAATGCTAATGTAATTATAACAAAAGCTAAAAACGCTAGAATTATATAATTCATCATTGGGTAAAGTGGCATCTTGAATTTGTTCGAAGCTGCAAGTTCTGGATTAGTTTTACGATATTTCAAATGGCAAACAACAATAATTGCCCAAATAAAGATAAAACAAAATGTTGATATACTTGTAATTAGAACAAATACTCCTTCTGGCATAATATAATTTAAAATAACTGAAATCAAGATAATAATTGCTGAGAAGATTGTAGCATTAGCAGGTACTTGATTAGACGTTAATTTATTCATTGACTCTGGTGCATTACCTTCTTTTGCAAGAGAGTAAACCATACGGCTTGTGCTAAAAATACCGCTGTTACATGCAGAAGCAGCTGATGTTAATACAACGAAATTTACAATACTCGCTGCCGCTGCAATTCCTACTGCTGAAAACACTTGTACAAATGGACTTTTATCTGGATTAATTGAAGTCCATGGATATATGCTCATAATAATAAACAGTGCTCCAACATAGAAAATAATAATTCTAATTGGAATATTATTAATAGCCCTTGGAATAACTCGTTCTGGATCTTCTGTTTCACCAGCCGTAAGTCCTACTAACTCGATTCCGGTAAAAGCAAATACAACCATTTGGAATGAAAGAATAAATCCAGTTGCACCCTTCGGGAACAATCCTCCATGACTCCAAAGATTTGTGAAGCTAGCTGCGCCAGCATCTGTAGAAAATCCTTTAATAACCATAAATATACCGATTATAATTAGCGCTAAAATTGCAACAACTTTAATTAAAGCAAACCAGAACTCCATTTCGCCGAATAACTTTACTGCTGTAAGGTTCATAATCAATAAAACTATAAGAATTATAAGACTTGGAACCCATTGAGCTACATTCGGGAACCAGTATTGTATATAAAGACCTGCAGCAGTTACATCTGCCATCGCAAGTGAAATCCAACAGAACCAGTAGGTCCATCCAGTAATAAATGCTGCTCTCTCTCCTAAATAATCATATACAAAGTCTACAAATGAATGATAGTTTAAATTAGAAAGTAATAATTCCCCAAGGGCACGCATAATAAAAAAACAAATTATTCCTGTTATCATATACGCAAACAATATAGATGGTCCCGCTAAGTGAATAGACCTTCCTGAACCAAGGAATAATCCAGTACCGATTGCTCCTCCAATTGCGAGTAATTGGACATGACGATTTTTTAGTCCTCTTGATAAGTTTTGATTTTCTGATTTTAATTGATCCATTTTATCCCTCCATCTTAGTTAAAAGGCATGTACTAAAAAGCCCTTTACTAATATAAATATTTTGTGATTTGAGATATAAATGGGAATAGATAAGATCTAAATGAAGTAATCTATAATATATTACTTTGATAAGATATGTTATCTGTCCCCTGTCCTTTTACCTGAGAGTTTCGCCTTTACAGCTTTCTCCTTCGGTGCTCTTTTCGAGTCTCTCCAAGGTTTCATCCAATAGCGGTCATCTCTAATTAAATAGGTACCTGAAAGATTTACTTCTTCGGTGAATGACCATAGCCATTACTCTCCCGCTATCTTCATCTGAACTTTTAGATTTTACTGTTATATAGTAATACATTTTTAATAAAGTTGCAACATTTTTTTCATTTTAATCAGAATTCTTAAGTATTTTTATCATAATTTTAAAACAGCCACAAAAAGAACCCTATTTCTAGAGTTCCTAATTATTTACCCATTTGCTTTTTTATTATTTTATCCATCAATTCCTTTGTTGCTGCTTCTTTCTGAAATACGCTTTTTTATTTTCGATACATAAGAGTTTCTTGTTTCTTAATAAGATTTCACTACCCTTACTCTCCGTTTCTTATCAAGCTATTTGCATACATTTAGTTTATATTTCATATTGATGATCACCTTAAATTCTACTATTTTTATATAACTAACTACACAAAATCAATTTTTATTTTCCATTGAATTTAGAAATTATATAACAAAAAGTCTAGTATAAAAAAATACTAAACTTTTTAAATATTTTCACTTATATAAACGCTAATTTGATATTTTATGTATCACTAAATATTTTTTCTTAACTCTCATTATTCATCTTCTTCTATATAGAAATGATTTGGATATCGCTCTTTTTTAAGCTCCTTTTCAGTCTCTAATTCACACGCCATGGTGAAATAGTCAACCTTGTAATTAATATGTTCCATGTATTTATTTAATTCATCTATCTTTTTTTGAACATTTTCCCTGTGCTTTAATATTAACTCCAACCTTTTATATAATGTACCATCACCTTGGCTATTTAAAACAACGAATTCTTTTATCTGCTCAATGGGCATATTCGTGTTCTTTAGACAATTAATTACTGCTATCCACTCTAGATTTGACTCATCATAATATCTATGTCTATTTTCAGCCCTTTTAATATTAGGCAATAATCCTTCAGATTCATAATATCTTAAGGTAGATGCTGTTAGTCCTGTAATTCTAGCTGCTTCTTGTATAGAATATTTCATAGTTTCTCTCCTTATACTAGAAATTTCTAAGATACATTATACGCCAAAATTACTATTTTTAGAATAGAAAGAAAAAGAAAATGTATACATAAAACTTAATTTTTTATCCCTAGCCTAGTTAGCACTTATTTCATCAATCATCCTTAACTCTTCATCTGTGAATCCAATCTTATGAACTATTCCCACATTTTCAATAATTTGAGACGGTTTTGATGCTCCAATAAGTACACTTGTTACTTCTGAATCTTTTAGTACCCAGCTAAGCGCCATTTGAGCAAGAGTTTGCCCTCTATTTAAAGCAATATTGTTTAATCTCCTAATTTGCTCTAACTTCTTCTCTGTCAATATATCTTGCTTTAAAAATCTTCCATCCACCTTTATCCGGCTATCGTCTGGAATTCCATTTAAATACTTATCTGTTAATGTCCCTTGGGCTAATGGACTAAACGCTATAATTCCTTTTCCGTTTTCTTTTGCTGCTCTTTTAAGTCCATTATTTTCAATAGTTCTATCAAATATAGAATATCTATTTTGATTAATTACAAATGGACATTTTAATTCATTTAAAATCGCAGCTGCCTTTTCCATTGTCTCTCCATTATAATTTGAAATTCCTGCGTAAAGTGCTTTTCCACTTTTTACAGCTGTATCAAGAGCCATCATAGATTCTTCTAATGGAGTATCAGGATCCATTCGATGGTGATAGAATATATCTACATATTCCAATCCCATACGCTTTAAGCTCTGATCCAAACTCGCTAATATATATTTACGGCTTCCAAAGTCTCCATAAGGCCCTTCCCACATCTTATAACCTGCTTTTGTGCTAATCAATAATTCATCACGATATAATGCTAATTCCTCTCTTAAAATACGCCCAAAATTTTCTTCTGCACTTCCTGGAACTGGCCCATAGTTATTTGCTAAATCAAAATGAGTTATTCCATTATCAAAAGCAGTAAAACATAATTCTTTCATGTTATTATAATCTGCATTGCTCCCAAAATTATGCCAAAGGCCAAAGGATATCATAGGAAGCTTTAAACCACTTTCCCCACATTTACTATACTTCATCTCATTATATCTATTTTTTGATGCTTGATATTTCATTCTCTCAACTCCTTTGTTTTTATAACTTTACTTTAACACTTAAAGTTAACTTTAAGTCAATATTACATTTTTAGATTTTTGTAAAATGAAAAACTAACTTCTTGATTGCAAGAGTAAATTCATTATTAATGACTTTAATCTCGCACTACTTTTTTTGACAAAAAGATTGAAGCCTTGTATTTTCAGAAATTATCAAAGATCAAGAATTTACTTATTCACTTAATGATTTTTAGATTGTTTAAAATATATTATGCAAAAATAAACTACCTAAACCAGGACTACCATAAACATTTAGTATTTTATATTGCATAATATATATTTTCATTTAAATTGAATTGTATACCTAATTAGCATTTGGATAAACCGAGGTGTCCCATGAATGATCTGCACTTATTTCTTGGTCTGTTAAGTTATAATAGTCATATTGTATAACATCACCGTAATTAGATACAGGATCATCCCACGTACAGTCCACATGACGCCATTTGTTATTTATATAAACCAAGTTCCATGCATGAGCCTGTCCATCAGCAGTACCCTCTACAACCATTGATTTAATTCCTGCAATAGTAAACATTTTTTGAGCCAAAAGAGAATATCCCTCGCAGACTCCAGTATGTTTAATTAAAGTATTATAAGGATCATATATAGTTAAAGATTGATCATATTTTGTATTATTTATTATCCAATCATGTATCGCACGTTCTTTCTCTGGCTGACTCATGCTATCTGGAGCAATCTGTGCGACTATGGATCTCACTTTCGAATCCAAATCTGCTTCCATTCCTGCAGTAATTTTATAATTGCATTTAATCTGTATTCCAATAGTATCTGATCCATCACTTGTCATGGTTACATCGTAATCAGATACATTAAACATTTCATAAGAGTTAGTTATTTTTAGCTTGCTTATATCATCTTTAATAATATTTTCTAGGTTGCTAATATCCACACCACTACTTGGACACTCTATATAAAATGATGGATTTTGAATACTGACATTCTTTAATATTTCTTGTCCTATTAATGTATTTACAGAGTCAATCCACACTCCTCTGGAATTCAAGTAATATCCATCAATAGTAGTGTTCTGTGCCATATATCCATTTTGGTAGAAATAATACCAAAAGCCATCTATCTTTCTCCATCCAGTGGCATACGAATTACCTTCTGTATACCACCAGCCTTTATAATTAGACTTCCACTCTGCCGAAACTCCTATTGGAGTTAGCACTGTAATCGAAGCTGCAACCAATGTACAAATAATAATATTTCTTAATCTTAGACTTTTCATTTTATTCCTCCCTTCAATACTTATAACATAATTGTATATTACTTCATCTTTTTTTCAAATATGCTACAAAACAGTTTTACACAAAAAATCTAGTCATTGTATCTATATTTTACTATACATGTTTAAATGTTTATTTTTCAATATTCTAAAATTGCAATTAAATAATGTTAATTAGAAAATAGAGCCAGTATTCTAACATCTATGATACTAGCTCTATTTTTATGTTTATTTATTTTTAGATATATCCCGAGTGTTTAAATAAACCACGCATAGTTAAAAATTATGCATTTCAAATTCCCAATATATAATTTCTATAACATTCATATGCACATTAAGAATATGTACATAGTTATATGATTATTTTAGTACCCCAAAATTAATCTTTGCCTGCACTCTGATCTTTGATATGATGACATCTTTAATATATTTTCTTCCATCCATTTTCGCTGTTCATAAGAAAATCTTTTTCCAAAGAATAACATAAATTGATTGTCATAATTATCTCCTACTAATCCATAGGTAGATTGAGTAAATTTAATAAACCCAAGAGTCTCTAGCAATGCTGTATCATGAAGATAAATTGATTTCTCTTCATCAAACATTTCTAATCCCAATTCTTTTTCTAACCTGGATGCTAAAAGATTATGTTTAGATTCACCACATTCATAAAAGTTTCCATCTCTTGATAACCAACCACATATACCTGTTTCACTCATTCACTTAATAGGATAGATACTTATGATTTAGCTTGTATCTTCCTATTTTACACCTCACTCTCTTGTATAATAATCTGAATATATTATTGCTAATTTTTATGTTTAAGCAGCGTTTTCATTCTGTAAACCAAGAAAATTCAGCATATTAGTATAAAAAACTTTTTCTTTAAATTTAATATATTTCATAAATTCTATATTTCCACAAAAATATTCAAATTCCTCTATTTCAAATGGTGTAATAATTCATAAAATTAATGGATTAATATATTAAGTTTACCAATCAATCATATAAATGGCATGCAATAAAATGATCACCTTCAATTTCTTTAAAAACAGGAATTTCATTTTTGCATCGCTCATATGCATATAGGCAGCGATTACAAAATTTACACCCATTTTCTCTATCTTTCAATGTCATCTCTGATTCTTTTATACTAAGCCTCTGCTTCCTCAATTTTGGATGACTAACCGGCATAGATTCAAGTAACATTTTTGTATATGGATGCATTGGATTATCAAATAAATCTTTTTTTTCAGCCAGCTCAACAATGTTCCCTAAATACATAACTGCAATTCTATCACAGAAATATTTTACAACGCCTAAGTCATGAGATATAAACAGAAAAGTTAGTAGATATCGTGTTTTTAATTCATTCAGTAAATTTATAATCTGTGCTTGAATAGAAACATCTAATGAAGCTACTGGTTCGTCTGCAACCACAAATTTAGGCTGAACAGCCAAAGCTCTAGCAATTCCTATTCGTTGACGTTGACCACCACTAAATTCATGAGGATATCGATTTATAGCTTCTTTATCCATACCGCAAATCCTTAAGTATTCTTCTGCTATATTAAATGCATCTTTCCCATGTATCAATCTATGTTTCTTAATTCCTTCTGCTATAATTTGTCCAACTTTCATTCTTTTATCTAAACTAGCAAATGGATCTTGAAAAATAATCTGCATATCTTTTCTTAATCTACACATTTCCTTGTTACTAATTGATTTCTTATTTTCGACATCAAATAAAGTCTTATCTTCAAATATTACTTTTCCACCATCAGCATCTATTAATTTCAATATAGTTCTGGCTGTTGTAGACTTTCCACATCCTGATTCTCCTACCAAAGCAAAACATTCTCCCTTTTTTATTGAGAATGAAATATCATTTACCGCATCTAAAACAATCTTTTCTCTTCCCAAAAAGCTTTTTTCAATTACATATTTCTTTCTAATCCGATCTACTTCTAAAATAGTGTCAATCAAAATCCTTTCCCTCCTCATATAACCAACATGCTACTTTATGATTATCTCTAATATTAAATAATGGTGGAATATCGCTTTCGCATTTTATGCAAAACTTTTTAGAGCATCTATTACTAAATCGGCACCCTGAGGGCATATCTGATAAAGATGGCACTATTCCTTCAATACTTTTTAGAGGTTTTCCACTTTCACATCTATGTGGTTGCGAATCCAATAATCCAAGAGTATAAGGATGTTTAGCATTATCGAACAACTCATATACATTACATTGCTCAACCACCTTTCCTCCGTACAATACCATAACTTCATCACAGACTTCAGCAACTACCGATAAATCATGGGTAATAAACAAAATAGATGTTTTAACTTTATTATTTAATTCTTTTAATAGAAATAGAATTTGAGCCTGAATAGTTACATCTAGCGCTGTTGTAGGTTCATCTGCGATTAATATTTCTGGTTCACAGCTTAGAGCCATTGCAATCATTACTCTCTGACGCATCCCTCCACTCAAGTTGTGTGGATAAGAATTATAAACTTTTTCTGGATTTGGAATATGGACTGCTCTAAGAATCTCAATTACCTTCTCCTTAAGCGCTCTCCCATACAAACTTTTATGTATCTTTAGCGGCTCTGCTATTTGCCTTCCTATTTTAAATACTGGATTTAGTGAAGTCATTGGTTCCTGAAATATCATAGAAATTTCATTTCCACGAATATATTCAAATTGTTTTTCTGTAAACTTACTTAAATCATTTCCATTAAATAATATTTCTCCATTTTCAATATTACTTATCTTATCTGGTAACAATCCCATGATAGATAAAGCTAAAGTACTCTTACCACAACCAGATTCCCCTATAATTCCTAGTATTCTGCCATTTTCAAAAGCAAAGCTTACATCATCTACAGCTATTACTTTATCTTTTCCTTCCCCGAAACTAACAGATAGATTATTAATACAGAGAATTTGTTTATCCATATTTGCCCCCCCTCCTATATATTCATTTTGGGATCAAGAGCATCCCTAAGTCCATCCCCTACAAAATTAATTGATAGAACTGATAAGAATACCAATACTCCTGCGGGAATCCAAAGCCACCATTCATATTGCAATACACGCATACTTTGAGCTGCTGATAATATATTCCCCCAGCTTGGCTCGGGCTGTTTTACTCCTAATCCTAGGAAGCTTAAACCAGCTTCCATTAAAATCCCTTGTGCAACAGCCAACGTAGCATTCACTATAACTGGTGATAATGTATTTGGTAACAAATGATTAATAATAATCTCAAAACTGTTAAGCCCCATAGCTCGTGCAGCTTCAATAAATTCACTTTGTTTAATAGAAAGAATTTCAGCTCTTACAATTCTAGCAACTCCCGTCCATTGTAAAAGACCTATAATCAAAATTACGTTCCAAACACTAGGTCCAGCTAGCGCAGCAACTGTAATTGCTATCACAAAGAAAGGAAAACACATAATTGTATCGACTATACGCATGATTGCATTATCAATCCAGCCTCCATAAAATCCGCTAATGCATCCTAACGTAACTCCTATTAGCAGCTGCAAAACAGTTGCACTTACTGCAATCCCCAATGAAATACGTCCACCATATAATAATCTAGTAAATACATCTCTTCCAAGTTCATCTGTTCCAAATAAATGCCTTAAACTTGGTTGACTTTCTATATTCAATAAATCTATCGAGTCTCTCCCATAACTTGACAAAAAGGGTGCAAAAATCGCTGCTAATACAAATATACTTAAAAGACAAAAGCCAATTGCGGCCAGCTTATTCTTTAGAAACCTCGTTAAAATTACATGTTTTAGCACACTTTCCCTCCTTTAATCAAATTCTATACGTTTATCTACAGCTGCATAAAGTATATCTGCCAATAAATTCGTAAATAAACTTATTATTGCAACCATCATAACTATGCCCATAATAAGTGGATAATCCCTGCTAATAACAGCATTGTAATTCAGCCTTCCAATCCCTGGCCAAACAAAAATTGTCTCTGTAAGAAGAGCGCCTGATAATAATGATGGTATCTGCATAGTTACTACTGTAATTAAAGTCAGTAGTTCATTTTTTAAGGCATGCTGGTATATAACATTCCTCTTCCTAACTCCTTTTGAACGTGCTGTACGTATATAATCTGTTTTTAGAATTTCAATCATATCAGAACGTGTATAACGCATTAAACTAGCCGTATTCATTAGTGCAAGAACTATCATCGGCAATAACATATGCTTTGCAACATCTATTACGAATGCCAAGCCAGTTAAATTAACGCCTGTAGTCACCATACCCGATATAGGAAGCCATCCTAGATTTACAGAAAACACTTTAATCAAAATCATACCAAAGAAAAAGGATGGAATAGATAATCCTATAAATGCAAATACTGTAACAATGTAGTCAGTTTTAGTAAACTGTTTTGTGGCGCTTATAACTCCACATGGAATCGCTATCAAAATACTAAGAATCATTGAACATATAGATAAGATAACTGTATTGCCCAGCCTGCTGCCTATAACATTTAGAACTGGCTGTTTAAATTGAATAGAATATCCAAGATTTCCTTGTAAAGCTTGCATTAGCCACTTAAAATACTGAATTAATATGGGATCATTGTATCCCAATTGTTCCAACATTTTTTCTTTCATTTCTTGTGAAAGATTAGGATCCATCATAGATGAAAATGGATCTCCTGGTTGTAGCTTTACAAGCATAAAAACAATTATAGAAATTCCAATTAATACAGGTATTGTTTGTATTAAACGCCTAAATACATATTTTTTCAGAACGATCACCTCCCCCTATAAAATTATATCGGTTAGGACTTTTACCCTAACCAATACATCAAATTTTTAATTTTTATCTTTCACTTCTATATCGCTCTTCTCTTGCGCAGTAACTTCCTATTTTGAAATCGTCCAGTTTTGTATGTCTGGAAATACAGAATATGCTGAGTACTTATATCCTTGCAATTTAGGATTATGAGCACGAATAGCATTTTGTGAATATAAAAATACATATGGTGCTTCATCATTCAATAATTGTCCCCATTTTGCATAAACTTCTTTACGTTCATTACGATCAATAGTAGTTGCAGCCTTTTCTATAAATTCATCACTTTTAGCATTTATAAAATTAGAAAAATTAAATTGAGAATTATTTGCAATGCTTGAAGACCAATAACGATCGGCATCACCTGGATCAACTTCTAAGGTGAATCCTAATAATCCCATGTCATAATCTCCTTGTCCTTTAGTTTTTGCCATAGCAGAAGCAACATCCATAGTGCTGATATTTACTATGATACCTACATCCTTTAAATTTTGCTGAATAATTGGAGCACTTTGTTCACGAACCTTATTTCCTGTCGGAACCATTAAATCCACTTCAAATTTCTTACCATCCTTTTCAAGAACTCCATTATTTTCAATCCATCCAGCTTCTTTTAGTAATTCTTTAGCCTTATCCGCATTATAATCATAGGTATTAAGTCCTGACTTAGGATAAGCCCATCCAGCTAGAGATATAGGTGCATTTATTACTTGTCCATGTTCACCTAGTAAACTATCAACTATGCCTTTTCTGTTTATCGCATAAGTGATTGCTTGACGTACTCTTTTATCTTTAAAGAAATCTCTATTGCCATTCATAGTCATAAATTGATAATTAGCACTTGGTTTCTCCTCTATTTTTATACCTGCATCTTTTAACATCTTTAAATCTTCTTCTTTTGTGCTTGAAAGTTCAACAATATCAAGATCCCCCTTTGCTAACTCTGAAAGCTCTGTTTCTGTATTAGCAACCTTAAAAATAAATTTATCTATTTTAGGAGCCCCTCCAAAATAACTATCGTTTTTAGCTAATTCAACATATTGGTCTGGTTTAAAATCTATAAGCTTATATGGTCCGGTTCCTACAGGCTTGTTAAGTAAATCACTTTGTTTGTCCCAATCAGCAACATTTACTTTACTCCAAATATGCTTCGGAATTATTCCACGCTGTGAAAAATTTGATAATGCTGGTGCATAAACTTTAGAATATGTAAAGCTTATGGTATATTTATCAATAACCTTAATTCCACTTATAGAATCTGCTTTACCATCGTGATAATCCTGCGCACCAACTATTTTGGAAATTTCATTGAATCTTGATCCTGTATACTTTGGATCAGCCATACTAGTAAATGTAAATGCAACATCATCTGCTGTAAAATCTTCTCCATCATGCCATTTCACATCTTTTCTTAAATTGAATGTCACAGTAAGATTATCACCTGAAAATTCATATTTATCTGCAAGTCCAGACTTAAAATCATTATTCTCATCCAATAAAATCAATGGTGAATATACCAAGCTATTTACATTATTATCATACGTTGTATTTGATAATAATGGGCTAAACAAACCTTTAGGTGAAGATTCTACAGCATATCTTAATACAGATTCACCACTTGATGATTGATTATCTGCTGATGAATTAGTTGGTATTTCTGCAGATGTACTTCCACAACCGTTTAATAGCAATATAGATAGTAACATCGAGAGCATACCAGCTAATATTTTATTTTTTCTCAGAAACATAAATATTCCTCTCTTTCATAACTTCATTTTGATTCGTATAACTTAAGGTATTGATTTTATTAAAATACTTTCCAACGCAAATTCTAGGAATATATTTTTCAAATTTCAATTCATAGTATTTTAATATGATTACTTTTTTTAAATTATAACCTTAGCACATTAAAATTTTTATCAAATATATATTGCAATTCACAATGCACATTTCAAAATTCACAATTGCGGCTAAAATCCTTGTAATCTTTTTAGAATTATGATGAAGAATTGTTTTTGCAACGTATATATAAAATATATTTATGAATTTTAATGTGAATAAGCACTACAATTAGACCATCCTATTTATACAAATATTAATCAGTACAAAAAAATCAATCACTACAAGATTGTAGTGATTGATTTTTACTTTTTATTTATAAATATTAGTCCAATAATGCATAATATTATTCCTAGTAATTTATTTATATTAAAACCTTCCTTATAAAAAATTATACCTACTGGAATTAGTATGAGTGCAAGAAGAATATTAGATACTAGAGATCCTATACTTATATCCCAGCCGGACCTATATACCATTATATATCCAAATTCAAGACCAACAATAGCGAACCCTAGTAATATACTTGCCCAATTCAGATCATCAAAGGATTCGAAAAATCCTTTATCTGATTTATAAAATCTAAATGCTATAGCGGCTACAATTACTCCAGTTAAATAAGTAATGAATAAAGAAGAGAAAGGGTTAGCCTTCTCCGGAACTGATTTTGAGCAAATATGATAAATCATATTTGATACAACAACAATTATAATAGAAAATGCATACATAAACATAAAAATCTCCTCCATTAATTTTACTGCAATTCTTTTATGATCATAGATAAATATCAGAGAATTCCACCCTAGTTGATTCTAAAATGTGATTATAAAAAAACTCCTTTGATGATCTGTACTCATATGTTTCGGTAACCTTTTCATTTGGTAGCATTACTATAAAAGCGCTCCCTTTGCTAACTTTACTATTTACAAAAATTCTCCCACCTAGATCCTCAACAAATTTCTTAACTAATGATAATCCTAATCCTGTTCCCTCCACTTGACGAGATAGAGAACTATCTACCTGCCCAAACTGCTCAAAAATTGTATCTATTTTATCACTTGGAATACCTATACCTTCATCACTTACTTCTATAAATATATTTTCTTTTAAAGTATTAAAGCGTACAGTTATTTTCTTATTATTAGAAGTAAATTTAATGGCATTAGAGAGAAGATTTAAAAGTATCCTTTCGAATTTTTCACTATCAATAGCGACCACAAATTCTTTATATGATGTTTCTAATATCAAATCAATTTCTTTTTTATTAGCATATGATCTTACAGACTCAACAATCGCATCTATAAAAAAAACAATATCTATATTCTTTTTATTTATCTTAGTACTCTTCAAATTTGAACTAGTTATATCAAGAATATTGTTTACTAGCCTTAATTGTCTAAATGTATTAAGTTTTATCATCCCCAAATATTTTTTAGTATTATTTGATAACTCATTAAAACAAATATACTCCATAGCTTGTACTGCTGAATTAATTACATTTAGTGGTGTTCTGAATTCATGAGATATTATGGAAAGAAATTCATCCTTCATAGCTATTGTTTTTTCTAATGCTTCATTCCTTTCAAATTCCGCCTGCAAAACTGAATCATGTTGAGATTTTATGATCCTTTCCTGCTTAACTTTTTCCGTTATATCTTTCATACACATCATTCCAAATAAGAAATTACCACTATCATCATATACAGGACTACCACTTATACACATATATATATTTTCGCTATATCTCTTTATAATTATTCTATACTCAGTAATTATTTCTCCTCTTAAAATTCTATCTGACGGAAGACTCCCCTCCCTCAATTCCTTCATATTAACATCAAAATATTCTATTTCACTATCATTTTTATTTCTTCCTTCAATTATTTTTATAACATTAAAATGTTTCTCTGCTGCTTTATTAAGCATAACCAGATTGCCGCATTTTCCTATAGCTACAACTCCATCAGACATGTTATCAATAATTGCTTTTAATTGCTCTCTATTATTTCTAATTTTTTTCTCATTACTTACAAGTTCTGTAATATCATCAAAGGCGGTAACTGACATTAACACAGTATTTTCTTTATCATAAATAGGTGAAGAACTCATATCTAAAACACTTTCTTTACCGTTATCTACAACTGTAATACGTTGATTTTTAATTTTCTCACCTTTTAAAGCGCGAAACGATGGCATGTCTTCAATATCAATTTCTTTTCCTGATTCATTAAAGTATTTAGCTTCACTATTTTTTCCATATGAAGTCTTTGACTCATTAGAGTGTTCAATCAATTTTCTCGATATCTCATTTTGCTGAAGTATATCTCCTTCTTTTGATCTAACGAATACTCCATTTGGAATACTTTCAAATACAGCCTCCATTTCTTTGTTTTGAAGGTTAATGGCATCAATTTGTTCTTCAACTTTCTTTCTATTAAGTACCTTTTCTGTAACTTCATATGTATTACTTACCACATATTTTATACTTTCACCTTCTGTAACTGGAATAATTATTGAATCCCAATATGTAATTCCTCTTTCATATCCAATATGTTCATATTCTTTTACTTGAACTGCTTTTCCTGTAAGTATAGCTTCCTTCCAAAACTTTTCTACCTTACTTCCGCTCCATCCTAATATAATCTTATCTATATTTTTTCCTATACTATAATATGATTTATTAAACGGAGGTTCTAAGAAATCTAAATATTGCTGATTCGCCTTGATAAGTATCATATCAGGAACACTATAAACAGCTACTCCCACGAAGTTTGATTTACATAATTCCGATAAATATGTATGTTTAGCTTCAAGTCTTGAATTTGGTTTTTCTCTAATAATAAATAATTGACTACCTTCTTCCTTAATTATTTCTATTGAAATTGATCTAAATTCAAGAGATTTAGTAAATAAAAAATAGTCGGCCTTTTCAGCGATGTTTTTTATATCAACGCTTGGGCCGACTCTTAGAATTTTAAATATCTCTGCGATACTTTTTCCAAGCAAGTCAGCAGTTGTATATTCCGTAATTTCTGCAAACTGTTGACTCACCTTAAAAACCTTATGATTTTTTAATAATATATAAGAAATCTCTTCTATGCACTCAAGGTACCTTCTATCTTCCATAATAGTATCCTCCTAAGCTATCCATTATCATTAGCATATGCAACAAAATAAGTAATATTTTACCACAGTATTTTGTATATTTCTACTCCTAAATTTTCTTAATTTAAATTATTTTGAATTTTTCTGCATTATTCTTTCGTTATATTTCATTCTAAGAATAAGTTTAAATTCCCAATAAAGTAAATCTTCTTAATTCATTTATATTTTTGCAAATGTCTTATTATAGGAAATTTATAAAGGATATCATATATGGATTATTAATATAAACCATAAAAATATTTTTCTTCTGTTAACTAATCTAAGTAATTACAGTTGTTCTTCTAATTGCACCATTAATATGATCTCAGTATTTTAAACTTAATCCTTCCTACCTCTGTCCATTATTTAAACTTCTTCGCCATTAGATGAAATTACTTTCTTATACCAATCAAATGATTTCTTCTTCGATCTCTCTAACGTTCCATTTCCTTCATTATCTTTATCCACATATATAAATCCATAACGTTTCTTCATTTCTCCTGTAGTAAATGAAATACAATCAATACATCCCCACGGAGTGTATCCAAGCAAATCAACACCATCTAATTCAATGGCTTTTTTCATTTCTTTTATATGTTCTCTTAAATAATCTATTCTATAATTATCATTACATGAACCATCTGCCGCCTTAACATCAATAGCACCAAATCCATTTTCCACTATAAATAATGGAAGTTCATATCTTTCATATAATAAATTTAAAGAATATCTTAAACCAACAGGATCAATTTGCCATCCCCAATCTGAGGCTTTTACATGTGGATTCCTAACACTTGCACTTGATCCTCCATTTACCGAATCCTTATTAACTTCATTAACTCCTGATTTAACTACATCAGACATATAATAACTAAATCCTAAATAATCTACAGTCCCCTCAGCTAAAATTTTAGCATCTTCTAGTTCCATCTTGATATCATACCCTTTTCTACTCCATTCTTTTAATGCATAAGAAGGATAATGACCTCTGCAATGTACATCAGCAAACAAATAACGATCATGCATCGATTCAACTTGAAGCATCATATCATCTGGATTGCAGGAGAAAGGATATATAGGAACAAATGAACACATACATCCAATTTGAAAGTCAGGATTTATTTCGTGCCCTTTCTTAACTACTAATGCACTAGCAACTAATTCATGATGAACAGCCTGATACATTACCTCTTCTCTATTTTCACCTTCTTTAAACTGGATCCCTGAACAAGTCCATGCAAATATAGAATTTATAGTATTTTTCTGATTATTAATTTCATTAAAAGTCATCCAATACTTAACTTTGTTCTTATAGCGCTCCATTACAGTAGTTGCATAACGTACAAAAAATCCAATAACTTCTCGATTACTCCACCCTCCATACTTCTTGACCAAATGATAAGGCATTTCAAAGTGACTTAACGTAATAACGGGTTGGATTCCATACTTCAATAATTCATCAAACATATTGTCATAAAATTTCAAACCTTCTTCATTAGGCTCAAATTCATCACCTTTAGGGAAAATCCTCGTCCACGCAATACTTGTTCTAAAGCATTTAAAACCGATTTCTGCAAAGAGTGCAATATCTTCTTTATAATGTCCATAAAAATCAATAGCTTCATGGTTAGGATAATTTTCTCCCTTAATCACTCCATCTGTTATCCTTCTTGGTACTCCATGAGCTCCTGCGGTCATTACATCTGCAACACTGGGACCTTTCCCTCCTTTATTCCAACCACCTTCAACTTGATGAGCTGCAACAGCACCACCCCATAAAAAATCTTTACCAAAAGCCATAAAACTTCCTCCTTACATTTTATTTTTTTATATAACCATAGCGTAATCAAATTTCTACACTCTAATTTTATTTTAATATTTAATTTACTTCAATTCTAAATATAGATTTATTATTACAATACTTATACGAGAAATAAAATTAATGATTATAAAAAGCTTAAAAATACTTCTTATATAATACATATTTTAATTTCTCGAAAAATCCCAAATAAATTCCCTATTTAATTACAAAAATTCATTAAAATATTATGCTAAAATTCTTTCGAAATTAGCCATAAACATCGCACTTTTTACTAGATATTATAATCACATTATATAATAAGGATAACCTAAAATTATATACATATGTACTAATTAAGATAAAAAATATACCCTAAACGGCACAGTCTTTTAGACATTACCTTTTAGGGTATATTCTCCTCATTTCAATTCCATTGATTATGTATAATTAAATTAAGCTCTATGATTAAACCAAATATCAAAAACTAGAAATAAAGGACTTTCATAAAAATAATTGTCCTTTATTTCGATAAGCCACATGTAATTATTATGGCTTACTAGTTTGAGAATTCTTGTGTTCCCATGTATTTACCATTTCCATAAAGAACTCCTACACCAACTTTAGTATATGAAGAATTCATCATGTTTGCTCTATGACCTGGTGAGTTCCACCATTGAGTAAATAATTCAACAGCATCATATGTGTTGTATGCTATATTTTCACCTGTTGTAGTGTATCTATAGCCTACTGCTTGCAACCAATTTGTCCACTTTGTTCCATCTGGATTTGTATGGTCGAAGAAATTATTTTGGATCATATCATTACTCTTATATCTAGCTACTTGTAATAAAGTATTATCTAATGTTAACGGTTTTAAACCCGCTTCTGTTCTTTTTGCATTCATTAATTCAAGAATCTTTTGTTCAGCAGCAGCTTGTACAGTTACAGAATAATTAGCTGGTAACTTAGGTAACCCCTGAACATCTAGCGAGCTTGTACTTGTAGAAGTATTTGTTGTACTTCCTGAATTTGTTGTATTTCCAGTTGTTGTTGTGCCAGTACTATTTGTATTTCCTGTTGTAGGTTTTGTAGTTACAGTACCAGTCGTACTTCCTGTTGCGGGTTTAGTTGTTGTTACAGTTCCAGTTGTACCTCCTGTTGTACTTGTCGTATTTGAAGGTTTTACTGTAGATGTTTTATTATTATCTTGTACTACGTTATTTCCAGAATCGAATACCTTATCACTTGATGGAGCTTTAGTCCCTATAACTTGTCCACTTTGAGAAGTTGTATATATTCTATTGTTTATTAAAACCTTTCCAATCTCCATTATACCATTCTGATTTAGGCAATAAGTCTCACCATTAACTTTAATAACACCAGTTTGCATTGCTCCACTATTATCAAAGTATGACCATTGACCATTGTTATTAACCCAACCAGTTTGTAATCCTCCATTAGAGAATACATTGTAATAATTGTTAAACATTGAATTAGTAGTCGCTGCAGATACTCCTAATGGTGCAATACTAGTCATTGTTGTAGCAGCAATAACAGCCGTCACTATCTTTCTTAAAAAAGCTTTCTTCATTAGTTTTTCTCCTTTGTTTTTTTATTTGTCTTCTGAATTTTTAAAGTAAACATTTTCTTTATTAATTGCTTCACTTGTTTACTCTTTCAACGAAGTCCATGCCTTAATACTATCATCTTTTCGACATTATTCAACATGTTTTCCCTTAGAGATTCTCTTTAAAAAGAAAATAGCTGTAACTTCCTCTGTTTTACTTATTTTTACTCTACCGTCCGCCCTTATATGCTCTAAACCTTGACTCTACAAAGGACTACCCCCTATATATTTTTTCGAAATATCATAATATTATTAAAAACATTGTTAATCAAAAGCCTTGTTTTTTACATTTTATTCATAATTATTATAATAATTTTAACATTATTTATCTATATTTAAATTTTATAGTTTTACAAAAAAATATAGGTGGATAATCCACCTATAAAATATTAATATAAGAAAGTTAAGTATTAGTTAATGGGGTATCTACACAGTATACATTTTTTTCCCTAAATATATTCCATGTCATCAAAAATAAATAATATTTATTTTTAAATAATTTTCATTATTTTATCTACAGTTTCCAATACAGAAATGTTGCTTGTATCAATCTTTTTAGTTGACATTTCTTTATATAAATCAAGACGTTCAACACTTCTACTTACGCACTCTTCATCCCTTAACTTTAACTTTACATCTCCTAAAATTCTCTTCTTTAGAGCATCTTCATCACAAATTAAAGTTATCTTGATAATCTCAAAATTCAAATCATTTAACGGTTCTAATATATCATCAAAAATTTCTTCCATATGTATAACCCAATTAAAAATAATATATTCTAATGATGAATTAGTAAGAAAGCTTCTCAGTAAATAATTTATATTATTTATAACCATTTTCTTATTTTCCTCATTAACTACGAAAGGATTTATCATCCAGCACCAATCCCCATCAAGCCATACTGAATTTTTTAACTTTTTATTTAACTCTCTACAGGTTGCACTTTTTCCAACCCCCATAGTTCCATTTATTATTATCACTTTTTTCTTCATAGCTCTCTCCTTTTTATAATGTCCAATTCACACGGACTAATATGGTACATCTTTAGAATGACTTCTTTTATGATCCCATATTTATAATAACACTATCCACTTAATTGTTAAATATACCCTTTTTATCATATATATTCAATAACCATTAGTGCATTGACTATAAAAAATTTTTGCTTCTTAATAATAAAACTCAAAAAATATAGTTTCTAATGCAACATTTCATGTTTTTCATATAATATTCCAACATTGCCACATAATATTCTAAACTATATGATATAATAATTAATCAAAGTTATTTATTTTACGAAACAAAATATAATTATATCGAAGAACTAAAACAATTATGTTTTTAAAAGGAGCTTAAAAATGAAATACGAAAAAATATTCCTATCAATCACTTTTTTATTAACTTATTTTATAAGTATAATACTTTTACCGAAAGGTTTTATTGGAGCCTTAACTATTATAATGGTTATTCCAGCTTTCGCTGCTATAATTTCGATATTAATGGAATCAAGGTCATTAAAAGTATTACTAAATCCCTTTACTTACAAAATCACATTGAAGGGCTTAATTTTCGCTATTGCATTTCCATTAATTGTGATCTTTCTATGCGGGTCATCTGCATATTTAACTAAACAAGGTGTATTATCAGAAAATATATCGTACATATTTCTCGATTCTATAAAGATTACTTTGATCTCTTTAACACTTTTTATAGCTGGATTATTTGAAGAGTATGGTTGGAGAGGTTACCTTTTACCTCGTCTTTTAAAAAGATATAGTATTAAAAGAACAAATTTTATAATGGGTATCATTTGGTCATTATACTATGTTCCAGCATTCTTTATTCTAAATATGCATTTTGGTTTACCTAACGCAGTTACATATGTAGTTTTGCAATGTGCAGCTATTTTTGCGTTGAACTATTGCTTTACTTATCTTTATACAATGTCACCAAATGTAATTTTACCAAGTATAATGCACATATTATGGAATAATATAAACATAGCCACACTTGGCTACTCTTATAATAATGTTTCTTATGGATTTATTATTGGTAATGTAAAAATTATTAATGGGGAAGGATTATTAGGGTTAATTTTTTTAAGCATATTTGCAATTTACGCTCACAGAAAATTTTCCAATCATCCGAGTTTAAATATATAGCTATCTAAAATTAGCTTAATCATAGCATGTCACTCAAAAAGCAGTATAACTCCATACTCTATAATATCATTATAGACTATAGCATATATGGTTGTGTTCTTTAAAACTCTGACCTAATATCTCTAGTCTTAAATCTAGTTTTCTTAAAGAATTAAAGATAGGTCGAGCAACGCTCTACCTATCTTTAATTCTGTTTTTCAGATTATTATGTTTGAATTGTTTTGCTTATGTCTACATTATCATATTATAACAAAATAATCCATATTTTCTTATGCATTTGTAAAATCTCACAAAAATAATGAACTATCAACAATTTTAATGTAAAAGTCGCTACTAGAGCTTCTTTAAATAAGACAAGCTAACTCAACCCGTTATATCACTTAAACTAATTAAATGCCTTTAAAACTAAAGTTGCATTGTGTCCCCCAAAACCGAAGGAATTACTCAAAGCATAAGTAAATTCCAGATTCTTTCCTTCATTAGGTACATAGTTTAAATCACAATCAGGATCTTGATTTTTGTAATTTATTGTTGGAGGGATAAATCCTTCTCTTAGAGCACATGCTGTTATAATCGCCTCTATAGCACCTGAAGCTCCTAACAGATGACCCGTCATTGATTTTGTTGAGCTTATAGCAAGTTCATACGCATGTTTCCCAAAAACAGATTTTACAGCCATAGTTTCATTTTTGTCATTTGCTTTTGTTGATGTTCCATGAGCGTTTATATATCCTATATCGGAAGGTGTAATCTTTGCGTCTCCAAGCGCAATTTTCATACATCTTGCAGCCCCCTCCCCTCCTTCAGCCGGAGCAGTTATATGGAACGCATCATTAGTGCACCCATATCCAACTATTTCGGCAATTATATTAGCTCCTCTATTTAAAGCATGCTCATATTCTTCAAGTATAAGAACACCCGAACCTTCTCCAAGTACAAATCCATTTCTTTCTGAATCAAACGGCCTAGATGCAGTAGCCGGATCATGATTTGTTGTCATAGCTTTAATTGCACAAAAACCCGCTAAAGTTAGTTTCGTTACACAAGCCTCTGCTCCACCAGCAATCATTATATCTGCATCATTTCTTTGAATTACTTTAAATGCGTTCCCAACTGCATTTGTTGAAGTTGCACACGCTGTAACAGTACATTCATTATAACCTTTAGCTCCAAATTTTATAGCAACAAGTCCTGAAGCCATATTAGCTATCATCATTGGTACTAAAAACGGACTTACTCTTCTAGGACCTCTTTCTTTCAATTCATCATACTGACTTTCTAAAGTCCCAATTCCTCCTATGCCGCTACCAATTATTACTCCCATACGTTCTTTATTTATTTTTTCCAAATTAAGTGCCGAATCTTCCATAGCCATTTGAGCTGATGCTAGAGCAAATTGTGCAAATCTATCCATTCTTTTAACTTCTTTTTTATCAATAAAGCTACTTGGATCAAAATCTTTTACTTGAGATGCAACTTTGGTAGGTAAATCAGAAACATCTATTCCCTCAATCATACTAATTCCAGACTTTCCATCCTTTATTGAGTCCCAAAGCTTATCTGCTCCAATTCCAAGTGATGTAACTGCTCCAATCCCTGTAATAACTACTCTTCTACTCATACTAAACCTCCTACTTTCCGTAACCAATACAGTATAATTCTTTCTAATTTACAAAGTATTTACTTTATAACTTTTAATCGATATAATAAATCTAAACAATTTAAAATCATCTTTCAATATGATTTTATATGTAAATTGTTAATTAAAATGAACAGATATTGCTTTTTTAATGTCCGATATATTTCCAAAATGAATAAATTGATATATTTAATTTTGTTCAGCATCAAATATATTACATAAAATTATTGCCTTATTATTTTTCATTTATCTCAATAACTATTTTTTAGAAAAGGTGTTTAAAATATGAAAGACTTAAAAGAAACTATTATTGAAACTGTAGATTATATTGAAGATAACCTCTATAATAAGATTTCTTTGGCTGACATCTCACTACATACAGGAATATCAAAATATTATCTACACAGAATCTTTAAATCTTTAACCGGCGAATCTATTATGGAATATGTTCAAGGTCGAAAATTAACATCTAGCCTTAACGAATTAATTAATACAACTATGCGAATTATAGATATTGCTCTTGAGTACGGTTTTGATTATGAACAATCATATATTAGAGCATTTAAAAAATGTTTTGGACATACGCCTCTTAAAATTAGATCCGATAAGATTTCTTTGAGTTTAATACTTAAAGAAAAAATTAATTGCAATGATATCTTATCCATAGGTAATTCTATTACATATAATCCTCAATTTGTCTTTAAACAAAAATTCAATTTGATTGGGATAAAGCATAAGATATTAAGCAAATCTGGTGATAAAAGCGCAAATTCATATGGTCGAGATTTCTTCTATAATCATAAGCATAAAATTAATAATTTGATAAACCCACATGAATACTTTGGTTTTACAGATTGGGGTAGTGATGACTTCATATATTACATTCCAAGTGTCCAAGTTTCTGATATAGATACTATACCTGAAGGAATGATTAGTATTTCTATACCAGCTCATAAATATGTAGTGTTCCGTTTTGTTGGTTTCTTTCGCCCTGACGATCTTAACGGAAGACATTTAGGCCGTTTATTAGTCCAGTTATATAGAAAATGGATTTTTAAGTCCGGCTATAAATTTGCTGCCACCTTCAGGTTCGAATATATAGACAATTCAAGGTCCAAAGACAATTACTGTGAGCTATATGTATATCAGCCAATAGAAGATCTAAAAAGAGAAAACTAGACTCGTATTTACTAATTTAAATTAATAAATACGAGTCTAGTTTTCTTAGCTTCTGAATATCATATATTAACAATGTAATTAACTTTTATAATTATAGGGGAGCAATTTTATGGTATTATTTTTGTTATTAGTTTGTGGATTTTGTTGGTCGATTGTTTATGTAAAATTAATTCATTTAGGTTTTAGATATAAAGCTTGCGGAATTCCATTTATTGCATTAGCTCTTAATTTTGCTTGGGAAAGTGTCAATTCTTATTTCGATTTAAAAGATAATATATTAAATATTACAACTTATATCACTTTAATTTGGCTATGCTTAGACATTTTAGTCATCTTAACTTACCTATTATATGGGAAGCGCTATTTCCCAAAACATACAAATAAAGAATACTTCTGGCCATGGACTTTGATTATATTTATAATGTCTTTTGTTATCCAATATTTCTTTATCATAGAATTTGGTGATTTAGCTAAATTCTATTCCGCTTTTATCCAAAACCTCATAATGTCTATATCATTCATAATAATGCTTGTCGGTAGACCCGATATAAAGGGACAAAGTTTAACTATAGCTATTAATAAATGTATTGGTACCTTAGCAGCTACAATCTCATCTAGCATTATTTTGCATAGTGGATTAATCATTACTTTAGGAATTTTCTGTTTTATATTTGATACTGCATATATATACTTTTTAAGTCATATAAAACGATTGCATTCTGATTTTCTTAAATCATCCACAAAAATATAATTCAATAAAAGATAAAGCACCATTAGCGGTGTCTTTATCTTTCATTCAATATATCCAAACGATTCGAACACATTATATTTATCCAATTTATTTCTTGAAACTCTTTCACAAATTTAACCATTTCCTATTCACTGCTGAATAAAAATCATCTTGAATTCTTAATTTAACCTTAAATAAATTTATAGCTTTAATTCTTTGAAAACAAGATGATATGCAGCTCTGGTTACGAATATTTTTATACCTATTCCTTATTGAACGTATGTAAGAAAAATTTAGCAAACAAATAAAAAAACAGCACTCAGATATGTAGAAATATCTAAAAGCACTGTTTTAAATTATTCACTTAAATTTTTAATTAATACTTGATTTATTCTTTTTCTATCGCATTTTAAAATTATAAATTCATACTTGTCATAATTTATCTTTTCTTTAGGTTTTGGATATGACTTCAATTGAGAGTAAATCCATCCACCAATAGTATCAATATTTTCAGCTTCAATATTAGTATCTAAAAGTTCGTTGATATCTCCGATTAAAACTTTACCATCAACTACATAGCTACCATTATCAGTCTCTCTTATTTCCTCTTCTCCGTCATCATCAAATTCATCTTGAATTTCACCAACAATTTCTTCTAAGATATCTTCGGTAGTCACAAGCCCTGCTGTACCACCAAACTCATCTATAATTATTGCCATTTGAGCTTTTTCCTTTTTGAAAGTTTTAAACAATTCACTAATTGATAATGATTCGGGAACAAATTTAATTTCTCTAATAATTCCTTCTATGTTATCATTGCCTTCAAATTTAAGTTTATATAAGTCCTTAATATGTATGAATCCAATTACATTATCTTTACTATCTCTACATACAGGATATCTAGTCAGCTGTTCCTCTAAAGCATAATTTATAATTTCATCAAAAGTATCTTCAATAAAAATACATGCCATATCAGTACGCGGTATCATAATATCCCTTACTGTTTTTTCCGAAAAGTCAAATATGTTATCTACAAAAGTTAATTCCGTTTGGTCTATTAATCCATGTTTATAGCTATCTTCAACTAAAAGCTTTATTTCCTCATCCGTATGAGCTGCTTCTTGCTCATTAATTTGTGAAATTCCAAATATCTTTAAAACCAAATTAGTACTATGGTTAAAAGTCCACATTATCGGATAAGTCAATCTATAAAAAGCTATAAGCGGCAAAGCTGTATACATTGCAATATTTTCCGTGTTTATAATTGCCAATGATTTAGGTGCCAATTCTCCAAGTACAATATGAAGACCAGTTATAATTGAAAATCCTAAAACCACTGAAATTGAATGCAATGTTATTTCCGGCAAATTAAATAGATTTATTAAAGGTCTTAACATCTCTGCAAATGCTGGTTCTCCAACCCAACCAAGTCCTAATGACGCTAAAGTTATTCCTAATTGACATGCAGATAAATACGAATTCAAATCTTTAACAACTTTTAATGTATGTTTTGCATTTCTGTTCCCTTCCATTGCCAATGTTTCTATCCTTGATTTTCTTACCTTTACCATTGCAAATTCTGTTGCTACAAAAAAACCATTCATAAATACAAGCAAAATTACAATAATAACATTTAATATTATAATCATATATTGATAGTTTCCCTCCCAATTTATTGTATGTATACTACTATATAATACTATTTTAAATACTAATTAACATTATAACATATATTGTTTAATAAGTTAGAGTATAAACAATTAATAATTCATTTTATTTTATATTCTCCATTCTCCAATTAATTAAACCCTACTATTTTTCTCACTAAAACAAAATCTGTATACACTTATGAGGAATGACTTTTTATCTAGTTTGTCCATTTAAGTTCATTTTTATCTACTCTTTATCTATACCTTCAACATCTGTTTTCATAGCTTCAACTATATAAATATCCAACTTCTGACTTAACTTTAAAATTTTATTATAGTCCAGCCTTTCACTAATTATTTTATTTAATTCATCCCTTAATTCTTCAATTTCTTTCTTTTTGTCCATACCGTACCTCCAATAAAATACTTTTTAGCTATATATTGTATTTAAAGCCATTAATAATTACATTATATAACAAATATTGTTTACTACCAGGAAACTTTCGACTTTTTTCGGAAGCTATAAAATGAGGTGATAAGTATGTTAAAGAGAAAAAGAAGAGAATTAAATTTAACTCAGTCGAAATTGGCAAAAAAATTAGGAATCAGCAAAAGTTATTTATCTAAGTTAGAAAAACATCCCTCCCTTTGCAATCCTAATATTAATTTTATTTTAAAATTATCGAAAGAATTAAACCTAGATCCTACAGAAATTTTTTTATATTTTATAGAAAGCAAAAATTCTTTTATTAAATAAAAATTATATAACTATTATCATATACACTTCTTACAGATCATATCTAATAAATTGCATTAACAAAATAGAGTATATTTTTTTTACTAAAACACAACATAAAACTATTAATTATATTAAGAACCCGGAGGCTTCAAATGAAGGTATTAAAAAAAATAATAATTTTTACTACTATATTAACATTATTTATCGTTACATCATTAAATATAGTAAAAAATAATATATATGCAAACGCACAAATTAAATCAGAAAAAACTATAAAAATAGTAGTACTTCTCTCTTCATTTAATGATGCTTATATTTCTTTGATTAAAGATAACTTAGAAAGAATCCAAAAAGAAAACGCTAACAATCTAGAATTTATATTTCTTGATGGGAAGAATAATACAGACATACAAAACGAACTTATAACTTCAACACTTTCAACAGATTTTGATCTTTTATTAGCTAACTTAGTTAATTTAGATGCAAATAATATAGACTCATTTATTAACAAAGTAAAGTCAAAAAATATTCCTGTACTTTTATTCAATATAGTTCCATTTGTAACAACTTCAATAAAATCCTATCCCAAAGCTCTTGTAATAGCTACATCAGCTGAACAATCCGGAATTCTACAAGGAGATTTAATCGTTAATGCATGGAAAAGCAATAAAGCAGCTATGGATAAAAACAAAGACAATATTCTTCAATATATTATGTTGACAGATAAAAACAATAACACACTAACTACTGCAAGAACAATGTATTCTATATCAACAATTAATAAATCTGGAATAAAAACAGAGGAACTTTCCAGAATATCTTCAGAAGGAACTAAAGAAGCTGCTCAAATGATTATGGAGTCGACGTTTCTAAAGTATGGTGATAAAATTGAAGCTATAATTGCAAATAATGATACTTTAGCTATAGGAGCCATTAATGCTTTGCAAAAATATGGTTATAATATAGGTAATAAATCAATACCAGTTGTTGGTGCTGATGCAATACCAGAGGCTAGAGAATTAATTAAAAAAGGTTCTATGCTCGGTACTGTTATCCAAGATCCATCTGAGATGGCAGAAGCTCTTTATAAAGTTGGAATGAATTTAATTTATAATAGCCCACCTCTTAGTAATACGAACTATAAGTTCAATGAAACCGGCTTTGTAGTAGAAATGCCTTACAGAGAATATAAAGAATGAATAAATTTGAAATTATTAATACACTCATTCATATGATATTAAGAGTAGCCAAATGGCTACTCTTAATTAAGTTATAAACTTATTATTTTTCATCTTTATTGTCAGCTGTTTCTGCTTCATTTAAATTCGAATTACTACTTGAAGTAAGTAGTGATTCAAATTTCCTTAATTCACTTTTTAGTTTCTCATTTTCCTCTTGTAACTTAGAATTAATATCATTCAATTCCTTAATTACTTTTGCATTACCAAATGTAAAATCTTTGCCTAGATTTAAATTCTCAAGTATATTTTGTTTTAATTCCTCAATATCCTCTTTTTTTAATTCTGGAAATTTAGATATTAAAGTATTATCAAACTTGTCTATTTTTAATTTCAGAACATTCTCAATTGTACTTGAAATTCCAAAATCCTCATCAATCATATCCCAAATTTCTCGTGCTTTTGAAATATAATCTGGATGTTTTGATAATTCCCCCTTCGATCCAGGTTTATTAAATTTGTTAGTAAGAATCTTCTCCACTGGCTTTAAAATTGCTTTTAACATTATATACTTCCTTCAATATTATTTTATAACACATATTATGAAATACCGACCTTAAAATCCACTTTTCTTATGATAATATAATATAAATAATTTTTAGTGAGTGTTAAATTAAAATTTCTTATAAACTATACCATGACATTAGTATTTATTAAGAAGGTACCAAAAAAGATGCGGCCCAACTTAGCCGCATCTATATTTATATGAGATTATGAGATTATTAAGGTTTTATATAATTTGAGACATACTCTTTTGTACACTTATATATTAACATAATCCGACAAAATATTCTATTGTTTTTATTATATTTTTATAAATTTAATATTTAAGTATAATAAATAACGATTTTGCAAAATATATTTAATGCATTAATCTCTATTCCTCTAATTAACTTAATTAAAGACGCAGTCAGTATTTTATTGGCTGCGTTTAAAAAATTATAACTGCATTAAAGCGAGGTATAAATAATGAAAATAAAAAACTTCTTAGCAACTCTCTTAATATTTTTTATCTTTACTATAAGCAATGCTAATGCAACGATTACAATAGCAAATACTTACAAGCAAGGTATATATAAAATTTCTGAAAGCAGCAAGGAAAATTATACTGCAAAACTTATAACTCCTAATAACATTACAAGTTTAATTGTTATAGATCCTGATGGAGATATAAAATTTTTTAAGAGATTCGATACAGTCAATGAAACGATTAACTTAGGTCCTATGGTTAAAGGTGATATAGTATCAATAATCGGTAATGGAGAAATAGCTGCTAATTTTATAAGTATAAGTTAAAACCACTCTCTCGAGTGGTTTTCTTAAATTATTTTAGCATTCCAAAATCTTTAAAAGGATAAAATATAAACTGAGCCTTTCCTTCTATTTTAGAGCTGTCTATATAGTGTTCTTTCCAATACCTTGCATCTAATGATACAGGTCTGTTATCTCCTAAGAAAAAATACTTTCCTTGTGGTACTTCGAACGATCCATTATAATCATCCTTATTTTTCACATAATCTTCTTCCAATTTTTCTCCATTTACAAATACTATCCCATTTTTTATATCTATCTTATCTCCTGGCAAACCTATTAATCTCTTTACTAAAGTTTCTTTAAGTTCATCTGAATAAAATACAATTACGTTTCCTCTTTTTAGATTATCAAAGTTATGTATTCTTGTTACTAAAATTTTATCATTTAAATTTATAGTTGGAATCATTGATCCTGTTGGCACATATACATTAAAAAATACAAACTGTCTTAGTAAAAACGCTATTACTAAAGCACAAAATATTGGTATTATCCAATCTTTAATAAAATTACTTTTCTTCTTACCTTTTTCTTCTATTTTAGTACTTTCTTCCAAAGCATATCATCCTTCCTAGATTATAATTAATATTTCTGCTTTTACTATATATATACAGATTAATTTAGTAACCATTTATTTAACTTACCAATAAAATAAGAATTAGTCAAGTTTACTTACGTTATATTAATCATCATAAAAGAAAATATAAGGTACTATTCTAAACAATATATATTCTTTAGAATTTGTAACCTTATAAAAAATATAATTTCTATATCATATTCCTATCTTCAACTTAAAATCAAAATATCACTTAATTACAGTCACTTACCTCTCATGAATATTACTGTTCAATGAATTTTGTTAGCTCTTCATTAAATTTTTCTTTTTCATCGTAGAATAATCCATGTCCACTATCAGTGAATGGTATAATTCTGGAATTCTTAATGATTTGCTTTTGAGCTTTAGCCAAAGCAAATAAACAAACTTGGTCATGAATACCATGAAGAATCAATGTCTGAACATTAATTTTTCCAAGATCCGAAAACAAACTTTCTTCACCTAACCAAGTATTAGCAACTTCTGCTGTAGCCCAACCTGCTGCCTGCAATCCAAGCTGAAAGAACCAATTTGAAAAACTCTCTGTAATATGCTTATAGAAAAAAATATCTCCAAAATCTTGAAGCATTTTAGGCCGATCATTATATGTTCCTTTAATTATATCAATAACAGCTTGTTTCTGTAACCCATGAGGAAAATAAGATCTTTGAACAAGGCTTGGTGCTGCTGCTGCACAAAGAACTAACTTAGAAACTTTGTCATTATCATATCTTGACATATATCTAATAGCGATTGCTCCACCTGTAGAATGACCTAACAATGTAAAGTTTTTTAAATTAAGCACTTCCACAACTCTTCTAACATCATCTGCTAATCTATCGTAGTCATACCCCCTGCATGGTTTATCTGATTCGCCAAACCCTCTTTGATCTATCCCAATACACCTATATCCCATTTTAGGAAGGATATTAAACTGGTATTCAAATAATTTATGACTTCCTGGCCAACCATGTAAAAATACAATTGTATTTCTTCCTTCTTCATTAAGATCTTCTACATAAACTTTAACATCTGGTTCTACTTTAATATAGTAACCCATGAAAATTGCCTCCATCAATAAACTTTCTTTCTAAAAACAGCTTATTCTTTTACAACAAATAGGTGAATTACTACTATTAAGTTTCTAAAACTAATATTAACATGCAATTTGATTAAAATAGATATTTATGATTTATTTATATGTGTATTTCTCCTATATCGCTTACGCCTTCTATAAAAGCCTCTCCATCATTCTTTCTCACTATTTCAATGAAAGCTGCCGAAATCTCAGGATCAAATTGTGTCCCGCTGCATTTTTCAAGTTCCTCTGCAGCTTCCTCATAAGTTTTTCTAGTATTATATGGTCTATTTGATGTCATTGCATCAAAACTATCCACAACTGTCAGAATTCTTGCTAGATAAGGTATTTCTTTGCCCTTTAGTTTATTAGGATATCCGTTTCCATCATACCTTTCATGATGGCTTATGATTAAAGGTATGATATCTTTAAGTGAATCTACAGATTTTATAATTTCAACTCCATTAGCAGGATGTTGCTTTAATAATTCCCATTCTTCATCTGTTAATCTCATTTTTTTCATTAACACTTCTTTATTGATGTTAATCTTGCCAATATCATGCATGTAAGCGCCATAAATTAAAATTTCTTTTTCTCTTTTGCTTAATTTGAGTTTATCAGCAATCATTCTACTATACACTACAACTCTTTCTACATGACCATAAGTATATCTATCTTTAGCATTAATAACACTAATCAAGGTTTTTATCGAAGCGACAAGTTCAATATCTTTTTCATCTATATTTTTTTTGATTTCATCTAGAATTGATGTATATGCTTCGACCCTATTCTTATTGAAAAATTTTGCTCTGTATAGTGCATCATCTGCGCTTTTTATTAATTCTATATCATTTCTCGCTTTATATGGATAAACTGATACACCTATTGAAACTGTAACTTTCCCCTTAGGCTGACTTTCTTCCCCATAAAAACGTGTACACTCTATTTTTTTTCTTAAATTTTCTGCCACTTGAATTGCTTCTTCCTCATTTACACCAGGCAGTATTATTGAGAATTCTTCACCCCCATATCTTGCTGCAATATCTTCTTCTCCTATGTTACTTTTAATAATTTCACCAATTTTTCTAAGGACGTAATCACCTTTTTGATGGCCATGAGTATCATTATATTGCTTAAAATAATCTATATCTATAAAAATCATGGATACAGGTTTGCTATTCCTATCTCCATTCTTAACTTTCTCTGCTAACGAGTCACAGAAATATCTATGATTATAAAGTTCAGTAAGTCCATCAATATTTATTAACTCTTCTAACTTTTTAATATGTTCTGCTTCTATCTTTACATAGAATCCCAATGGCCATGCAGTCAAAATAAATACCCCTGCCAGGATTAAATCATTTTCAAAATATGTATTTACTATTACATTAGGTTCCATAAATATATCCATAGCTAAAATAATTAGAGATGAAATACAGGAAACTATAATACCTTGTTTCATTCCATATTGAATTGTTGTTGTTATTATTATAAACAAATACAAAAATTTATATTGGCTTTCATTTACTCCACATATAAATATAATTATCGAAAACACTATTATAAAAACTGCTATTTCGATTTTATTGATAATATCTACATATCTTTTATTAAATCTATATTTAGTCGAAAAAATCCATATTAAATAAATC
The DNA here is from genome assembly GCF_018223745.1 of Clostridium beijerinckii. Taxonomy (NCBI): domain Bacteria; kingdom Bacillati; phylum Bacillota; class Clostridia; order Eubacteriales; family Clostridiaceae; genus Clostridium; species Clostridium beijerinckii. Next base: position 4,431,713 of record NZ_CP073653.1, read on the forward strand.
AAAACAGATACCATTAATGGTATGAATAAACATATTACTGTATAATACATTTCAGGTACCCAAACCGTCAAATTATTATTTATAAAATTTTGAAATAATATTATACCTATAAGTAAGAGTATAGATATTTTCACTACAGATACTATATCATTTATTTGTTTTTGTTTATTATTCTTTACATTTTTCATACTATCTATCCCTCATAATAGTCGCGATGAGACCAATGCATTGGTCTCATCGTTGAATTAATCTTCTCTTAAGCATTTTGGCTCTTCTGGCTGATAATGTCCCCAATAACAAGCTGAAGTTGCCATTATTGAAGCAATAACAGTTGCTAATGTTGCTATACTCATTAAAATTCTATTTTTCATTAGTCTCACCTCCTTAAAATCTAAAAAAATAAAATCTCTAAAACTTAACCTAATTTTCCCAATACAAAATGTCCACTTTTAGTTAAAGAAAAAACCTGCCATAATACCCCCATATAAATACATAGCGAATAGTTCAATAATCTAAAATCCCCCACATTCATATAGAATAAAATATTACTTATTACAATAATTAAATATATATTTAATATATTAATAGAGATTTTTCTAAACCTTATTCTCTTTTCAATACTTTTAATAGGTTTTACCAAACTATCTACAGGTGCCAACTTATTCACAATATAATATGACCATGCAAAAATAATGCATCCACTCAATACAGCTACATTAAGACTGATGTTAATATATTTACATATTAGCGCTATACCGATGCTTGAGGCCGTACCTATGACCGCACATCGTTCAGGAGACCCTGAATGGGATCCCCCTGAACTTTTTCTTAATAAACTCATAGTAAATGATACTATGAGTGCTTCAATAGTCACATTAAAGATCAATCCAAACACCATAACTAAAGCTATGGAAATTCCCATATGAATAAATGCAAATATCCCATAATTTATTACTGATTTTTTATCATCATCAAAATTTAATTCTTTGGCAATATAATTAGAAATTTTAGTACATACACTTCCTATCTTTAACATTTTCTAAACATTCTTCTTTCTTAAATAATAAATTATAGAAATTACAGCAAAGCATATAAGCGACGGTAATCCACCTAATATCTTTATTACTACATTTGACATCGCTACACCTAACTCATCCTTGAAAATAAAACTTAATAGTAACATATTTAGTCCTTCAATAATAAATAAAACTATAGTTGTTATCAATGATGATTTTATAGACAAAACCATATCTGCTTTATTTATACTCCACATAATAATAATCATTACAAATATATCAAGTATGGTTGGCACTCCATAATTTATAGGCAGAAGTCGTATTCCATATTCGCATACTGCTAATAATAAACTCGAAATTATATATCTTTTTGAATTAAGTTTTACATTAGATAACGCTATCATTGCTAGTATCAATACAAATGCTTCTGGAACTAACCTAAATATAAATTCAAATACTGTTAATCTCAACATCTTCTTTTCTCCCTTGATTATTAATTTTCTTTAAAGCACTATAAATTACTATAAACACAAATACTCTTATAAATATATCACCTACGCTAAGAATAGTGTATCCTAAGTCTATAAAGTCAGTTAATATCTTTAATTTAGTTTGTGAATCTCCTAATATATGAATATCATTCATTCCGTGAAAATTCTCTAATGAACGTCCTGTAAGGTGTGATAATGATTGGTAAACTGGCATAAATCCACAATTAGTTTTTATTGCAATATCGTTTAATGCGCCGCCTAAAATCATAAAAAGCGATCCAATTATCGAACTTATGTATAATTCATATTTTAATATTAAAAACAAATATGTAATTAAATAAATAGGTGTCAATCTCCCTATGGTTCTTATAATCACATAATTGCCAGAAAAAGTAGCAACTTGTCCAACAAACGTGAATATTTCAAATACAATTAGCGGATAAATAGCCCATGATTTAAATAACGGACATATTTTGTATCCTCTAATTTTTGCTAAAAAAAATGTAAGTAATACTGTTTCTGGCATGTTTCCTCCGTGATCAAATTTACTTTTTTAATTTTCAAATAATAATATGCATCATAATAAAACTAATAATTATGAATTATAAGTAAATTATTATGCATATTAATATATATTATAATACCTATTTTGTACAGTTTCTATATCTTTGCCTACAAAAGGATCAATTTAATATATTAGTTATAAAACTCCTAAGGCAAACACTGCCTATATAAGCTTACATTAAATTTAGATTAAGTTTTACTCAATCAAATTTTCTTTTTAAATATACCTATTCTCATATCTATAGTTATAACTAAGGATTCATAATCTTCTAACTTCTCTTTATTCTCTGGTGTAGACTTCCAATAATGGGGTGTCATCTTTAATAAGCTCAATAGTTCTTCTTTATTTAATGTTATATCGAATGTTACATTAGCTTCCTCTATATAATCATTTTCTTCTGCATTTGCTTTATAAACTTTATCATTTAAATGAACCTCAGAGTAAATAATATTCCTAAGTTGTATTAAATGATTAGTTCTAGGTAACACTCTAACAAATATTCCATCATCCTTTAAAACTCTATTACACTCATCAATATCTATAGGACTAAATACTGAAATAATACAATCCACTGTTTTATCCCCAAGTGGTATGTTAAAATTGTTTCCAACCGCCCAAATACAATCTTTGTTTAGTTTACTTGCGTATTTTACAGCTTCTTTAGAAACATCTAAGCCATAATAATTAGCTTCAATATTTTTCTTATTCATATAATCTTTTAGGTTTGTTAAGTAATACCCTTCGCCACATCCTAGATCTACAATATTCAATTTGTTGCTGATTTTATCTGACATCCCATCAACTATTATTTCATTTATTTTATCAGACAGTGCTTTATAATATCCTCTAGATAAAAAATCTATTCTTGATAAAACCATTTCTTTTGAATCACCAGGATTCTTACTTCTTTTCTGATTGCTTATTAACAAATTTACATACCCTTCTTTTGCTATATCATATGTATGTTTGTTACTACATCTGTACATCTTATTTGAAATATCCTTGACTAACTTTTCCTTACAAACAGGGCAAAGCAGCATGGTCTCATTTAAAATATCATTCATAAACTTACAACTCTCTTTCCATATATGATTTACTATATTTTATATTTTAATTTCTATAATCCACATCTACTATAAAGATTTTCATCATTAATTTGTCTCTTTAGAATCTTGTACGCTTCTTCTATTTCTCTTGGTATATTTACATGGACTATAAAATCTTTTCCATTAGGTCCATATCCATTTTCGTCATCTCTTAATCTTGGTATCTCTCCCATCAAAAGTTCCAGATATCTTTTTTCATCCCAAACTCCGTTAGTTCCAACATTACTTAATCTTAAATCTATATCAATCTTAGGAATGAATGGAGCATAGTTTACTAGTTTGACATTGTCACTATATGTATACTTAGAAAATGAAGCAAAAGTTCTAAGCTGCATAGTAGGATCTTGAATCAAAATTAAAGATCTATATTTTATGTTTAATTTGCATAATAACTCTATTGTCTTTTTAGCATTATCTCCACAATTCGTAGATTTATTTTCTATGATAATTTTATCTGGGCTAACACCATAAATTTTAGTAATTATATCAAAGAATATATCAGCTTCTGATCTATCATCAACCCTAATCAAATTAAATTTCGAGTTTTTCCTTACCTCATCTCTTAGTAATTGAGTAGAATGGCCAATTCCACCACTAATTAAAATTTTATCACACATATTATTTTTCCATGCGTTTGCAGCACACTGTACCGTATAAGGGATAGAATTACCTAATAAGATTAATACATCAACTCTTTTTAATCCAGAGACTTTCTCTAATTCCTCAGAATCTAACGTACTGATATCTCTAACTGCTAGAAATTTAGATATTTTATTAATGCAATATTGGACTTCTTCACTATTCATTGTTTTCCCCTCCTACTAAAAACATATAATAACAAAATTATTCCTGATCTGAATTAATAAATTATAACATAAATTATACATATGTCTTTCATTAACTTTATATATTTATTTTGCCATTCTATTATCTTTGTATTATTTATAGCATTGGCTAACTGTAATATACTAATTATTAATTCAACCCATATTTCAACAATCACAGTATATATTATGGAATTAAAATTCAGCCAAAAAATCAACTTACAAATTCATTAAATATTTTCTAACAAAAACTTGTCTATAAAATAAAATATTATAAAAAAATAAGATAGATTACTCATTTAAGAATAATCTATCTTATCCGTGGGTATAAATGGGAGAGGGTTTATATCTTTTGTATACCTATATATTAATATATTTCAACAATAAACGCCATATATTTTAATTTTTTCTTAATTTGTTTTTCGACATTCATTCTTCTTTATCCAGTTAATGCCTTCTTCTCTTTTTTGTATTACTATTTCTAAATTCATTAGATTTATCAACGTAACTAGTATGAAATAAAGATTCTGCTTTTATACCATTAGGATCTCCTATATAGCTTTTATACATATTTTCAAGATTTTCATTTTCATCAGACACTCTTTTTATTGATTTTTTATCAATATTTCTTAGGGTGTCTGCTCTCAATATTTTATAATCTTTTCCTAACAACCCATTTGAGGTTTTACTATAATATTTTATCTGTACAGCTTTAGCTCTGCAGACGTTATTACACAATTTACATCCAACACACTCTTCTTCTTTAACCTCTGCCCTTCCTCTAATATTATATTGTATGGCATTAACAGGGCAATTTTGTATGCAAGTACCACATGATATACATAAATTTTCATTAATTTGAGACTTTGTACCTATTCTAGGAGTTCCTCCTCCATTTATGCACCCGCCGTTACATGCCACTACTTCAATGAAACAATATTCTTTCCATTTGTTACTGATTAAAAATTTTTCAATTTCTTTTAGACCATTTATTACTGCAACTTTACAATTTTTATTGCCTAAAGTAACCAACGCTTCTTCTATTTCCTTATACCCTTCTACTGGTTTTAATGTCATATTTTCAGCCTCAGATATATCACTCTTTAAATAACTCATTACAGTTCTAAAAATTGCTTGCATTGCCCCTTGGCTCATACCAAAAAGAGCTGCTGCCCCAGTATATTCCCCCATAAAATCATCAGGTTTTTCGTCTGGTATAGCAGTTATATCTATTCCCTTCTCTTTTAAGAGATTTGCATATTCTCTCACAGTTAGGACTATATCAATATCTTTATAACCGTCTCTCCCCATATCCTCTTTCTCAGATTCATATTTTTTAGCACTACATGGCTGTACAGATACAATAACTATATTGGTAGGTAAAATATTATATACATCTGCAAAGTATGTTTTTATTCCCGCTCCCATCATCTGTTGAGGAGATTTCGACGTAGATATTTTATCTAATATTTCTGGATGAAACATCTCAGCATAACGTATAAAAGAAGGACAAAAGGATGTGAACATAGGAAGTTTTTCTTTATTTGCAATCCTCTTAATAAATTCACTGCTCTCCTCTACAACCGTCATATCATTTCCGAAATCAGTATTAAATACTTTTTGAAACCCTAATCTCTTTGCAGATGGAGCAATTTTTCCTCCAACATAAGTGCCAATTGGAAGATTAAATTCTTCTCCTAATGTTGCTTTTACTGCCGGAGATGCTGTTAAAACTAAATACTTTCCGCTATTCAAAGCATCTTTTACTAATTCTAAGTCATTCCTTACGTCTATAGCTTCTGTCGGGCAAGCAAGTGTACATTGTCCACAATATAAGCATCCCGTATCCTCAAAGCTTCCATTTTTGGTTTCCACAGTTTTCTTTCCCGAATCAACTTCTTTTAATATAGCCATCTTAGTTTCTTGAGCACATGTAAAAGCACATGCCGTACATCCAATACATTTTTTCTTATTTATTTGTATGATGTTTTCCCCTTCAATTCTATTAACCTTTTTTGACTTTCCCATATATTTCTCCACTTTATTCATTTCTATAGTTATAATTACTTTTTATATTCTTTTATTATTACTATATCTGGTTTATTAATTAGTTAATTTTTTCATAACAGTTGAAGACCATTATTTAAAAGTGAACGTGAAATCTCAATTTTGCTCCATTGCCTACATATGTAATGAGCAAAAAAAGACAGGATTTAAATAAAATGTTGCTATATAATATAGGAAAAGATTAAATGAGGTGGTTCTCTTACATGAATTATGATGCTTGTATAAAAAAGTCTATTGAATATATAGAAAATAATCTAAATAAGAAAATACAACTAAAGGAACTTGCAGATAAAGCCTTTTTATCAAAGTACCACTTTCATAGGGTTTTTCATTCAGTGGTTGGAGAACCTGTTGCTGAATATATACGTAAGAAAAGATTAGAGGAAGCTGCAAATGAACTATTGACTACAGAAAATAAGATTATAGATATAGCGCTAAAATATCAATTTAGTAATCAAGAGTCATTTACCAGGGCTTTTAAAAAGCTTTATGGAATCCCCCCTAAGGAATTTAGGAAAAACAAAATAAATTTAACAACAATACATTCAAGAAAGAATTCTACAACTTACCTTTCTATGGTTGCTTAGAATTCATCAAAAATATTTTTTAAGGAGTGAATCTTATGAGCTATGTACCAATGGTTATTGAACAAACAAGTCGAGGCGAACGTTCTTATGATATCTATTCTAGATTGCTAAAAGAAAGAATCATTATGCTAAGCGATCACGTCAGCGATTCTACCGCAAGTATAATTACTTCACAATTACTATTTCTTGAATCAGAAAATCCAGATGCTGATATTCACTTTTATATAAATAGCCCCGGTGGTTCTATTACAGCCGGAATGGCAATATATGATACAATGCAATATATAAAGCCTGACGTATCAACAATATGTTTAGGATTAGCTGCAAGTATGGGCTCGTTTTTACTTGCAGCAGGCGCACCTGGAAAACGATGTGCTCTTCCAAATAGTGAGATTTTAATCCATCAGCCATCTGTACATGGAGGTTTTCAAGGTCAAGCTACAGATATTAGGATTCATACTGAATGGCTGCTAAAAACAAAAAATAAACTAAATAAAATATATAGTGAAAAAACCAAAAAGCCAATAGAGAAAATCGAAAGAGACATGGAACGAGATTATTTTATGTCTGCTGAAGAGGCTTTATCTTATGGAATAATAGATAAAATTCTTTGATAAATATAAATTATTATTATAAATATATTAAAAAGGTTCAAAAATTTTTGAATCTTTTTTATTATGTTTATATTATTCACATCTTCATTGGCTATAATATAAATAGTATCTTATTCTTAACCAAAAAGCAGGTGAAAGTATGTATTATGTAATATATGATTTAGAATTTAATCAAAAAAGTAGTGCCTCTGAAAATTCGGATGTTATTAAACTTTCAGAATCTAATAACGATACTAACACACCAATTATTCCTTTTGAAATAATTCAAATTGGCGCTATAAAACTAGATAATAATTTTCAAGAAGTATCTACATTCAATTCCTTAGTCAAACCAACTCTATATAAAACCATCCATCCATATGTTGAGAATTTAACTAAAATAACCTACGATAAAGTTTCTTCTTGCAAAAACTTTATTAATGTTCATAAAGCTTTTTTAGAATTCATTGGAAATGATGATGTACTACTCTGTGTATGGGGAGTTGGGGATATTAAAGAACTCTATAGAAACTTGGGATTTTATAATCTATCTACTTCATATATTTCAAAATATATTGACATTCAAAAGTATGCTTCAAAATACCTTAAAGCACCTAAAAATTCTAGAATTGGTTTAAGAAATGCCGTTGAAATTTTAAATATACCAATTTATGGTGAATTCCATGATGCACTTAATGATGCTTACTATACATCTGAAATTTTTAAGCGCATTTATAACAAATACATGAAACCTGAAACTTACGTTCCTTTGCCATCAAAAAGAACTACAGAACCCAAAGAAGTAATTGATACTGAAGCTTTATTAAAACAATTTGAAAAAATGTATAATAGAGAACTTACTAAGGATGAAAAATCAATGATTAAAGTTGCATACATGATGGGAAAAACCAAACAATTTCTGAAATAAATGCAGCTAGTAGAAAACCTTTTTTAATTTAATATAGAAAGGATACTCTATTACTAATTTTTAGAGTATCCGTGAATTCATAAATCGTAATATTATAGACCTTTTATTTTATATTTATACAATGGTCTTCCAATCTTTCCATACTCTATGATTTTCTCTAGTTCGCCTTGTTTGCTCATATAATCAAGGTATTTCCTTACAGTAACTTTTGCAATGCCTAACTTTTCTGATAAGTCTTCAGTAGTAAAATACTCTTCTTTAGTATTATTAAGCTCATTAGCAATTGAATTATAAGTATACTTATTCAAACCCTTTTCTAGATTTGGTTTTGTTTCACTACCGTTTGTTTTCTTATTTTTATTACTCAAAATAAACTTATCTAAATCACTTTGTTCCATAGTCTGGTTATTTTTAAAGCTATTTAATCTTTCTCTAAAAATATTTAGAGATTCGTTAAACCTTTCAAATGTAAAGGGTTTTATCAAATAGTCTACAACACCATATCTAAAAGCATCCTTTACTCTTTCTACACTCTTATCAGCAGTAATTAATATAACATCAGATAATATTTCATTTTGCCTTAACCACTTTAGCAAATCTATGCCATTTTCATTAGGAAGAAAAATATCTAATAAAATTAAATCCACCTGCTTCTGCATCAAAAATTCTTTTGCTTCAGAAAGGTTTGCAACTGCTTTTTCCAGTGAAAATCCCTCTATTTTTTTCAAAAACTTAGAATTAATTTGTCTTACCATCGGATCATCTTCAACAATCATAGTTTTAATCATATATTCAACTCCTCCTCATAGGTATAGATATATCCCATTCAGTACCATCATCAACTTTAAATTTAATAGCTCCTTTAGCTTCATCAATGATCTTTTTCACTATATACATTCCAAATCCTCGTTCCCCTTCTTTACTTGTGATTCCAATGTTGTAAATAGAATTTCTGATATTCTCTGGTATCCCACAGCCATTATCCTTCACCATAATTTTCATTTGATCATCTTCCTCAAAGATTTTCATATATATTTCACCAGACCCATCATTTTTAACTGCATCAATAGAATTTTCTATTAGATTTCCTACAACAGATCCTAACTCTTCTGATGTCATATATTGTGGTAATTTAATTACTCTTGAGCTATCATCTATTATGAAATTGATTCTAGCTTCTTCACACTTACTGTATTTAGATAGTATTAACGCTGCTAAAGATACATTTTTTATTTTATCAGATATTATAGTAGTTATATTCTTTTTACTTTCCACTATTACATTAACAAACTTAATTACTTCATCATATTCTTCTAGTTGTATAAGTCCTGAGATTGTGTGAAGTTTATTCATAAATTCATGATTTTGTGCTCTAAGTGACCATGCCATTTTCTTTATACCAGTTAACTCCTCAGCCATTTTTCTAACTTCACTTAAATCTTCAAATGTTACAACTAATCCAAGAATTTGTTTTTTAAATCCTCTTATAATACTGTATTTACACATAACGTTTACTCCAGGGCGTACTTTTATCTCAATATTAGTCATAGATTTCCCGCTGTTTAAAACTTTTAGAGCCATACTTTCGTAAGTAAAATCAGTAATCGGCTTCCCTATATCATTTTCTTTCAAATGTAAAATTTTACTAGCTTGCCCGTTAAATAGCGTTATGCATCCATTATTATCTAAAGCTATTATACCTTCCTTTATATTTTCAATTACAGTTTCTTTTTGCTTTAAAGCCAAGGCTATTTCTTCTGGTTCAAGTCCAAATATTGACTTCTTTATATTATAAGAAAGAGCTATAGCTCCCGATATACCCAATATTAATCCCATTAATATTATAGGAATAAATTTATACATTTTCGTATAGACTTCGTTATCAAATTTATTATACAACATACCAACAGCAACTGCACCTATCTGCTTATTACTATCATCATAAATAGGTGCAAATGCTCTTACAGAAATACCAAGTGTACCGCTTCCTGTTGATATATATTGCTCTCCTGTGCTTAATACCCTATCTTCATCTCCACCAGCAAATCTTTCGCCTATTTTACTTTTATCTGGGTGAGAATATCTTATACCATTCATATCCATAATTACTATAAACTCTACATTTGTCTTTATACGGGCCTTCTCTATCTCACTATTTAGCAGATCAATCGGAATTGCCTTATTTCCTTTCAAATATTCTTTAACTTCATAGGTTGATGCAAATGAATCCGCTATATTCAACATATTTTTATCTATTTGATCTCTTAATAACTTTTTCATTTCGATAAAAGAAAGTATTGTTATACTTCCAATTGAAATTACAAGGATAGCTATTACAAGAGATATTATTTTTCCTTTTAGCTTCATTTTATCCCCTCTATCTAATTCTAAATTTTAGTTTACTTACATTATATATAAATAATTCCTCATTACAAAATGGTACAACTTCTTTAGTAATACGTTTACTTGCTATTTATCAAAGCAATTTCCCACAAAAAGTTAAGAGCGTATCCCTAGGAATCCGCTCTTAATTCATGATTTATTAAAGCCAGTAAACAATACTCAATAATTATAGTAATGCTAAATGCTATCTTTCCAAATACTTTCTAATCTTTAGTATATATAGAAGTCTATTTATATTCTTTAACTTCTTCTTGTCCGTTTAAAACTCTTAGTACACCTTGAGCTAAAGCAAGCATTTCATCTTCACCTGGATAAACAGTTATTGGAGCAATAAATTCCACTTTTTCTTTTATGATGTCTACCATCATTTTTTCGTAGGCAATGCCTCCAGTTAAAATTATCGCATCTACTTTTCCGCATAAAACCGCAGCTGCTGCACCTATATCTTTTGCTACTTGATATCCCATGGCTTCATAAACTAACTTTGCCTTCATGTCTCCTTCTGATGCAAGCTGTCTAACTATTCTCCCATCGTTTGTATCAAGATATGCTACAAAGCCGCCTTTTCCAGTTATCTTCTTCAATATTTCTTCTAAAGTATATTTTCCGCTAAAACACATTCTAGCTAAATCACCAGATGGTATACCACCACTTCTTTCTGGTGAAAATGCGCCTTCTCCATCAAGAGCATTATTTACATCAATTATTCTTCCATTTTTATGTGCGCCTACCGAAACACCGCCTCCCATATGAGCAACTATAACATTTATATCTTCATAGCTCTTCATATTTTCTTGCGCATACCTCTTAGCCACTGCCTTTTGATTTAATGCATGAAATATACTTTTTCTTGGAAGTTCTGGCACTCCTGAAAGTCTTGCTATATCTTCCATTTCATCTACAACTACTGGATCTACTATAAAAGCAGGTTTATTAATAGACCTCGCAATTTCATTGGCAATTATAGCACCAAGATTAGATGCATGCTCTCCTTGAACATTTTCTTTTAAATCTTTTAACATATTATCGTTTACACTATAGGTACCACTAACTATAGGCTTTAAAAGTCCACCTCTTCCAACTATTGCATCCATTTCAGTTATATTTATTTTATTGTCTTCTAGTATTTTTAATATAACATCTGTTCTAAAGCTTTGTTGATCAACTACGTACTTAAACTTTCCTATCTCTTCTGATGAATGTCTAAGTGTTTCCTCAAAAATTTCCTTTTCACCTTCATATACTGCTATTTTAGTTGATGTGGAACCTGGGTTTATAATTAATAATTTATGACTCACACATTTTCCTCCCCTACGTTATATTTAATTATAGTATTTGCATCTATTGTTATTATTATCAACACAGATACAAAACCTGTTTTTAAATTATACTCTGTAGGTATCAGCTTTAGCAAGTATTTTTCAATATTAAAATTAATTTTATTAATTCATACTATAAGCTCTTAACCCAATACTAATAATTATTTATTGTACTACTGCTTCTCTACTTAATTTCTTTTCTTTATTTGCTCTAAGCATTTTAAACACATAAGAAACAATGAATGGACAAATAATAGCAGATACTACGCATGCCGCTGCAACTTGTGCTGTTGCTATTGTTGCTATTGCAGCCAATGTTGGATCTGCCGCTGCAACAGCTGCTGGTGTGGCTACGGCATTTCCTGCTGTTGATCCTGTTGCAAGTCCAATTATAGGTTCTTCTCTAAATAATTTTAAAAGTATATATGCTCCTATTCCAGTAAAGGCAGCTATCACTCCTAATAATATACCAGGACCTCCAGCTTTTACAATTGTATCAAGATTCATTCCTGCACCTAATGGGAATGAGAAGAATGGAATTAATAACAACTTACTGCTTCCAAGAAACTTTCTCATATCAGGGTCGGCGTTTCCTAAAATCATTCCTATTCCTATTGGAATTAACACTGCAACAAGCGACATAAATGGAATTTGAGCAAGCCCTGATGCACCTAATGCAACCAAAGTGAAAAATGGACCATCTTTTAAAGATAATAAAGCATAAGCACCTACATCTGTTTCATCCCCATATTGTGAAGCTAGAGATGCATATAACCCACCGTTGCAATTTGTTAGTGCTGAAAGAATCGCTAGTGGTGATAAACCTAATACACCAGCTGGCCCAAAAACTTTTCCTACAATTATACCGATACCAGCACCCACTATAAATTTTCCAGATATTAATAGCGCACCTTTTTTTAGTGCTTTAGGTGCTAATTTGAAATTAATTTGTGAGCCAATTAAAAACATAAAGCAAGCCAGAATTGTTGATGATGCCGTCGAACTAAATAGTGCTGTTGTATATCCACCAATTTTAAGAAATTGCGGACAAAAAGTATTAACTAGTACTCCTAAAAAAAGCGGAACAAGCATCATACCACCTGGTATTTTATCAAGTGTTTTCTTAATTGGGATTTGCATATATATACCTCCTAAAATCTTGTTTTTTTATTTTTAAACATTTACATATTTTTCATAATAAATTTTTATATAAACAACTCTAATTTATAATCTTGTGGGATACAATTATTTATAATTATGTTTTACTTATAATTTGTACATGTCACAAATGCATTAATTCTGATTTCTTACCTTTTAGCAACATGTACAAATTGAATTATCTTATTTTCTTGCGACCCCACTTTTTCTTGCCGCATTTGCAATTGCTTCTGCTACCTTTGTAGCAACATTTTTATCTAAAGCACTTGGAATTACATTATTTTCATTTAAATCTTCATCTTTAATGTATCCAGCTATGGCATATGCTGCAGCAAGTTTCATTTCCTCATTTATTTCTTTTGCTCTAACATCTAAGGCACCTCTAAAAATACCTGGGAAAGCTAGAACATTGTTCACTTGATTTGGAAAATCTGACCGTCCTGTTCCTATAACTCTTGCTCCAGCTGCTTTTGCTTCATCTGGCATAATTTCCGGTGTTGGATTTGCCATTGCAAAGATTATTGCATCTTTATTCATTGCTCTAACCATTTCAGGCTTCAATATTCCTGGAGCAGATACTCCAACAAATACATCGGCACCAACTAAAGCATCTGCAAGGTTGCCTTTTATATTATCTGGATTTGTTATTTCCGCTAAAGCATCTTTAGCATCATCAATTTTTTCCATGCCTCTATATAAGATACCTACTTTATCGCAAGCAATTAAGTTTTTTACTCCTGATGATAATAAAAGCTTAGCTATTGCAGTTCCTGCAGCCCCCGCTCCATTTACTACTACTTTTATATCTTCAAGCTTCTTATCTACTACTTTAAGTGCATTTATAACACCAGCAAGAACAACTATTGCAGTTCCATGTTGGTCATCATGGAATACTGGAATGTCGATTAATTTTTTGAGTTTTTCTTCAACTTCAAAACATCTTGGCGCTCCAATATCTTCTAAGTTTATTCCACCAAATGTTGGCGCTATCAATCTAACTGTATTAACTATCTCATCAACATCGTTAGAATCTACTAATACAGGGAAAGCATCAACATCTGCAAATTCTTTAAATAAAATTGACTTTCCTTCCATTACAGGCATTCCTGCCATTGGCCCTATATCTCCTAGTCCTAACACTGCACTTCCATCTGTTACTACTGCTACCAGATTTCCTTTTGATGTATATTTGTAGACGTTTTCTTGGTCTTCATGAATTTTTCTACATGGTTCTGCAACTCCTGGTGTGTATGCAAGACTTAAATCATCTCTTGTTTCAACCTTAACCTTAGATGTGATTGAAATCTTTCCTTGTTTTTCTTCATGTAATTTTAAACTTTCTTCAAAATAATTCATTTAAAACATCCCCTCTATATTTAAACATTTACATTTGATATTTAATATTTTGCTGTTGTTTGGTGTAACTAGATAATATCATTTTGTCTGAAAATTTAAAATATTAAGTAACTTTAATTTATATTTAGTAAATTAAGAATACTTTGTGTTTTTTTTAACGAGTATTTTAATTGCCCTGAATAACTTTTTCACATAGTATCAATAAATATCTTTTTAAAAATATTAGCTTATGTACTATACAAATATAAAAAAAACAAAATGAAGATCCTATTCTTTTGAACACGATCTCCATTTTGCATTTTCATAAGCCATTATTTAACTTCAGTTTATATGTGTAATTCCTCCCAAGAAAAATAATATGAATATATGGGCGGGATAATAAAAATAAAATAAATATTTTAATCCACGTCCCTTTTTTCCATTATAAAGCATCATTAGCGGTATAGCGAAAATCATAATCCACTGATTGTAACCATAAAATATATTCTTAAATGAAAAACTAGCGAATGGAAAAAACGATACTGAAAAAATTGCATAAACAATCATCATTTTTTTTCTGTCATTTCTTAAATAAAAAAATATTATTCCGAGAGCAACAAATGAAACACTTCCTTCACAAAGCAATGGACAGGGTAAAAAGGATATAATAATTCCAGCTATGTTTTTTGAAAATATTGAATAAGTACTTATTGGTAATACAACTTCAAACATTATCGCTAAAAAAATAATATAAATTTTCCTATACAAATCTTTGTTTTCATCTCTTAAATATTCAATTAGTAATATATTTAATGCTATCAAAAAGAATGTCTCGAATATATTATTACTCACTGGAAAATATGATGGATCATCAACTGATATCTTCCATGAAATAAATTTTCCTAAAGACATTACTATTGAAAATAAATATAATCTTTTAACATAAGTTTTTCTATTCCCTGTATAAAAAAAGCCTTCTGCCATTGTAAAGAAAAAAAGTGGAGCCGATAATCTCCCAAGCCAATTAAACCAAATTGGAATTCCAGTCGATGCTAAGAATTCATGCATATGATCCATTGTCATTAATACTAATGCGATTATCTTCAAAGAAAATCCACTAAACCCTTTTTGAATAATATTATTATTTGCTATATACATACTGTATCTCCTAGCTATTATTAAAACTTCATATGTAAGTTCATGCATATTTATTAATAACTATTTATTTATATATCTTCCATAAACTTATTTATGTTATTATCTATTTCTACTTCTGAAAATGCAATAATTGTTGTTGTCAGTGAATATTCTGATATATCATTTATAAACTCTTCTATCTCTTCTAAATTCTTTACAGATAATTTTACTAAGAAACACCCATCCCCTGCTATCCTATATCCCCATTCACTTCGTTTATGATTTTTAATAAAATTTTTAAATTTGTTATATTCTCCGTTCTTCATTGTAATCTTCATTATACAATCAATTGATAATCCCAGCTTTTTCTTATTTATTCTAATTGTATAGCCTTCTATAATACCACTATCTTCAAGCTTGTTCACTCTCTCTGTAACGGAAGGAGGTGATAAATTTATGCGTTTAGATAATTCCCTTATTGACAACCTACTATTTTTTTGCAACTCTGATAATATTGCTATATCTATTTCATCAAATTTCATCTGTAACACTCCTAGTATGTTTTTTATTTCAAATATAATTTTATCATTAGTATTATATGTCATTTGGAATGCAAATAAAACTATAACTCCTATATAATATTAATTGTTAATATTATATAAAAGGAGATTTATTATGGCAAGAATCAATTTTTCAAAAGAAGGAAATACACCATTTCAAAAACTATTAGGACACAATAAAGATATTATGTTAAAGTGGTCCGATTTAGAGAATCTTCTTTTCTCTACCAATACATTCACTTCTGAATTAAAAGAACAGGTAAGACGCACTTTGGCATTTAATAATGGCTGTGAATATTGTATGGCTAAAGGTAAGCCATTAAATAACATAAACGATTCAAAAATTTTAGCAGCTACCAAATTTGCAAACTCATTTTCAAAAAATTCTGCAGTTAGTGATGAGGATTTCATCCCTTTAAATAATGAATTTTCTGAAAAAGAAATTTCAGAGCTTATTGCTCTAATATGCTTTATAACAGCTTCTCAAAAATTTGGGGCTGCTCTTAATTTACAACCAAGTTGTTCAATTAATATTTAATAAAAATACCTACTAAAAGTAAATCATTTTCTTTTAGTAGGTATTTTTATATATCATGAAGTTAAATTTTATATTTCTCTAGATCATTTTTAAAGGTTTTTGTAATACCTTTAAAATCAGATATATTATCTATAAGTTTTTTTATCTCATTTGTATAATTTATTACACTAGCACTTACTTCTTCCGATGATGCTGAATTTTCTTCCGCAATGGCTGCTAACGACTCTATACTACCATATACATCAGATATAGAATCAGCTTCAATATTTAACTTGCTTATAGTCTCAATCATAGAAGTTGCTACACTCTGCACTGATTGATTAGCTTCATAGCTAATATTTCGTACAACGTCTAAGTTATTGGTTTCTCTTTCTAACACATCATATTGAACATCTATGTGATCCACTAAGAAACCTATTTCTTTAACAAATTGAGCTAAATTAGAGTTAATATCAAGTACTGCCTCTTTGGACTGTTCAGCAAGTTTTCTTATTGATTCTGCAACAACAGCAAACCCCTTCCCTTGCTCTCCTGCCCTAGCAGCTTCTATGGATGCATTCAACGCTAATAAATTAGTTTGTTCTGCTATTCCTGATACTATAGATACAATATTATTTATATCTTTAGCCCTTCCTTCAAGCTGTGTGCCCTTCTCTTTAACTTCATTAAAACTCTGTAAAGATTTCAAAATATTTTTACTTGCATTTTCAACATTTTCATAGCTATTATTAATCTTAAGCATGGCATCTTCAAGTTCTGATTTATTTTCATTCTCGTTTTCAACTATATTCCTTAAGGCTTCGATGTTTCCATTAAGTGCTTGTACGGCTTTATCTGTATTCTGAGCTTGTGTAACAGCTCCATTTGCAACCTGTTCAACAACGCCACTTATTTCTGTTGAAGTATGATTCATCGAATCAGAAATCTTGTTTATTGTATTTACAAAAGTATTCATTTCATCTGTAACACCTTTAAATCCAACGAAATCTGCCTGAATTACTTTTTTATGTTCCTTAAGTAAATCATAAATTTCTTCAAAGAAATCATTAGTGGTGATTTTTCCATCAATATTGTATTCATTTTTAATTATTCGTTCTATTTCTTCTTTTATTTTTCCTATAGGTGACATCATTAAAGAAACACCTACAAATGTAGCTAAAGCAGATACTAGGCTCCCTATTAAAACCTTTGTAATATCATTTATTCCTAACATTATCAAAAAAACTATAGCTGATATTATAAATGAAAATACTCCTGTCTTTGCCCCAAAACTTTTTATAATACCCAAAGAAAAAACTCTATTAAAAAAGTATTTTTTATTGTAATATATATCTCTTTCAAAAGTAAGTTTTAATTTAAGCTCACTGCTTGTTCTTGATATTTCTTTTATATCTACTTTCTCGTTAAAGTGTTCGCAAGTCCCTTCAAGCATACCTAAAAAATAGTCAAACATTCCTCTAGAAGAATTATAGCTAAAGATAGCTTCCCTACTAGATATTGGTTCTATAGATACCAAAGGTGGCTTCGCTCCTGCAAACTTTTTTGTCATCACTACATGTACATCAAACATGGACTTTAAAAATGAATATACATTGTCATGTTTGAAAAATGCCGGATAATCATGACTAAAAGCTTTTATATTATCTTGTCCAATTTTTCTCCAAAGAGCTCCTACCTCTATATTTTGAGATTTAGCTATGTATGATATTATTTTCTTAACTTCTCCATCGTCTACATTTTCAATAGGTGAAAATATTTTTGTTTTTCCCCAACCTATATAATCCATTGCTTCATTAACAATTGAGTCTCCAAACAACTTTCTATTTGTCTTCATCCATGTTGATACAACGGTCCCTTTCATAAACACATTACCTCCTTTTCTATAACAGTATTTCATTCCATTTATCATATTTCACGTTATTCTATAATATAATTATACACTTATTTGCTTTAGTGAGTAAATATATTACTAGTTAATATATATTATTATTTAATATCTCCATATCTTTATTTTCAATAACTATCGCATCATTTTATTGACACAAAAGAAATAGTATGGTAAATCTAAAATAATTGAAATAAATTAATTCTATACAGTTTAATTACATTTATAAAATTGATTAGATATTGGTATTAACAATATAATTTAAACATTAGATGTTTTCTTATTAGATTTATTGTTACTTATCTAAAGTAGTGAGGTGATTCAGCATTGATATTTTCTAATCTTAATATAAATAAAGATGAACCTATTTATATTCAAATTGAAAGACATATAAAACAAGGCATTAAAAACGGTGAATTAAAAAAAGATAGCAAACTTCCATCTACAAGGGAAGTAAGTAAATTTTTAAATATAAGTAGAAATTCTGTAATTTCAGCCTATGAAGAATTAGAAAGCATAGGAGTAATAACAACAAAAAGAGGGATAGGCACTTTTATCTCCATAGAAAGTGAAAATGAAAGTTATGAATATAATGTAGATTTTTCTAAAAGAATTAACAATTATGGAACTACCTTAAAGAAGTTTGATATCATAAAAAGTGAATTGCCGTATAAGAAGGGAATGATATCATTCAAATCCATTTCCCCTGAAAGTCATCTCTTTAATCTTGATGATTTTAAAAGATCTCTGTTAGATGCTTGGACTTACGAAGAAGCCAATCTATTGAATTACGGTTATGCTAAAGGATATAAGCCGCTAATAGATTATTTTTTAGATTATATGAGAGATAAAAGAGTTGATACTAATAACAAAGATATTTTAGTAACTAATGGATTTACCGAAGCCTTTGATATAGTAATTAGTTCGCTAACAAATAATGGTGATATTATTTTATGTGAAGAACCAACACATAATACAGCTTTAAAAATTATGAAAGCCTATGGACTAAAGATAATTCAAGTAAAAATGGATAAAGAAGGCTTAGATTTAGTATCTCTTGAAAATGCTTTAAGCAAATATAATCCAAAGTTCGGATATTTGATCCCGTCTTACAATAATCCAACTGGAATCGTAACTAAAACTGAAAGAAGAAAGGAAATATATAAACTTTTTAGAAAATATTCTGTTCCTATAATAGAAGATGGCTTTAATGAAGAATTACTCTACTCAAGCTCCCCAATTGATCCAATAGCATCACTATGCGGAACTGGTAATGGAGTCATATATATAGGAAGTCTTTCTAAAATACTGTTCCCCGGTCTTAGAATAGGATGGATATTCGCAGATGATAATCTTATAGAAACTTTAGAAAGTGTAAAACGTGGAAGAAATATTCATTCTTCTTTTTTAGATCAAAGCGCATTTTTCTATTACCTAAAAAGTGGTGCCTTCAGCAGATATGTTAAAAATGTAAGAAAATATTATAGAGATAAATACAATCTTGTACTAGATATGGTTGAAAAATATATTCCATATGAATATATAACTGGTGAGGGTGGCCTTCATGTATTCATAAAGCTAAAGA
This sequence comes from Clostridium beijerinckii, assembly GCF_018223745.1. Taxonomy (NCBI): domain Bacteria; kingdom Bacillati; phylum Bacillota; class Clostridia; order Eubacteriales; family Clostridiaceae; genus Clostridium; species Clostridium beijerinckii. The sequence goes on from NZ_CP073653.1 coordinate 4,451,810, forward strand.
ACAACATAAATGCAAGAACTCTTCTGGAACTCTGCTATAAAGATAATGTATTATTTATGCCTGGTGATATTTTTTATGAAAATTCCAATGACAATGTAGAATTTCACACTAAAACAGATGATAACAAGCCTATTACACATAGAAAGAAAAGCTTAAAAGGTTATGATACTTTTAGAATTGGATTTGGTCGAGTAAGTGATGAAGATATAAAAAAAGGTATTGAAATAATAGGAAAAAATATAAGACTTTTAGATAATTAGCATCTAATTAAAGTAAAAAAATCATTGCCACAAAATTATGGCCAATGATTTTTTTACTTAACACCTATTATAAGAATTTTTATTATATATTTTTTAATGCCTGCAAAGCAGCTATATTTAGTAAACTCCAAGGTTTATTAAAATGTGGTTGGAAGAAGAAATCTGTCATTGCAAGTTCTTCTATAGTCATTTTATTTTGAATTACTACTGATAATGTGTTCATAAATTGTGTTAAATCTAAATTCGAAATTATTTGACCTCCAAGTATTCTTCTACTGTCTTTATCATAAACTAATTTTAATAATGCTTCTTCGTAAGTAGGCATAAACTCTGGTCTATAATTATCTGTAACAGAAACTGCTCCTACATTAAATGATGTTGTATTTTTTGCAACTTCTTCAGTTAATCCTGTAGATGCAATACATTTTTCATATATCTTAATTCCTGATGTACCTTGTGTTCCCATATACTTTAATTTAGGTTCAACTATATTATGAGCAATTAAAGTTCCCATTCTAACTGCATTTGTTGCTAAAGGTATATATCGTGTATCATCAGCCGGATTAAACTTAACAACACAGCAATCTCCTGCTGCAAATACATCTTTTCTACTTGTTTGCATATATTCATCAATCATAATTGCACCATTTTGAAGCGTCTCCAATTTACCTTTTACAAGAGCAGTGCTTGGTGCAAATCCAATGCATAATATAACTAAATCTGCCTCATATTCATTATTATCAGTCACTACATGTGAAACTTTATCATTCTCTCCCTTGAACAATTTAACTTTTTCCCCTAAAACTAGGTTTATTCCATGATCTCTAAATTCCTTTTCTGCAATATCAGTAAATTCTTTGTCCAAGTACTTAGACATTATTCTCTCTTCAGCGTCTATTAATGTAACATTTTTATTCTGAATTTTGAAAGCTTCTGCAAGTTCCACACCGATGTATCCGCCACCAATTACAACTACATTCTTTGCATCACTGCGTCTAGCTTCAATTTCTTTTGCATGATTATAGTTTTTACATAATAAAATATTTTGTAAATTTCCACCTTCAAACTTAGGTATTATTGGCCAAGATCCTAATGTTAAAACTAACTTCTCATAACTATCTTCAAATATCTCATCATTTTCTAAATTCTTAACTTTAACAATTTTATTATCAAAGTCGATATCTAAAACATCATGTTTCATCTTTGTTTTAACTCCTAAAGAGCTCAAATTATCTGGTGAATTATAAAATAATTTTTCTGTTTCAGTAACTATTCCTCCTATACTTAACGCAATTCCACAAGAAAGAAATGATATATTATCGTTTCTTTCATAAACTACGACATCACTATCTGGGTATAATTCCTTTAAATTAACAATAGCAGCTGTTCCTGCATGTGTGCATCCAATTACAATAACCTTCATATCATATCCTCCTGAAATCTTTTAATAATTTTTACTTACAAATAATAATTATTAATTAATAATATTATATATCTTTATCCCAAAAAAATAAAGAATTTTTCTTCAAAAATACAATCATTCTCTAATATCTATTTTGCAATTAAATCTCTACATTCTGTAATTACTATCACTTAGTGTGATAAAAGTTTTATTATGTAGATTTATCATTGAGCATATATATATTATTAATTATTTGTTTATGATATATTTTATACTGCCTATTGAATAATATACTTAATACACTTAAAAGCCTTATTCTATCTTTTTAAAGTTCAATTTTTCCATTACAAGATCCATTTTTTTTATATCAATAGGCTTTGTCGCATATACTTCACAACCATTGTTAAAAATACTTTTGACTAAGTCCGCATCATTTAGAGCTGTTGTCATTATTATTTTTACTTTTTTATTATTCTCAATATTTTTTTGCTTCTCTATTTCTCGAATAGTCTTTAGAACCTTTACTCCATCTACCTTTGGCATCATTATATCTAAGCACACCAAATCATAAGCTTCTCCTTCATCTAATGCAATTAAATAGGCATCTAATCCTTCCATTCCATCAAGTGTGATATCACACTCACCATACTTGGACATAAATTTAAACAAAAGCTTTCTACTTGAAAGATCATCTTCTACTATTAAAATTTTCACTGTTAAGCCCCCTTATAAAATATATAGTATAAAACTTATAAACTATTTGTAATTTTCTCGTAGTTATTTTTAATTCCCAACTCATCTTTCTTTCTTGCCGCAAGTTCAATTTTAAATGCTAAAATCTTAATATTATTCAAACTATTTTCTTCACAATATTCTTTTATTTCATGAGCTATATTTTCAATCTTAATGTAATCTTCTAGCGTTTTTTCTTTAATAAAATATCTCTCCATGCTATATAACCATTTTAACAACGTCTCCTTAATCTCTTTATCAACTATAATAAAATTATTATTATATGTAGTATTTCTTAAGAATAGTTGAATGGTGCTTTTTGCCTCTAAGTCGATGTTCTTTAGAGTCCTTTCTAAAATTTTTTTAAGTTTATTTATATCTATTGGTTTTGAAATATAGTCATCCATGCCTTGTGATAAAAATCTTTCTCGATCTCCCTTCAAAGCATAGGCCGTCATCGCTACAATAGGAATATGCCCTCCTGTTTTTATTTCATTTTTTCTAATTATCCTAACAGTTTCACTTCCATCTAATTCAGGCAATTGTACATCCATTAGAATTAAATCAAATCTGTAATTTTCAATAAATTTCAAAGCTTCAACTCCATTTGATGCAATCTTTATATTAATATATCCCAGCTCTTTCAACACTTTTTTAATCACTATCTGATTGATCTTATCATCTTCTACTACGAGAATTTTTTCACTCTTAGAATTTTCATCATTTATTTTTTGATGATCTAATTCTCCAATATCATTCATTGCCTTTTCTAATTTAATAGCAAAGTAAAATTTACTTCCAACTCCTTTTTCACTCTCTACTTCTATATTCCCGCCCATTAATTCTACAAGTTTTTTGGATATAGAAAGTCCAAGTCCCGTTCCTCCATATTTTCTTGTTATAGATCCATCAACCTGACTAAAACTCTTAAAAAGGTGTTGCATCTCATCTCTGCTAATTCCAATCCCTACATCTTCGACCACAAACTGAATTTCATATTGATTTTTACTTTTGTTTATCTTTCTTACTTTTATAATTACAAATCCAGATTCTGTGAATTTTACAGCATTAGAAACTAAATTATTTAATACTTGCTCAAGTCTATATACATCTCCAACTAAAACTTGCGGAATATTCTCATCAATCGTATAGTGAAGTTGTATATACTTTTCATTAGCCTTTGGCAAGTTAGTATATATTACATTTTTAATAAGAACTTGTATATTAAAATTCACATTCTCAATCAAGACTTTCTCTGCTTCAATTTTTGACAAATCTAAAATATTATTTATTAATGATAATAACGAATGAGCACAACTTTTTACAATACTCAGATTTTCTTTTTGCTCTTCTGTAAGATTAGTTGAAAGCGTCAAATCTGTCATACCTATTATTCCATTCAATGGAGTTCTTATTTCATGACTCATATTTGCTAGAAACTCACTTTTAGCTCTATTGGCCGCCTCTGCTGCTTCTTTAAGTTTGAAAAGTTCTTCTTTTGTCAGTGCTCGGTCAAACTTATACATATTTTCTCTTTCATTCCCCACAATATTCCCCAACCTTTCCCTTTAGATATATTAACTCCTGTTAATACTATCCTTATTTTAGAGGAATAAACCGCTTATCTTATCTCATTCTATATAATTAAGGTAGGAAGCAAAATAAAAATTTCTCTTAATTTTCTCTTCCTACCTTTATCTTTGTAGATTAGTATTTACCAAATTCACTATCACTTAGTTTTATTCTTTTTTTATTTGAAGTAACTGCCACTTCTTTATCTAGCGAGTTGTCTCCAATATCATACGATTGTCTCAATATATAGTTCTTACTATTTTTGCTTACTCTCCCTCTCGAATTATCATTTTTAAGTTTAAAACTAGAAACTAAATCTTTAAGCAGTTCTGATTGACTTGAAAGTTCCTCACTAGCTGCCGCACTTTCTTCAGCTGTTGCTGAGTTTGTTTGAACAACTTGTGATACTTGCTCTATTCCTAAATTTACTTGTGATATTCCAGTAGCCTGTTCATCTGAAGACGCTGCTATTTCTGATACAAGAGTCGCTGCTTTAGATACCCCATCAACTATTTCGTATAAAGCTTTTGCTGTATTATTAGCAATTTCAGTTCCATTTTCCGATTTCTTTATAGAACCTTCAATAAGAGCTGTTGTTTCTTTCGCTGCATTTGCACTCCTAGCTGCTAGATTTCTAACTTCTTCAGCAACTACTGCAAAGCCTTTTCCATGTTGTCCTGCCCTTGCGGCCTCAACTGCTGCATTTAGCGCAAGTATATTGGTCTGAAATGCTATTTCATCTATTACCTTTATAATTTTTGAAATATTCGCTGAAGATTCATTTATTTCACTCATAGATTTAAGCATTTCATTCATATGCCTACTTCCTTGTTCTGCATTTACTTTTACTTCAAGAGCTAACTCCTTAGCCTGATTCGCATTAAAAGCATTTTCCTTAGTTTGTGCTGCAATTTCGGTTATTGACGATGTCAATTGTTCTATCGCACTTGCTTGCTCTGTAGCTCCCTGTGATAATAACTGACTACCGTCTGAAACCTGGCTCGCACCTGTATAAACTTGTTCTGACACATTATTTATTTCACTAAGAACTGAATTTAATGAATCTATTATTGTATTTAGAGAAATTGATATGCTATTAAAATTACCATGAAACTCTTTTGCATTTTCAATATTGAGATTACCTTGTGAAATTTGTCCTATTATATCAGAAATCTCTCCAACAACACGTTTTAATCCATTTTCAGTCTCATTGACAGCTTTAGCTAGAATTCCGAATTCCCCTTTATAATTTTCACTTACTGGAACATCAAGGTTCCCTTTAGATATTTCACTCATAACACTTGTAACTTCCTTAATTGGTTCTACCATAGCTCCAATCAATTGATTTACGCCCTCTACAACCTGTTTAAAGTCTCCACTGTGCTTTGTTTCATCTGCTCTTATATCTAATTTTCCTTCTATCGCAGCATTTGACAGCATTTTGGCATCAAATATAAGATTATCTATTGCACTCTTAACATCTTTTAAACTATTAGATATTCCTTCAAATTGTCGGCTAACTTCATCAGTAAATTGATCTGCTTCTTTAATTTTTAAGTCAAAATTAGTATTTCCACATGCCAAAAGCTTTAGATTTCCCTCAAGTCTCTTAACTTCACCCTTTGTATAATCGCTTACCCTAATGATAGGTGTTAAATCCGTTACAACTTCCACATATCCTACATTCTCACCATTTTTATTCTTTAAGTAAGACGTATCTTGCTTATTGCTCATGCCACACCATTCAAAGAAACTTTCTGATTTTCCCTTATGTAGCTGTTTTATACCACATTTTTCAGTATTACATATATTAGCCCCCGCATGACTACACGCCAAACCGTAACCAGATTTTCGATCTCTAATGACACCTTGATTAATCATTAAATTTTCAAATGACTTGTTCATATACGTCCAATTCATATCATTGTCTGTAACGTGAATTGGGAAAGGTATAGCATCTATAATAGCCTCATACCAAACAGCCTTATCTACTACAGTATCTAAAGTTCCATTTACTCCATCTATTACTTTTCTGAAATCTCCTTCATGTTTTCCTGCATCAGCTCTTGTTTCAAACTTTCCTTCTATTGCCGAATTTGATAACATATTTACATCTGTCACAAGCATCCTTACATTTTCTACCACCTTATTTAATGCAGGAGCTATTTCATCTTTTTCATCTTTCGCAACTATATTAATATCCATGTTACCTTTAGCTATTTTATTCATAGCCCCTATAACATCATTCTGTAATGTCGTAGAAAACGAGTCCATAACTTTAGCCATTTGTCCTATTTCATCGTTAGTTGATATGTCTACCCTTTCACCAAGATGTCCTTTACTCATTTCACCAAGAATAGTTAATACTTTATTTATTGGTCTACTAATTAATCCCGATATTATAATTCCAAATACTAAGGCAATAACTATTCCCATAGAAATTACTACAAGCATTATAATAATTGCACTACTCGCAGCTTTTGAATTAATGTCAGCCTTCACTTTACCTTCTGCTTCTTTTAGCTCAATAAGTTTGGTAGCTGAATTATCAATATTACTAGAGAATATGCCCGCATCACCATTCATGATACCTACAGCCTCTGTATCCTTATTTTGCAACGCAAAATCAATAAATTTATCTCTAAGTGGTCTGTATTTATCCATATTTACTTTTAAATTATTATATTCATTAACTAATTCTTGATCTTTAAGGGTGAGCTTAAGCTCTTCCATAGCTTTATCTATTTCTTCATCATTTTTAGATATTATGTTCTTACTTTCATTATTTTTATATGTATCAGTTTCAATTAACAAAGTTCTGCACAATACCTTATTTTTTTGTAAATTTACTTGTATAGTACTGGCAAAACTAATAGCTTTTGTGTTGTCTTCATATAGATCACTATCTAATTTACTGATTTTTTGTAAATTAAAAATCCCCACCGATCCTACAATTCCCATTAATATAACAATTCCTAAAAACGCCGTTAAAATTTTACTCCTTATCTTTAAATTCAAAAACCACTTCATATTCTTTACCTCTCATCTTCTTCAAATTTTATCTGAACGTAATTTCATTAAAACTTACTTAATATGCTCTTATAATTGTTAACTTTCTCCATTTCCTAATTCTTCTATTTCATCATCTTCTAAAAGCCTATTACAATCTATAAGAAGCCTTACTTCATTCTGAATCTTTCCAATACCCTTTATATAACTATTTGAATTGTGTTTCTCTAAATTTACTTTTGGAGGAGGAGAAATATTACTTTCATCAATATTGGCAACCTCTATAACTTTATCTATTATTAAACCGATATCTATATTTTCAATTTCAACTACAATAATGCATGTCCTATCGTCATATTCTTTTTCCTCTTTTTTCAGTTTAATCCTGACATCCATCACTGGTATTATTTTTCCTCTTAGATTTATTACACCTTTAATATACTTAGGTAATTCCGGCACCTCTGTTATTGGCTCAACTCCTATTATTTCTATTACATATTTAATATCAATTCCATAGCACTCTTGACCGATCGAAAATATTAGGTATTTATCCTTTTGAGTATCTTCTTCATTTTCAATCATTACATCCACTAACTCTGACATTCTAATCCTCCCATAACGCAATTTTATAAGTTAACAATTTCAGATATATCTAATATTAAGCTTATAGTTGCATCTCCCAATAATGAACAACCACTTATTGCTTTCACCTTTTTTATATATTCTGGAAGTGCCTTAATAACAACTTGTTGCTCTCCAATAAGTTCATCTGCGAAAATACATTTTGCTTTACCTTGATCTTCAACCATAATTACAATACCATCTTCTATATTTACTACATTAGTTTTTATATTATAGAACTCATGAAGCTTTAATATAGAATAACATTCTCCTCTTATTAATATCATTTCATTATTATCTATATCTCTTATAATATCTTCCTTTTTTATAATGAATGATTGCCTTATTGAAGTAACAGGAATAGTAAAAACTGATTTTCCTACCTTTATTGTCATGCCATCAATAATCGCAAGAGTTAATGGAATTTTTATAGAAGTTGTTGTTTCTTCACCAGGTATACTATCGACTGTCACAATCCCCCTGATTTTTTCAATCTCCTTTGTAACCACATCCATTCCAACCCCACGTCCTGAAAATTCTGTAACATTTTCCTTGGTTGAGAAACCAGGTAGAAAAATCATTGAATATATCTCTCTATCTGTCAAATCGTTTTCCTTTACTTTTAGTAGTCCATTATCTTTTGCCTTTTTTAATATCTTATCTTTATTAAGGCCTTTACCATTATCTTTTATAATAATCCAAACTTCTCCACCAGTGTTTTTAGCCTCAATAGTTATTTTTCCAATTGAAGGTTTCCCATTTACTAACCTCTCTTCTTTGGTTTCTATTCCATGGTCCATTGAATTTCTTACTATATGCATTAATGGATCACCTATATGCTCAATTATATTTTTATCTACTTCTGTCTCTTGTCCTATTATTTCAAGTTCTACTTCCTTATTCAATTTCTTACACATATCTCTAACTATTCTATTCATTTTAGTTAATGTCGGGGCAAGTGATACCATTCTTATTGACATAACAACATCTTGAAGATCAGAAAGCCTTTTTCTATGCTGCCTCGCTGCCTTATTAAAACTATCCAATTGCAATTCAGATATTTCTGGATTTTTAGTTACCATCGCTTCTGAAATAACTAATTCTCCTACTAAATCCATTAACTTATCTAATTTATTTACATCTACGCTAATTAAACTTTGTTTATACGATAAGCTTTTAGAAGCTACTTTCTCATTGTCATTTGTATCATTAACTATATTATTAATTGACTTTATAATATCTTCTTGTGGTTTTTCGTTCTTCTTACTAAATTGCTCACTGAATTCAATTTCACTATAAAATTTGTTTATATCAACATTATTCAAAAAAGCATTTTCCATCAAAAGTGTTCTAATATCCTCAATACTTTGATTTGTCTTGAAAAATATTTTAAATCCCTGCTTCTTTATAATTTCACACGTATCATTATTTTCAATAATATCTTCAGGATAATAATATGAAACTTCAGAAATCTCTTTAAGCTGATGCACAACAGTAAAGCATCTTATATTCTCCATATCACATTCTTCATCAAAAAACAAAGTAGCACTAAATAAATTAAGGTTCGAATTTACCCTATCAGTGCTTAAGTAATATTTTTGTTCTACATCTTCCTCACTTACTAATTCATCTGACCCGCCATTTCCCGAATCTTCTGAATTTTCATCGTATGTTTTAAGGAGTTTTAAAAACCCCTTAACTTTCTCTATAAATAAAGTAAAATCTCCATCTGTGTCTTTATTATTATTTATTTTTTCTGTTTCTATTTTTATTAAATCGCTTCCTTCTAAAACTAAATCTGTAAGTTTTGAATAATCTATTTTCCCTGGCTTTGATTCTCTAATAAAATAGAATAAATCTTCTATAGTGTGAGAAAGATTAGAAATGTTATCAAACATCATCATCCCAGAAGAACCTTTAATTGTGTGCATTATTCTAAATATTTCATTTATAGCTTCTGTTTCTAGTCTCTTATTCTTTTCACTATCAATAATGAGTTGCTGAAGTTGTTCTATCATATCAAATGTTTCGAATATAAACATTTCTAGCATCGGTTCTCTAGTATCCATGCTTGTCCTCCTTAGTAAACACTCTTAAAACTTGCTTAATGCTTTAACAAGATAATCTTCTTTAAATGGTTTTACTACGAAACCTTTAGCCCCTTGAATTACAGCTTCCCTAATTTTGGTTTCTTGCCCCATAGCACTTAACATAATTACCTTAGCCTTTGAATCAAATTTCATTATTTCAGTTAATGCCTCAATGCCATCCATATCAGGCATCGTAATATCCATTGTCACAAGTTCAGGGTTTAGCATTTTATACATTTCAACAGCTTTACGACCATTTTCTGCTTCCCCAACAACTTCATAACCATTTTTTTCAAGCATTGTTTTTAAAGATAACCTCATAAATGCAGCATCATCAACTACAAGTATTCTTTTCATAAATAATCCCCTCCAGTTTCATCATAACTTCATTAAGATAATAATATTTCAATCTATATTACTACATAATCCTTCCAATCTATTTAAATAATAGCCTTTTATAAATTATATTAAAAATAATTGCAAGCATATTTTATTTGCAAACGTTTATAGGTGAAATACTTGCATAAATTGGTTGTATTATGTAAACAACTATCTGATTATAATTTAAATGATTTATCTTTAAAAGTCAATGCTTGTATTATTCTGTCTGTTTGTTCTAAAAATTAAGCATATTTGTATATTCTTACTATACCAATGTTTCATATTTACAACATTTTTTTAACATAATATTATTTTTTATCAAATCAAACATAAAGTGTAAAATAAGCCAGTATAAATAATAAAACAACTATCCAATTGCCCTCTAATTGGATAGTTGTTTATATTTGGCTGATAACTCTCAACTAATTTTACTTATATTTTAATTCTAAATAAATTTATATACAGTGAAAAATATATAATTTATATTAGTACTGCTAAAATTACTAGTGACATAATTTCAATATCATACTCAGTTATTAATTATATTGCTATATTAATTTAAACTGTTTTAATCCTTTATAAATACCATCATTTTCAATATTATCTGTTTTATATTTTACAACATCAAGAATCTCAGGACTACTGTTTCCCATTGCAACTCCATATTTAACATATGTTAGCATATCTATATCATTTAAACTATCACCAAATGCATATGTATTTTCAATATCAATTTCTAAACGCTCTATAATCGCCTCTATTCCCTTTACCTTAGAAAATCCTTTTGGTACTAATTCAATAAATTCTGAACTATGACATATGCAGTCAAAATCCTTTTCTATTATTGAATATGCTTCTTTAAAATTACTATTCTCATATGTTCTGCATGTAATTTTATTGAAACTATGTTCATTTCCTGTTATTGGCTTTATTTTTTCCCTATATTTATTTTTAAACATCATTATTGAAGATCTTTTATCATCGATAAATTCCTCCTCATCCATATATAAATAATCTTGTCCTTCTAGAATGCAAAATACTTTATTATTTTTTAAAGCACTTATTGCATTATCCGCTATTTGCTTTTCCAAATCTATGTTATAAACTACGTTTCCATCATATTCTACATAACAACCACAAGATGCGAGTATTCCATCAAACCCAATATCAATTAGATCTTGTGAAATCATTGCTCTTGCCCTTCCAGTTGATATAAAAGCAAGATGACCATTCTCCCTTAGCTGCCTAATACCTTTTATTGTACTCTTTGGCACACCAACTTCATGATTATATAGTGTCCCATCTATATCAAAAAAAACTGCCTTCTTTCCCATTCTTACCTCCTTAAAAAACAATTACATTCACAACTATATCATACATTAATAACCAAAAAAGTTAAAGGTAATATATATTATTTACTTTAAATATATAATAATGAGAGCTAAATTTTCCTTAAAATATGTTGCAATTTAATTTCAAATGTATAAATTAATACTATTAAGAAAGATAAGGTGGTATCTGAGTGGATATAAAGAAATTAATCAATGAAATGACCTTAGAAGAGAAAGCCTCTCTCTGTTCTGGAAAAAACCTTTGGGAAACTAAAGAAATTGAAAGATTAGGAATTCCTTCAATAACTTTTGCGAATGGTCCCTATGGATTATCAAAAATAAACTGTGATTCTTATGACCCTGTTCCAGCTACATGTTTTCCTACGCCTACTGCCTTGGCCGCAACTTGGGATGTTAATCTTGCTTATTCTGTCGGAAAAGCTATTGGTGAAGAATGCTTAGCTGAAAATGTTAATATTCTCTTTGGTCCTGCTGTAAATATTCAACGTTCTCCATTAAGCGGAAGAAATTTTCAATATTTTTCAGAAGATCCAGTTCTAAGTGGTGAAATGGGTGCAGCTTTTATAAATGGAATCCAAAGTGAGGGTATTGGCGCATGTGTTAAATATTACATTGGAAATAACCAGGAATCACATAGACAAAATATTAATAACATAATTGATGAACAAACTTTAAATGAAATTTATTTATCAAACTTTGAACGGGTAATAAAAAATTCTAATCCCTTCGCTGTAATGGTTGCTTACAATAAAATAAATGGAATACCTTGTACCGAAAATGACTATTTGTTAATCGATATTTTAAGAAATAGATGGAATTTTGACGGATTAGTTTTATCAGACTTATATGCAGTAAATTCAATAATAAATTCATTACAGGCTGGATTAGACTTAGAATTTCCAAACTCACCTAATAATACAAAACAAATTATAGAAGCTGTACTTAGTGGTACTTTAGATTCATCAATCCTTGATAATGCTATTGAAGATATATTAAATACTATATCTAAAGTTATTAAACCTGTAAAAGAATGTGAATGCAATATTTATGACAAAGAAAAACATAATGATTTAGCAAGAGAAGTTGCTGAAGATAGCATTGTCCTTTTGAAAAATAAACGTAATCTTTTACCTTTAAAAAAAGATAGGTTAAAAAATAGGAAATTAGCCATAATTGGAGAATATGCAAAAGAAACAAGATGTCAAGGTGATGGTAATTCTAACGTCATACCTATAATGTTTGAAAATGCCTATGATGAAATAGTAAAACTCGTCGGAAGTTCCGTCAAAATATATTATGAAAAAGGTTATAATACTTCTAAAAATTCAGAAGATGATGATAACACACTTCTTGCAGATGCAAGAAAAACTGCACGTACCGCGGATATAGTTATATTATTTGTAGGAACTCCACAATACTATGATAAAGAATATGCTGACAATGTAAACCTAGATCTCCCCACTGATCAAGTGAAATTAATTAAGGAAATAGGTAAAGTCCAGAAAAATTTAATTGTAGTACTTAGCAATGGATCTCCAGTTACTATATCATCTTGGGCCAAATATGCTGATTCTATTTTAGAAACCTGGCTTCCAGGACAAGCAAGTGGAGGTGCTCTTGCAGAAATCCTATTTGGCATCGCTAATCCATCCGGTAAATTACCAACTACTTTCCCTATACAATTGTCAGACACTCCAACATATTTAGATTATATAGATTCAGAAAATAATTTACAGTATAAAGAAGGGGTTTTTGTAGGCTATAGATATTATGATAAAAAAAATATGAATGTTGAATTTCCTTTTGGATTCGGATTGTCCTATACTACTTTTAAATATAGCAGCTTAACTCTTGATAAAGATATATTAACTGATAATGATACATTAGAAATTAAACTTAAAGTAAAAAATACTGGAAAATATTTTGGTAAAGAAATTGTACAGTTATATATAAAGAATACTGATAGTAACATTTTAAGACCTGAAAAAGAATTAAAAGCCTTTACAAAAGTATCTCTTTTTCCAGATGAAGAAAAAGAGGTGAGTTTTTTGATTGATACAAAAGATTTTTCTCACTATGATATAAACACAAATAGCTGGGTAATTGAAAGCGGTCCTTATGAAATTTTAATTGGTAAATCTTCTAGAGATCTTCCTTTATCTAAAAACATTTATGTTCAGTCACCATATCTACCTAAGACTAATTATACTAGAGATACACTCGCACAAGATTTTCTCATTAATCCAAAAACTAAGGAAATTGTAGAGCCTTTATTAAGCAGCGCTGCTCAATCCATAACTTCTGATACAAATGCGCAAGAAAAGCTTATAAATTACTTTAAAAATATTCCTATAGGAAGATTTACTACCTTAAGTAATGGAACATTCACCGAAAAAATGCTAAATGATCTTTTATATTCTGCGAATGAAGCTTAATTATAGAATATCTTCATTTATAATTCAAAATAAAATTACAACAATATATCTAAAAACTATATATTAGTGTATTCACATTAAAAAGAACATGTTTCATATAAGTATTTATCAACTTAATACCAAAACATGTTCTTCATTTTCATTATTATATTTATATAACAGTTTTTATAGATTCAGCAATGTTTTCTGCTAATTTTTGCTGACTCACTGGATCCGAACACCTTTTCGCCTCTTCCTCGTTAGTTATAAATCCTGCTTCCACAATTACTGATGGCATATTTGTGCTTTTTATGAATAGTCTGCTATCCTTTGCACCTCTATCATTAAAATTAAACTTCTTAACAATATTGTTATCAATAACTGTTGCTACGTTCTTACTTATCGTTAACTTGTTAGGAGATACCCCACCTTTAAAATTTTGACTTTGCTGTGCCGAACTATAATAAACTTCTACCCCTTTTGCGTCTGGAGCATCCTTTACAGCATTATGGTGTATACTTACAAATAAACTTGCATTTGCTGTATTGGCAATTGTAATTCTATCTTTAAGACTCTGATTTGTCCCTATCGTTTGTACTTCCTTAGGATATCTAGTCATTACAACATTATATCCTCTTTTCTCTAATTCCGTTTTTAACTTAGATGCAACCTGCATATTTAAATCTACTTCTTTATACGTTATGCCTTTAATTGTAGATGCAGCTCCTAGATCACCACCGTAGTTATGACCTGGATCAACCACTATTGTCTTTTTCTTTTTATCAAGGTTAGCTATAGCGGTCATTGCCTGGTTGCTTAAAGTGCTTTGTGTTGATGTTGATGCTTGTACACGTATTGCTGGAGCCAAACTTGACACTATTGCAAAACCAAGTACGAAAGTAACTAATTTCACCTTAAAATTATCCAACTTTCTCATCCCCCTCTATAGTAAATATTACCAGAATATTTTACATAATTAAAGAAGAATTTGAAAGTTTTAACTTTAATCCATTAGAAAGAAGACTAATACATTCATATAGCTTATTGTTCAAAAGAACCAACAGTTGGTGTAAACTCTTCTGAATTAAGCTTTTTTTGATAATAATTTGTTCCCCATACACCCACTAGAATCATCACTGATCCTATTACATGGTATAATTGGAAGTTTTCATGTAATACGAGCACACCAGCTGCGATAGATACTATAGTTGATATATTGGCAAATACAGCTGATCTAGAAGCTTCCATTTTAGAAAGCGTATAATTAGCCAGAAAATATGCTACAACTGAAGATAATATTCCAAGATATAATATAGATACTATAAAGTTTATACTTCTTAATGGTATAAAATATTCTGATAAATTTGCATTTATCACGTGATTAGTAATTGAAACAATATTAAAAAATATAGCTCCAATAAGCATCATAAAGTATGTTACTTCAATCGCTGTAAATTGTTGTGATATTTTTCTTGCTATTATATTAAATAATGCAGCTGAAAATACAGCTCCTCCTAGAAGGATAATTCCTAATAGAGTACTCCCTCCTGAATCATTAGAATTTTCCATAAGAATTATCAGTATTACTCCAGATACCGAAAGTATTATACTTACGATTTGCTTAGGAGATGGTTTTTCTTTTAATAGATACACAGCTAAAACTGTCACAACTATTGGTATAAGAGCAATCATAAGTCCGCCTAAAGACGAAGATGTTTTCTTAATTCCATAGGTTTCAAATATAAAGTAAACTATAGGCTCTATAACAGCCAAAATAATAAGCCACTTCATAGGCTTATTTTTATAATTTACCTTTATTACTTTTAAAAATATCAAAATTGTCATTATTAGCAAAGCTGCTAAGAATCTAAACGAAAGTAATTCTATTGGCGTAGCTACACTTAATGCTTGCTTCGAAAATAAGAAGCTTAATCCAAAAATAAAATTAGTTATTATAGCAGTAAAGTATGGAATTATATGTGATTTATTTTTCATATTTATGTCATTTCCTTCCTTGTACATAGATCTTAAAATATGAACTTAAGAGGTCAAGAACTCAAAAGTTATTATAGATCCCTTAAATATATAAATTTCCAAGTAAGTATACTATAAAAAAATACCATCTACAACAATTTATATAGATATATCTAAAAGTACTTTCTTGTTTTTAATATTAGATAAAATGGTATTTTAATAATTTAATGTAAAACTTTAAAGTAAAATATAAATTAATCCAATTTTTATGAATAATTCTAGTAATTTTGAAAAAAATATAATAATGAGCATGAATTTTATAGGAGTGAAATGTATATGAAGGTTGGAATTCCCAATGGATTATTAAATTACAAATATTCTGCTTTCCTTGAGAAGTTCTTTTCTGAACTTGGTGCAGATATTGTTAGATCACCAGATACAAACAAAACAATATTAGATGAAGGTGTAAAGAATTGTGTAAATGAAGCATGTTTGCCTATTAAAATTTTTCACGGTCATGTAAATGCAATAAAAGATAAATGTGATTTAATGGTTATCCCTAGAATTATGCAATTAAGTGAACATGAATTTATCTGTCCAAAATTTTGTGGCTTACCTGAAATGATCATAAATAGCATTCCCAATATGCCAAAAGTTACTATGGTTCCTATTTATGCAACGTCAAAAGAAAAATTATATAAATGGATAGTTTCAACTGGAAGCCTAATAACAACAAACAAAAAAAGAATTCGGGATGCTTATGATAAAGCTTTAATAGCACAAGATGAATATGAAATAGGAATTAAAAGCGATGGATATAAATTAAATATAGCTCTAATTGGCCATCCTTACAATATTTATGATAAATTTGTGAATATGAACTTAGTGAAAAAATTAAATAAATTAGGTGTTGGTATTATAACGGAAGAATTTATAGACGAAGCCTCTATTGCTGACAAAACAACTGAATTATTTAAAAGACCTTTCTGGACATTTGCAAAAAATGCTTATGGGGCATCTACATACTTAGCAGAAAATAAAAAAATTAACGGTATAGTATACATATCTTCGTTTGCTTGTGGTATTGATTCTGTTGTTATAGCTCTTATAAAACAAAAAGTGAAAGATTTTCCTTTCTTAGTATTAAAAGTTGATGAACATACTGGAGAATCTGGATTTAACACAAGAATAGAAGCCTTTGTCGACATGTTAGAAAGGAAGTAATGTTATGAAAATTATGACGCCTCATTTAGGAAATACATATCTGGTTACTAAAGCAGTGTTTGATACTCTTGGTATAGACTATATAATTCCGGAATTCAACAGTAAAAAATCATTAGAAATAGGATCTATGTATTCTCCAGATGATATGTGCCTCCCATTTAAACTTATGATGGGAAATTACATACAGGGAATCGAACAAGGCGCAGATACAATAATAATTACTGGAAGCTGCGGACCTTGCAGATATGGAGAATATTGCGAACTCCAAATAAACACTCTAAAAAAATTAGGACATAATTTAAATTTTATTGTATTAGATAAACCGTCAGAAATAGGCCCAAAAGAATTTCTAAATAGGATATCTTCCATCTCATCTAGCAGCAATAAAAATATGCCGCAAAAGCTAAATGCATTACGCATAGGATTTAAAGTTTTAAATCTAATAGATAAAATAGAGGCAAAAGCACATTACTTAGCAGGGTATGAAAAAAATAAAAATGAATGTAAAAAACTCTTAAGCAATTGTAAAATTGATGCCGAAAATAGTAATAGTCCTAATGATATGATAAAAATACTAAACAAATATGATAAAAGACTAGATTCCCTAGAGATATGTAGTGATAGGAATCCAATAAAAGTAGCAATAATAGGAGAAATCTATACAATAATAGAGCCATTTTCGAACCTTTTTATTGAGGATAAACTTATGGAATATGGAGTTTCAACCCAAAGAAAACTTACGCCAAGCTGGTGGGCTAAAAACTCTATTATGTCAGTTGTTGGAATGAATTCTTTAGACATACGAAAAGCTTCTAAAGAATATCTTCCATTATATATTGGAGGACACGCACGAGAATGCATTGGAGAAGCAGTAATGGCGGCACATGATGGCTTTGATGGTGCCATACAAATATTCCCTATGGGATGTATGCCAGAAATTGTTTGCAAAGCTGTGCTTCCTTCCATATCTAAAGATAAGAATTTCCCTATTTTAACTCTTGTAGTTGACGAAATGACGGGTGAAACAGGATATATTACAAGAATAGAAGCATTCCTAGATCTATTGGAAAGGAGAAAGCAAAAATGTATTATTTAGGTGTTGATGTTGGCTCAGTAAGTACTGACATTGTTCTTTTAGATAATAATCTGAATGTCGTAGATAAACTATATTTAAGAACAAAAGGAAAGCCAATAAATGCGATCCAACAGGGGTTTAAAATCTTGAAAGAGAAATATGATGATGAACAAATTAAAGCTGTTGGTACTACAGGTAGTGGAAGACAAATCGCATCCTCTATCCTTGGAGCAGATGCAGTAAAAAATGAGATAACAGCTCACGCATGTGCTGCACTTGCTATAGATAACGATGTTAGGACAATTTTAGAAATAGGGGGACAGGATTCAAAAATAATAATATTAAAAGATGGAGTTGCTATAGACTTTGCGATGAACAATGTCTGTGCAGCTGGAACTGGATCATTCCTTGATAGGCAAGCTGAAAGATTAGGAATTCCAATAGAAGAGTTCGGAGATTATGCTTTAAAATCAACAACTCCACTAAGAATAGCTGGAAGATGTGCAGTTTTTGCCGAGTCTGATATGATACACAAACAACAGCTTGGTTATAATGAGCCTGATATTATAAACGGGTTATGCGAAGCCCTTGTTAGAAATTATCTCAATGATATTGGGAAAGGAAAAGAAATATGCCCTAAAATATTCTTTCAAGGTGGTGTAGCAGCTAACAAGGGTATGAAGGCATCTTTTGAAAAAGCTTTAGGATGTGAAGTATACATTCCTGAACATTATAATGTTATGGGCGCCATAGGTGCCGCAATTATTGCTAAAGAAACTGTTGACAAGACCGGCGCTACTAACTTTAGAGGCTTTGATATTGCTGATTCTAGTTTTATATCCACTAGCTTTGAATGTGAAGGCTGCTCTAATCGGTGCGAAGTTGTACGAATAGAAGATGATAGTATAATAATAGGATGCTTTGGAGATCGCTGTGGAAAATGGACCAATACCATTAATGAAAATATTACTAAAGGTGCTTAATCATAAAAACATAATTGTTTCTTACATAATTAAGGATAAAAAATACAGACTAAGCGATTGATTTTAATTACTTAGTCTGTATTGCAATATAATATTAATCTCTTTTATATTTTTTTCTTATATAAAAATAAACTGGAAGACCTATTAAAGTTATTCCTATTCCATATATTGCACTTAATGAATCTGTTATAAAAGTACTTATTAATATGTACAGCCCACCAACTATTCCGATCAATGGAACAATTGGATATAAAGGAACTTTGTATGAAGTTTTTAATTCTTTATGTTTACGTCTCAATATAAAAATCCCACATACGCACATAACAAAAAATATCCACATTACAAACACAGCCAAGTTTGTAAGTTTGTCAAAAGATCCACTTAATACATATAAACTTGCTAGTAATACTTCAAAAGCAAATGTATTTATAGGAGTCTCAAATTTTTCATTGATTTTCCCAAAAAATTTAGGAAAAGGGAAAAGATTATCCTGAGCCATAGCAAAAGGAATTCTAACACCTGTCATTAGATACCCATTTAGCGCTCCAAAAATAGAAATCATTATGCCTACCGCGATTAAAGCCGCTCCCATATTTCCAAACAATATTACCGCTGCATCTGAAGCTGGCTTGGAAGAAAGTACTACATCGTTAACTGGCATTATATTTATTATCGCTACATTAATTAATATATACACTATTATTATTGCTATTAATCCCATTATTATTGACTTTGGGAGATCTTTTTCTGGATTTTTAAGCTCCCCAGCCATATTTCCTACGCTAATCCATCCGTCATAGGCCCATAAAGTACCAAGTATTGCAGCTCCAAATCCTGCTGCTCCTGATGTATTTGATGAGAATACCGTAGTCGAGAAATCATGAGCTGTACCATTTATTAATCCAAATATAACAATAAAAATTATCGGAACAAGCTTACCAATTGTAGAAATTACTTGTACCTTCCCGCCAAGTCTTGATGATAGAACATTTAAAGCCATTACAAAAAATAGAATGCATATAGCGAATATTTTCTGCAGCATTGGTGTTAAATCTGGAATAAAATAAGTTGCTTGAGTAACAAAAACTATTGATAATGCAGCTGCCACCCCTGGCACATAGATTAAAGTCTGCATCCAACCAAACAAAAATGCCCATTTTTCACTATATAATTCTTTAATATAAACAAAGACTCCCCCTGTCTTAGGAATTGCTACAGCAATTTCAGCAACTGTTAAAGCTGAAGCTATAGTTATACATCCACCAATCAGCCAAGCCATTATTCCCAGAGTTGGTGTCCCTGCATTTTTAAATACTGTTGACGCCTTAAAGAAAATTCCTGACCCTATAACTACCCCTATAACTATAGTAATAGCTTCAATAAGTCCTATTTCTTTTTTTAAACCTTTAGGAATAACATTTTCTTTATTCTTTTGAGTTGACTCATTCATGCTAATCATCTCCTGACTCAATTTTAAATTTTTATATATAATATTAAACAAAACACTTTTTCTATTGTATAATTCGTAATGAATTTCGTCAACAAAAAACCATAATTATATTATTTTGCAAAAATATAGGCCTCATCATTTTCGAGTATAGCTTTTAAATTATCTTTTTCATTTCCAAGTGAGTCCAAATCTTCTTTTTTAATAAATAATAATGTTTTATCTTCATTATCTTTCAAAAATCCTTCTATGCCACCTTCTAATGGAGTCAAATCTGCATAAAGTTCGCTATCCAGCCAATAGCTTTGCTCAAAATGATTTACATATATTTTTTCTCCGCGATATTCTGGTAAGTTTCCGATTTCCTGAATAAGCTCTTGACTCAAGTCCTCTTTTGGATTTGAAATTCTAGTTACTATAACTTCTTCACTTTTATATATCGATAATATAATCATAGCAACCAATACTATTTGTGTAGCAAAATTTCTATTACGCTCTTTTAATATAAAACTTGATGCATATCCTATCCATATTGCTGCGGCAGGATATATCGGTAAAACATACCATGAAATTTTCGTTTTTGAAATAGTATATAATATAAACGGAATAATCATCGACAGCCATATTATCAAATTGCAATTTATTAGTTTCCTGTCTGTAATATATCTATGCGCTATAGTCAAATATGTCATGCTAACAGCTACAAATACAAGATTCCAGTAAAAATATGACCATTGCAAATGTTCAATGTAGTAACACTTTCCTCCAATATGTCCTTCTAAAGGTCTTGATGTTCTTGCCATCAAATCAAATTCTATCATGGTCTTAAAAAAAGCTATTCCATCATTGGCATATCTCAAGATTGCCCATATAAGAATCGGAAAAGATGCACTCAATACAAATGTCAAAATTTGTTTTAATGTTAATTTAAATAAATTTTTACTAAATATTAAATATAGTATTCCTATAAAAAAGATATTACCTGCATGAAAACTTTTAGTTAAAAAAGCTGCTGAAAATGATAATCCAAATACATATATCCATTTAATACTCCTTTCCATTAAAATTAAAGACATTACCGATATTGTAAAAAATAAAACGTATATGGCATCTGCATCTCCGGTTCTTGCACAATGCTCTGTAATAAATGGTATTGTTGTTGTTAGAACAGTTGTCGCAATCAGAGCTGTCAATCTCCCATATATATTCAAACTAAAAATTGCTACAAGTACTATAGTTATTATTGCTGCAAATGCAGAAAATACCCTTAGCCCCAAAGCATTAAATCCTGCAAATTTATATCCCATAGCTATTGCCCAAAAGCTTATTGGCGGTTTTAAATTCCAATAATCATTTTTATAAGCATATGTATTTACTATATAATTGCTATTTTTTATCATCTCATAAGCGCTAACACCATGTCGTGCCTCATCCCAGCTGTATATAGGAATGACACCTAAATTGTAAAATATATTAAAGGAGGCAACTAACAATATAGCTATTAATATAATGTAATAACATTTTTCAACAAGCCCTATAATATTATCAATTAACTTTGTTCTAAACATGCTCATACTTTGCCTCCCTGTAATATACTTAATATTTTAATTTCATAAAATCATTTACTATATTAACCTTAGCTTGAAAAATATATACATTCTTAAAAATGTGAATCAGCCTTTTCCATAATTTACACTTACAAGGAGCACAATGTCCTCAGATTTCATTACAATATAAACTACTAGAGGATAAAAAAAGTAACTTTCAGTCTAGAACCAAAAGTTACTTTTATAGTCAACTATTGCATTATTACTGCTAAAATTAAATTTTTCCCTTTAATTAATATTTATCAACCACAGTGCCTAAGACAGCATGTTTTATAATAGGATTATTCTCGATTGCCTTTAGTTCTTTTGGTCTTCCAACCACTACAGCTCCAATTATTCTAATATCATTCTCATCAATATTTTTGATATACCGAGTCTCCCCTATATCCTTTAACTGCTTAATCGCTGCCCTAAAGTTTTGTATTCTACCGTCTGTATCACTTCTAAACTCTCCTGCTCCATCAATGGATTTTATCCCAATAACATCAAATGCTGGATTATTAACTTCAATTGTTTGCTTACAATCTTCTATATTCCTCTTGTTTTATTTGATTAGTTTTTAAATCGTAGTTAATTTGATTAAGCAATTTTTCTTTATCTTCTGGTAAACTTCCTCTTAGAGAAACATAATTTGATGCGTGATTGCATCTAAATGTAACTGATTCATTGACATTAATATGTTGTATTAATATCCCTATCTCATTTAATATTTCTCTATCACTTAGAAGTTTAAATTCTTTCTTTAATATTTTATTATACAAATCCGTTTCTTCTTCAACCATAAGAGTTAATACGCCTAAATAATTTGGAGCCATATCGCTTATTAATTTGCCTGTTTTGATTGCATGAATATCGCTCTTTTCAATGCCACCAACTCCAGCTATAACTGTTACTGATAGTAAGATATCAGCATTTTTAACTATTCTAGCAGCATCAATTATCTCGTTACTACTCACTCCTTTATTTATATCGTTTAAAACCTCATCGCTTCCACTTTCAACGCCCATATATATCATATATAAGCCTAAATCTTTAAGTTCTTTCAACTCTTGATGAGTTTTACCTAATATTGATTTGGGTGTCCCGTAAAGAGTTACCCTCCTACATTCAGAAAATGTATTTCTTATAAGCGTTAATATTTCTTTTAATTTTTCCGTTGGAATTATTAATGCATCGCCATCTGCCAAAAATATTTTTTCTACATGCGAATACATTTCTCTAAAGTAATTTACATCTGTTTTGATATCTTCGAAAGATTTTATTGTAAATTTTTTAGATTTATACATATTACAAAAATTACACTTATTATGAGAACACCCTAAAGTTACTTGTATTATAAGACTATTACTTTCACTTGGAGGTCTATATAGTGGATAATCGTACATTATCAAACCATCTCCCCTGTTATTCTTTAATTAATATAGTATTTTTTAAATTCTAACGCTATCTCTATATATTTTTCTACTTCATTAAATCATCTAT
Organism: Clostridium beijerinckii; assembly: GCF_018223745.1. Taxonomy (NCBI): domain Bacteria; kingdom Bacillati; phylum Bacillota; class Clostridia; order Eubacteriales; family Clostridiaceae; genus Clostridium; species Clostridium beijerinckii. Next base: position 4,475,435 of record NZ_CP073653.1, read on the forward strand.
AAGCATTTATTCTTAAATTAGTGATATTCTAATATATATTTATCTGAAGTATATTTACTTACTTGCATTTCATATAATAGCATCAAACTCATAAATATAACCTTCTATAGATTTTACTACAGAAGGTTATATTTATGAAGTGCGTTTTCTAATACTAATATTTATATAACATAACTATACTCTGAGAACCAGATCCAATAGTCCAGAAAATTACATAGTCCCCTCTCTTAACTTTACCTTCCTTTATCGATTCATACAATGCTATGAAAGGGCTAGTAGTTCCAGTATATCCATATTTATTCCCTATATATATACTCTTATCTTCTCCTATATCTAAAAGTTGTCTTATATTTTTTATATTTATAAACGCAAACTGAGAAAAGCAGAACATTTTAATGTCTTCATTTTCTAAGCCATTTTTCTTCAGCATCTTTTTAGCAATCTCTGCTGCTGGATAAACACATGCCCCACCATCGAATGGCAACCATTTCAAATAAAGCTCACCTACATCATTTGATTTGAAGAAATTAGAGAATCCTTTACTTGGATACATAATATTATGACTTTCCTCTGTGTTTATATAATATTCTGCATCAACTATTCCACACTCTTCTTCAACTTTTTCCAAAATCATTGCACATGCAGCATGTCCATAATTTCCATAGCAAAGCTCATTATTGGGATCAGCTAACGAATCGACATCATCACAACCAATAATCAATGCTCTTTTAGCTCGCTTTGACGATTCTAAATAATTTGATATATTCTCTAAGGCGACAGTCATACCAGCACAATTTGCATTCATATCAAAACACATTACATTTCTTCCCGCATTTAATTCCTTATGTATTAAAATAGATGTTGCTGGTGCTACATATTCAGATAATATAGATGAATATACTAGCACATCTATGTCACTACCTGTCAAGTTAGCTTTATCTAATGCTGATTTTGCTACTTTTACTGCTAGAGATAAAGTTGTCTCCTGTTCATTAAACATAAAGCGTTTATCTCTACCCATTACATCTACCAATAAATGTTCTACATCCTTATCTTGTTTTTCAAAATGTTTTATATAAATATCATTTGAAACAACTTTAGATGCATGACAAATATCAATGCAACTTAATCTTATTCCCATAATAATCTCCTAGCTAATGTAATTAAATTTAATATTATAAATTATGTATTGTTTTAAATTATTTCAATTCCCAATCCAGTGTTCCTACTTATTCTTGATAATTGCATCTTTAAAGTTATATTACTACCAACATTTGCTATAACCTTTACAAACTTGCAAGCCTTGTACATTTGAAAACATCCTTCTAACATCGGTAACATTTCTTGTCTTGAAACGTTTAACTCTCTTGCGTCAAAATTTAATACATATTCTGAAGTTTGTATAGGAGATAGTTCTTTTCTAAAATCTTCAACAAAACTATTAGCATCGTCTGGTTCAAACATTCCCCATATCCTTATATTAATCTCCTTTTTTGCTTTGTCCAAAGACAACTGATACTTTTTCATTTACTACACCTAACCTTTCTTTATTTAAATTCTTATCATATACACATATTTCAATGATTTTCTATTAAAATAAAAAGGTGCCTATTAATTATTAATAGGCACCAAAAATAAACAAATGACTAATGTTTATATAACTACATTTTGGCAACCTGGCAATCATTGAAAATAAATTTCTTTAGACCCATAGCTTTGCGGCCCTGCCTTTCGGCAAGTGTGCTATTATCAATGCATATGATATGCATAATTTTACACTTATTTTTGATAAATTTCAATATTTATACTAATATTTTTACCATTAATGGCATTAAAACTAATTTTAGTAAGTTATATTTATAATCTCTACCTATTTTGAAAAGATTCTTTAAATTCTTTCTTAATAACTAAGAAATCTTCTAAATCATTCAAAAACTGAAATAGCAACGCTCTGTTTTCAAATTCGTTTCGATTCTTAGGTAAATCCATTTTTTCATAATCTTTTCTAAGTAAATTTAGTTTATTTATAAGCTCTACACAATCATTATCTTCCTTTAGATTCATTGCAACTTCATTTGTAAATTCTGATAATATTCTAGTTTGATCATAAGTCATATAAAATCTCGAAAAATGCCTCTTCATTCTTTTCATTGTATCTAGCTGTATTATTCTCATCTCTATATAACTCAAATAATAATCATTTTTTTTAAATAAACGATTATTATTTATTATCTGTGCCATAAATTTAGACTTATTAATTAATTCCTCAACATTCACTGATATTTGTTTTTCATAAATTGGTACAGCCTGAGTAACAAGGCTTACTGCCATATCTGATAATATAGCTCTATAATAATCTTCTATTCTTTCTTTATTCTTTTCAAATTGTTCTTCTAATGACGCAGTATATAGATTAAACATCATTGCTACTCCAATTCCTATTACAGTTAATTGTGCTTCGTTTATAATCCATGAAATATTTATATTTGTGCTTGTAAGTAAATGTGTTGATAATACAGATCCAACTACCATTCCTTCCTCTATTTTTAAGATTGTTGTCGTTTGTATAAATATAATTAAAAATAATCCAAATATGATTGGGTTATTTCCAAGTAATAAATATAGCATAAACGACAAAAGAATGGCTAATGCAGATGCAATTATTCTTCTTCCTGCAACTAATAAAGATTCTTTTTTTGTATCTTGAATGCTTAGTATTGCAATAATTCCTGAAGTCACTCCGAATTGTAAACCAATATAATTTGATATAATAATCGCTATTGTAGCTGATAGTGCCATTTTAAGAGTTTTAGATTGTAAATATTTTATCATTTTTACTTTCTCCTACCATGCTTAAATTCTTATTCATTATATAATCTTCACTTTTGCATGTAGCTTGCCTTTCATATGTATCTTAACTAAATAACGCTTTTTGCACACGTGTTCCAGATTTATAATGAAATATATACCTCCTTCATTGAGATTATAAGAGGCATATATTTCATTACCTAGAAACTCTTTTCAACTTTTTATTTTCATACATTTTATAATCAGCTTTCCTTAACAGCTCCTCTAAATTATCTGCTTCACTCAGCTTATAGCTAGTTGATGCAAAACTTATTTCTAGTTTATATGTTTTACCATCTGAATCTTCTATTATTTTTAATCTTTATTGATTATCCTAGAATAGCTCATTTCATTATTTATATTACATTGAACTATTATCTGGCTTAGTAATAATGCAAAAATAATTATGCACAATGCTAATATATATCTCTTTCTTATAGTTTTTATAACTCTAGTATATCTAACTGAATTCTTCTCCATTATTTTCTCCTAAGCTACTAATATTAAATAGTTTATTTTTAAACAAGTCCATCTTACTTCTTATCTATATATAATTTACTAATTATTTTTACTGTACATTGTCTGCCTTCTCTGATTTCTAACTTCAACATTTTATTTAAATATGTTCTGTTTTAACAAGAAAATTATAACATATTCTTTCATTAAAATATCGAATTTTTAGACTTAATTAGAGTAAATATATTGATATATATAATTATTAATATAAAATGTGACATTGTAGAATTTTTCCTACTATAATACTAAAATTATTTTTAAATAAACCTATCATTCAATATTTGAAAATAACAATTATATACTATAATCTCTAATAGCCATTTAGAGATTATTTATAAAATTATCTACATATGTTAAACTAATTTTATAAAAATTTAGGGAGGATTAAATTGTTGAAGATATACGAACAAATTTCATACGACATAAAACAAAAAATAATCCTTGATCAAATGTCTCAAGGTGCTAAACTACCATCACTCACCTCCCTCTGCAAGGAATACAAATGCAGTAAAGGAACTGTGATTAAAGCCTACAATAACCTATGTAATGAACATATAGTTTACTCTTCACCTCAGAGTGGATTTTACGTTGCTGATAACCTTGTACGATTTGGCACAAATCAAGCTAATATTTATGATCTATCAACTGGTAACTCTTTGGTTAGCAATATTCCAATAAAGGATATTCAGCATTGCTTAAACTCAGCTCTGGAGCTCCACAGCAACATGTCTCTAAACATGGATTTAGAAGGCCTTCCTTCTTTACGTGAACTGTTAACTGATTTACTTATGAGAGATGATATATATTCTAAAAGTAAAAATTTAATTCTATCCCAAGGTATTCTGCAAGTATTAACTCTTTTTTCAAAGATGGAATTTCCAAATGGCAATGATACTATACTTATCGAAGATCCTTCTTATACTTATTATATAAACTTTTTAAAGTATGAGAATATGAAAGTTAGAACTATAAAAAGAGACGAGAATGGAATTAATTTATATGAACTTGAAGAAATATTTAAAAACCAAAGTATTAAATTCTTTTACACGATTCCTAGAAATCATAACCCTTTAGGCACTTATTATTCATTAAATCAAAGAAAAGCAATAATGAAGCTTGCCCATACTTACAATGTATATGTTATCGAAGATGATTATTTTTCAGATTTAAGTACCTTGTCAAGATATTCACCTATTTATTATTATTCGGATTTTAGAAATTGTATATATCTTAGAAGCTTTTCTAAGACAATACCTTATATAAGAATTGGTGTAGCTATAATCCCTGATGATTTAATTAATAGCTTTAAGGAATGGATGAAATACTCATATTATTTTTCATATTATATGCCATCATTGGTTTCTCAAGCAACACTTGAATCATATATAAAAAGCTCTATATATAATAAGCATGTAGCCATTCTTTCTAGCAATTTAAAGGACACTTTACAATTATTTAGGAAAATAACTTCTGCTTGGGATTCAAATTTAGTTAATATACTTGGCGGAAGTTCTGGTTATTATTCTACTATAAGATTAGCTCCTCATATCGACTGTAATAAATTATTAGACAATTTAAAAAATAAAAATATTCTTCTAGCCCATAATTCGGCCTCATACTACAATACAGAGAATTTTGACAATAGTCTAAGACTCAGTATTGCTAGAATTAATTCTACTGATTTGAAATTAGCATTAAATATTATTTATGATGAAATATTAAAATTATCATAAATACAATAATAAAAGATCTAAGGGTCATATTCTTTCCCTTAAATCTTTTATAATATTAAGCAAATTGTGGTAAATAATCTTTATGTGCCTCTAGTAATTCATCCAATAATATTTTCGCTATTTTCTCTGATGGAATTAATGGATTAATAGTTAATGCAAGAAGTGCTTTATTATAATCCCCTTCAACTGCTGCTTCAACCACTAAACGTTCAAATGATTTTATTGTTTGAACCAATCCATTCACACTTACTGGTAATTTCCCCATAGCAATAGGTTTAGGCCCATCCTTAGTTATAATACATGAAATCTCAACTGCTGAGTCATTCTCTATTCCTTCAATAGCCCCATTGTTTTTAGTATTAACTGGTTGAATATCTCCCTTGTTGTTATAAATAGAGTTAATTAATCTGCAAGCTGCATCTGAATAATATGCTCCTCCTCTCTTTTCCAATTGCGGTGGCTTAATATCTAAATTTTCATCTTTGTATAGTTCAAATAAATCATTTTCTAATCTCTTAACTACTTCTGCTCTAGTTTCTCCCTTAGAAAATTCTTTTAATTCTTCTTCAAGCATATCTGCTGTTTGAAAGTAATACCTATGATATGGGCATGGCATCATTCTAAGAGCTTTAATAAATTCTGGGTTCCACTCTAAATCTTGAATATTTTTTACAATTGACCCCAGTTTACCTTCTGCTAGTGAGTCTATTACTTTATCTGTAATTTTTTCACCATCTAAATAAATTTCTCTACCAAATACCATATGATTCAATCCCATGAAATCCATAGTAATTCTGCTATGCTCTACTTCAAGCATGTCCGCTACTGCTTTTTCCATGCCAATTGGAACATTACATAATCCAATAATCTTTTTATTCTTTCCATATCTAAGAAGAGCTTCTGTTACCATTCCTGCAGGATTTGTAAAATTTACAAGCCATGCATTTGGACATAGCTCTGACATATCTTTATCTATATCTAAAATTACAGGTATTGTTCTTAGTGCTTTAAACATACCTCCAGCACCATTGGTTTCTTGTCCTATTACTCCATGGCTTAATGGTATTCTTTCATCCTGAATCCTAGCATCTAACAGACCAACTCTTAATTGTGTAGTTACAAAATCCGCATCCTTTAATGCTTCTCTTCTGTTTAAAGTTAAATGAATTTCCATAGGTACACCAGCTTTTTTAACCATTCTTTTAGCTAATTTCCCTACGATATTTAATTTTTCTTTTCCGCTTTCAATATCAACTAGCCATAATTCCCTTACCGGAAGTTCATTATATCTTTTTATAAACCCTTCCACTAATTCTGGAGTATAGCTCGATCCCCCACCAATTGTTACTATTTTAATTCCTTTTTCCATCAGATATCCTCCTATATATTATAAAATATAAGCATAATCATTTTTAAATTTTGATTTAATAATTTAAGTATTTGTTTATATTGGTATACTTTTTTTTTATTCTTTAAGTAATTTATTTAGATACTCTTATAGGAAATTTCCTCTTCTATACTTTATATAAAAATTGTATTTTCTCTTATTTTCATAAAATTATAACAGATCTGTTTTCTATATCGTAACTCAATATAATCCCCTATTCAATAATATAAAAACACAACTGTGCTAGTACAGTTGTGTTTTTATTAAATTCAGAAGCACTTTAATAGCAAAATACTATTTATCAATATATTTAATAATATCTTTACCAAAAACCTTAACCATTATTTCCAAATAATTGTAACCTTTAAATGTATTGCTTCATATATAAGAATCATTTTTAAATTTTAGTTATATACCTCTAAAATTTATTAATTCAATGTTTTTTTCGTTAATAAACTGTATTACTTCTTTATTAGTTAATGTTTCTAATTCCTTTACTCTTGGGTATGCATATGAACTACTACTAATAATCTTAGAATCAAGATACCCTGGATGGCACATAATTTCTAAAGAATCTACATTAATATTATCTTCCAAAATGTTTATTAACATTTTGGGTTCAATCATAGAAATATTATAAAAACTATCAACAAACTTAGTTGTTGTTTTAATACTTTCATACTTTTCTTCTCTAATTGCCTTAATATGCCTAACTGGTATATTATACTCCTTTGCCAACTCAGCAACTACCTCAAAAACACTCTCAATAGAATGTACATGATGATGTGTATCTATATGTGTTGGAACTATCCCAAGAGATAAAAACTTTTCAAATTGTTTTCTAAATTCCCTTCGTATATCTTCAATACACGCTGACTCAACAATATTATCATATTTTAAAAAATTCCCTTCATTATCAACTAAGGTTTTCACGTTCTTTGATAATGGTCTGCCTGCGGTAAGAACCAGGTGAATTCCTACACCTAATTTAGGATTTTCTTTTGCCAAATTAACCGCATGTTCCGTTGTCTCCATATTACACATTAATGTGGTAGATGTTACTATTCCATTTTTGAATCCTTCAATTATACCTAAATTAATTGCTTTTGAAATACCAAAATCATCTGCATTCATTATTAATCTCATATCTTTCTCTACTCCTTATATTTAATGTTTTAGTCTAATAGAAATATATTTATAATACCATAATAATCCACATTATTTTTATCAGCAATAGCTCTAGATAATAATCACATTATACGTATCTCTTATTTTAAGTCAGGATATATTTCATGTTATAAACCTAGGACATATCCCACTGCCTATATATGCCAAACTAGTATTACAATATAATATTCAAGGATTCAGCAATTATTTTACTTTTTTTCTCTTCATTAATCATATTAAGATATTCCTTAAGCTTTTCATGCCACTCCTTCTCACTTTCAGTTCCATAATCCACATCCATAACTGAATCATTTGGAATATATTTAAGTAGCAATGATATTTCAAAATCATCTAAGACCTTAAATATCTCAATAAATTCATAATCAAATATGCAATCAGAGCCAAGAACATCTACTAAATCCCTAAGACTATGAATTTCTTCCCTTATAATTTGTATCTTATTCTCTACTTTATCACACTCTCTAATTTCTTCAGTTATACCCTTAAATCTGCTGTTCTCTAAACTTTCTCCATCTTCATATCTAATTAAATTTTCATTTGCATTTTTAAATGTTATAAATGTATTTTCCAATTTATTAATTTCAATATTCTTCTTAATATTTGGCATAATCTTGTAAATAGTTTTATTTATATAATTAATAAAATTTATATCATTTATAGTAAACTCCTTGAAAATATCTTCAACTATCCTAGATATTACTTCATTAAATTCCTCTTCTTTCAATTTTCCTAATTTATTTTTAAGATAACGTTTTTCAATATCTGTTATATCTAGAGTTATTCCTTCTTTCCCTAATAGCATACATCCTAAATAATTAGTCAGAACTAATTCAAAGATATTTATTAATATATGATCTGAATTTTTATCAAAACTTTTAAGCAAATTTTCAATTTCATGACTATCAAAGTGGGAACAAAATTGATTTTCAAAGTCTATTTTTCTTAAATATTCGTTTATATATTCTATGCCTACTAAATCCATCTCATCTATAGCTAGTGGATAATCTATAGACCCCTGAGTTTCATGAGCTGCGAATCTACTATCGTATTCTATAAAAAATAATGGAATCCCATAATTTATAGTATCTATATACGCATAATTACCTGTCTTTAATTTATTTTTTTGCACATTCTTTAATAGTTCTTTACTTTCTTCTATTTTAATCTTTAAAACTTTTTCCCCTTCAGAAAATAAATATTTCATTGTATTTTCTTTTATTAACGTAATCCGTTCCTTTATTGATGTTTTACCTTTTAGAAAGCTACCTATAGTATAATAAATTGATAACATTATTTGCTCTGCAACTTCAACTCTTACCGAATAGCTTTCAGCTTTTGTATAATAATTTGCAGTTTCTCTTAAAATATCTAATATTTGAACTTGAATATTTTCTAGTTCTTTATTATTTAATATATCATTTGAATGAAGTACTTGTAGTAATGACTGAAAATAATGTTCCTTACTTAATAAATTTTCAATGGTATCATTTCTGTCAGTAATATAATTATCCATTATAACTCTTCATCTCCATCCACATTTAAATAATCAGAAACCCCATATTTAATATTATGAGCTATAGTATCCAAATACTTATATCTAAGTAGCTCTAAAGATCCTTGGCATTCATTATCGAAATAGCCTTTCATTAAATTAATTAATTCAATGTCACCTATTTCTTCCATAGTTTCATTTTTATAATAATAAAATGTTTCTATTAGCTCCTCTATAGTTTCAATATAATTATATTGAGAAATATATGGCGACTCGCAAAAGGTTGATATTATTTGTTTTATTATACCTCCACCAAATTCAACTCTGCCATTCTTACTTAAAGCTTCGCTTCTTATCTCAACTATCTCTTTAACATTTTCTTCACTCAGCTTTAATCCATATTCCACTGTTTCCTCATTACACTGCAAAATCTCTTCAAAAGTTTGTTTACTTATTATAGAATCAGAAATAGACATAAGATAATTTTTCATAAATAACACCATCCAAACTTTTTTATTTTTAAGTATTGACTTTACCTTCTAAATATGTTATGATTATTATATACAGATAAATAAAATTTCTTTCTAACAATTAATTCTATCATCGGCTATATGGAAAGTCAATGGTATTTTTTTATGCCCATTTTGTATAAATAGCAACTTTTATAAATTAATATAAAATCCTTAATAATTAAAAAGACTGTTAAATATCTAGTAAATTTTGATATTTAACAGCCTTTTTTAATTATTAGGTTCAAATTTAATAATTTTGATTTTTTCAATAGATAACCAAATTCTGAACACTTAACAACCTAAACAAATGTCTATCTTCATTTATATTGGTTAATCTCTCATCAAGTTTTCACTTGGCAATCTATATAGATAACACAATTATATCACCCAATCACCATTTTTAAATACTGGGATCTTTTCTCCATCGGCAGTTTCACCTATTATTTCAAGTTCCTCAGATCCTACCATAAAATCTACATGAGTTAACGAATCATTAGCTCCATTTTTTATTAGTTCTTCTTCCGACATATTGTCACCATCTTTTAGGCAAGTTGGATACGCTTTTCCAAAAGCAAAATGACATGATGCATTTTCATCAAATAATGTATTAAAGAAAATTAGTCCTGAATTTGATATAGGTGAGTTATAACCAACTAAGGCAACTTCTCCTAAATATCTAGCACCTTCATCTGTATCTAGTAATCCTTTTAATATTTCTTCTCCCTTTTCTGCAGTAAAGTCAACTATCTTACCATCTTTTAATGTCAACTTAAAGTTATCAATTAAATTTCCTCCATAGTTAAGTGGCTTTTTACTAGTTACATAGCCGTTTACTCCATCTCTCTTTGGAAGGGTGAATACCTCTTCTGTCGGTATATTAGCAACAAAGTTAATACCATATTTAGAATTCTCTTCACCACTTAACCATAGATGTCCTTCTGGAAGTTCTACAGTTAGGTCTGTGCCTTCTGATTTATAATAAAGATATTTAAAATTCTTTTCATTTAAATAATCTTTTCTATTTTTTAATTTTTCTAAATGTTCATTCCACGCTTCAATAGGTGATTCCTTATCAGCTCTTACTATACTAAAAATTGAGTCCCAAAGATTTTCTACTGCATCTGCTTCTGATAAATCAGGGAATACTTTTCTTGCCCATCCCTTTGTAGGTATTGAAACAACACACCATTGAACTTCATTACTCATCATGGCAGCGCTAACATCTTTCATAGCTCTATTTGCTGTTTTTGCTAAAGTGGAAATCTTATTAGGATCTACTCCGCTTAATAGCTCTGGATCTCTAGCAGAAATACTTATAAATGCAGTTTTCTCCTTTATAAGTTGCTCTCTTGATAATACAGCATGTTTTGGCTCCCTTTCAAAACTTTCCATAGGAGCTTTATTGTATTTTATTAAAGCAAGTTCTTCATCATTGTAATCAACTATAACATTAATAGCACCAGCTTTATAAGCTTCTTCTGCTATCAGTCTAGCAAACTCTGCACATTCTATTGGTGAATTTATAAGCAATTGTTGCTTATCTTGTAAGTTTATCCCCTTCTTAACAACGAGCTCTGCGTACTTTCTTAATGTATCTGTATTCATTTTGCTTTCCTCCACATTTTTCCTTAATTTTTATTATCATAATTATAGCATATCTTACTTTATAAGTTTTTATTTAAAATCTGCATAATATACTTTCATTTATATCTATTTCGATAAATGTAATATAAAAATATAACATTTATTAAAATACAAACTAAGATTTCATTAGAAATTATCTGTTTAAGAAAATATATAAGCTTTATAACAATTATTCGCATTTAAAAGGCCCGATTTAATAAAAATCAGGCCTTGACTACTAAAATGTAATTACTTTTGATCATTAATTTTTTTCTATGCTATTTTTATAGGAAATCTTTCATAAATTCCTTGATCTTATCTATTTTAACTTCACTTTCAACAAGTGATTCTCCATTTTTTAAAAAGCTAACTTTATCATGAAAAGTGGATTTTTCTTCTTTATATAAAATTCCCAAAGGAATCTTATCTCCCCATTCCATTGATTTTTCAATAGCCTTCAATTTATTGCTTGGATCGTATCCTTTTCCAAGCTTATAAACTCTTTTATTATACCATTGGAATGTATTAACTTTATTAAATGACACACATGGCTGTAAGATATCAACAAGAGAGTAGCCTTTATGATTAATAGCTTCAATCATAACTTTCTTCAAGTGCTCTTTATCTCCACTAAATGCTCTAGCAACAAAACCGGCACCAAGTGTTATTGCAAGTGCTACTGGATTCATAGGAATGTTATTTGACCCATTTGGCTGAACATCTGTTACATGTCCGATATCAGTTGTAGGCGATGCTTGTCCTTTTGTTAACCCATATATTTGGTTATCGTGAACAAAATGTGTTATATCTACATTACGCCTAATATTATGAATAAAGTGATTTCCTCCTTCTCCATAAGAATCCCCTTCTCCTGTATTTACTATTACAGTTAATCTTTTATTTACAATCTTTGCTGCAACTGCAGGTGGTAATGATCTTCCATGAAGTCCACAAAATCCATTAGTATTTATATATTGAGGTGTTTTAGCAGCTTGACCTATTCCACCAACAATAAGTACTTCGTGTGGAGCCTTACCTAAATCTATAAGTGCTTGCTTTAGAGCATCAAGAATATTATGATCCCCACATCCTGGACACCAAGCTGTTTCTGATGTTAGAAATATTTCATTATTCATTATTGCTCACCTCCAATTAGCTTACTGTATATTTCTTGAGATGAAATAGGTCTTCCATCATATTTTAAGATACTGCTATTGCATTCAATACCTGTATATTCTCTAATAAGTCCTGCTAGTTGTCCTGTCGCATTTTGCTCTATGTTTATTATATTTTTTACTTTTTTTGCATACTTCCTAAGATTTTTCTCAGGTAAAGGCCAGACATCCCCAAATACTAATGAGCAGTATTTATTATTATTTCCTGAACGTCCATTAAGAAGTTTTATAGCTTCCTTAACCGGACTATATAATGATCCCCATGCTAAAATTAAAGTATCTGCATTTTCTTCACCGATGAATTCAGGTTCTAAAAGCTCTTCTTTTAAATATTCCATTTTCCTTAGTCTCTTATCATTCATTTTATTTCTTACTTCACCTGATTCAGTAATATGTCCATATTCATCATGTTCATCACTATCTACCAATACTGTTAATCCTGGTATTTTACCTGGCGTTATACGTGGCGAAACACCTGTCTTTGTTAATTCATAACGCTTATAATCTTTAGCATTTATATATTCATCATCTTTTAAATGCCTTTCTATTTTAATCTTATCAAAATTAAAAGGCTTTACAGTTCTTATACTATCAGCTAAAAACTGATCTCCAAGTAAAATAACTGGTATTTGATATTTATCAGCAAGATTGAATGCTCTTATAGTTTGATAAAATGCATCTTCAGGTTCCCTTAATGCTATTACCATTTTAGGTATTTCCCCTGGTGATGAGGATATAACAAATTTCAAATCTGCTTGTTCTGTTCTTGTTGGCAAACCTGTAGTAGGCCCAGGCCTTTGTATTTCTGCTATTACAAGAGGTACCTCAAGCATTCCCGATAAGCCTACAGCCTCTACCATTAGCGCAAATCCTCCTCCAGACGATCCTGTCATTGCTCTAACACCTGCATAAGAAGCTCCAATAGCCATATTTATTGAAGCAATTTCATCTTCAGCCTGTTCAACTACAATTTCTGCTTCATTCATCTTTGAAGCAAGATAATTCATTATGCTTGTAGATGGTGTCATTGGATAAGCAGAATAAAACTTACATCCAGCTGCAATAGCCCCAAGAGCAATAGCATCATTTCCTCCAATTAAAATACTCTTATCATTGTTCTTAGGTTCAATTTGATACTTTGGTGCAACTAGCTTGTATCCTTCTTCAAAGGCATTGAAATTTTTATTGGCGATTTCCTCTTTGAACTTTTCTGCTAATACTTCCTTAATGCCACTTAAATCCAAATTAAATAACTTTACAAAAGCGCCCAAAGCTATGCTACCATATACTTTTGAATTCCCAATGCTTTTAGCTAAAGCTTTAAGCGTAAGACCAAAGAATCTTTTATCTTCAAGCTTAATTTGCTCGTCAGCAATTATAAACCCGTCTTCCTTTAATCTGCCGATATGAAGATCTATTGTTTCTTTGTCTAAAGCGATTATTCCATCGATATCATCCCAATGGGAATTTATTTGCTCATTTCCAAAGCGTATTTGAAAAAAATTATGCCCGCCTCTTACCCTTGACATATAGTCTTGTATAGTAAATATTTCGAAGCCTTTCCTTTTTAAAACTTTCTCTAATATAGAGGAAATAGTCTCCATTCCTAGCCCAGCTGCTCCTCCAATTAAAATATTATAAATCATAAAATTCCTCCCTTCTAAAAACGCTTATAAATTGCATGCTGATAATATTTTATTATTGTTTCTCAGTATTATTCCTAGATATCTTTAAACAAATAAAAATGCAAAAGAACTTTTCTGATTTGATCATATTAACAAAATCCATCTAAATTATTCTATTATCTTTCGTTTGAATATCATATTTATGAAAATAATTTAATAGAATGTGGTATAATTTCTATATAGGGAAGGAGTGAGATTATATGGATAAGTTTGTAATTGCAATAACAAGAACTTGTGGAAGCGGTGGGACAACAATAGGAAAAATGTTATCTAAAGATTTGGGTATAAATATGTATGACCGTGAGTTATTACGTTTGGCTTCAGATGACAGTGGTATAAATGAAGCTCTATTTGCCAATGCAGACGAAGGTGTAAAAAATAGTTTGTTATATAAGGTTTCAAAGAAAGTATATAATGGTGAATTAATCCCACCTGAAAGTAATGATTTTACTTCAAATGACAATTTGTTCAATTATCAAGCTAAGATATTACGTGAATTAGCCGATAAAGAATCTTATGTTGTGATAGGGCGTTGTGCTGATTATATCTTAAAGGATAAACCAAATATATTTAAAATTTTTATTCATGCATCAGAAGATTACTGTATTAAGCATGAAATGGATATCCTTGGCGCTTCTGAAAAAGAAGCAATTAAGGAAATTAAGAAATTAAATAAATATAGAAGTGACTACTACTATTACCACACTGGTAATAAATGGGAGGACGTAAGAAACTATGATCTGTCTCTAGATACCAGCAAGCTCGGCTTCGAGAAATGCGTAAAATATATTAAGAAGTATGTAAAGTTACGTATGGAATTATAAATCTTCGGACGTCCTTAAAAATATCTTCAATATAAAATCAAAATTGCCAACTAAATAATAAGTCAAAGCACTATTATCATTATTTTTTAACAAATAACATAGAAAATTAATAGTTAGTAATTAATTTATAAAAGCCCCATGGTGAATTTTCTTACACCATGAGGCTCTTCTTATCTATTATTACATAAGCGCGAATAATCCTACAAATGCTAAGGCAATAAAATACATTGGTACAGGAATATCTTTTGATTTACCTGTAAATAATTTTATTAATACATAAGAAACAAATCCAAATGCTAACCCATCTGTAATTGAATATGTTAAAAGAGTTAATATCAATGTTAAGAATACAGGCATTCCTTCAGTGAAATCTGAGAAATTAACCTTTGATATTGGTTCCATCATTACTGCACCTAAAACTATTAGAACAGGCGCTGTAGCAAAACCTGGTATAGCAGTTAAAATTGGTGAAAAGAATAATGACAAGAAGAATAATCCAGCTATTGTAAGACCAGCAAGTCCTGTTCTTCCGCCTTCAGCAATACCAGCTGCTGACTCAACAAACGCTACAGGTGTAGATGTTCCTAAACATGCACCTACTACAGATCCAATAGCATCAGCTGTTAAAACTTTATCTGCATTTTTAACATTACCTTTTTCGTCTAAGTATCCAGCTTTTGAAGCTAAACCAATTAGAGTTCCTATACTATCGAAAACATCTATAAATAACATAGAAAGAATTGCTGGTATTATACCAATTACCATTGCACTCTTAAAATCAAATTGCATAAATATTGGAGCAACTGATGGTGGCATAGATATTATTCCTGTAGGTACCTTAGCAACTCCAAAAATCATTCCTAATACATATACAGAAAACATTCCAATAATGAATGAACCTTTTACATTTTTATAATATAATATTGATATTATAATAACACCTAGACCAGCTAAAAGTACTGTTGGATCTTTTAAATTTCCTATTCCAACTAATGTAGCTTGATTAGCAACAATCATCTTAGCATCTTGAAGACCTATAAATGTTATAAAGAAACCAATCCCAATACTAATTGCATATTTTAATGTTGGCGGAACACTATCAATAATTACTTGTCTAATTTTAAATATGTTAAGCGCCATAAATATAAATCCTTCGATTAATGAAGCCGCCAAAGCTGTTTGCCAAGAGAACTTCATTCCCAAACAAATTGTGAATGTGAAAAGAGCATTTAATCCCATACCTGGTGCCATACCAAATGGATAATTAGCAATAAGCGCCATAATTACAGTACCAATAAAAGAAGCCAATGCAGTTGCAGTAAATACAGCTGATACATCCATACCTGATTGACTTAAGATACTAGGATTTACTACTAAGATATACGCCATAGTTAAAAAGGTTGTTAACCCCGCTAACATTTCTGTCTTAACAGTTGTTTTATTTTTTGATAAGTGAAATATTTTTTCTAACATACCGTTCTCCTCCGTTGTTTTTACCGATTTTTTTAATACATTGTCCAATATAGATTCCTCCTATTTTTGAGCTACACAAATTAACACTGCTACTCCAAAATAATACATCTGTTAGTAGGATGCACTAACGTTGAAAAAAATATAAAAGATAATAACAAGAATTTAAAGATTTCTTGTAAAATATAAGCCCCTTTGTTTTTTTACAAAGGGGCTTATAAGTAACAAGTACCTATAAACACCCATAGTCAGACAATTTACGGTAGTCCGGTAGAAACGCTTGAACCTTATTTTCAAGCATATACGGGTAAAATTTCATTATTTATATATGACATACTAATAAATTACTTTTTGAATTTCTATACAATCATCGAATGTTAAAGCATAGAATAAATAAAATGTAATATATTCAGTGCGTAATATATAGCTCTTTATTTTACATACTTAATGCTACAATACTTTGGACTATAAATCAATAGTAAATTAAATATTTTATGTATTTTTTTTATTTTTATTTATCTAATGTTCGTGTTTTTATATGTTTTGGGCAAAAAAAATCTAATAATATAGCTATAATTCCTCGCATGTAAAATTATTCCGAATATTAGTTTTTAAGCAATCTTAATATTTATATTTATTATTCTATTAACTTTTTATATTATCCTGTTTACTATTAATCCCAAATAAACATTATTTTTGACTTACCTTTTAATTTCTTATAGCAAAAGGATTGGTGATTATAATATTTCTTACCAATCCTTCTACAATTAAATATTCACATCCGTATTTCTATGATATTGGAGCCATAAGTATTTTTCCTGTTCCCCTATATACGTTAACCAATCCCTCTCCTGAGACTGCAGATCCAATTAAACTTTTACTAGACTTTTCAACTCTAAACTCTAAAGAATTAGACCAAGCAATTGCAAAATTCCCATCAATCCGCACCTCATCATTATCTAATATAAATTCTATCAATTCGCTTCTTGGAACAGGACTTTCTAGCACGGCTATCCCTTCACCTTTTAGACACAAATTAAATAGTCCTTCATTCCCAAGCATTGCCGAAGAGATATTTGTCCTCGCAACTATCTTTTGCTGAACCTTAGACTCACACGCTAAGAAAAGTCCATCATCTAAAACCATCCCTCCCCATTCCGAAACTTCCTCAAGCAAAATATGCCTATATGTTGGTTCTAACATCAATAAACCATTTCCCTGATATTTTGGTTTAATAGCAGACTCTTTTGTTACCTTTGATGATATAGCTTTTCCAAAAAAATCACCAATTCCCTTAATATCAGCAGCCATACTCACAGATCCTGCTGTCCACTGCATTACTCCGGAACTTATTGTGTAAGCATTACCATTCAACTCAATTAAAACCTGTCTTTTTCTAACATTCATCTCTGAAGCAAAATATGCTGCCATTGCAGTTGTAGTGCTTACACTCAAATCTTTTTTATATTCAAGAACCTTAACGCCCCCTCTTGATTCTACAATTTCAATATTTTTATTTTCAAAAAGATTCTTACATTTTACCATCGAAAATTTTCTCCCCTTATTCTTTGAATATATATTTCTTATATAGTCTATGTTAATTAATCACATTATTATGTATACAGATAGTAATAAAGATTTTTACATAGACATACAACAATTAACTAAGTTTCTTCCACTTATAAAACAGAACATTCAAAAATACAATTTGTGGCTCACTTTTTTAAATATAGTGTAATTTCAACAGGCATCTTTATTTAAAAAATAATAAAAACTATATTTACTATTTAATTATATCTACTCAAACTCAAATAAAAGCAACATAAATAAATCAGATAATAAATTAAGCCTTATAATTAAGATCTAACTTGCTATCTGATTTATCTTTATTAATGTTTAAATAAACAATCTCCATCTTTCTATTTTATAGACTCTCTATACTCCTTAAAAGCCTTAGCTATACTAGGATTGCTTTCTATAAATTGTACAAAATCCTGAAAGCATTTTGATGTTTCTTTACTTACAGTATGTTCTATCTTTTCTGTTTCATCTAATATTTCTTTATCAGGAATATCAAGTATCCTTAGAAAATTCTCAATAATATGATGCCTGTTAAGAAGTGCTGCGCCAAGTTCTTTACCACTTTCTTCAAGTATTATAATCCCATATTTTTCATACTTTACAAGTCTTTCCTCTGATAACTTCTGTACCATCCTTGTGGCAGAAGGAGGTTGAACATTAAGTGCATTTGAAAGTTCATTAATTCTTAAATACCCTTTATTCAATGACAATCTATATATCATCTCAAGATAATCTTCCATGGACGCAGTTAGCTTGCTGTCTTCTTTCTTCATATATTCGTTAAAAGTATAGAAATCATTTTTGCCCATATACTTACTCGCTCCCCGTAATAATCTACTTAATAAATTATATGCTTTAATGGCGAAAAAGTTACTTTACTGTAACATTTAGAATATTATTGCATAACTTATAATATAAAATAATTTAGACTAGGCTAAGAAAGTTAACTGTTAATAACTATCTTAATTACATATAAGATTAAAAAATTAGACACATAAAAAAATAAAGTAAGAAAGGTGATGTATTTTCTTGGAGAACGAAAGAGGTTTAAGAAGCACTGATGTATCTGTCACTGGATTTGTTCCATTTAAAAAAGACAGGAGTGCTAATATTAGTAAATTTAGGCAACTATTAAAATATTTAGGTCCAGCTTTTATTGTAAGTGTAGCATATATAGATCCTGGAAACTTTGCAACTAATATTAGTGGAGGATCGGAATTTGGCTATGCGTTAATTTGGGTAATTTTATTTAGTAACTTAATGGCTATCTTTTTACAGATAATGTCTGCAAAATTAGGAATAGCCACAGGCCATAACCTTCCAGAAATGTGTGCCAAAGTATTTTCTAAAAAAACAAATTGGGTATTTTGGATTGTTGCAGAAATAGGTGCAATGGCAACTGACTTAGCAGAATTTCTAGGTGGAACTTTGGGATTATATTTATTGTTCCATATACCAATGATATATGCTGGGATTATTACAGGAATAATAACATTCTTCATTTGTTATATGGAAAAGTATGGCCAAAAAACTATAGAAATAATAATATCAATTCTTGTTGCAGTAATCTGTATTGCATATACAATAGAATTATTTCTTGCCAAACCTGATTGGTTTCAAGTAGGAATTCATACAATAATTCCATCACTGCCAAATAGTCAGGCATTATTAATCGCAGTAGGAATGCTTGGTGCAACAGTTATGCCTCACGTAATATACCTTCATTCACATTTGGTCCAGCATAGAGGAACTGATACATCCATTGAAGGAAAGCTAAAACATTTAAAAATGGAAAAAATTGATGTAACAATAGCTATGAATATTGCCTTTATAGTGAATGCTGCAATGGTTATTGTATCCGCTGCTGTATTCAATAAAAATGGATTAATTGTTGATACAATGGAGCAAGCCCATGCATCATTACAACCTTTACTAGGTTCATTATCTAGCGGAGCTTTTGGAATAGCATTACTTGCCTCAGGTTTGTCATCATCTGCTGTGGGTACTATGGCAGGTCAAACAATTATGAAGGGTTTTGTGAATTTAAGTATACCAATTAATATTAGAAGACTTATAACTATGATGCCTGCATTGGCTATAATTGCACTTGGAATAAATCCAATGAATACCCTTGTTTTAAGCCAAGTAGCACTTAGCTTCATATTGCCATTTCCGATAATACAAATGCTAACTATAGCTAGACGTAAGGATTTAATGGGTATTATGGCAAATCGCAATTGGGTAAGAATTTTAGGTATTATCATCGCAGCTATAATCATATCACTAAATATGGTTCTCTTATATTTAACATTTACTGGCCAAGCTTAATAGTAATATTTTAGGAGTGTTTTGTGATTAAGTCTATTAACATGTTAAAAGATAAAAACTCTTCTTTTCGGTCTTCCAGAGCCTTAGAAGAGTTTTCTTCCCACTATTAATTTAATCTACACATTTTTGTATGGACATCTTATAAAATATAACTTAAATATCTTTATGTATTTAATAGATATTAGTAATTAAACGTAATTTCTCTTAAAAATTCTTAATCACCACACAAATTTACAACCATATATTAAATATAAGTAATAATTAAGAAGGAATGACATATATGATATTAATTTTATCTGCTTTATTATTTAGTTTATCTTCTAACTTAGATAATTTAGTTATAGGTATTGCATATGGAATAAAAAAAATAAGAATAGACACAGCTGCAAATCTTATAGTAGCACTTGTAACTTCTACTGGAACATTTTTATCTATGTTACTTGGCATATATGTATCTAAATTTTTACCAAGCTTTTTATCAAATAGCTTAGGTGCTGGAATTATTATAATTCTAGGATTATACTTTGTAATTCAAAGTATTTTTAAACTTATAAATAATAAAAAAATAAAAGAACTCGCTTTAAAGAATACTAATGATATGATCGAATATGCAGAAAAATCAGATTTAGATAAATCAGGAGATATAGATAAAAAAGAGGCACTTTTGGTAGCTTTTGCATTAACATTTAATAACTTTGGTACAGGAGTTGCTGCAAGCGTAACAGGCGTTAATATAGAACTTACAGTCATATTAACATTTATAATAAGTATTTGCACACTTAAACTTGGCGAAAGAGCTGGAAACCATATCTTAGGCAAATTTTTAGGTAAATTTGCTCCGTTAATTTCAGGACTCTTACTTATAAGCCTCGGAGTCATAGAATTATTTAACTAATAGATTTAGTTTAAATATGGTTTACTAAAATCGTAACATAATAAATTGAAGAACGATTATAAATTTTAGGAATGAAAGTATTTCTATAAAAAGAAATGCTTTCATTCTCAATTTTTTATATAAAATATCATTTATACAAAAATATTAAATATCATATTTTATAATTTTAGTCTTTTATTGTAGTCTTTTATAATCTCAATAGATTCTTTTAATTCTGCCTTTTCACTTTCAACTAAGTGATATTCAACAAGTTCCTTCACTCCTTGATTATTTAAAACCGCCGGAACACCTGCATATGTGTCACTTTCCCCATACTCTCCATTAAGCATAGCTGATACAGGAATAACTTTATTTTCATCGCGTAATATTGCTTTTACAATCTGAACAGTAGTTGCTGCAATACCAAAAGTAGTTGCACCTTTAGCATTCACAATACGATATGCTATTTTCTTAATATCTTCCGTTACTGAATTTAAATTAAAACCTTTTAATCTCATTTTATTGTCATTGATTATATCTAAAAACTTTTTACCCCCAACTGTAATTTGACTCCATGGAATTATCTGTGAATCTCCATGTTCTCCCATGCACAAAGCATGAACACTTTGTGGGTCAACACTCATAACATCAGCTAAATGATATTTCAAACGTGCTGAATCTAGAGCTGTTCCTGTTCCAATGACTTTACTTGCTGGCAAACCTGAAAGTTTGTGCACATAATATGACATAACATCTACAGGATTTGTTATCACAACTATTATGCCTGAAAATCCACTTTTCATGATGTTCGGCACTATATTATTCATTATTCCTGCAGCTTTTTCTAACATATCTAATCTTGTTTGCCCTGTAATATAAGGTAATGCAGCTGCAATTACAACTATATCTGCATCATTGCATTCTTCGTATTCCCCATCTTTTACCCTCATCTTACTTCCGCTATATCCAAGAGAATGTTGTAAATCCGTCGCTTCAGCCCATGATTTTTCTTTATTTATATCAATCAGTATTAAATCATCGCAAACATGATTCATTACCATGTCAAATGCTACTGCTGCCCCAACAGAACCCGTTCCAACTATTACTACTTTACTTCTTCCAATTGCCATATATATCCCCCTCTACTAATTTTGCTATAAATCATTATATCAAAAATTAGGTCTATTATCATCTAAACAATTCCACTTTGGCATAAAAACTTATTCCTTAATCCAATAGCTGCTTCCATCTTTTTTTCTTTCTATAAAACCATACTCTATTAAAGCTCTTCTTATGGTTACGTAATCCTCATACACTCTCTTTAGAATCCTATTTATCTCTTTTTCAGAATATTGCTTTCCTTTTGAAAAATTTCTTGATATCTCTTCTAATACAATAATCTTTTTCTTTTCTCTAGCTGGATAACTCCTTAAACCACCATTTTCATTCATATAAGTTTCAACAACACTCTTCTTTTCTTTATCTGTTATATTATACCTATCATCTAAAGTAGTTGCTGTTTTATAAGCATCACATATAGTCTCTTTGCCAATTTTATTAATTTTCTTATTTGTTGTTTTTGAAAGCAAATCCATCATAGCTAAAAATAATTTTGCTTGCTTTTCCTTTTCTCTTAATTTATACCGGTGATTTCGTATTGTTGATTGCGCAACTTTAAGTTTCTCTGAAATTTCTTTATCAGATAATCCCATAGCAATAAATTTTATTAATTCTCTTTGAACATCTGATATTCCAGTAAAACTTGAATTCATATTTAATAAATATTCAAGCATTGAACCATGACTTGTTTCAAGATGCAACTCTGCTGATTTCTTTGCATCATATAGCTTTGAATTTATTTCATATATTCTTCCCCTCTGGAATTCTTCTTCGCATATTATACACCTGTATCCATCATCTTCTTCAATAATCCCTTCTTTGAGCTCACTTATAGTAGCATTCCAAAATAATTCATTTGATTTTATATCCATTAATCTCATTCCCTTTCAATATAACTACTTTCTATTTAATATATTACAGACTTTTATTTATTTTGTCTATATATAAACAAACATTTATCACTAAAGTTTACAATTTTATCAGCATAAACTTTCTGAGTACACCTCATAGGATTTTTCAATGTTCTATTTATTTCAAATAAAAATAGGCCAACCATCTCTATTTATTGTTTATGGTTGACCTATTAATATATTAGATATATCTTAAAACTTACTTGTATTTTTTAATACTTTCAGATTTGAAATTCTATTATTATAATTCTAAAATAAGAGCCTATCTCTTTGCATCTGAATGCTAATTCTATTTCTGCATTCCCCATAATCGTTAGATTTTAGCTTTCTAAACTTGTAGTAATCAAAACTCTCTATAGTATCTTTAGGCGCGAAATTAAAGATTGCTACAATAAAAGCTTTAGCCTTTCGTTTTAACTTAACAAATAAGTTTCCTATTTCATTTTTATTCTTCATATTTATCTTACCTCTACTAATTCCAAATTTCATTCCGTATTTTTTATAATTCCTTTCCTTGAATACTCCCTAAATTCTGCTTCATGATATTCCATTTAACTCACTCCTTTTTTAGTATTTTTAAAATTTTTGAAACAGCTTATTTAATAATAAACTAGCACCACAATAATAGTTTACCCTTACCACAAATTAAATGATATGTAAAAAATTATTATAATTAAACTTTCTTAATTCCGACTCTTTAATTTAGAATCAGCAAAAAACTGCTGAATATAATTTTCAACGCAATATCCAACTAATAATTAATTAGATATTGAGTTGTATATTATTTACAACAGTTTCTTTATAGGATTCCTGTACCTTGCAAATCATTTTATATTATAAATATGAACTTTGTCTTTACTTGGCCTTACTTTTTAGCACTATATGTGATGATTCTAATTTTTCATTATTTAACTTAAATATAATTTTTCTTATACTATCATCTGAAAGATTATATGCCTCTGCAATATCAAAAACTCTTTCGCCTTTTATTAATTTTTCTGATAAATTTATCTATCTCTAATAAATTTGTCAACTCTTTCAAAAGTTGGCATAGCTTCCTGAGCTCCTAGTGCGGTTGTTGAAATAGCACCTACTGCATTTCCAAATATTACACATTCTTTAAGTTCTTTTTCTTTTGCTAGGGCAAAAGCAAATCCCGCATTAAAAGAATCTCCCGCTGCCGTTGTATCTATTGGATCAACAATAAATCCTGGAACTCTAGTACATTTATCTTTCTTAATAATTGCAGCCCCATCACTACCTAACTTTGCAACTATAACTCTTACTCCCTTATCAAATAATGTTTTTGCTGCTTCTACAAGGTTTTCTTCACTATTTATCTTTCTTCCAATTAAAGTCTCCAACTCTGTTTCATTTGGTGTTAAATAATCCACATATTTAAAAATTTCATCGGGAAGACCCACCGCTGGTGCTGGATCAAGTATTACTGTCTTACCTTGTTTCTTTAGTTTTTTCATAGTTGCAATTGCTGTTTCTAATGGAATTTCTAATTGAAACAAAAATATATCTGCTCTCTCAATCAAACTCCATTTGCTTTCAATATAATTTATATCAACTTCTGCATTAGCTCCTGGAACAACAATTATATTATTCTCTCCATTATTACTTACTTGTATCACTGCTACTCCAGAAGACATGCCTTTTTCAATGCTTACTCCATCAGACTTGACATTATTACTTCTTAAAACTTCTAGATATCTTTTTCCATACATGTCTTCCCCTATTTTTCCTACCATAAGCACATCTGAACCCAACCTACCTAGTGCTATTGCTTGATTACCACCTTTTCCTCCTGGAAATGTATTAAACGCTTTCCCCATGACAGTCTGTCCTGCCACAGGAAAATTTTCTACTGTAGTTACTAAATCCATATTTAAACTTCCAATTACACATAGACTTTTCATATAATACGCTCCTCTTCCTACATTAAATTAAAACGAAATATATTTATAATTTAAATCTAGTGTTATTATATCACAATTTCTATTCCTAAAAATTTCACTAACTCAACATATGCTTCGGCACTCCAATAATCTTGTATCACTACTATTAAAATTTCTAAAGTTCGCTTAAACCCTAAACTTAGAAACAACGTTGGCTAACTCACTTGAAATGTTAGCCAAAGTAGTGGCAGATGCAAAGAATTCTTCCTGAGTTGCTAGCTGCTCTTCCACTATTGCAGATATATCTGTACTTCCTTCTAGTGATTTATTTGAAATTTCACATATATTCTTAGATATTTTTTCAATTGCATTTATTTCATTAACCATTACTAAAATTTCATCTGAAATATTTTTTATTTCACCGTCAACATCATTGTTTGACTCCACAATATTCTTAAATGCTCCTTCAACTTCCAAAACTTTTTCTGAGCCACTCATTACCTCGCTAACCGCAATGGACATACTTTTAATCAATACATTAATGTAATTTTGAATTTGAGTTAAAATTTTAGATATCTCTACAGTAGATGTTGCAGAACTTGTTGCTAGTTTGCGAATTTCATCTGATACAACTGCAAATCCTTTTCCATATTCACCTGCTCTAGCTGCTTCAATCGCAGCATTTAGAGCCAACAACTCCGTACTGGCTGTAATTTTAGAAATAGTATCTAGTATGGTTTCTATTTGCGATGAATTTTCTTTTAAAATGCCAGTTACCGATTGGATATTCATAACTTGTTCTTTAATAGTGTTCATTTGATTTAACATGGATCTAACTTTCTCATTTCCACCTTCAGCTATTTTAAGAGATTTATTAGCCGAGGACAAAACATTATTTGACTTTTCTTTTATTTTGCTATTCATTTTAATAAGTCTATTAACTGCTTCTTCAGTCCTTTTTGCTTCACTAAATTGATACTGCGAACCATCGACAGCATCTTGAGTAGATACTGCGATCTGATTAACTGCTTTGACACTTTCCTTCGCCCTATCCTTGATCATAGTAGAAGATTCATATAAATCCTTGCTATTATTAATAATCCCCTTAATCATAGTTCTTAGATTTTTTGTCATTTCATTAAAAGAACTTGTCAATAAAGATACTTCATCGTTAGAATTCACTTTATATTCTTCTACCTGTAAATTTCCATTAGCAATATCATCAGCTAATAGTACAATTTTATTCAATGATTTTCCTAACTTTATCGAAAAGAAAATAGCAAAAATTATGCTAAAAAAACCTATGGATACTATAAAAACAATGATTAGCACTCCTGTAAAATTAGATTTTTTAGCCAAATCTGCTCTAGCTTTATTTTGTTGATCTAATTCGACTGACATATATTCCTGCATGCTATTTTGAATTAGTTTAGAAAACCTGTTCATAAGTTTATTTTTTTCCACCATTTCAGTGGCATTCTTACTTTCAAAAAGTTTTATATTTTCCTCAGAATAGGACTCTAACATTCTGCTTACAGCATCAAAAGATTTCAGTGTCTTCTCTCCCGATAGATTATCTTTAATAAACTCTTGATTTTTGTTAATATTTATAAACTTATCATCTATAATTTTTTTATTCTCCGCTGTTGGATTTAATATATATTTTGATATATCCTGAGGAATTGAGTTTATTAAAATTATGATATCGTTCGCCATAACGTTTTTTTCAATCATAATATTTTCTTGTACTAAGTAAGACCTCATAGTCATATAAGATGTTATTCCTACTGTAGATATCAAGAATACTATTAATGAGAAGCTTATAATAAGCTTTGATTTTATTGTTAAGGGAATTCTTCCTGGAACTGAGCTTATTTTTTTCATCTTGAAGTTTCTCCTTCCTCTTATGTCATTGATTATGTAAAATTTTCAGATCTAATTTTAACTTCTAAATTAATATCTATATATTATTTAATTGGTGCCCCAAAAGTATATTCATACCATTGATCAGGTGTTTGAGTTTTCAATCCAAATATAGTATCTCCGTCTTTTGTCACCATAGGTATATTAGGTGTAATAATATCATGTGGCATTGAACCATTCTTAGTGATTATATTAAGTAAAGTTCTCATTCCAATATCAGATATTAAGGGCGTGTATGGTGTATTCACTTCAAATAATCCATCTTTTACGGATGTAATTGCCTTTTTAGAATCATCAATTGATAAAAACATCATCTTTTTAGCATCCTTTCTGCTATTTAATCTATTAGCATTCTTTGATGCATCATAAGCAGCAATAGCTTCATGATCACCTGTTCCAAATACAACATCAATAGAAGGATACTCATTTAATGCTAATTGCATATTGGCAAGTGCTTCTGCTGTATTATCATCATCATGATATGATTTTAATATGTGAATATCAGGGAAATAACTTAGTACTTTAAGGAAATGACCAGTTCTATTAGCATCAGCAGTGCTTCCAGAAGGCTTTCTAAGAAGAACTACATTTGCATTTAGGCTGCCTTCTTTTGCAAGTTTCCAAATTAAATACATACCACATTGAGCGCCATTTGCTGGAAAATTCCCAGTAACTCTACTCGTGGTCTCCTCGAGTCCTGTCATTCTATCAACGCTTACAACTGGTATACCTGCCTCAATTGCCCTTTTCACTGGTGCAATAGTTGTCTCTGATTCAACCATAGGCCAAGTTAGAATCCCATCCACTTTCTGCAGAACAAAACTATCTATTATATCTGCCATTCTATCGTTGTCCCATTGAGCATCCTTAACATCAACTTCGACATTTGGATGTCTTTCTGCTTCCCATTGAGCTGCATCAGCTAAACTAACATTCCATGGCTGATCAAATCCATGAATAGCAACACCAATTCTATACTTTTTATTTAAGTCTCCAACTGGTCCTGATTTTAAGGCCACATAATTTGAAAATGGTAATTTCAAATCCAGCTCGCTAAATGCTCCTTTTATCTTAGTTCCATCTCCATTTGTCCATTTATAGTTACCGAAAGGCTTTCCCGTAGGATATGTACTCATATAAGTTTCAAATTTTTCATTCTTATATATATCCGTAATCTCTTTATTTGCATCTGAAAGAGGTAAATTAATAAAAAATTCTAATATATCACTATCCGATAACCCTTTTGATTTAAGGCTTTCAAAAAAATCCAATGCCTCTTGTCCTTTTAAATTTCTTACCTGATCGTACAACGGTGCCAAATCCACTGATTTCTCATTTGTTACAGTTTGTGTTGGAACTTCTTCAATATAATCTTTTTGCCTGTCTTCTTTTGGTTCGTTATCAACAATTACTTTACCTACTTGGGAACAAGCTGATAAAATACTTCCAACCAAAATTATTAATACAATGCAACTTAATTTGCGTAACCTAAAATTTAATATTTCCATTTTGACTTTCCTCCTTGGTAGCATCTAATCATATTAGTAATTCAATCCTTTTAATACACAATAACTACTTAGATATCATATTTGTTAAATTTATAACAAATATAAGCCTCTTAAAAAACGTTTACACAACTTGTATTCCTCCCTTGCAAACTATCTTTTTTAATACAAACTTATTGTAATGTTATATTCACTACTATATTAAAATACTTCTATGATTTCTATAATTCTACAATAATTTCAAAAATCCTTTATTTTATACTTCTTAATAAATGTTATTTTTACGGTATAATATTACTTCGGAGATTTAAGGTAAAGTATATATAATAATTATTCTTATACATCAACCTTAAAAATAAAAAGCTCTCAACATACATTGAGAGCTTCACTTGTATTAATTAAATGCTAAAAATTATTATTTTCAAAATATATATTTGTAAACTTCTTTAAAACTTGATATGAAATTCTAAAGCTTGTACAAAACTTATATTCCTAGATACCAACATCTTTAATTTCTAAAATAAACTTACTACTATCATTTTAGCAAGTTCTCACATAACTTAAAATTATGTTAATCATATTAGGTATTTTGACATTTTAAAACATACGCTGGTGGTATATTTAACACTACTCTTTCTAAACTTATATCTTCAAAATAACTTCCTATATATCCCTTTTTAAGCAATGTATATTGAAATGTTATGAATAATCCATTCTTTTTTAATATATCTTTTGTTTTTTTCAATATACTATTTGACATATTCTTTGGCAAACTAGCAAATGGTAATCCTGATACAACATAGTCTACTTCTTTAATATTGTATTCTTTTAAATATTTATCTACATTTTCAGCTGAATCATTTACTATTACAACGTTATTATATTCACCATACTTTTCCTCTAGTTCTCTGCAGAATTCTTCATTATATTCTACGAGCATTAACATCGTATGATCCTTTATTTTTTTCATTAGTCTATCAGTAAACACTCCTGTTCCAGGACCATACTCCACAATACATTTTGCATGGTCAAAATCAATATCATGCGCCATTTTTTCCGCAAGCTTTTTAGAACTAGGAGCTACAGCTCCAACAGTTCTTGGCGACTTAAAATACTCCATTAAGAACTTTATCCACATAATAATACAACCCTCTCTATATTTTCTTAATTAGAATACATATTTTATTGAACTTAAACAAACTAAATAAAATATATATTCTATTATTAACAAAAGAGACTACCCCTCGATTTTTAAAAACTAGAGATAATCTAAAATTTTTTATAAATTTCCTTCTAACTATTTTCTTATTTAATTACAACACTTCTGTATAGACATGCACAGTTTTAAAAGTACATAATCTGTTAGAAAATTTTACATAGCTAACAATGTTTAGATGATGAGTCTCTAACACAATGTAAAAGTCAAAAACTATTTTGGGGCCGAAATTTTTTTAACTTCTAAATTATAACATAATAAGGAAATAAATTCAATGTTTTACATAAACTAATTAGGTGAAAATTTATTATTTTAATTTTATTAAGCTCTAATAATTTAAAAATTATGAATAATCATGCTTATTCTTTACAAAACAAATATATTAATTATTATTTACAATATAATTTCAACCCCAAATGTAATCTTAGTATATTTCTTAGATTATAATATATGTTTAACTTTTTGCTTTATATCTTCTTAAAAAGGAACATGCATCATAAATATCTATAGGGGATAATTCGATATCTATGCCTCCTAAACTTGTCATTGAAGAAACTTTACTAAAATTTTTATTTTAATCCAAGTTTCAAATAAATCTATTTTCTTTTCCATATGCTGTAGAATTATCCCCTTGTACTTATAAATTCTTCTTGATTAGTATAAATAGAAAGTTATATTCAAGACCTAATATGGATATATAGTTATTAATGCACACAATACAAAATAAAGGCATAAATCTGCATTGTAAAATAGCTACTTCAAAACAGATATCTATCCTCTGTTTTGAAATAGCTAACACAAAATATATAATTATAACTTTTCTTTTATGAGATTAATTCTCTTCATATATTCTTCATCACTTAAATATTTTTTCTGAGGATTCATTTCAAATACACCACCCCATGAATATCCATCTTTATACTTAGGAACCAAATGAAAGTGAAGATGTGGAAGAGTATCTGAATATGCTCCATAATTTATTTTATCAGGTGAAAAAGTTTTTTTAATCATAGCCGCCGCTCTAGTGACATCTTTCATATATAATTCTAATTCCTTATCATCCAATTCAAATAATTCTTTCACATGTTTATCATAAGCAACAATGCATCTTCCTTTATGACTTTGTTCTTTGAACAAATAAAGAGTTGACACTTCAAGCTTACATATTTCAATCATTAAATTATCAAGTTTTTCATCCTTATCACAATAAAGACAATTATTTTTATTACTCATATTTCGGTCTCCTAACCTAATTTTTTATAGACATATATTAATAACATTTTTTATTTAATAGTACAATTAATTATTTAAGACATACCTTTATATTCTTACAGACAATATAGAAGCTATCAAAATAATATTTTAATACAGTTGAAATTAAAATTAGCTGCCTTAAAATAGCAATTTACTTTCTATCTTAAGACAGCTATAATAACTAAATTGAAACGTATCTAGAGATTATGATGATTTTGAGCTATTCTAATATTTTAATATTCTATTAGTCAAAAGAATTAATTTATACTACTGTTTCTTTCCAAACATTTTCATATTTATATCCAGTAAGATTTTCAACAATTGTTTTTGTTTCTGGAGTTACTTCTTCTTTTGAACCATTATTCTTTAGACGTTCAACTTCATCCACTAATATACCATGTGTTCTTTTATTAAGTTTGAAAGTTGCCGCACAAATTAATGCGATTACAAGTAAAGATATACATCCAACAGCTAAAAGAGTAGCTATAGTTGATACAACTTGTGGTGATTGAGTTGCCTGTCCTTTAACAAATCCGCTTTCTTGCAATACAACACCTATAACAAATGTAGCTATTGCCACACTGCTTTTTCTAGTAAATGTCATAACTGCTGCAAAAAGCCCTTCTCTTCTTTGTCTTGTAACCATTTCATCAACATCAGGAATGAATGGGAATACATTCCATGGAGTAAACTCTAATAAACTTCTTCCTACTTGATAAATTGTACCAATTACAAATAATAAAACAATATTCGATCCTAAATTTCCTACATAAAGTCCATAAAATGCTAGTAAACATACAATCATAATAGAATAAGCCATCTTATATAAGTTACCTGGTCCAACTTTAATCATTAAGAATCCACCTAAGATTGTTACAGGAATACCAATGATGCTAAGTGAAAGTACATTAGCAGCAGTAGTAGATGAAACACCTAAATTAAATACACAGAAATATATAAATACTGAATTAAATAAATCTTTAGCAGTGAATGAACATATATAAATTGCTAAATGTTGTCTAAACGCTCTGATCTTAAATGTAGAAACATAGTCACCAGCAACCTTTACAATAGTCATTAATTGTTCTCCAAAGCTCTTGCTTGTAGAACCATTTAATAGTTCTTGTTCCATTTCAGGTGTAAGGTCCCTTTCCCATGTTACTTTATGTGATATAAGTATACATATTGCATATATAATAGCAAAAACCAATCCATTAATGAAATATGCTTGTGGGCTCTTGTCACCAAAGAAAGCTATTAATCTTCCTGGAACAAAAGTAGCTAAAAATGTACCTGTTGCCGAAATAAACATTCTTGATGCTGATAATTTAGTTCTGTCAGTAAAATCTTTTGTCATTTCAGCAGGTAATGTTTCCCATGGAATTAATACCATGGCTGCAATTATTTCAAATAACAAATAAGTAACTAAATAGAACGCATAACTTCTTCCTGTTACCCATAGTAGCACGTAATCTGCCATTAACGGAGCTCCGATTAATAAGAAGAAACGACGTCTACCAAAAAGTTTTCCAAGCTTAGTTTTATAGAAATTATCAGATATACTACCGATAAATAAACTGGCAACTGCATCCACTATACGAGCTATAGCTATGATAGAAGCACCTTCTATCGGTGTTAATCCTGCAAATGTTGTATAGAAAAATAGTAAGAAGGCTCCAATAATAGTGAATGCTCCACCACCCATTAAATCAACTAGTCCATAACCAACGCCTCTAGCTATCGTAATTTTTCTATTTTTATTTGACATAAATTTTTCCTCTCTTTCATCAATTAAATATTCCTGAATTATTTTTTATCAAATCCAAAATATTCTTTTGCATTGCTATAGCATATACCTTCAACAATTCTTTTAAGTAATTTATCGTTTTTAGGTACTTCTCCGTTTTCTACCCATTCTCCAATTAAATTACAAGCAATTCTTCTAAAGTATTCATGCCTAGTATATGATAAGAAGCTTCTTGAATCCGTTAACATTCCAATAAAGCGTCCTAGCAATCCAAGGTTTCCTAATGCCTTCATTTGTTCAATCATTCCATCCTTATTATCATTGAACCACCACGCTGCACCAAATTGCATTTTTCCTGGAATACCATCTCCTTGAAAGTTTCCTATCATAGTTCCAAGAACATAGTTATCCTTTGGATTTAATGTATATAAAATTGTTTTTGGAAGAGAATTTTCTCTGTCCACAGAATCTAGAAGTCTAGAAAGTGGATAAGCTATGCTTTCATCATTAATTGAATCAAAACCTGTATTTACTCCTATTTTTTCAAGCATTTTTGTATTATTACTTCTAAGAGCTGCAATATGGAGCTGCATAGTCCAACCTAATTCATGATAAAGCTTGAATACATGTCTTAATGTATAAGTTTTATACTTCTTTTCTTCATCAATGCTTATAGATTTACCTTCTAAAGCTTTAGCAAATATTGCTTCTGCTTCTTCTTTTGATGAATCTGCATAAACTACTACACCATCTATACCATGATCTGCTATTCTGCATCCAACTGAATGGAAAAATCTTATTCTTGAATCAAGAGCTTTTAAAAATTCATCATAATTATTTATAGATACTTCAGATACTTTTTCTAAATCTTTTACCCAAGAAACAAAACCATCTAAATTGATTTCAATTCCTTTATCTGGTCTAAGAGTGGGTAAAACATTTACATTAAAGCTAGCATCTTCTTTAATTTTTATATGATATTCTAATGTATCTATAGGATCATCTGTTGTACATATAGTTTCAACGTTTGATTTTATAATTAAATCTCTAACATTAAAACCTTCTCCATTTAATAATTCATTAGCTCTCTTCCAAATTTCAGGAGCAGTATCTTCATCAAGCGGTTCATATATTCCAAAGAATCTTTGAAGTTCTAAATGAGTCCAATGATAAAGAGGATTTCCTATAGCCATAGGTATCGTTTGCGACCAAGCTAAGAATTTGTCATAATCACTTCCATCTCCTGTAATGCATTTTTCATCTATACCATTACTTCTCATAGCTCTCCACTTATAATGATCACCATAAAGCCACGCTTCAGTTATATTACTGAATTTTTTGTTTTCATATATTTCTTTTGGATCAATATGACAGTGATAATCAATAATAGGCAAGTTCTTAGCATAATTATGATATAAATCTATAGCTGTTTGATTAGATAGTAAAAAATTCTCATCCATGAAATTTTTCATATTCTTCATCCTACTCTCTCAAATAAATATTTTATATTTGTAAAGCATTGAATATTTGGGTTAATAACACGCAGTATATAAATTCACGTACATTATTGTAATTTGCATTTACTCAATACTTTACCACAACGTTTTCTTAAATTTTATATATTAACCTTATTGTTATGTTTTGGATTCTTATATTCTTATATTCTTATATTCTTATATTCTTATATTCTTATATTCGCTAATTTAACTTCCTTACCTTATAATACTAAAAGTTTTATATCATCCTTTTAGTATAAGTGCAAAGTTGTTAATTAGCATTGCTTATGTTATAATGTACTTCATATTAATTTTCTTAAACATTCTTTATCGTTCTTCACTTATATTATTTGGCAGAATATAATAAATGAAGAATGATAAAAATGTTTATTTTTTTGCATCTTCGAGCATTATCTCTGATTATTTACAATCTAAATATTTTTCTAAAGTTGCTCTAACTGCACCAGCACCTGAAATCAATTCATTGAAATAACCTTCAATTTTCTCGCCTAAACCTATAGTGTAAAGATTTACTCCAAAAATTTCTTCATTTATAAGTATTGATTTTAAGCTACTTTCTACTGATTCTTTAGAACCTAATTTTATATCTGCTACATATTTTCTTAATTCATCTAATAAAGGATCTGGACTTAACTCCATAACATTACCATTATCATCTAATCCCATTAGATATCTGCACCAGCCTGCTATAACTAGAGGAATGTATTTAAGTTCTTTAGCATCTAAATCTTCTCTCTTACTATAAGCTTTAATTGTTTCTCCAAATCTTATACCAACTTTTTGAGATGTATCTGAAGCAATTCTTTGTGGTGTATCAGGTATATATGGATTTGGAAGTCTAACTTCAACTACCTCTTTAATGAAATCTTCTGGATTTAATATTCCTGGATTTACAACAACAGGCATTCCTTCTTCATATCCAATTTTTTCAACTAACTTCTTTAAAGCTGGATCTTTCATTTCATCTGCAATTAAATCAAATCCAAGTAAGCATCCAAAAACTGCTAGAGACGTATGTAGTGGATTTAAACACGTAGTTACCTTCATTGTTTCAACTCTTTCCACAGTTTCTCTATTTGTTAAAAATACACCTGCTTCTTCTAAAGGCATACGTCCATTTGGGAAGTTATCTTCTATTACAAGATATTGAGGCCCTTCTGCATTTACAAAAGGTGCAATATAAGTATTTTTGCTAGTTGTTACAATCTTAGTGCTATCAAAACCAACTGCTTCTAATGTATTCTTAACACTTTGAGATGGTCTAGGTGTAATTTTATCTATCATACTCCAAGGGAAAGATACCTTTTTAGTATCATTGATATATTCAAGGAACCCTTTATCAACTAATCCATTCTCAACCCAGTTCTTTATCATTGTTTCCATTGCATTGTGAAGCTTCTCACCATTCTTTGAACAATTATCCATACTTACAAAAGCTATTGGAAGTTGTCCGTTTTGATATCTTACATATGCTAGGGACGCAACTTTAGCTATAATACTTACAGGATGCTCTAGACCATCTGTTGTATCTTGTTGTGATAAATTCTTAACACTATAACCTTTTTCTGTTATTGTAAAGCTTGCTATTTGTAAAGATGGATTTGAAAATATCTCTTTTAACCTATTCCAATCTTCTTCTCTTGAGTAATCACCA
The DNA here is from genome assembly GCF_018223745.1 of Clostridium beijerinckii. Classification (NCBI taxonomy): domain Bacteria; kingdom Bacillati; phylum Bacillota; class Clostridia; order Eubacteriales; family Clostridiaceae; genus Clostridium; species Clostridium beijerinckii. Next base: position 4,511,420 of record NZ_CP073653.1, read on the forward strand.
GCTAAGCTTTCGCCTATACTTCCTACTACCTTTTTATCTAGGCTACCATCTGGTTTCATAATTACTAGTAAGCTTAAATTATCATAAGGAGAATAAATTTCATCTATAATTTCATAGTCATATCCTTCTACAGCAACAATACCAGATTTCGCTTTCCCAGTATTTAAAAGTTCCTGTTGTAGTATTGCTATAAATCCTCTGAATATATTTCCTGCTCCAAAATGAACCCATGTAGGATTTTCTTTAGTTGATGCTGACATCTTATCATAATCAAACTTTGGAATTTCAATCCCAGCTTTTTCCCATAAATCACTATTTTTGATACTTTCTTTACTTAATACTATTTTGGCGTTATTCATTTTTTTCACCTCTTTAAAACTATTGCTAATAAAGTCAATACTATTAATTATCTTTTGTATCTTAAGATTCTATGAGCCAAAATTTTTTTAATCAAAATTTTAGTTTATCTCTTTTATTTATTTCTTTCAAGAGAATCCCATATTCCCCATAAATACATAATTCCAAGTGCTCTATCATAAAGTCCATAACCTGGTCTGCATTGTTCATTCCAAATATGTCTTCCATGGTCTGGTCTTACATATCCAGTAAATCCAACTTCGTGATAAGCTTTAACTATATCACATATATCTAATGAACCATCACAAGTTCTATGAGATGTTTCAATAAAATCACCATTCTCATAAATCTTAACATTTCTAATATGAGCAAAAGCAATCCTATTACCGAATTCTCTTATCATAGCTGGTACATTATTATTTGGATCTGAACCTATAGCACCACTGCAAAGAGTTAAGCAATTATATGGATTATCAACAAGCTTTAATAATCTTGCTAAATCATCTCTGTTCTTAACTATTCTTGGTAACCCAAATATTGGCCAAGGTGGATCATCCGGATGTACTGCCATTTTAATATCATTTATTTCAGCTACAGGAATAATTTGTTCTAAGAAGTATTTTAAGTTATTCCATAAGTCTTCTTCTGTTACATTCTTATATGCTTCAAAAAGTTGTGATAAATTCTTTAGTCTTTCTGGTTCCCAGCCTGGCATTGTAAGATCTGGATTAGACGCAATTTTGTTAACTAACTCCATTGGATCAATATCTTTAATCTTTGCTTTTTCATAAAAAAGAGCTGTTGATCCATCTTCTGCCTTCTTGAATAAATCTGTTCTAAGCCAGTCAAATACAGGCATGAAATTATAGCAGATTACTTTAACACCAACCTTAGCTAACTTTTCTATTGTCTTTTTATAATTTTCTATATATTTATCTCTTGTTGGTAAACCTAATTTAATGTCTTCATGAACATTAACGCTTTCAACAACATCCATATTAAATCCATACTTGTCAGCTGATTTTTTTACTTCAAGGATCTTTTCCATTGGCCATTCTTCACCTGCTGCCATATCATGAAGAGCCCAAACAATTCCTCCAACTCCAGGAATTTGTTTTATTTGTTCAAGTGTAACGGTATCATTGCCTTCTCCGTACCATCTAAAACCCATTTTCATAGTAATGTCCCTCCTGTCACTTCATTTAATTATAATTTCAATATATAATATCTCAAAACATATATAAAATTAATACACTTAAATTTAATGCTGCTTATATATAAGCCTCACCTCCTTTAATTTAAAATAATAATCTTAGTATTACATGATTATTTAACAGCTTTGATCATATTAAAACTTAAATCAATCTTTATTTAAAATAATTAGGATACTTCTCTTTTATTTTATTTTTATCAAAAGTAACCATATTTAAATGTTCCTTCATAAAGTCTTCTGCTATCTCTGGGCTCTTGTTTTTTATAGCATTAAAAATTTCTTTATGCTGAAGATAAATATTGTCCCAGCTAGAATTAGTTACTAATCTAAGCATACGAATTCTTTGAAACTCAGTACTGCCATCATTAATACTATTCCATACTCTTTTTTTATTACTTCCCTCGAAAATTATCTTATGAAATTCTTCATCTGCCTCAAATAACTTTTTATAATCATTATTTTCTATATACATTTTTTGAAGTTTCAAATTCATTTCTAAAGCTAGTACATTTTCTTGTGAAAATTCTTTACAAGCTTCCTTTACAACTGCTCTTTCTAAATGTTCACGTAAAAATCTTCCTTCTTCAACTGCAGATAAATCAATTAAAGAAACAACTGTGCCTTTTTGAGGATAAATATTAACTAGCCCCTCTTGAGCTAATCTAACAAGTGCTTCTCTTACTGGAGTTCTACTCACACTATACTTTTCCGAAAGTTCCTTTTCAGAAATGCTAGTACCAGGCTCAAGATATAAATTAATAATTTCATCTCTAAGTTTATAATATATAGTTTTACTTGTTGTATTCTTATTTACCTCTAAAGCCATTTTTATATTCTCCCTTACTTTCAAGTCCTACCATACTTGTATGGTAGTTATACTTATATTTTATCATAAGTATTTTAAAAAATCTATTACTAATCGATACTGCCATACTTGTATGGTAGTTATATTTTAATAATAATCATAACCGTTTACAATGTCAAGATAAATATTTAATTATTTTTTGAAATGCATCAACTTACAATATAGTTAGCAATAATGAGAAAACAGTAGAAAAATGCAATATAATTGCGCGTATTTCATATATACGCCGATTTTTTAGACCTTGAGTATAATATTGGTTAGATATATTATCAATATGGAAATTTATTATGTTTGAAAGGGGAATATTATGCTGAAAAATATTAAAATTATCAATAGCGTTATTTTGATGGTTATCTTATCAACGGTTGTATCGTTATCTATCGCAATAATTGGTTATAACAACATGAAAACGATTAACTCAAATTCATCATCAATGTACACAATTGCATTAACAAGAATTATTAAAACTGAGGAAATTAGACAAACATTCTTAAATATTCGGTTAAATGTCAATAGAATTTCTATATCTGAATTTAATGATGATGATGTAGCAGCTATAGATAATGACTACTCTGCCATAAACAAAATGGTGGAAGATTACGAAAAACTATCGCTTAGCACTATAGAAACAAACAATTTATCTGAATTTAAGAAGGATTCCTCAGCTTATTATGAACAAATTAAGAATCTTGAAAAAGGCAATAAATTATATGGTATAGATTTAGAAAAATTTAATCAATTGGGAGTTGAAATGCAACTTTTTCTTGATAATTTAGTGACTTATAGTTCAAATACTGCTAATGCTCTACATAATGACAATATGAGTTTATACATTAGAAGCACTAAAATCTTTTTTATCACTTTCTTCATTGGTTTTATTCTTCAGATACTTGTTTCCTCTTCTATAATCTTGGTTATAAGAAAGTCTATAAAAGAAATAATGTCCGATTTGGATAATGTTGCTGCGGGTGACTTTAGTTTCGAAATAAACACTAATTTAAAAAACGAATTTGGCAGAATGAAAAAATCACTCAAAGTAACAATTTCAAACATCTCCTCAATGCTCGAAGAAGTGCAAAATTCAGCAAATGTTGTAAATATACAAGCAACTAATTTATTAGGAGCTTCAGACGAAATGTCTTCTTCTGCACAGGAAATTAATGCTGCTGTTCAAGAAGTAGCTAATGCTGCCACTGAACAATCTAGTGACCTAATGAATGTAAAAACTTCATTGGATAGTTTTGCTGATTCACTAGATCAAATAACCTCATCAATTAATGATGTAAACTCAAATATACATAATATTAGTTCAATGGCCGAAGATAGTAACTCTAAGTTAGAATTTTTATTTAATTCTATTAAAGATGTAAACGAATCTTTTGATACTGTAAGAAATAAAGTTGTTCAATTAGATAATCATGTTGAACAAGTAAATAACATAACTACTATTATAAATTCAATTGCTGATCAAACTGATTTATTAGCATTAAATGCTGCAATTGAGTCTGCTCGCGCAGGGGAAGTGGGGCGTGGATTCTCTGTAGTTGCAGAGGAAATCAGAAAACTCGCGGAACAATCTAAAGTATCTGCCAGTAATATAAGTGGCTTGATTACTAATATTAATAACGAAGCCCAAATAGCGGTTAAGACTACTGATTTAGGTAAAGATAGCTTAAATAATCAATCAGTCCTTATTGAAGATTCTATAAAATCTTTTGCTTTAATATTTAAGGCTATAAATACTATATTGCCTAGAGTTGATAATATAAATAAATCTATTGAAAATATAAATATTGAAAAAGATCTCATAATCTCAAAAACGTTAGATATTTCTGGAGTATCAGAAGAAAATGCAGCTTCATCTGAAGAAATAGCAGCCTCAGTACAACAAATAAATTCATCTTTTAATGATGTAGCAACTTCAGCTCAAACTTTATCAAATTTAACAACCTCTATGATGAACGAAGTAAGTAAATTTAAATTATAATTGTTGTTATATATAACTTAAGATATATTTTGCAATTTTAAACTAGAGAGAATTATATCTAAATTAAAATGGAGGATAATTATGAAAAATTTTAAATTTCTAAATGTTACGCTTGTAATAGTTTTGATGACGACTATATTAACAGGCTGCGGTTCAAAGAATGTTTCCAAATCAACTCAGCCTATTACTTTAAATATAATAGATGTTTCAGGAAGCATGCAATTAGTCGGAGATTCCATAGATCAATTTAAAGCTGCAAACCCTGATTTAATAGGAGATGTCGTAGTAAAAAAATCTACTGCATTAGAGGTTCCATCTTTATTAAAAGCTCAAATTTTATCTGAAGATATGAAAACAAATTTGATTTTTACTGGAATTGATGGTCTTTCCACATGTATTGATAGAGATGTTATAGAAAATATTATGCCTACATATGGCAGCAGATTTCCTGATTTAGAAAGTAATTATAGTTCTGGTGCTAAAGCCACTTATGATTTAGTAAAGGGTTATGCGATAACTTATGTGTATTCACCTAGCGGCCCATTCTTTACTTATAACCCAGATACCGTACAAAATATACCTAAAACGCCTGATGAGCTTTTGGCTTTCGCTAAAGCTAATCCTGAAAAGTTCACATATGCAAGACCCGCGGGTTCAGGACCAGGCAGAATTTTTCTTCAAGGGTTACCATATATTCTTGGAGATAAGGATCCCAAAGATCCTAAAACTTGGGACAAGACTTGGGCTTATCTTAAAGAATTGAATCAATACATAGATTATTATCCTGCTAAAACTGGTACTACATTCACAGAATTAAAAGCCGGAAAAAGATCTATTATAGCAAGTCAGTTAGGATGGGATATGAATCAGAGAATCATAGGTGGTATTCCACAAACTTATCAAGGATTTGTATTAAACAATACTACATTGGTTGCAGATGCTCAGTATATGGCAATTCCAAAAGGACTTAGCGATGAACAAAAAAATGTAGTTTTAAAACTAATGGCATGGCTTATGACGCCAAAGATGCAGGCAATAACATACGATAGCGGTTATTTTTATCCTGGACCTTCTGTAAAAAATGTTTCACTTGATATGGCTCCAAAAGAAAGTCAAGATAAAATAAAACCAGCTATAAGACAATCTTATGAAGATTCTATTAATACACTTCCAAATTCGACGCAATTAGACACAACTAAATTCATGGACGCTTTAAATATGTGGGATCAATTATTTGGAACTAAAGTAAGAAGATAATAATGGAATTAAGAAACATGCTATATTGCTGAATCAAACAATATAGCACGTTTTTATATCCTAAATCTATAATTACTTACTTTGCTTTACATCCTCATCTAACAGATGATAAGGATAAGTAGATACAATTATGTTATCATTCTTCAATAAGGTTTCTCTAATAAAGAAACTTGTATGATTATGTAAAACCTCACCAAATCTTTCATTAGTAACAAATTGAGGCACTATTACTGTTATCTTCTCATCTTTAGCTGTTGAATTTGCAATCAATTCTATATTCTTTAATAAAGGAGTAACCACAGCTCTATATGGAGAATATTTTGCGACAAGTAATATATCTGTATCTAACTCACTCCATCTAGATTTTAATTTTTCCATAGCTTCCTTGTCTGGTGAAATATTAAGAGCAATAACATTATCGCTTACACTTTGAGCATATTGCAACGCACCTATTGTTGCTTTATTTAAGCTAGCAATTGGAACTATCACAATATGAGTATATTTCTTTCTTAAATTCACCTTTTTCAGATTTAATTGACTAATACTTAAACCACAAGCCACTTTATCATAGTGTTTTTTTATTCTTAGCTGAATTACAATTATGATTGGAATTAAAATTGCAACTATAAATGCACCTTCACTAAATTTTTCAATTAAAATTATTATCGTTGTTAATAAAGTAACAACAGAACCAATACCGTTGATTATTGCACGTTTCACCCAACCATTACCTTTTTCTTTTCTCCAATGATTCACCATTCCAAATTGCCCTAGAGTAAAAGATATAAATACGCCTATAGCATATAGTGGAATCAACCTATGAGTGTCTGCCTTAAATATAATAACTAAGATACAAGCTATACATGATAATGCAACGATTCCAAAAGAAAAACTAAGTCGTTTACCTCTAATAGTGAATTGTCGTGGTGCAAAACCATCCTTCCCAACTATATACATTAGCATTGGAAATCCTGTATATGCTGTATTGCATGCCATAAGTAAAATTACAGCAGTGCTAAATTGAATTATATAGTACATTATGCCATTCCCAAAAATAGCAAATGCTATTTGTGAAACAACTGTAGGACCATTTGCTATTGGTACAGCTGTATAGAATATAGCAAGTACCGAAGTTCCTCCAAATATGAAAAATATTAAAGCTGCTAATAATATCATAACAGTCTTTGCACTTTTTTGGCTCGGTTCCTGAAAATTCGGAACGGAATTACTTACTGCCTCTACTCCAGTTAAGGCAGAACATCCTGATGAAAAAGCTCTTAAAATAAGAAATATCGATACATTTTCTGTAGTATTTGCTGGGATAGAATACATTGGTTCTGGATGAATATTTAATATAAAGTACTTAAACAAACCATAAAGTATCATAAAAGCCATGCTAAAAATAAAAATATACGTAGGTATAGCAAAAATTTTTGAAGATTCACTTATACCTCTTAAATTTAAAACAGTCAAAACTATAATTATTATTAAAACAAACATAACTTTATATTCTGTCAAATTGCTAAATGCAGAAATAATAGCATCTGCACCTGCACTGGCGCTAACTGCGACAGTAAGTATATAACTAATTATTAAACCTGCACCAGCTGCTAAGCCAGATTTTTTTCCTATATTTTCATTGGCTACTTTGTAAGCTCCCCCACCTTGAGGATAAGCCCTAATAATCTGAATATAAGAAATTGTTAATATTATTAATAATCCTATAATCATAAAAGAGGTCCATGTTAACCACTGATATGCTGCTACACCTAGAACTATTAAAACAAAAAGAATCTCCTGAGCAGCATAGGCAACAGATGATATTGCATCACTTGCCATAATTGCTAATCCAAAAGGAATATTATACTTTTCATTACATCCTTGTTCATTTGATAAAGGTTCTCCTAATAAAACATCTAAAAACTTTGTAAGCATTTATTTTCCCCCTATATTATCATACGAAAAATATTGTATGTAATAATGAAATCAAAAGCAATATTCTAATTATTGCATATATTGAAGAAAAATGTAGAATTTGCCTCATGAATACGAATACATATATAATTATCACTGATTTCTTCTTTTAATGAATTATTTTTAACTTTGTTATTACACCTGTATTTCAATTTAATTTCCACATATTAGCCTTAATTAATCACTTGACTTATAATAATTATAAATATAGCTTTATGATTTTAATATATATTAAGAAATTCTGATTTAGTATGATTAAAGTTTTCCTAATTTAACTCAAAATTATTACAAATTTCAAATCTTTGATTTGTATTTTGAAACAGTAATTCTATAAATATCTCAATTCTACTTCATGAAAACTAATAAATTTAAATATACAAGTTAATCTTACTAAAATGGACTTCTATATTTTTGTAATTTTACGGAATAATTGTTACTAAAATAATAATGATATTACTTTAATCTTTTTTGCTTTTACTCATTATTTTGATATAATCAAATTGTAAAGCTAATATATAAGAGGAGGATTTTATGGCACAAAACCATATATGTGAATTATGCAATAGAAATGTTTCTAGCATTACTAAACATCACTTAATTCCCTTAGAAAAAGGCGGAGAAAAATTTAAAACACTCTCTTTATGTTCAACCTGTCATAGACAAATTCATGCTCTTTTCACGAATCGTGAATTAGCAACACACTATCGAAGTCTTGAATCATTAAAGAAAGATATAAAGATAGTTAAATTTCTTAAATTCATTCAGAATATTCCCGGTGATTCTTATTTAGACATAAAAAAATCAAGACATGTACGAAAAAGTTGTTAGGATGATATTTAAATATTTTATGTGCAAAAATAATGGCAATAATCTTACTAAGATTATTGCCTAAAATTATATAATTTATCAACTCTGAATTTGTATGATAATAAGTTTTGATCCCATTATAATAATTTTATTATATATTAGTTTATTTTAAAATACATAGGCTGTAATGCTAATCCACTTTTTTCTGATATAAATATATTTCCTTTGCACTGGAATCCTGCCTTTTTATAAAAATTAATTGTATCTAATCTTGCATTCAAATATAAACATATAACTCCAAACTCTTTAGCCTTAATTTTATGTCTTTTTAACATTTCAATGCCAATGCCTTTACCCACATATTTTTCACTAACAACTATATTTGTCATTTTACTATTCATATTATAATTGGTCATTCTTGAATATGCAACAACAGCCCCCTTATCTAATCCTACCAAATGTATACTGCTATAATCTAATTCATCATAGTCGTATTTATGAATTTTATTATATGGTTTAAAAAGTATTTTAAACCTTAATTCAGATACTTCTTTAAACTCTTTACTTTTATAATTTATAAATTCATATGTAATATTATTCATATTTCTTCCCCAACTTCTATATTATTATAATAATATTATACACTATATTCATAATAATCGAATATTTATTCACAATTTTATTTATTATTGTATCTTTTATTTAATAACTATAGCTCTCGGTCTATGTTGCTTTAGAAATACTAATAAATATATTTTTTATCTTGAACAAATTTTATTATATTAAATTATAAAAATATAAAACTACCAACTAAGCACTTATCTAGCAACCTAATTAGTAGTTATAAAATAAACTATACTTTTCTATTAATTTTATGTAAAAACAAATATTACGATCTATCTTCCCATTTTCTCTTTGCCTTCATTACGTTTTCTTCGCTTAATTTTGTTTCCTCCACTATATCTCCCATTCCGCAACCTTTATCAAGCATCTCTTTTGCTTTTTCCATGGCTTTTTCATGTTCACCTTTTCTTAATTTTTCCATTAAAGTTCCTCCTCTTTCGACTCATACTAACTCTAAATCTAGTATTACCTGTGAACACTTTTTTATTCAGCTTTTATGATAGCTTCTTCATCACTTTTTTCATGCATCCAATCTTTATTTTATTTCTTTATTTCCATCTTCTTCTGAAAAAATTATATTAATATGTAGTTCAGAATTTCATCCTCATCTATAATTTTTTTAGCAAGAATTCTATTTTCATCTACATGAATATACGTATATCTATTAGGTTTTATTGATGGAGCAATATCAATAGCTTTTTTATAATCTTTCTTTTTCATTTTTAAAGTTTTTGCATGCTCGAAAAAGTTTGTTTCTTTTAATATCTTCGATATTCTTTCAAATCTATGATATTGTACTTTCGCCATAATATATGTTGCAATTCCAACCTGTATTCCATGAAGCTGAGGCATTTCTAAAAATTTATCTAATGCATGAGATATTAGATGCTCTGAACCAGAGGCCGGCGAGCTATCACCTGCTATTTCCATAGAAATACCATTCAATATTAATGAATCCACTAATTCCTTCAGAAACAAATCATCTTTAATATTTTTAAACTCAGTTCTTATAAAACTATTGACTGCTTTCTTAGAAATCATAGTAGCAAAATCATCAATAATTATCCTTCCATTTTCTTCTTCAAATTTCCAATCATACAACGCAGTGATATTTGATACTAAATCTCCTATCCCCGAATATATAAATTTTTCTGGTGCACTCTTAATAACATCAATATCTACAATTATTCCATAAGGAGTTTTAGCTGGCAGAGACATCCTCTTGCCATTAACTAAAAGAGATGCACCTGCACTTGAAAAACCATCATTAGAAGTTGAAGTTGGAATACTAATAAACGGTAATTTTCTCAAAAAGCTCATGTACTTAACAGCATCTATAGCCTTTCCTCCACCTACTCCAATTAAAGCTTCTACGTCGTTTGATATTTCAAAAGCTTTTACACTAATCTTTTCGAAATTTACATCTGATATTGTTTCTATTCTTGAAATATCTATATTAGCTTCTTTTAAAGAGTTGCATATAGAATCTCCAAACAATTCTTCTAGACCCTCGCCAAAGCATATTAAAACACTTTTAAACATGGCTTTCTTAATCAAGTTGCCTACATTATTTATATTTCCTTTTCCTACCTCTAAAATAGAAGGAATAGCTATTCTATGAGTTGACGTCTTCATTCATTTCACTCCTCAAAAGTATTTTCAATTTTTTAAAATATCAATTTTTATATCTTGAAATTAGCTTTCCCTAGGTGGAAAATAAAAAACATTTATTATTTTAAATCATTAACTACTTTGTTTATCTTATCTGTCTTATCCAAAGCTTCTGTCCATAATTCCTTTGAAGGAATTATTTTTTCTACCGTTGTATACGCTTCTCTTATAATTGGTATATTAATAAGGTTTGTACTTTGAATAGACATCAATATAAACCAGCACACACCTATAAGAGCTGCTATTCTTATGATACCTGCTATTGCTTTAATTAATATATAAAGAGCAATAATAGCAACTATTATTAAAACTATAGTATTTGTTGTTAAATGTATTGGCGTATTTTTTATCAAGCTATTTACTTTATCCATTTGTTTCCTCCCAAGTTAGATAGTTAATATTATATTAAACTTGCTCACTAGTATACTTCCTTAAATTTTAATTTTTCTTATGCTTATAATAGCGGTTGCTTTGGTATAATTAATGCACAAATTATATATAAGAGTAATCCCGATCCCGCACAAACAATCAAAATTGCCCACCCAATTCTGACTAATGTTGAATCAAGTCCAAAGTATTCAGCTATCCCACCGCATACCCCTGCTAACTTTTTATCTGTTGCTGATAGATAGAGTCTTTTCTCCATAATAGATTTCCTCCTAAATTGCTATAACATATCATTTGAACATAGTTCTTTTTCAAAATTATATCACTTTAGAATTCTATTTACTATTATTGAGGTATATATTTTTTAGTGCTAATATACGTTCATACACATCATTACTAAAACATTATATTTGTATATTTAAAAATTCTATATAGGAATCTGATTATTTTTTCAGCTTTCTACTCCAAAAGGCATTACATCCTTGTGTTACATAATATCTCTTTTAAATCTAGCGTAATAAAGGGAAAGAACAATTCACTAACACATGAACCATTCTTTCCCTTTTAATAATTTATAATAGAAATCATAAAATTATCACTTATTATGGAAATATTTTAATCTGTATACTACATAATAAACAGTTTATCTTTCCATTGTTTTTAATCTATTTCATATATCCACCTTTCATTGGTGATACTGCATGTTCTGAAAAAATCTTTAGAATTCCAGATTCGTATTTTGATTTTCGTGGTTTCCAATTCTTTCTACGTTCTTCAAAAACTTTCTCTACTTCTTCTTTACTGCATTTTTTTCCCTTTATACCAACGATCTGTAATACTCTATTAGGAATACTAATTTCAATCAAATCATCTTCTTCAATTAATGCAATCGGTCCTCCTACTGCGGCCTCTGGTGATACGTGTCCAATTGCCGGTCCTTTAGAAGCTCCTGAGAATCTACCATCTGTTATTAACGCTATACTAGCAGATAATTCTTCATCCGAAGCAATTGCTTCTGTTGTATAGAACATTTCTGGCATTCCGCTACCTTTTGGTCCTTCATATCTTATAATAACCGCATCCCCTGGACGAATTATTTTTCTTAAGACTGCATCAATAGCTTCCTCTTCACTATCAAAAGGTTTTGCTTTTAGTATAGCCTCATGCATTTCTTTAGGAACTGCAGAATGTTTTACTACAGCACCTTCTGGCGCTATATTTCCCTTTAATATCGATACAGAACCATTAGTACCAATAGCATTATTGAATGGACGAATAACATCTTCTTTTTTTAGTCCTACTTTTTCAAGATACTCATTACACTTCTCATAATATCCGTTAGTTTTTAATTCTTCTAAGTTTTCACCTAAAGTCTTCCCAGTTACAGTCATAACATCCAAATGAAGCAAGTGCTTTAGCTCTTCCATTATTGCTGGTACACCACCTGCATAATAGAAATATTGCGCAGGCCATTTTCCAGCAGGACGTATGTTTAGTAAATAATGTGCATCTTTGTGTATTCTATCAAAAGTCTCTTCATCGATATACAATCCAAATTCATGAGCTATAGCAGGTAAATGCAACAGTGAGTTAGTAGACCCCGATATAGCTGCATGAACTAATATAGCATTTTCAAAGGATTTAATTGTAACAATATCTTTTGGACGAAGATTCATTTTAGCTAGTTCAACAGCTTGTCTTCCTGCTTTTAACGCTACTTCTTCTAAATCTTCACATGTTGCTGGCATCAATGAGCTACCTGGAAGCATTAATCCAAGTGCTTCTGCCATAACTTGCATTGTAGCTGCTGTTCCCATGAATGAACAAGCTCCACAAGATGGGCATGCGTTTTCTTTATAAAAAGTTAATTTTTCTTCTGAAATTTCCCCTCTTTGGCACATTGCACTATAGGCACCTATTTGTTCTAGTGTCAATAAATCAGGACCTGCTTCCATTACTCCTCCAGTAACCATAATAGCTGGTATGTTTAGCCTTCCGATTGACATAAGATGTGATGGAACTGCTTTATCACAACTTGAAATAAATACGCCTCCATCGAATGGTGTTGCATTAGCATGGATTTCTATTAAAGACGTTAATGTATCTCTAGACGCTAAGGAGTAATTTATTCCATCATGCCCTTGTGACATTCCATCACAAATATCTGTTGCAAAGTATCTAGCACCTTTCCCACCTGATTGTGTAATTCCCTCAACTGCTCTGTTAGCAAATTTCAATAGATGAGCACTTCCTGGATGACTATCTCCAAATGTACTTTCTACTATAATTTGTGGCTTTGACAAATCTTCTGTTGTCCATCCCATTCCTCTTCGAAGTGGATCCATCTCTGGAGCAATTTTTCTTACTTCTTGACTAATCATACTATTTCTCTCCTTAATCTTTATTTGACACCGTTTAAATACATCTGATGTATTTATGATATCACATCTGATGTATTTGTCAATTTTTTTTGAATTCATTGTTTTAATTATTATCATTTCATAAAAATCAATAAAAAACGTGCATATTCATCTGATGTATTTAAAATAATAACAAAAAAATACATCGCTCTCCAAAATAAGAGCAGACGTATTTCATAAAGTCAAAACAATTAATAATTTCTTTCCTTGCCTATAATACTTGCGATATTCCTTCGATTATATACTAAGTGTAAGAGCATCGCATCATGCGCTCCATTAGCATTATGTTCCTTAATCGAATTTAAAATTTCCCTGTGTGTCTCTATTGTTTCATTACGTAATTTTCTATTTGTAATATCGATAAATATAGTAATAGATCTATTAATTATTGGAATCAAATTAACCACAACCAAATTCTTACTGCTCTTAGCTATTGCAGTATGAAACTCTATATCTTTCTCTAAATATGGTTCATCTTTTAAGATAAGACTCTCTATTTCGTCACACAAGTTAGACATTTGTTCGATTTCTTCATCAGTAGCTTTTGTAGCAGCTATAGATGCTATTGATGGTTCTATCATAAATCTTACTTCCAATAAATCAAGCGCTAATTTATATTTATCTTTTACAAACGTTAATCCTAGGGGATCATCAGCAATTCCACATTTATCAGAAATAAAAGTTCCAGCTCCACGTCTAATTTCTAAAACATTCCGTGAAACCAAAGCCTTTATAGCTTCTCTTATAGTGCTTCTTCCTACATTAAGGCTACTTGCAAGATCATATTCATTAGGTAGCTTATCTCCAGATTTCCAATCACTATCTATAATCAATCGAACAATTCTTTCTGAAGTTTGCTCCCCTAGTGATTTTGTTGAACTATTTGTATCATTGAAACTCAATTCTCTAATATCTGACATATTTCCTCCAACTGCTACTATCTTGCAGCTTAAAAGTTCTTTCAAAAGTATTTTCTAACCCTGCCAACTTAACTCGCTTTATTATTTTAAAAAATAAGTTTTATCCCCCAAGTTATACACCCGCTGTTAAGCATGATAAATAATATGGAGGACAATTAAAATGTTAGCATTCACTTATTATAATACTTAAAAATACAACAATTTAAAAGACCTTTTAAATATATTTTTAATGCACCAATTTTCCTCTTTAAAATCCTATACGCTTTCCATAATTATTTATAAAGTATTTAAATTCTCTATCTACTATAATCTACACTGCTTTAGTATTAAAACTTTTCAAAGATTCTGATTAATTATTATTCATTTATAAAAGCTAGCTACGCCGCCCTCCACTTCCGTTTATTTTTATAATCTCATAATCCCCGATGTATACGCAATTATATCACTAAATCCTTATATAATAAGCCATTTAGCATTTAATAAATTCATAGTTTTTTGTACAATAAAAAACAGCCCTAAGTTATAACACTTAGAGCCAAATATTTTATTGTATAATTAATTATTGTTCTTTCGTGCAAAATACGGCATTATAAATCCTAGCCCAAGTAATACAAAAGGAGTTATAATATTAAGAACTAATTGAAATTTATCAGCTGTATACATACCACTAATACATGCAAAAGCAGTAAATGCAAAACACCATGCTCCAATTATAATACCAACAGTTCTGTTTTTTACAAATTGATATTCTGGCTTGAATTTTTCTCCTGCTTTTTTCAATGCAATATAAGCAGCAAATACCCATAAATAACGAAGTGGCATACACACAGCATTTAATTTTACTAGCCATTTCACTAGCTCGTCTACGTTCCCAATACCAAAGGCTGGAACTATTATTAAAATTGAAACAATTATTAAAATTAATTTATGACCATTTTTATATGTGCCATATTTATTTTTTACAAACATTTTTTCAGGAATAAAATTCTTATCCGCACTATCAAGTAACATACGTAAAGGTGCATCAATAGATATAATTAATACCGCAAACTGTCCAATCATGTTAGTAATAGCATAAACGACAACAAATAAATTACCTAGATGATAGTATTCCCCTAGCTTCTGGAAGGCATAGTATGCTCCATTTGTCATTAAGTCTTTAGGAACATTATTTGAATCAAACATCATTCCAAGAGAAATTGTTCCTAAAATTGCACATACAGCTACCATAACAGCTAATGCAATCATACCCTTTGAGAATCCCTTTTCAGGATCATCCATTTCGTTTACATATGGCGAAATCTTTTCACAACCGCCAACCGCAAAAATTAATATAGATAGACCTGTAAAAAACTTCATATCAAATGCGGGCATAAACGTTTTTATAGACCAATCTATAGAATTTAAATGCGCATTAGTAATAGCAGGTGCAGCTACCATTAAAACAATAAACAAAATTGACATTACAAACATCGATGTTCCTGCAAGTGTAGCTAATTTTTTTAACGGATTTAATCCTTTGGAAGCTATATAAAGTCCAACCAAAAAAATTACTAAACATGTTATTTGTAGTAACTTTGTATCCATACTGCTAATTCTTTTATCTTGAAATATAGCCCAACTTGTTGCTATCATAAAGTTTGATGGTTTTTGTGAAATATAAGGCATATGAACAATCCAATATGTCCATCCTGCATAATAGGCAACTCTAGGACTTATTGTTTCATTTATCCATGAACTGACACCACCACCAAATTCTTTAAACGCTGATCCTAACTCTCCTACCATTAGTGCGTATGGTACAAAATAAATAGCAAAAATCAGGATCCAAGATACTACTGACTTAAGTCCATTATATTCAGAGAAACCATTGATAACGTTACCAAAACCCCAAACTGTTGAAAAAGCCATAAATGCTAAGGTATACCAAACAATTTTTTTGTTGTTTTTTTCAGACATAAACTTTTCTCTCCCACTTATATTATTTTAATTTTTATATTAAAATAATATAATATACTTTTACCTTTGTATACATCTTCGACAAAATTAGCCTTCATTTAATTATATTACTAACTCAATTAAAATATACAAATAATTTCACTTTAACTTTATTAAATTAACACATATATTGCTTCTTTTTTTTAATAAAAATAACAAGATTTCGGCTACTACATTGAACGTCATATTTCCCATTTCTCACCTGCCCCATTACAGTTCATCTGGACATTAAACTTAAAAAGATTCCAATCCAAATAAAAGAATTAGAAAATCAGTCTTACTTTGGCCTTTTATGAATTTCTTTTAAAAAAAACACTTCACTCATAAAAACTATCCTAAAATAGTTCTATATGAATAAAGTGCTTTACAATTTTCTAATTATTATTCAGTAATATACTGAATTGTTTTAATCCATAAATTATTTTTTCTACTTCTTCCGGGTCTGTATTTTTTATAGAATTTAGTATAAGATTTGATATAAACTCTTTTTTCATTTTGCAAATATCATTGTTTTTCCTAAATTCCGCTGAAATTGACAATCTTACAATTCTACGATTTTCCTTTGGTATTTCTCTTGTAACAACTCCCTGTTTTGCAAGACGATCTACTATTCCTGAAACTGTACTTTTAGTTAATCCTATCTGATCACTTAATTCATTTAGAGTTATCGACGGCATCATGTATAAATGAAATATAACATTTAATTGAGGTGCTGTAAATCCGCAATCTTTTGCAATTTTTTCAAACTTACAGCTTAATTCTCTTCTAATATTCCTAAATACACCAATAATCTCATCCGCTTGTTTTTGATATAATTCATTATTCGGCGATGAGGGCCCCTCCTGTAGATTCATTTTTTTCACCTTCTTTATTTTCTTTTTTAGGCTCTTTCTTTCCACCCATAAATAAAGCTAAGAATATAGTGACGAATACTATAACAACAGTTATTACAACTGAATATGACATAGCATCTACATACGCTTGACCTTGAATTATTTTCACTATATAAGATACTGCAGAAGCTCTAGCAGTATTTGTATCCATTCCCATTCCCATAAATGCTTTAGTTAATGTACTTATTGTGCTATTAGAAGTTGGATTATATACATTAATTTGTTCTGATAACTTTGCATAATTATAATCATTTCTTCCTTGTATAAGAGTAGACATTAAAGTAACACTAACTGAACCTGCTACCTGTCTTAAGGTATTTGAAAGTGCTGATGCTCTACTAATTAAATGTGTTGGAACAACGTTCATCCCGGTAGTACTAATCGGCATCATACTTAATCCTATTCCAATGGACCTTATACAATTAACAAGTATGATATAGTCTTTACTCGAATTCATATTTATAGCTGTTGCAAGTTCATATGAAGCGCCTGCAAGTATTAAAAGTCCAGGTATAACCAGTGCTTTTACGCCAACTTTATTTAATAAATTACCGCTAAGAGGCATCATAAATCCCATTACCAGAGCTCCCGGCAACATTATTAATCCGGCTTCCATAGGTGTATATCCTCTTATATTCTGTAAAAATAATGGTAATACGTAGACACCGCCCATCATAGCTAGAGTTAATACACTAGTTATAATTTGGCTAATTGTAAAATCAAATAATTTAAAAACTCTTAAATCTAATAATGGATCCGGATGAGTTAATTCATTTACTATAAATAATACAAGACTTAAACATCCAAGGGTCATCAAAATTGGATTCTCAAGTTTTGACCAATCAATTGATGAGCCTTCACCTAGAACATATAGTATACTTACTAGTCCTACAGTAGAAGATAAGAATCCAATTATATCAAAGGATTTAAAAGGTTTCCTTTCTGTCCCCTTTAATAAAATCAAGGCCAATATTACTCCTACTATCCCTACTGGAACATTAACATTGAAAATAAGTCTCCAGTCCATCTTCTCAATAATATATCCACCCAAAGTAGGTCCTATTGCAGGTGCTGCCATCGCAGCTATCCCCCAAAATCCAAGTGCTAATCCAATCTTTTCTCTAGGAAATATTTGATATATTATTGACATTCCTACAGGCATTATCATTCCTCCTCCAATGGCTTGGAGGACACGAAATGCTATCATACTTGTATTGCTCCAAGAAAGACCACATAACATAGATCCAACTGTAAACATCGCTAAAGCAAATACATATATTCTTTTAGCTCCTAAAATTTCTTGTAAATATCCAGTAAGTGGTATAATGGCACCAAGCGCCAATGTATAAGCTGTTAACACCCACTTTATATCATCTAAAGATACTCCAAAAACAGCCATCATTTTAGGAAGAGCAATATTTACTATACTACTATCAAGTATAGACATGAAAGTACCTATAATAACTACAGCTAACGCTAACCAACTACTTGCTAATGATTCGTTATTATTCTCTCCCATTATATCACCTCATCATTTAATATGAATCTTAATAACTGCATTAGTTCCTGGAAGAATCTTATCATCAAAATTATCAAGTTCAATTTTTATTGGTACTCTTTGAACTACTTTAGTAAAGGTTCCGCTTGTTGATGATGGTAATAGTGATATAGCAGAATTAGATATTTCACCTATTGTTTTTACTTTTCCACTAAATTTTTGTGAATCATATTCATCAATAGTAATATCAACTGGTTGTCCAACTTTTACTTTTTCAAGTTTTGTTTCTTCTATGTTAGCAGAAATATAAAGCTTAGTTGGATCTACTAACGTAATTAAAGTTTGACCTGTTGATAAAAGTTCTCCAACAGTTCCCTGCTTCTTTACTATGATTCCATCAATAGGTGCTCTTACTAAAGATTGTTCTACACTTGTGTCTGGAAGATTATTCATTTCTTGACGCGCTAGTATTTCATTTTTTGTTACTTTATCTCCTTCATCAACATTAAGCTCTAGTAGTTTACCAGAAATTTGTGGAGTTACACTAACAAAATCTGCATTAACTCTTGCATCTTCAGTTGAAACATAGTATGCATTTTCATACCAATAGTAGAATCCTATACTACCTAATGCTACCACAATTACCAACAATATTCCAATAATTAATATTTTACGCTTTCCTTTCATATTCAAGTCACCTCTTCCCTTATTCCTTTAATCCAATTTCAGCAAACATGCCAGGCTTTAATTGTGAATTTGGGTCTGCTAAACTAACTTTAACCAAAATATTTCTACTTTGCGAATTTAGTTTTGAATTTATTACAGTTATCTTTCCGTCAAATTCAACATTATCTACTTCTGATACTTTAACTACCACATCTTGTCCTTCTTGAAGCTGACCTGCAATATCTAAAGGTGCATATGCATTTACCACTAAAGCATCCGGATTAGATATTGAAACAAGAGTTGCACCTGGAGATGCCATCTCACCTACATTAATACTTTTAGCATTTACTACACCCGAAATCGGCGCTGTAAGAGTTCCATTATTTAATGTTGTTTGTGCAGTTTTTAAAGCAGCTTCTGCTTGTGCCACTTGAGCTTTATAAACATCTATACTTGTTTGTGTTGCTCCATTATTAAGCATATTCAATTGCTCTTGTGCAGATTTCTGTTGTGACTCTGCAGTTGTAAGCTGTTGATGTGCAGCTTCAAGTTGCTGCTGAGTATTTGCTCCCGCATCAACTAAAGCTTTAGTACGATCATAGTTTTTCTTAGCAACATCATAAGCTTCATTTGCACTATCTAAAGTTGCTTGAGCTTGAGATATTTGTTCTGGACGTGTAGAATTCATAGCGTTAGTTAACGTCGCATTTGCAGTATCAACCGCTGCCTGTGCTTGATTCACTTGTGCTTGCAAGTCTTGAGTATCTAACTTAACTATAGTATCCCCTGCATTTACTTTTGACCCAACATCAACTAGTACTTCTGAAACTCTTGCTGAAATTTTTGAGGCTATATTTGCTTGATCATTTGCTTCTATTTTTCCAGCCATTATGTATTTATTTTTAGCTTGCTCTGCAGTAGTTTCAGCAGTTTTTGAATTATTGCTTGTATTTCCGTTATTAGTCGAACCGCAACCACTTAACATTAGTGCTACAACTAAACAAACTAACATAGTCTTTTTCATATTAACCCTCCATGTACGAATTATTTTTATGCATATTGTTCGCATACTAACAGTATGTATTATACAGCAGATTGTCCTTGTTATCAAGAATATTATTCCATGAATTTATACATTTTTTTCGAAATCGTATACACCTTTTGCAAAAATTCCTTGCTCTTTTTCATGTATTTTAAATATAAATATATTTTATATCAAAAAAGTCATGCATATATATTTTGCATGACTTTAATATTCTCTTATATTTTAGATAAATTTATATTCAATAATCTATTCAGGTATTTCCAAATAGAAAGTCACCCCTTCTTCCACATTTTTCACTTTAGTAATTCCCCCATGAAGTTGTGCAATCAATCTCACTAATGACAAGCCTATCCCATGACCTCCATACTTTCTCGTTCTCGATCTGTCCACTTTATAGCATACATCCCAAAGTTTATCCATTTCTTCCTCACATATAGTATCACCAGTATTGAAAACACCTATCTTTATTTTATTTTCTTCTTTCTTGCCTATTATATTAATAATTCTTCTGCCCTTCACATGGTCGATGGCATTCGTAATGAAATTATTTATAGCCTTCTCAAGCAAGTCTCTATCAGCATGTATCTCACAATCATTCACACACTCCAAGGTAAACGTAATATTTTTTTCATCAATTGCTGGTTTAAATCGTTCTACAATTTTGCCTAGAAATTCATTAACATTAAATGATACAATATTTAATTTAATCATTCCACCTTCCATCATAGAATAATGTAAAAGTTCTTTAACCAAGCTATCCATTCTATCGCATTCTTCGACTAATATAGAACAATATTTATCCATTGTTTCCCTATCATTGGCCACTCCAAATTTGAGCCCTTCCGCATACCCTTTAATTATACCAATTGGTGTCTTTAATTCGTGAGACATATTCCTTACAAGTTCTTTCTTACGTTCCACATCTTGTTTAAGCTCATCTATACTTTTGTTAAGCTTGTCAGAAATCTTATTTATACTATTTCCTAGTCTTCCTATTTCATCTTTCGAATCTATATTAACAACCTTGTCAAATTTAAGATTAGATATATTTTCAGCAATTTTACTCATTTCTATAATTGGCTTTGTTATTTTATTAGAGAAAATAATAATAAATATAGCACCAATAAGCATTACTATAAATCCTGCCAATATATAAAATTGATTTGCAATTACTACGCTCTCATGAATACTCTTAAAAGACTTCTTTAGAATAATAAAATCTCCATTCTCAATTTGTGAAACAAATACTAATTTTGTCCTTTGATCATTATTTTTCTCATCAATATAGTAAACATACTTTTTAGAAAGTCTTTTTTCATTTTCCATAATAGTTTGTTTAATCTCCTTGGATAGACGTTTTTCTTCATCATTTGATTTTGGATGAATAGAATTGTATTTTATATCATAATTTTTATCAACAATTATTGTATTAATGTTATCAATACTTTGTATTGTGTCTGCATATTGATAATTATCTTTTTCTGCTTCCATATATTCATCCTTAATCTTCTGACTTACTGACACTAAGACTCCTTTATTTTTATAAATATAATATGATTCTAGGAAAACTGAATTCAAAATTATCCCACCTAAAATTAGTGAAATCATGAGAATCATAAATATACAGAATAATTTTGTCTTAATTGTTTTCATATTTTTCTACCTCAAACATGTATCCACTTCCTCTTATAGTTTTTATGCAATCTCCTTGTTCTAAAAGTTTAGCCCTTAAGGTTTTTATATGCGTATCTATAGTTCTTATATCACCATCAAAATTATATCCCCATACCTTATCCAATATCTGCTCTCTGCTTAAAACTGTATTAGCATTTCCAATTAAATATAGTAAAAGATTATATTCTTTAGGATTTAATTTAATTTCTTCATCATCGATCACTACTTTATGATTTCTTTGATATATCCTTAAGTTTCCTACAGCTATTTCGTCTGAGAATTTCTTCTTAACTTTCTTTACAATGTTGTTTAAGCGTGCAACGAATATCTCATAACTAAACGGTTTTCCAATGTAATCATCCGCACCTTTTTTAAGCCCTAGCACTTCGTGTTTTTCATCTCCTAGTGCTGTCAACATAATTATTGGCACTTCAGATTTTTCTCTTATTTCTTTAAGAACCTCCCACCCGTCATACACAGGCATCATTACATCTAATATGACCAAATCAATGTCATTATTATTAAAAAACATATTAATAGCTTCTTCCCCATCACATGCTTCTATTGGCATGTACCCTTCTTTTCTCACTATATCGCATACTAAATTGCGAAATATATTGTCATCTTCAGCTATAAGAATTTTTATATCCATAATATACACCTTCTCTAATATAAAAATTAAAAGCAGGTTCAAGATTTTTTAATCTATAAACCTGCTTTTATATTAGCATAACTTTACTTATTTATACTATTTCAATAGTATTACAATTTTATTAACAAATATAAATTAAATAATACATTATTCAGTATATACTACAATTGGAGTTCCTGGTTCAATGTTTTCAAATATTGTTTTCGCTAAATTATAAGGTGAATTTACGCATCCATGTGAACCGCTTGTTAAATATATCTGTTTACCAAACACACCATTTCTCCAACTAGCATCATGAATACCGATATTTCCATTAAAAGGCATCCAATAATCAACTGGTGAACTATAATCTTCGCCCTTTAATGTTGCATTTTTCTCTTTATAATTTAGAACATATGTCCCTGCTGGTGTACCTGTATTATTGCTTACATTTCCTGTAACAACATCATCATCAACAACTAGAGCTCCATTTTTGTAAAACCATACATGCTGCTTAGTAAGATTAACTTCCACATAAGTATTTCCTATATCATTAGTTCCTTTTACAAATGCATTTTGTGCATATTTTGGTTCTTTTGTTACATCTTGTCCATTTTTTATAATTTCTATTAAATCTTTTACCTCTTTAGAGTTATCAACAATCCATCCATAATTACCGCCACTCACTTGTACTGTTTTTTTTGTTGTTGTAACAAAATCTCTTGTGCTACCAAAAGTATTATAAATGCTAGATATTTTATATACATAATTCCGAACTTTATCTTCATTGATTGTAACTTGCATATTGTCATCTACTCCAAGCCAGTTATGTATAGTAGATCCATCCAAAACTTCTTTTTTGCCATTTGAATCATACGTAATTTTTAATCCTATGTATTTATTAAGTGTATCTCTTGCTGCAGTTACTTCATCTGACTTTGAAGTGTATTTAGGATTTTCATAACAATTGCTTGAATCTAAATCTATTGATGTTTTCCCATCAAGGATCGCATTAGCTACATTATCATGTAAAGCATCTTTATTTATCTTATTTCCTAAAACTTCATCTACTATCTCGTATTCTCCATCTTTATAATTTAAGCTAGCATTTTGTGGTTGGGTTATCTTCTTGTTACTAACACAAGAAAGCTTATTTAGTGTTTGGTTTAGTTGTTCTTCATCATACATAATTATCTGGGATGCTTCAGAATTATTTTTCTTAAAAAATGTACTAGGCCAAGCAAATGAACTTTGATTCTTCTTTAATTCTTTGATTTTATCAGAATTATATTTTAATCCAATATCACTAGCTTTAATTTGTTCTTTTACATCTCCTCTTTCGTCTAATTCCAATGCATATGATTGCATTTGGGCAGCTAGCTTTTCTTCTGCTCCCTCAACGGTCTGCCCGCCAACATTAACCCCATCAATTACGGTTCCAAAGTGAAAATGATTAATAGAATATAATGACATACCTAAATATATAGCACCCAAAGTACAGAGAGAAATTATAACCCCTGGCATAACCTTGTTACTACTTTTATTTCTTCTTTTTCTCATTATATCTACTCCCTTCGCTACTATTATACTAAAAAATCTAAATTATTAATATATAATTTTTCACCAAAAAAAGCCACCATAAATAGAAAATGCATTTCTATTTAAAGGTAGCTCACTCTCACATACTTTTACAGTACTCTGCTAATTTATTTGCAGCTTTCATTGCAGTACTTACAGAACCTTCTATCCATCCATGCGTCAAAGAAACATGTTCTCCTGCAAAATATACTCTATTATTATATTCTGGTTTTACCATCGCATTAGAAAAAAGTTTTTGCTGCTGAGGCATAAAGTAGCAAAATGCTCCATAAAATCCTTTTTCCCTATCCCAGTCAACAGTTTTATGATCTTCAACTATATAATCAAGATATCCTCGTGGAAGACCCTGGACATCCTCAACTTGCCTTTTAATCAATTCAAATCGTGCATTATCATCTAAGCTTCCTACGCGTATTCCGTCTAACCCTAAATTATATGACGCTATCAGAACTCCTTGATTATCCTTAGCACTTCTTTTTCTTCCAACAGAAACATTCATCTTATTTTTTGTTACTCCACCATAACTAGTACTAATACTATGACTAGGATACCATATGGTTTGAATTGGCAAATCAGTATTAGATCCTCCGCCAACTATCTTCTCATTATCATTTCCTTTTTCCCAAAAACGTTCATTACACATAAAAAGAGTTTTTTGAGATGATGTATAAAAAACTTCTCTTATTGACTGCATTTTTTCATTGCTAAACATAGGAAATACATTCACATCTCTAAGGCTTGAAAAAGGTATTGCACAAACAACGAAATCGAAAGTTTGACTATAAAGCTTAGATAACTTCTCATCCGCATATTCTAACACTACTTTATCCTCTATATCATTAATTTTATATATGCTTTTTACTGTCTTTCCACTTTCCCAAGATACTTTTCCCAATTCTTCATCTCTAATATTATTATATTCTTTTGGTTTTTTAGACATTAACGAATCATAAAAAGCTAGTGGTAGATTTACTGCTCCACCAACAATTTCGTACCTATATGCATAATCTACAGTATATTCCTCAATTAAATTTTCAGAATAACTATTATAATAAAATGAACCTAGAAAAGGTGCAACTCCAGAAATCAGCTCTATTGCTCCTTCACTTACACCCATCTTTTCAAGTACTTCCCTTATTCCAAGACTACCAACATATTTAATTATATCTGAATAATTTTCTTTTACCTCTAATAATTCCTTTCTTATGGAGGGAGGTATTTTTAATAAATTACTTGACAATGCATCTCCAATTATTTTCTGCCATGGAGTATTTCGTTCCCTCTCAGTCAAGTTAAATTCCGGGTATATATTTTCCATTACACTTTTACCTTGAGGATCATTCCTCGCACGTTTATGTCTTATATAAAATAATGCATTTTTATTATTTTGAATAAATGGCCTTGTTTTTATACCAAAAGTATTAATATAATGCCATGTTGTTTCATGACCTACTGGTGTACGCATAGCACCAAATTCACCATAAAGTCTTTTCTCCTCATCAAAATAATAGGTATAGACCCGACCTCCAATTCGCTTCTCTTCTGTTTCAAAAATAGTAATATCAAAACCTAGTTTTCTAAGTTCAAAGGCTGAGGCTAAACCTGCAATACCTCCTCCTATTATCCCAACCTTAATGCCTGAGCAACTTCCAGGCGGTAAAATTGTTGTAATATCTTGCGGTGGACTTAATAATTCAACTATATTATTAAAATCTTCAATACGATTCGCTTGCTCTAAAGTTATCCTTAACATTTCATGCCTTTCTTCATCAGTTGGATTATCTGGTTGAATAAAATTTATTTCTCTAGGCAAATAAAGCCACTCCTTTAAACAAAATCACTATAGTTAAATATATTATTCTAGCAGCTGCAAAAGACCAGCTAAAAGCTAGTCTCATTTTTAATCTTAGTCTATTAAGTTCTAAATTGATGATTTTATAGAAATTTAATAATAACAAACCACAGGCGTTCCCTCATTAATATTATTAAATATAGTATTAGCTAGATAATATGGAGAATTTACGCATCCATGAGAACCATTTGTCAAATAAATTCTTCCTCCAAATACTGATCTCCAACTTGCATCATGAATGCCTATTCCTCCATTAAAGGGCATCCAAAAATTAACTGGGCTGCTATATCCCTGACCTTTTAAAGTAGCATCTCTTTGCTTGTATTTTAATGAATATACCCCAGTAGGTGTTGACGTATTATTGCCTACATTTCCTGTAACCACATCTCCCTCTACTATTAAAGAACCATTCTTATAAAACCATACGTGCTGCTTGCTCATATTTACTTCTACATAAGTATTACCAATGTCATTACTCCCAGGAGACATTGCTGATTGTGTATATTTAGGCTCTTTTCTTACAGATTGTCCCTCTTTTATACTTGAAATTAATTCTTTTTCCTCATCATTATTATTAATTAACCAACCGTAATCTCCTCCGCTAACTTGCACAGTGGCACCTAGCGATGTAACAAAATTTCTTGTCTTACCAACTGTATTGTAATTATTCAATATGCTGTTTAGATATTCTTTGATTTTTGGTTCATCAAGTGTAATTTCTAAACTATTATTTACGTTAATCCATTTGTTTATTATAGATCCATCTATTACTTCGGTCTTATCACCAAAATTATATGTTATTTTAGAGGATACATATTTATTAAGGGTATCTTTAGTATTAATAACCTCCTGAGATTTTGAAGTATATTGAGGCTTTTCATAACAATCCTTCGAATCCAAATCTAATGTTGTTTTCCCATTAAGAATTGCATTCACAATACTATCATGTAGCGCCATCTTATCAATTTTATTACCATATACCTCATCAGTAATTTTATATCCATCATCTGTATATTCAAAACTAGGGTTTTGTGGTTCATTTACGTTATTACTATTAAAACATGAAAGATTATCAATGCTTTTTTTTAGTAACTCATCATCATAAGTAACTACATTTGTTATCGTAGAATCATTGGTTCCCAATAATGACATAAGCCAATTAAATGGATTTTGCTTATCTTTTAGTTCCTGAACTTTTCCATCTGGATTATACTTAAGATTTATCTCATTTCCTTTAACTTGTTCTTCATTATTTCCTCTTTCCTTTAATTTCAAAGTATAATTTGTTATTTCGTTTGGCATTTCTTCATCTACTTCGTGTACAGTCTTACCCGAAACATTAATACAATTAACCGTAGAACCGAAATAAAAGTGGTTCATAAAATAGATTGCCAGCCCCAAATATATGGCAAGTAAAGTAAAACATGAAACTATAATGCCTATTAAAAGTTTTTTGTGTTTATTTTTCTGCATTTCCATAATAACGTCTCACCCCGTTATCATTATACAAATGTATAGAATAAATAATGTATGCTTTATTTACCCATTTATTTTTAAACAAGTTCATTCTTTTACAAAACATCCTATATTATCTTACTAGGTAATGCCTAATACTCAATATACATAAATTTATTTACAAATTATCTCATACTTTATAAGACCTCAAAAAATTATATTTACTATTCTTTATTTCTCTTTTTAAAATTTCTATACCTTTCTAACACGTCTATGTTCTCAGCAAAGAACATATTTAGCATATCTATATTATTAATAGTTTCGCTGCTAATAATATGCTCAATCAATTCTGTTTCTTCTAAAATATCCCGTTTACACTCTAAATATTCCAAAAACTTCTTTACTATATTATGCCTTTCAAGCAAATACTTACCTATATTTATTCCTTCCTCAGTAAGAATTATTACTCCGTACCTTTCATATTTTATAAGAGATAATTCTCCAAACTTTTTCATCATTCTAGATGCTGATGAATCGCGAACATTCAGCATTTGTGCTATTTTGTTTAGCCTAACTACTTTTTCTTCCATGCTGCATCTATAGATCATTTCTAAATAATCTTCCATTGAAGGAGTAAGCAATTTTCTTGTCAAATTTATATTTTCATATCCTCTTGCAGTATGAAAATTCTTTTCCATATTTCTCACCATCCAATTTTACTATATTTGGGGTATTTTTATCTTGCCAACAGTTATGTCTAAATTATTATACATATGTTAGCCTAGAAAAAAGTTTTCTCTAAACTTAAACTTACTAATAATATACAAAAAGTCAAATTAATATGAATATTAATTTTTTTACTTGTTTAATTAGGTTTATAGTTATTGTGTTTTAGGTTGACATTAATGTTAATAAAATTACAACCTTTAATATGATCTAAATATTTAAGACGCATATTTCAGGGTATATAGCTAAACTCAAAAAAATTAGGAATGTTATAATTTAAAATATTAAATCATAACATTCCTAATATATAATTATATTTAACTTTCTGAAACTTCAGCCGATTTTATATGATCGATATATTTTTCTCCCCAAATAGATATGCTATCCAACACCAATTTAAATTCTTTTCCTATCTCAGTTAATGAATACTCAACTTTGGGCGGTACCTGGGGAAAAATCTTACGATTTACCAACCCATACTCCTCTAAACTACGAAGCTGTTTTGTTAATGTAGCTTGCTTTAGTTCAGGCAATAATCTTTGCAATTCTCCAAAACGAAGTGTTTTTGTACTTAAATTATGTAAAATTACTATTGCCCATTTACCTGCAATAATTTTTTGTGCTGTTACAAACGGACATTTGCCAAATAAATTATATTATTCCTCCATCATGTACTCCCTTTAGTATATTTATGATACTATGTATTTAAAATAATCCTACTTGAAAAAATCACGGTAATAACCTATATTATGTTCAAAGAGATTATAACATATTAAAATTTAAGGAGCAATTAAGATGAATGAAGTATTAGAATTTTTACTTAACAACCCTACCTTCTATATTGCAACTATGGATGGTGATCAACCAAGAGTACGACCTTTTGGTGCAGTAATGAAATATAATGACAAATTATATTTTGCAACAAATAACACTAAATCTGTTTTTGAACAGTTAGTTGCAAATCCTAAGGTTGAAATATCCACGACTTCTCCTGAATGTGAATGGATTCGTTTAACTGGAAAAGCAGTTTTTGATTCCAGTACAGAAGTAAAATCAGCTATGTTAGAATCAGTTCCATCCTTGAAAAAAATGTATAGCTTTTAATTTTATGATTGCCAAAATACCTAACTAATCTCAATATACCCTAATTATATTTCACAAGTATACGTTGATATTTCTATTAATCCTTCTGCGAATTCATATTTTAATGTTCACTTTTATCATAATGAACATGTAGTAATTCTTTCGTCCTATTCTTTAGCAATCCTTCATATAAAGATTTAACCACCAGATTTTCTTCGCTTCTTTTAATTTGCGTAACCTTATCTATCTTATATAGTCCCTTTGCCCTTTCATTTTTCTCTTCCATTAATCCAAAAGGTTGCCCCGCACCAGCTATACATCCTCCAGGACATGCCATAACTTCTATAAAGTCAAAATGTTCTTCCCCACTCTTAATTTTTTCAATTAAATCTTCTGCATTTCTAAGTCCACTAACAATACCGATTCTAATGGATTCATCTTTAACTTGAAGTTCACATGTTTTTACTCCTTTCATACCTCGAACACCTATAAATTCTATGTCCTTTAATACTCTTGAAGATTTATCTTTAACAACTTCACGGATAACAGCTTCCGTTACTCCTCCCGTAACACCAAATATTACTCCTGCGCCTGAGTAAAGAGATAGTGGTATATCTGATGCTTCTGCCTCAATTTCATCAAACTGTATTCCAATTTCTTTTATCATTGCACATAGTTCCGCTGTAGTAATTACATAATCAACATCCGGAATATTATCCCTTATAAATTCTTCTCTAGCCGCCTCTGCTTTTTTAGCTGTGCATGGCATAACTGCTACAGATATTGTTTCTCTATTCTCTAAAGAATCTTTTTCTTTGAAATACGCCTTAACAACAGAGCCAAACATCTCCATTGGTGATTTACAACTAGATACATACGGCAATAATTCAGTGTATTTATTTTCTACATATCTTACCCATGCTGGACAACAAGAAGTAAATAATGGAAATTTATTATCATCAGACTCTAACTTCTTTAAGAATTCTTTTGATTCTTCAATTACCGTTAAATCAGCACTTAAAGAAGTATCATAAATATTTTCAAAACCCAATTTTCTCATAGCCGCAACAATTTTCCCCATAACATTTTCACCAGGTTTTATACCGAATTCTTCACCTAAAGCAACTCGCACTGCAGGAGCAACTTGTGCTATAACTCTCTGCTTATGGTTATATATTGCTTTCCAAACATTTTTAATATCACTTTTGACAACTATTGCTCCTGTAGGACATACAGTTGCACATTGTCCACAATTCACACAATCTGTCTCTGCAAGACTTTTTCCAAATGCCGGGCTTACTACCATATTAGAACCTCTATTAGCAAAATCAATTGCTCCTACACTCTGTATTTCATTACACATCCTAACACAATCTCCACATAAAATGCATTTATTAGGATCTCTAATGATTGATTTAGATGATGTATCTAAATCTTTTTTTCCCTCAATGCTTTTAAATCTAATATTTGTTAAACCAAAACGTGATGCTAATTTTTGGAGCTTACATTTTCCATTCTTTTCACATATAGTGCAGTCTCTACAATGTGTTGCAAGTAGCAATTCTAAAATTACCTTACGATACTTTTGAAGCTTTGGTGTATTAGTTCTAATTGACATCATATCTTTTGGTGGCGTAGAACAAGATGTTAAAATGCTACCTCTTTCATCCTCGACCACACACATTCTGCATGCCCCATAAACTGATAAATCTGTATAGTAACAAAGAGTAGGTAAATCAATTCCTGCTTTTCTAACTAAATCTAAGATATTCTTTTCTTTATCAAATTCTATCCTATTGCCATCAATCACCATATATTTTGACATAGTTTCTTACCATCCTTTCTGTAATTTATAAATTTCATATGATATATAATGAGAAGAGATAATATTATAGAAGAAATATTTAAATTACTCTAATCGCCTTAAATACGCAGCCTTCAATGCAATTACCACATTTAATGCATTTTGACTTATCAATGACATATGGTTTCTTTATTTCTCCTGTAATAGCTTCTACAGGACATCCCTTAGCACACTTTGAACAGCCTCTGCATTTCTCCTTATCAATCTCATATGAAATTAGTGACTTGCATACACCCCCTGAACACTTCTTATCTACAACATGTTCTATATATTCATCTCTAAAATACCTTAATGTGCTTCTAACTGGAAATGCTGCGCTCTTTCCAAGCCCACAAAGCGCCGTATCAGAAATAGTCTCTGCTAATTCTTCTAATGTATCAATATCATCCAAGGTCCCTTTACCCTCTACTATATCATTAAGTATTTCTAACATTCTTCTAGTACCTTCTCTACATGGTATACATTTACCGCAGGATTCATTTTGAGTAAAATTCATAAAGAAACGTGCCATTTCAACCATACAATTTTTATCATTCATAACGACTAGGCCTCCACTCCCAATCATTGCACCTACTTTCTTTAACGAATCAAAATCCAAAGTTAAATCAAGATGATTTTCACGAAGGCATAGACAACCTCCAGACGGTCCACCAATTTGGACTGCCTTAAATTCTCCACCTTTTACTCCTCCTCCAATATCAAATATGATCTTTCTCAATGTTGTCCCCATAGGAACTTCTATTAATCCTGTATTATTAACATTTCCCGTAAGAGCAAATGCTTTAGTTCCATAATTATTTTCAGTTCCCATAGTTTTATACCAATGTACCCCTTTGTTAATTATTGGGGATACATTACAAAATGTTTCTACATTATTCAGTACTGTTGGTTTACCAAACAAGCCTTGTTCTACAGTTCTTGGAGGCTTAACTCTAGGCATACCTCGATTTCCCTCAATCGAAGCTGTCAGTGCACTACCTTCCCCACATACAAATGCTCCTGCTCCCTGATTAATCTGAATATGAAAATCAAAACCTGAATTTAATATATTATCACCCAAAAGTCCTTTTTCCATAGCTTGTTCAATAGCTATGCGCAATCTTTTTACTGCAAGAGGATATTCTGCACGAACATATATATATCCATTGTGTGCTTTTGTTGCAATTCCTGCAATAATCATCCCCTCAATAACACCGTGTGGATTTCCTTCCATCATGCTTCTATCCATAAATGCTCCAGGATCACCTTCATCACCATTACATACAATGTATTTTTCTGATTCTGTCTGCTTTAATACCTGATCCCATTTCTTTCCTGTGGGAAATCCTCCGCCTCCGCGCCCTCTTAAATGCGCCTCAGACATTTCATTAATAATTTCTTCAGAAGTCATGTCAAAAAGAGCCTTCGTAGTAGCACTATAGCCGCCTTCTGCTAAATATTCTTCAATAGACTCCGCATTAATATGACCACAATTATTTAAGGCTACACGAGTTTGCTTTTTATAAAACGGAATATCTTCTTGCTTACTATAAAGCTTATCTCCATCCTTATAACTTAAACCAGTAACTACTTCATTCCCAATAATACTTTTTTCAATAATTTCTTCGCAATCATCTATACTTACCTTTATATATAGCCATCCCTCTGGTTCAATTCGTATTAAAGGTCCCATTTCACAAAATCCATGACATCCACTCTTTTTCAAACCTATAGTGTTGTCATGTGGTTCTTCCTTTAATTCTAATGTAACCTCTAATCCCTTTTCTTTTATTATCTCCTTAAATCTTCTATAAATGTTTAGTGATCCACCTGCTACACATCCAGTACCTGCACATACTAATATTTGCTTACGTTGTCTAACTAAAGCAGCCTTATATTTTGAACTTATATCATTCAGCTCTTCTCTTGTATTAATTCTCATTTGACAACTCCTCCTTTAACTGCTTCACTAGCTTTCTTGCTTTCTCTGGTGTCATTGACGGATATACTACATCGTTTACAGTGCAGACTGGAGCTAGTCCACATGCTCCTAGACACGATACTGTTTCTACTGTAAAATGCATATCATCGGTTGTAAGTTTTTTCTCTGAAAGTCCTAATTCACTCTTAAACTCACTAAGAATAGGATCTGATTTCCTTACGTGACAGGCAGTTCCATCACAAATTCTAATCACGTATTTTCCTTTCGGTTCTAAAGAGAAATTTTCATAAAATGTTGCTACTCCATATACTTTAGCTTCACTAATCTTAAGTTCTTTTGCTATATAGCATAACGCCTCTTCTGGCAGGTACCGGTATTCCTTCTGAATTTCCTGCATAATAGTAATAATTTGTGTCTTGTCATAATTGTTAGAAATTAAAATATCATCTAGTTTTTTTATTTCCTTTTGATTTACCATGATCATCCACCCTCCTATTATATATAATTAGGTACCTTTTATATCAAGACCACTATGAGTCAAGATTTCTCTTATTAGTATCTATTATTCTACATGTAATCATTTTCTCCTTTGTTTTAACATTGATTACATAAATAACTCACTATGTAAAATAATGTATGTTACTTCACAATTATTTATCCATATATTTTTTTGCAAAAAGAACATATAAAATATTAAAAACTCCTAATTAAACGTAAGCGTAAAAAAATTAACGGATAGAAAATGCAATCCTCCATTGTTAAAATTAGCATAGATTTTAACAATGGAGGTTTATCTATATGAATAATAATGAAAATATAAATTGGAGAGAAATAGTTGCTGGCTTTTCTTCTTACGAAGGAACGTTAGGAAATTTCTGCAATTCAAATCACATTACTAAAAGTCAATTCTATTACTATAAAAAGAAGCTTAATAATGAAAATAATAATTTACAGTTTCATGCAATTTCTATGAAAGAAAAAAGAGTAAGAACTGAGATTACTGTAGTTCAAGCTGATAGATCTAATATAATAATAGAAATAGGAGTAGCTAAAGTACATGTACCGGCTAATGAAATAGCTATTTTAAGTAATTTACTTAAGGATCTGATTACAAATGTTCAATCTTAATAAAGTTAATACAGTTTATCTTGCATGTGGTATAACAGATTTGCGAAAAAGCATTGATGGACTAGTAGTTATCGTGCAAACGCAGCTAAAGCTGGATCCGTTTGAAAAAGCCTTGTTTGTTTTTTGTAATAGGCAAATGAATAGAATTAAAATCCTCCACTTTGATGAAGGATTCTGGCTATATTATTTTCGACTTGAAAATAGTAAATTGAAATGGCCGATGACTCCAGACGAAGCTCTTAAGATTAACAAAGAAGAATTGAAATGGCTGCTTATGGGATATGAAGTTAGAACTAAGTCTAAATTTAAGCCAATTGAAGTAAGAAACAGCTTTTAAAGCAAATATTGCTATAAGCCCTTAATTTTGAACTTTTACAAGTTTCGGAATTAAGGGCTTTGTGGTAATATATGCCTATATTTGTTGTGAGGTATAAAAATGGATATTTTAGATTTAGAGAATCAGCTCGATGAAAAAACAAAATTATTGATTTCTAAAATGGAAGAACAAATTCAATCAAAAGATAAAGAAATTGATAATTTAAAAAAGGAATTAGCTTTTCTTAAAGGACAACTTCTTAATAAAAACAGAAAAATTTTTGGACAATCTAGTGAGCAAGTTGATTCAAGACAGATATCTCTTTTTAATGATGCTGAAAAAAACAGTGATCTAAAAATAGAGGAACCTACCATTGAAGAAATTACATATAAAAGAAAGAAATCATCTTCTCATTCAGGGAAAAAAGATAACTTATCCGACCTAGATAGAGTCATAATTGAGCATAAAATTAATGATTCCGAAGCAGTTTGCGATAAATGCGGAAATAATTTAGTTGTAATAGGCAAAAAATCAAAAGAGATTTTAAAGTATAAGCCAGCAGAACTTTACATAGAGGAACATATTTCATATACATATGCATGCAAAAATTGCGAAGCGGATGCAGATAAAGTCAATATAATTTCAGCAAAAATACCAAATACATTCTTATATAAAAGTATGGCTTCAAATGAATTATTAGCTCATGTTGTGAGCATGAAATATCAATATGCAATGCCGTTATATAGAATGGAATCATATTTTAAGATGATGGATGTTAATCTTTCAAGACAGACATTATCTAATTGGATAATAAGTTGTGCAACTGAGCTTAAGCCTGTTTTTAACTATATGAAAGAGGAGCTCTTAAAAAGAAATTATATACATGCCGATGAAACATATCTGAAGGTTATTGAAGAAAACGGAAAAGATTCTAACTCAAAAAGATTCATGTGGTTATATCGCTCCGGAGGCATTGAAAATCCAGTAATTCTATATGATTATCAAAAAACAAGATCTGGATCTTGTGCGGAAGAATTTCTTGAAGGATTCTCAGGCTATCTTCAAACAGATGGATATGATGGCTATAATAAGGTTAAAAATATAAAAAGATTATATTGCATGGCTCATATTCGAAGAAAATTCTTTGAAATAATATCATCATTAAGCCCTGAAGCTTTAAAGCAATCACATGCATTAGAAGGGTTTAATTATTGTGAGCAACTTTATGAAATTGAAAAAGAGCTAAGGGAACAATACATGGGGAGTGATGATTATTATGCTGATAGACATATAATAAGGCTCAAGAAATCTGACCCTATCCTTAAAAAATTTCAAGAATATGTAGATAGTGAAATTGTTGATGCTCTTCCTAAAAGTCCTTTAGGTAAAGCTCTTGCATATGCGCAAAAGTTATTGCCATATATGAGAACTTTCTTAACGAACGGATGTCTTGAAATTGATAATAATGCAGCCGAAAGAGCTATAAAGCCATTTGTAATTGGCAGAAAAAATTGGATGTTTTCCAAGACTTCAAAAGGCGCATCGTCAAGCGCACTTCTTTATAGTATTATTGAAACGGCTAAAGCCAATGGCTTAGCAACTGAAAAGTATTTAGTATATTTATTTGAAGTGTTAGCAAGTTCGGAAATTAAAGAAAGGGACATACTAGAAAAATGTATGCCATGGTCGGAAAACATTCCAGATCAACTGCGTGTCAAGACTACCAAATAATTATTTACATATAAAAATATACCTAACAGAGAATTTAAACCTTTCTGTTGGGTATATTTTATCACTTAAATTGCGCTATCGCTACGCGTCGATTCTTTGACGCTTACAATTAAACAGGTAGAAAATAGTATAAAAACCACTGTATATATAAATTCTAACATTAGTGGTTCTTTTTTTATTTCTATCTATTAACTAAAATATATTTTGTAAGAATACTTAAATTAGTTTATAATCAATAGCGATTAAAGATACTAAACATAGTTTTTAATATAAATAATAATTGTGAGGTGTAGGCAAATGCAAAAGATACTTAGGCCTGTATATGCAGAAATAGATTTAGATGCAATAGCTTATAATATAAAAAATATAAAGAAGTTAGTGAAAGATAAAGAGATAATCGCAGTCGTTAAAGCGGATTGTTATGGTCATGGAGCTTTAGATGTGGTTCCAACTTTACTTGAAAATGGTGCATCAAGACTTGCCGTAGCAGTACTAACAGAAGGAATTGAACTCAGAAATGATAATATAAAAGCCCCTATTATGATACTCGGATATACCCCTTCGTATCTAAATGAAGAATTAATAAAATATGATCTTGAACAAACTGTATACGACTTAGATTATGCGAAAGAATTATCAAAAACAGCATTAAGCCTTAATAAAAAAGCTAAAATTCACATAGCGATTGATACTGGAATGGGAAGAATAGGATTTCTACCAACTGAAAAAGCAATAGATGCTATTTGTAAAATCTGTTCTTTAGAAGGACTAGAAGTAATCGGAATATTTACTCATTTTTCTACTTCTGATGAGAAGGATAAAGAATATACTAATGAACAATTTGAAAAATTTACGGATTTGCTAAAGAAACTTTCAAATCTTAATATAGAAATTCCTATAAAACACGTCTCTAATAGCGGTGCAATCATGGACATGCCAGAAACTTACCTAGATGCTGTCCGTGCTGGAATCATACTTTACGGATATTATCCATCACCTGAAGTAAAAAAAGAAAATCTTTCTTTAAAGCCAGCATTGACATTAAAAGCAACTATAACACGTGTTCAAGAAATGGATGCAGGTATGTCTATAAGTTATGGAAGAACTTTTAAGACTGAGCGAAAAAGTTTAATAGCTACTATACCAATAGGATATGCAGATGGTTATTCTAGATTACTAGCTAAAAATGCTAAAGTCATTATAAATGGACAATTTGCTCCTATTGTCGGAAGAATATGCATGGATCAATGTATGATAGATATTACAGATATTAATGGTGATATAAAAGTTGGTGATGAAGTTATAATCCTTGGTGAACAAAATGGACTCAGATTTAATGCAGATAATTTCGCAGAAATAATGGGAACAATAAATTACGAAATACTTTGCATGCTTAAATATAGAATCCCGAGGGTTTATGTTAAAAACGGAAAAATATTTAATGTAAGAAATTATCTATAGATTCAATCAACTTTACTTATAAAAATAAACTTGATATTTAGTTATTTCTAATTAGTTAATAAGTTATAAATAAGCTACTTCTATGTAAGCGCAAATAACGATGTATATGTAAATATGCATATACATCGCTATTTATATTTATTAATAAAATCTTATATTGCTAGTTTCAATGTTTATCCTATAAACATTCTGGCATACTAATTT
The DNA here is from genome assembly GCF_018223745.1 of Clostridium beijerinckii. Lineage (NCBI taxonomy): Bacteria > Bacillati > Bacillota > Clostridia > Eubacteriales > Clostridiaceae > Clostridium > Clostridium beijerinckii. The sequence goes on from NZ_CP073653.1 coordinate 4,549,647, forward strand.
CAGAGAATATCGCCTCAAAATATAACTTTAATTGACTACCTTCCTATAGATCAAGGTTTATAAAGGGTTCCTTATTGAAAATTTGAAATATATCAAGCAGCGAAATTTTATATTCATATGGAACAAATATGTATTCAATTTCGGCTGATATCCATATAAGTTCAACTCTCATTTCAGAACCCTATATTCTATCCACTTTAAATACATTAAATATTCTTATTTGCTTGAATCTGCCATTACTTTGTCATATTTATAAGCAGGCATTTATATAATAAAAATTCTATTTCCTTCTTTAATCTAACTAATTCTTCGGAACTTATATTTTTCAATTCATCCTTTGTATTAGTGAATTCCTCACTTAATTCATCAAATAAAACTAATACTTCTTCTTTACTTATTTCTTTCAGTTCATCTAAGTATTTTCTTAAAGACCCTTCAATATTATTAGCCCAATTATCTATAGCGGTTACAGATATTTCATTTATCTTTTTCTGCCATGTCAACGAATCATATAAAAAGAATATTGAATCCGTAAAAACATTTAAAGATTCAGTAATTCCCTTTAAAGATGTAGCCCTTATTGTTTTTAATAAATGATTTAAATTATTATTAACTTCTCCAACAGATGATTTTTCAAATGTATTAGAAAGCTTCTTTAAATTTTTACTAATAGCATAATCCTTTTCTGAATTATTGAATTTACCTTTATATACTGTCCTAAACATTTCTCCTGTAGCTCTTTCAATAGAATCCCCTCTATGCTTTTCTATGATATCTTCTACAACCTTGTTATATGAAGGTGTACTTCTTTTAACATTCTCCTTTAGCTTAATAATTTCTGCGTTTAGAATGTTCTCAACTTCTCTATCTAAATTAATAACTTCATCTTCAATATAGGTATTTAAGTTTTCAGTTTCCTCGCTTGTTAACTTTGGAACATAGTAGTGCTGCATTAAGGTGAAGGTTTCTTCCTTCATTGACCATTTGCTTTCATCGTATATATAGTTCGTAATATTCTCTTTGATTTTCATATCGGATTTTCCTATAAGCCTTACTGCTTTTAATTTTATTTTTACAAATCCGTTTTCTATAACATCTAGTATCTCATCTTTTTTATCTAAGAATTCCTTAATTACATTAGCTTTTTCTACTACCTCTTCTTTTTTACATTCTATTTCCGCAATTCTAGAACTGATTTTTATATCGCATTCACGCAATAAGTAATCCTGATAATTCTTTAGAGTTTCTGAAAGCTCTCCTTCTTTATCTGGGTCATTAACTTTTTTGTATATATAGTTCCAGAGCTTATCTGTGTCAGGATTCTTTTCAATACTACTTTCAATAAGAAATGTTTCTATATCTTTATGGATACATTCACAAACGCTGTTTCTAATTTCATTGATTCTTTTATTATCCATATCTATATTTTGTGGGCACATATTTACTGCGAGTACAACTTCCACATTATTGTTTATAATTTCGCTAACATACTTTAAAAACTGAAAATCGTCTTCTCCAACTCCAGTTTTATACGACACAACATATATTATAAAATCACTTTCTGGTATAAAATTCTTTAAAACTTCTTCGTGCCTTTCAACAAGTGATCCATATCCAGGAGTATCGAAAATCCTCATTCCAGAATATCTCGAATCTTTACATGGTCCAATATATCTTAATCTATTTATATTACCATCGGGTTTTACTGTAAAATTCGAAAAACTATCATCATCCAAAACATCTATGCTTAAATCATTATTTATAGCAAATAAGGTTTCTTCAGAACTCTCGTCTATTATAACTTCTGTGACAATTCCAGTTGTTGGTTTAACACTCTCCACTAGTATTTTCCTTTGAAAAATACTGTTTATTAACGCACTTTTTCCTGAGCTAGTTTCCCCTAGCATGACAATATAGTGAGCTGGATTAATTATTCTATCCTTTATTAATAAATTCTTCGATGTAATTTCATCATTATCAAGAATATTAACTACCTTATCAATCCTGTTTTGTCTATCAACGCAGTTTTTAAAAATATTCATAATATTTATTTCTCCTTATATTCCTCGATTAATTCCCTTAATATTTTTAAATCTTTTTCAAATTCTAAAATACTTTCTTCGTTATAAGTAGTTTCATACTGTTTTTCCAAGTCTTCCACATCTTGTTTAAAGACATTTTCTAAATTAGATTTCATTGCCTTTATAGATTCGTCTATTTCCTTTTGTTTTGCCATTAAATCTCCAGTTATTTCTTCTTTTAAATATATTTCTAAATCTTCTATCATTGGCTCCAAATCTTTTAAAGTATAATTAGCTCTACTTTCAACTATTTTTTTCCTCATATGATCTCCAATCAAAGAAAAGGCTAAACTTATTCCCATCCCAACCAAAATTCCTACAGGACCACCAAGCATTCCTACTGCTCCAACTGTCCCAATTACTCCGGTTGATACCCCAAGTAATGCTGGAATTGACTTTTCATATTTTATTGAACTCTTTTTATTAAAGAATGATATATTCTCATAGGTTCCATTAAAACCTTTTATTCTTATATTTTCAAATCTGCTATTTATATTTTTTATAAATTCACCAATACTGTTCAAAATCTCATCCATTATATCATTTATCGCTTTATCGGACGTCTCTTTATATATTAAGCTAAGTCTATTGCCATCAACTATTCCTTTATTTATAATTCTTCTTAATTCTACTCGTAAATTTTCAATGTTCTCTTTTATTACTTTAGATGAATTATCTATAATATTATTCATTTCATCTTCTGCATAAGTTCGAAAATCTCTTAATTTTCTTTTATTCTCCGATAACATTGTTTTTATCTCTTTGATTCTTTCTTCCTTTTCTAAAGTATTTTGATTGTCCTTATTTAATGCTAAAGTTTTATAAGTATTTATCCTATCATTAATGTTTTCTAAAACTTCATTAACTCTTTGGCTTAAGACCTTCATTAAATCTTTATTATATTCCTTTGAAATATTTTTAATTTCTTCTATTACATTAACTATTCCTGAATTATTATAAGCTGCTTCATCTCCAGTGAATTTCCCTTTTACAGCCTCATAAACATTTACTATATCAACTTTTATATCTCTTTCTTCATTATGAGAATAACTTATACTACTTAATACGCCAGAGTTATGTTCTCTTGCCTCATTTGCATCTTCAACACTTTCATCATTCCATTTATTTTGAACAAAAATAGTATTAGCTAATTTAGGCCACAAAGCATTTATAAAGCTTTTCTCCGATCTTGTAATTGGTGGATTTGTCCTAATTAAAAATATTCCTGCTGTTAGCTTGTCTACATATTCTAAAGTAGTCTTCTGATTTTGTGGGGTCAAACTTCCAACACCAGGCAAATCTACAAGTACTATATCATCTTTTAAAACATCGCTCTTGTTATATAATACTATTTTCGATACTTTAAGATTATTGGCTTCATTATAATCATTATGTACATATTTTTCCAATTCTTTTATGCGTATATGCTCTTTTCTTCCGTTTAGATAATATACTACAGCTTCATCAGTATTTTCTCCATATCTAACCTCAACTGGTACGCAAGTTGTTTCATCAACATCTGTGGGTAATACATTTTCCTCCATTAGTATGGCATTTAAAAAACTACTCTTTCCTGCACCTTGAATCCCTAAAACAGGAACCATTATTTCTTTCTTATTCAAATTCTCAATAAAATGTTCAAAGTATCTGTTATAATCTATACCTTGCTTATCATTATTAAGATATTTTTCTAATAAGTTAGAAAACCTTTCATCTTCTATTAAATTTATATATGTCATTTCCTATTATCTCCTTCTTCCAAAAAGCTTAGAAAAGAATGATTTATTTCCCCACTCTACCTCTTCTTGTATATAATCAATCTTATTATTAAGCTCATCTTCTAATTTACTTATTAATTCTATTATACTATCTTTATCTTCAATTTTACTGTCAATATCCTTAATTTTTCCTAAAATTGAATTTTTATTATTAATTAGATTATATTCTATAGATTTGTCTAAAGATTCAACTTTATTTTCAATAGATTTTTCAACCAAGTCTACTTTTTCTTCTATCTTATCTAAGTTAATATTATCTAATTTATCTAAAATCGCTTCTTTATTACTTGCCGCATCTTTTACTACTTTTAATCCTAATATTGCCAATCTTTCTTCTATAGATTCAAATAATACCTTACTTTGCTCTTCCACACTCTTTTGTATTACTGCTTCCAATTTCGTTTCTGTCATTTCTCTTATCTTTAATATGCTTTTATTTAAATCTTCAAGTTTTTCTTCGAATTCTTCTTCATGAAACTCTTGAAAATTTTCTCGCAAGTCATTTATTTTTCTCTCAACTGGCTTTAATTTTTCAGTTAGCTCTTCTGTCATATTTCTAGATGCTCTTGTAAGTAAACTTAACATATCATCCTGTATTTCGCCCATTATATTTTTTGTAACTTCATCGCTTTGAATTAAAATTGATCTTTCTTCCATATATTCATTCATACTCCTTCCTCTTTAGAGGTATTCAAAAAATAGCTTAAAATCTTTTCAATAGTTTCTTGTTCTTCTACTCCTCTTGACAAAGGATTTTCAATCAGTTTTTCTTTTATAACTTTATAATCACTTATCAAAAATTCATGAATTTCCTGTGATTCTATTAATGCCATATTATATATTGGATTTTTGGAATTAATTAATATATATTCAGGCCTTATACTACTAAACCTGCTAATAACTTTATCTTTTAGGTTTTTAACTTCTATCAGAAGCTCCTCTATATTATTTGCATTTATAAATTCTCTGCATGAATCTATTACTAAATTCACTGATAAATTACTATTTTCCTTAAAGAAATAGTTTAAATTTCTGCTTTCTAAAATCTGCTTCTTAGAATTTCCAATTTGTATTCCATTAAAAATAATAAACATACTATAAGTCATATCTTTTATCTGTTTAAGTTTTTCATAAAATTTAAGCGTACCTTTTCCAGATTCATAGATAATAGCTATATCTTCAAAACTATATAAACCTTCTCTCTTTATTAATTCACATTCTTCAAGATCTAGATCAATTCCATACATTCTAGAAATGAAATCTCTGCAAGAATCTATATCCCATGTCCAAAAAAGCTTTAGGCCCATACTGTTAGACTTTTCTTCACACTTTTTATTTATATATTTTCCAACTAATAGGTAGTTCTTTTCTAAAATTTTATTACTCAGCATATAAAAGTTATAATGTAACCTTGAAATACTGTATGAAATATTTTTTTCATAATTATCACTTATTATTGCTACCTCATTTTTCACATCAACTCTTAAATTAGAAAGCTTGTCTTTAATACCTATTAGATCCTTAGTTACTTCTCCTATATCATAAAGCTCTATATTTTGCTCTTTTTTTTCTTCAAATTCTTCTGTTCTTCTTGATACTTCCTCATAGAAAGTATCTATTGCTTTTGTATATTGATTACTCCATTCTTTTAATATACTTATATATTTATTCTTATTTTCACTACATATTTTTTGGGCCCTCTTAATAGTCTCATCTTTATCAATTATTCTCTCGTCATATCCTACTTCTTTATATCCCCAGTCCTTGTCAAATATATTAGACAATAATCTTTTCCCCTTATTTAGAACCCCTTCTTTCTTAAATAACACAGTTCTTTCTTCATATTTATGCTTAATCTCAATATTTTTACTTTCGATACTCGGCAAAACATAAGAGGATCTTATATCTAAATTAAGACTATCATATATTCTTCTTTTATCTTTTTCACACCTCTTAACAGTGCTTAAAATATCACTTTCAATATATAAATTTTTATTGTTAATTCTATCTACTATGTCTAAATAATCTTCAATATTTTCAGATGATACAGATGATATTTCCTTTATTATATTTGAAGTAATGTTTTCAATTTCTTTAATCTTTTCAGCTATTTCATTCTGAGCAGTCTCAAATTTATTTGCAAGATTATCAAGCTCTTTATTACTTACTTTTATTAAATCTTCTATTTCACCTAAATTATTTCCCTTTATAATTTCTTGATCAGTTGAAATTATGCTATTAATTTTTTCTATTAGACTTTCAGCTCTCCGTCCATTAAGCTTTGGAATAGTATTTTCCGCACAATTTTCTATAGCATTAATAAAGATTTCAAAATTAGAATTATCATATCTTTCCTTATCTTTATCTACAATTCCCAAAAGTCCATTAAGTGCTGATATTTGAATAACTTCCGATATTTCTTTATCATCTGTAATTTCCATTAAGAGCCTCTCTGCTCTCTTTTTATACTTTTTTAATATAGTAACTTTATCTTCTTCAACTATTCCATTCCTGCCAATCTTTTCTTCAATTGAATCTATCATGTTTTGTACTAGGATTATCTGCTTGTCTTTCTCACTTACTATCTTAATTTTTTCAGCATTCGTTGCATCACTATTAGCCTTAACCGTAGTCACAAATATGCATATATCTATAGTTGGAAGTAATATCTCCAATGTCAATTTTTCATGATTTTCTAAGTTCCATGCATCTAATCCTGGACTATCGATTATATGTATTTTCTCATCTAACATAAAATAAGGTGTTTTTATATCAATCTGAGTAACATTAAGCGTATTTCCAGGATTCCTGCTCTCATCCGCATATTCTGCTATAGCATCTTCATTTAGATTTTCCGTCTCTAATATTTTAGGTCCACTATCCTTAAAATAAATAACGGCTTGTCTCTTTAGTCCTTTTGATGCCGTAATTATAATACTTGAACTAGGCCTTATAGCCATTGGTAAAATCTTTTCACCAAGAAGTGCATTTACTAAAGTAGATTTTCCACTACTAGTTATCCCCATAATAGCAATTCGTATTATATTATCATCATAAATACTTTTTCGTTCTTCAAACCATGCTATATCCTTATTGTATCTATTCTCTCTATAATTATTTTTACTTAAAACTCCTCTTATCTCATCAATTATATTCAATATGTAATTATCTTTTCTCATAAAACTCTCCATAACAACTATACTAATTCATACTATATCTTCCTTATATATTTTCATAGTTCTGATAAGGCATATGAAATAAAATAACAAATTCAAAATGCCATGATTATTTTTCATTAGGCAAAAAATGGACTCGACAGATGAACTTATTGTTTTTTTAATTATGCCTAAATATATCTTATCATAATTAAGCATACTTATCTAAGCAAATACTTACTGAATAATAAAAATTTCACAATTTTATTTCCAAATTCTACACAATAATATGTGTTGTTGCTAAAAAACCCCTATTATATATTTTAACTTGTCAGATTTATTATTAATTAAGAATCACTTATATTAATTTGCCAAATATAAAAACTTGAAAGAAATATCTAAGTATTCTTTCAAGTTTTTTATAAATGTATATATTGCAAAAATAATTTTTCATAATAATTCTAAAAATATTGTAAGGATTTTAGTCGCGATTGTGAATTTCAATATATATATCAAAATCTTCATAAACCAGAAATTTGTTCTTTGTTTTAATTATAAGTATTATTCTAATTTCTCAAATTTTCATTAAATATATGTCTAAACTTTTCACTATTATATTTAATTTCATTAATCTGTTTTATAGACATTGCCCCCATTATACTATTTGTTATAATTACCTCTTCTGAATGTGTTAAATCATCTATAGTAATGCTTTTTTCAGTCACCTTAAATTTTTTCATAATCTTATCTCTTATTATACCTTTTAATAATCCATCTTCACTATTTGGAGTAAAAATTTCATTATTTTTTATCATAAATATATTTGCACAGCTCGTTTCTGTAACATTACCTTTTTCATTTAAAAATATCACATCATCGTAGCCTAATTTCTTAGCATTCTCTTTTTCAATTATGTTTTCTATATAGCATGTAGATTTGATAGAGGCCAATCTTGAAGTACTGTTACGTCTTACCTTTGAAATTGTTAACGACATTCCTTTTTTATAATCGTCATTTTTATATGCAATTTCTCTTTCGGTTATTATAATGTTTAAAGGTGTAACAGTTATTTTTAATACTTTGTCTTTTATCTCCAACTTATTTAAATGATCTCTTAAAAATTTTTCTTCCACTAATGGCTGTAAATTTAATTCCATCATATCTTTTTTTAATCTCTGTAAATGCTCTTCTAAATATATTGGTTTTTCCTTACAAAGAATTGTTTCAAATATTCCTCTTCCAAAAAATAATCCATCGTCAAGCATTACTTTATCATAATTATGAACTATCCTTCTCACTATAATACCTCCATCAACGCTTTAGCTTTGTCTATTGTCTCTAACCACTCCTCTTCTTCAATAGATTCCCATGTTATTCCTCCACCAACTCCTAAATACGCTTTATTACCTTTTCTTATAATAGTTCTAATAACTATATTAAAATCACTATTTCCTCTTAAATCGAAGTATCCTATAGACCCTGTATATATATTTCTTTTTAGCTTCTCAAGCTCCTCTATTATTTCCATTGCGCGTATTTTAGGCGCTCCTGTAATTGATCCACCCGGAAAACACTCCCTTATGCACTTTACTGAAGACACATTTTCTCTTAATCTTCCTTCTATTGTTGCCACAAGATGAAATACAGTCTCATACTCCTCTAACTTAAAAAGTTCTGTAACTTTTACTGATTTAGGTTTACAAACTTTACTCAGATCATTTCTTTCTAAATCAACAATCATTAAAAGCTCGGATTTATCTTTTTCCGAAGCCATTAACTCATTTCTATTTCTCTCATCTTCCTCATAATCTTTTCCTCTAGGTCTAGTTCCTTTAATCGGCCTTGTTTGAACCTTACCATCTAAAATTGATAAAAATCTTTCAGGTGAAGAACTTATTATTTGAAAATCCTTAAAATTCATATATGCTGAAAATGGTGCTTTATTTGTATTTCTCAATTTTCTATATATTTCATATGGCTTTTCATTATTATTACACCATATCCTTCTAGTCATATTAGCTATATATACATCTCCACTTCTTATATATTCTTTAAGAGATGCTATAGCTTTTTTATACTCTTCCTTATCGAAATTTGAAAAGAATTCATTATTTGTTTTTTCTAAATTTACTGGAAGCCCCTCAATATAATTCTCTAGACACTTTTCTATATTAAGTATACTATTTTTAGCTTCTTCAAGTTGTCCAACTGAAGTTATATAAGTTTTTTTATTTTGTAAATCAAATATTATTAGATTGTCAAAGAAAATAAAAATGCTATCTGGTATACTAAAATCTTCCTTTGATTCATCTGGAAGATCCTCTAACACTCTTCCTATATCATAAGAAAAGTAACCAATAGCACCACTAACAAAAGGAAGTTTGCTATTAATACTAATTTTATAATTCTCAATAATTTTATCCAATTTTTCAAATGGATCTACATCATTATATTCTTCATTATCAATAGTTACTTTTCTCCCCTTAGAGATAAATTTTTTATATGGATTCAATCCAATAAAAGAATACTTGGATAACAATTTGTCTTCTTTCGAACTATCTAAAAATATAGAATCTTCACTATCTTTAAAAAGATCATATGTATAAAAAGGATTATAATATGTATTTAACTCTTTAATCTTAAAATCTACCATTTCTAAACCTCTTGCACTCTAAAATAAAATTTTCTAAGATTTTATGCCCTTCTTCCGTAAGTTCTGCTTCTGGATGGAATTGAACTCCATATATAGGTAATTCATTATGTCTAATTCCCATGATTACCCCATCTGACGTTTCTGCCGTAACCAATAATTCTTTTGGGAGTTTCTTCTTATCAATAATTAGAGAATGATATCTTGTTACCTTTAATGGATTTTTAACATTATGGAATATTCCGCTATTATTATGTGTTACTTCACTTATTTTACCATGCATAGGCCTGTCGCCTTTAATTATTTCTCCGCCAAAATAATGTCCTATACACTGATGTCCAAGACATATGCCCAATATAGGAGTTTCATTTTTAAATTTATCAATAATATCTAGGCACAAGCCTGCTTGCTTGGGATTTTTAGGTCCTGGTGAAATAACTATACCATAATATTTATTGTTTCTGATGCTCTCAATATTAATTTTATCATTTCTAACTACATCCACAATTTCTCCAATCTCTTCAAAATATCTGACCAGATTATATACAAACGAATCATAATTATCTATCATTAGTAACACTTTAATCATTCCTTTTTAACTTTAATTATTATAACTGTATATGTTATTATTAAGTTTCTGCATTTCTATCTTAATTGAACTCTTGTTCTTGAGCTACTATAATTTTAAATATAAATTTATTATCTCAACATATATACTATTAGTCACATATTTATTTTAGCATTAAATAAAACTCTGTTCCATTGGTTGTATTTTCTCGTTCGTAATTTAAAATAATATCTAGTCAGTCTTACTCTTCACAATAAATTACATTAAGTATCTTGTATTGCTACATAAGAATTACTTATATGTATAATAAATAATATATAAATTTTATTTATTGTACATATATTCTCTTGTCATAGGAATATCATCATTTATTCCTTTAGAAATTAGTAATTGATGAATATCTATCACTCCATTATTAAATATTGCCGCACATGAACAAAGATAAAGTTCCCACATTCTTATAAATTCTTCATCAAACATTTTAGAAACTTCACTTAGATTGTTATTAAAATTCTCTCTCCAATATAGTAAAGTCTTAACATAATGCCTTCTAAGATTTTCAACATCGATAGTATGGAAATTATAATTACTACAAATGTCTATAATTTCTCTAAAACTTGGAATAACCGCTTCTTTAAGAATATACTTTTTAATCCATGGATCTACAGAATATTCTTTTAATGAATTGATATAATCCAATAAACATAACCCTTTTGGTTTTAAGACAGAATCAATATTTTTTATAAATAGTTCATAATTCTCTCTTCCTATATGCTCAACCATGCCAACACTTACAATTCTATCAAATGATAATCCACTTTCAGCTAAATTTCGGTAATCCATAAGTCTAACTTCTAGTAATTTTTCAAGCTTTCTTTCTTTTATTCTTTCATTAAATTTTTTATATTGCTCTTTGCTTAATGTAATTCCAATACCATGAATACTATATTTTTCTGCTGCTTCAATAAGTAAAAATCCCCACCCACATCCTACATCCAAGACGCTCATGCCTTCTTTTATGTCTAACTTTGCTAGTATATGATTAATTTTATTAATTTGTGCGTCATGCAAACTATCATTATTTGATTTAAAATATCCACATGAATATGTCATAGTATCATCGAGCCATAAACTATAGAAATTATTCCCTATATCATAGTGCTCTTGAATCTCACCTTTTTGTTTTTTTGAAGAATTGGATTGAAAAATCGTATTTTTTACTGGCTTACTACCTGATGAGATTTTATCAATCTGACTAATAAATATATTTATAACTTCAAATAAATCTCCTTTTATCTCTATATTCCCTTTCATGTAAGCTTCACCAATAGCAAGGAACGTACTTCTAATTAAGTCTGTTTTACTTATTTCTCCCTTAATATTTATTTCGAATTGAGGCGTACCCTTCCCTATAATAAATTCTTTATTATTTTGAAACTTAATCCTATATGGTATATCATCAAATTTTGACAAATATTTAACATAAAGACTATTTATTAGATTCATATAGAATTCCTTTCTATAATTTAAATACTGATTAATTTATACTATTATATAATTTCAAATATGCTATACATTAAATTCTATATTCAATATAAATAATTAAAGAGACAGTCGAGAACGCACAATAATTTTACGCTTCTCTAACTATCTCTTAACTAACTTCTCAAGTCATTTCATTTTGTATAATTATCTTTTTCCTCATTTTATTTGCTAATTTTTTTGTTACTTTCTTTAGTGCATTTTTACAATCACAACTTTTAAATAATTTCCCTCAGGAAATTTATCTGTAACTGCAAAATCTTCTGAAAGAGTATGTTCTTCTAGAATTTCATAATTTCTATGTGATTCTTTAAAAGCTTCATCTATAAATTTCTTAAATTTGCCCATATTAAAAGTAGCACAGTTTGTTGAAGCTACAATTACTCCTTCATCCTCTGTTATATCTATAGCTGATTTAACCAATCCTTTATAGTCTTTTGCTGCACTGAATCTATTATCTTTTGATGTTGCAAAGCTTGGCGGATCAAGAATAACCACATCAAATTTTAATTCTTCCTTTTTTGCACGTTTAAAATATAGGAAAATGTCTTCAACAATTATTTCATGTTTTGTGAAATCAATATTATTTATAGTAAAGTTCTCAGTTGTTTTTTCTAGACTTCGGCTTGCTAAATCAACACTTGTAGTAATAGCACCACCTTTTGCAGCTGCCATTGAAAATGCTCCTGTATATGAAAAAGTATTTAAAACTTTTTTATTATTGGAGTATTTATCTTTGATAGACTTTCTTACTTCCTTTTGGTCTAAAAATACTCCAACCATAGCCCCATCATTTAAATAAATTGAGAAATTAACTTTATTTTCTTTAACTATAAGAGGTTCAGGTGCTTTTCTTCCACAAACATAGCTATCTTCATCTACAACCATACCATTTTCTTCAAATCTCTTTTTTTCATATATACCATCAAAAGAAACTAAACTTTTTATAGCTTTAATTATATTGTCTTTAAATGTATATATACCTCTGCTATACCAAGTGATGAGATAATATTCATCGAAATAGTCAATCGTAAGCCCACCTATTCCATCGCCTTCACCATTAAATACTCTAAATGCAGACGTGTCTTTTGAATGATAAAATTTCATTCTTTTGGAAAATGCATTCCTAATCTTATCATAGAAAAATTTATAATCCAAATTGCTATTTTTACTGTTACTTAAAATCCATCCACAGCCTTTATTTTGTTTCCCATAATACCCCTTTCCTAAGAAAGTCTTTTTTTCATCTATAAGGGTTATGATTTGTCCTTCCTCTTTTAAATCTTTTATATTATCAAAAGCTTCTTCAAGAATTAAAGGATATCCATTTTTATATTTCTTAACAAATTCTTTTTTTACTGTAAGTATTGCTTCTTTCATATATGTATTTACCTTCCCGAAAACTATTGTATTAAATTCTAAATAATTATACCATAAATCTAAACTAGTTAATTACTAATTTAAAATTGCATATTTTATCGTGTACACTATATATTATTGTTTCTTTGCTCCAGATTAGATACTGATTAATTTATACCATATATAATTTTAAATATGCTATAGATTAAATGCTATATACAATAGAAATAATTAAAGAGATAGTCGTGAACCCGCAATAATTGTACGATCCAACTATCTCTTAAATAACTTCTCTATTCATTTCATTTTTGTCTAATATTTTATACATCAAATTACATATAATATACTTGTTTAATCTATAAACTATTGAATTAAAATTCTACTATAGTCTCTTATAGTTTCGTTTAATTTAGGTAATATAATTTGCAATTCTCCATTTTGGAATTTTGCAGAAATTCTTGATTTATCAACGTTCTCAACATGAAAAGTCCTTGATATTTTTCCATAAGCTCTTTCTCTTCTAATATAATTATCTTTTTCTTCATTTATTTCTTCATTTCTAAGAGCAGAAATAATTAAAGTATTGTCTCTGTATTCAAGGTTTATATCTTCTTTCTTAACACCTGGTAATTCTGCACTAACTAAATATTCATTTTGAGTTTCTCTTATATCAGCATTAAATTTTTGGTTATTTCCAAAACCCAAACTCATTGGTGAAAAGAAATCATCATTGAAAAATCCATTGAAAAAATCTTCAATTGAGCCTCCCTTCTTGTCTAATCCGTTAGTTCTAAAAGGTATCAATCCAAACATACTAAGACCTCCTTAAGATATTTATTATTTGTTTTTACAAGTAAATTATAGCTAAAAGGTCAAAGAAGGTCAAAATCAGTTTTTGTCCTTTATTTTTTTTCTCTTACTATATATTTCTATAATATTAAATTATCTTTTACTTACATAGTATTTGCTTTTATTTTCTCTAATTTTTTATTGCTTATATATTTTTCATGATCTCTATTCTTTCACTTTGATTTCAAATCATATTTAACGTGAGTTCGAAAAGCTAGAATATTTTATGGGTAAATATGGTTATGAAAAAAAGCAAAAAAGTATCCTTGTAATCTTGTGGCTCGATATTCCAATTATTCCATAGTTAGATATTTGTCCAACTTAAGAGAAGGTTTCTTAGGAAGAAAACTATACGAAATCAATCCTGAAACTATATTAACCGCAAAATTAGTAAAACTTCTATGTCGATTATGCTCTATCTGACATATATTTTTTAGTTGGTCATTTATTGTTTCAATGATAGCTCTTTTCCTAAGAAGAATTTTATCCTCCATTAACATTAATTTATTTTTCATGTTTTTCTTTATCTTTGTTATAAGTTGAATACCTTTGGAATACAAAATATCGGAGATCTTTTTAGATAAATAACCTTTGTCACCAAAAAGTTTTCCAAATAAATCTTTTGCTAATATTTCTATAGTCTTAATTTCTCTATCATCTACATTTCCCGGAGTTAGATAAAAAGAGAGAATATCCCCTTTATCGTTAACAACAAGATGAAGCTTAAAACCATAAAACCAGCCTGTTGAACTTTTACCACGTTCTGCAATTCCTTTAAAAACCTTATGAGAGTGTATTCTTCTATTATGGCATACATTCAAAGTTGTAGAATCGATAAAAGAAATTCCTGTGCACTTGCCAGTTCTAAATTTCATCATGTATAATAGTAATGCAACTAATGATTGTTGCATTAATTCAACAAACCTATTGTAGCTCACAAGCTTAGGAAAATACGGTTTGAGAACAGTAGACACATGCTCAATATAGTATGATTTAAAAGTTCTGTAATTTGACAAATGAAAGTAGATAGTTATTGTCATAACTTCGCTTAATGATAAAGTTTTACTTTTAATCATTGCAAATTTGCGGTCGCTATTTTCCGTTAGGAAATGACTTTTACAGTAATTTTCAAATCCAATACAAAAATTGTCTACATCATAAAATATTTCTACTAATAAGTTTTGCATAAAATCCCATCCTTTGTTTTATTTATTTGGTCGCACTTATATAATAAAACATTTTGATGGGATTTTTTATCCCTTAAATTTTTCCATCGAACTCACGTTATTTAGACATCTTTTCGGCTATATTTTGGGCTTGAAGTGATAATTCTTCAGTTGATGCCGCAGTTTCTTGTGCCTTAGCTGTGTTAATCTGTATAACTTCAGAGATTTCGTTAACTCTCGTTGTCATTTTCATTATCTCATTCGTTTGATCTTGCGATGCTAGTGATATTTCATTGACCAATTTAGCACTATTATCTACATTAACCACTATATTTTGTAATGAATTCGAAGCCTCTTTTGCTAAACTTTCACCTTTTTTAACTGCAAATAAAGAATTTCCTATTAACATATTAGTATTTTTAACTGCATTTGAGCATTGTTCGGCTAAGCTCTTAACTTCATTAGCTACCACCGCAAATCCTTTTCCAGTTTCTCCAGCTCTCGCAGCCTCAATAGCAGCATTAAGCGCCAAAAGGTTTGTTTGTGATGCTATATTTTCTATAGAGCTTGTAATCTTTGAAATCTGATTGGAAGATTGAGCAATCTCCTCTATAGATTTCATTAACTCTTCCATTTTGTGATTTCCTTCAGATACAATATCCTTGGTACTTTCCGATACTTTATTAGCTTCCTCTGCATTTTGGGCGTTTATAGTAACTTTAGTTAATATTTTATTAAAATTGTCTAAAAGTTTTTCTATTATACTTGCTTGATTTGTTGCTCCATCTGATAGTTCTTTTGTAATTAGTGATATTTGTTCTGATCTATTTGATGTTAACTCTACTGTCCTTGATATACCATAGAAATCACTATTCAATGTGTTTATAATACTCTCAAGCGACTCTTGTATAGGAATAAAATCGCATTTATATTGCACATTTTTCTCTAACTCTATATCCAAATTTCCAACTGATATTTTTTCTAAAATTGTTGTAATATCATCTACATATGAGTCTATCATCTCAATAGCGCTAATCAAATTACTTGCCATCTCACCCATTTCATCTGTAGATTCATAGCTACTTTCAACTTTGAGATTTCCATATAATAATTCTTCAGATATTTCTTTTATATTATTAATTCCTTTAATAAATATATCTGTCAACACGCCGCTTATTGTTGACGTTATTATTAGTGTACTGATCATTATGATTATTATAAATCCTAATATTATATTGTTAATTATATCTACCTTATGTAAAAAATTAGATGTTTGTTTTTGAGACTGTTTATATACTTCTATAACTTTATCTGCTATTCCATCTATTTGATAAGAATATGTATTTTCCATTACTGATAAGGCTGATATCTTCTCTTTCTTATTTATCAATTCCACTATATCACTTCTACTTTTTGCGGCTAATTCTACAGATGAATTAATCTCATCAATTAGCTCATAATCAGGTAGTGTTTCTTTTAAAATTTTAGAATTACTATCGAATTCTTTTACTTCTTCATTTACTAATTCTAAATATTTTTGTTCTTTCTCCATATCTTCCTCAGCTATTGCTTTATAAGATTTTTCTCTATTTTTTGTAAACTAATTCTCATATTTGATATATTATCTGAAAGTGCATATGATTTCCTATATGACAAATTGGTTTTATAAGAAAACATATATAAAATACTTACTATTATAATCATGCTTATTATTGTAAACATATTGATTATTAAGAATGATTTTTTTATTTTCTTATTTATTGGATCTCCTGATATAAGTTCATGTAATCTTTGGTACATAACTGTTTCCCCCCGAATAATAAAATACATTTTTCCTTTTTATAATCATGATTAATTTATCTTTCTTGCTAATTAATCACCGAAATTAATGATGGTATGAGTTTTAATTGCATTAATTTTTCTTTTCGCCATTTAATTGATAATGAATTTCATTTACTATTATATCAATTTATGTACCAAATTCAAGACATATATGAAAAAATATGAAATATAAGTAATTCTATAATTTTTTATAACACAAAAAACCTCGCTATAAATTTAATATCTATAGCGAGGTTATATGTTGTGCTACTCTTTCTGTCAATCGTATAATTGAATAAAATTAATATATTATCCATTAATTCTTTTCTAATATATTCTCTACTTTGAAATCTAAATATTCTTATTTCATTGCTTTAAACATACATGTTTTAGTTGTTATTGATATGTCTCCATTTTTCTTAATATATTCTTCTAAATATTTCGTAAATTCTTTTTTCTTTTCACCAATAAGTATTGAACTTCCTTGAATAGTTGAAGCTTTATATGAAACTACTGGTTCAGCCTTATCTACTATTATTTTACCATCTAAAATTTCAACATCTACTTTATGAAAATATTTTTCAAGCATTCCTCTTCCGTGCTCTAGGTCAAATCTTTCTGAATACCCATTGTTATCTAACCCAGAATTAGGTGCAAAATTTTCTGAAAGTCTATTTAATTCTTTCATAGAATTACAAGAATTAGCTGTCACATAAAATACACCATTAGGCTTTAGTACTCTTTGTATCTCAGCTAAAGCCTTTTCTATATCTGGAACAAAATAAATCATATGTTGAGCGATGATTATATCAAAAGTTTCATCATTATAAGGTATTTCTTCAGCATTAATTTCTTCATAATGAAAATCATGATATACATCTTTCAATCTATTTCTTGCGATTCTAATCATACTTCTAGAAAAATCAGATATTGTAATATTTAAAGTATTCTCTATATAATCTTTATTCTTAAACCAAAGCTTTCCTGTTCCACATCCAAGTTCCAGTACATTTGCGTTTAATGAAAAATTCATCTGATTAAAACACCATTTATCAAAATCTATTTTATTTACATTATAGCTATGAAGATTACTTCTAATATTTAAGTTCTTATCTGTTTTATATTGTTCCCTAACCCTACTTTCCATATTAGTTACTTTTATGATATCAATCAAATTACTTGCATCTAGAAAACCATTTTTCTTTGCTGTATTTTGTGCTTTATTAAAAACATCAATTACAGCCTCAATATGTTTCTTCTTTTCTTCCAAGGCTTTCTTTTGAATACTTATCATATTCTCTAGGTTTTCTCCACTTTCATGTAATATATGACTTATTTCATTTAGCGACAACCCAATGAATTTTAAGGTTGTAATCTGCTGAAGCTTTAATAGGTCTTCTTCACAGTAAATTCTATATCCAGAATCAGTTTTTTCACTAGGCTTAAGTAATCCAATTTTGTCATAATGAAGTAATGTTTTCACTGTCACTCCTGATTTTTTAGCAAATTCACCAATTTTCAATTCATTTCCCTCCATAACATTATTCTAATCCATTACCTTAGGGTATAGTCAACTCTAATTTTAAAGAGACACTATCTTTCATGACCTTTCCAATAAATTTTAATTAATATTATTAACCATTTTATACGTTATACTCTTATTTTTTCCCATATAATTCCGATAAAATAATTGAAGGAGGAATAATTAACAATGAGTAGTATAACTATAAATTCAAATCGAATCAATTTATTCAAAAATATTAATATCAATTCAACTGATGACAAAAACAAAAATGTTGTTAATGGTAATTCTAGTATTACTAATAAACAAGATAAAAAAGAAAGCGGTTTAATGCAAAATCTTCTAAAGCAAAAACAAGAACTTAAAGAAGAAAAACAAGCATTGATAGCTAAAGAAATGGACGCAAAAGAGAAAAAAGCTAAAATGGATGAACTAAATCAAAAAATAAAGGATGTTGATTCTCAGATTCAACAGCTAAAGATTCAAGAAAAACAAGAAGAACTTCAAAAGAAACAAGATGAAATTTCAAAGAAAAAAGCTAAAGAGGAAACACCTAACAAAGACGATAATAAAACAAAAGACGATGTAATAATTTCTGCTAGCTTAGGTGAACTTATTAAGATTAGCGGCTCACAAAAAACTATACATTTACTAAAGGATAGTAAAAACAGGCAAAAAGTAGAAGCTGAATATATCAAACCAAATAATATCGAAAACAGCTACGATAATAATCGTTTATCGCAAATAGGCGCAAGCATAGCCAATATAAACATGACCATTTATAAAAAGATTGGAGACATAAATAAAAGTGCTGAACGCATTCAAGCTAAAACAGAATTAGCGCTTAAACAAATCAAAGATAAAGATGACAATAAGTTAAATGAAGAAACAAAGGACATAGATAATAATACTAATAAATTAGATAAAAGTTCAAAAGATAAAGCCAATAGTAAATTAGATACGGAACCTAATAATAATTCATATAATAAAACTACCGAAACTATAGTTTAGCTTCTAAAAAACATATTAAAATATTCTATCAGATTCAAAAAAATATAAGACAGCCCGCCTCATTGTATGGGCTGTTTTATATTTGTAAGAATAATTATAATAATTCTTTAACTACTTTTATAACTTCTTTTGCTATATATTCAGCATCTTCTAAAGATAATGTAGTATATACTGGAAGTGTGATCTCATTTTCATATTGTGCATAGGCATTAGGATAATCTTTAATATCATA
Source organism: Clostridium beijerinckii (assembly GCF_018223745.1). Taxonomy (NCBI): domain Bacteria; kingdom Bacillati; phylum Bacillota; class Clostridia; order Eubacteriales; family Clostridiaceae; genus Clostridium; species Clostridium beijerinckii. The sequence continues at coordinate 4,569,381 of NZ_CP073653.1, forward strand.
TCCAAGGTTTTTATATAGAGTTAGCATAGGAAGCGGTTTGTAATGAACGTTTGTTGCTATTCCTCTATCTGCTAACTTTTGAATAGCTTCGTTTCTCTTTTTCTCATCAAATCCTTTAACTCTATAAAGGTATAAATGATATGATGTCTCAGTTCCATTCTCATCTTTTGTAAATGGAATTATTGAAAATTCTTCTTTTGATAAAATATCACTATATATCTTAAATATTTGTCTTCTCTTTTCCAACATTTTCTCATATCTTTTTAATTGAACTAAACCTATGGCTGCCCCTATATCTGTCAAATTACACTTAAGTCCATCATTTATAATGTCATATTCCCATGCACCTGCTTTTAACTTACTTAGAGCATCCTTTGATTGTCCATGCATAGCAGTAAATCTCATATATTTAAGTAAATCCTCATGATCACCAAAGTGGTTGTCATTAAATGTAACGGCTCCACCTTCTCCTGTAGTTAGATTTTTAACTGCATGAAACGAAAATGAGTGAAAATCACATTGAGATCCAACTGGTTCTCCCTTATATTTAGCACCAAAAGAGTGCGCTGAATCGCAAAGTATTATAATATCTTCTCTATTTTTATCCTTCAAAACTTTCTTTAAAGCATCATAATCAAACGGTACTCCTGCAATATCCACTGGCATAATTACCTTTGTTTTATCTGTAATCTTATCAGCAATTTTATCTATATCCATTTCGAAAGTATCTTTTTTAACATCAACATATATAGGTTTAATCCCTCTATGAATACCAACGCTTGAAGTAGCAGTATATGTATATGGAGTAGAAATAATTTCATCCCCCTCTTTTATATCAAATACTTTAAGCACTAGTTCCATTGCAGCAGTCGCACTATTTAATGCTAATGCTTTATTAACATTTAGATAATTTTGTATTCCTTCCTCAAACTCTGCAAGTTTGGGTCCAGAAGTAATCCAACCTGATCTTAATACATTACCTACTGCTTCTATTTCTTCTTCTGTTATATCTGGTGGTGAAAATGGTATCTTTTTCATACAATTCATCCTCTCTAATTTAAGCACAAAATTTTAATATATATGTTGCAATCCATAATGCACATTTCACAATTCACAATTACGGCTAAAATTCTTTCAGTATTTTTAGAATTATGAGGAATAATTATTTTTGTAACATATATATAATAGAATCTATAAAAGTAATTTATAGGAAATAACTTTTATATTAGACTCTCTTTTATATTATTATAAACTCCACCCTTAGGTAAGAGTCAAGTTAAAAATATTTATCTTAGAATAATAAATAAACCACCATTTTCAGCTAGTCTATTTATAAACTAGTTTTTTCTAAAAATAGGTGGTTGTTTAATTAAAAAGCCATTTCTACATGCAATAATAACTTTTAACTATTTATTATCTCTGTTTTTCATGGAACTACCTAATTATAATTCAACAATTACTGGTAATATCATTGGCTTTCTCTTCATTTTTGTATAAACATAATTGTCAACTTCTCTTCTTATTCCATTCTTTATTTCCGCCCATTGAGTTATGTTTCTATCTAAGCATTTTTCTACAACGTTAGTAACTATATTTCTAACTTCGTCTATTAATTCTTCAGAGTTTCTTACATATACGAAACCTCTTGACACTATGTCTGGACCGGATATTATAATTTTATTTCTTATGTCTATAGCTATAACCACTGTGATTATACCATTCTCTGCTAGATTCTTTCTATCCCTAAGAACCATACTTCCTATATCTCCAACCCCCATACCATCTACAAGAACTCTTCCAAATGGCACTTTTCCTGATACTTTTCCAGTAGCTCTAGTTAATTCAAAAACATCACCATTTTCTAAAATAAATGTCTTAGATTTATCTACTCCCATACTTTCTGCTATTTTAGCATGAGTAATTAAATGCTTATACTCACCATGAACTGGTATAAAAAATTTTGGTTTTAATAAAGCTTGAATTAGCCTTAATTCTTGTTCACAGGCATGCCCAGAAACATGTATATCCTCTATTGATTTATAGATTACATTGGCGCCTTTCTTTATTAAATCATTTATTAAGTTAGATACTGCCTTCTCATTGCCAGGTATAGGACTTGCCGAGATAATAACCATATCTCCTTCTATTATTTGTATATGCCTATGTGTTGATGCAGCTATTCTTGATAATCCTGCCATAGATTCTCCCTGACTTCCAGTTGTAACAATAGTTAACTTATCATCTGGATAATTCTTTATTTCATCTAGACTTATTATCATATCTTCTGGAATAAGTAAATATCCGAGTTCCATAGCAACTTCAGATATATTTTCCATGCTTCTACCGCTAAAAGCTATTTTTCTGTTATATTTTATTGAACAATCACTAATTTGTTGTAATCTATGAACATTTGATGCAAATGTAGATACTATAATCCTACCAGTAGCCCTACTGAAAAGATTCTCTAGTGTTTCTCCAACTGTTTTTTCTGACATTGTGTAGCCTTTATGAAGAGCATTAGTGCTATCTGCCATTAAGAGAAGTACACCTTTCTTCCCCAACTGAGCATATCTTTGCAGATCCATAACCTTCCCATCTATTGGTGTGAAATCCACTTTAAAATCACCGCTATGAACAATAACTCCTATTGGGGTATGCAATGCAATAGAACAGCTATCAGGTATACTGTGGTTATTTCTTATATATTCAATTTTTATTTGCTCTAATTTTATTAGTTCTCCCGGTTCAACAACATTTAATGTACAGTCACTAAGCATAGTATGCTCTTTTAATTTACCTTCTATTAATCCAAGTGTTAATCTAGTTCCATATATAGGAACATTAATTTGCTTTAATACATATGGTAGTCCTCCAATGTGATCTTCATGTCCATGGGTGATAAAGATCCCCTTAACTTTATTCTTATTTTTAATCAGATATGTTACATCTGGAATTACTATATCAATTCCATATAGGTCTTCATCTGGGAATGCTAATCCACAATCTATAACTATTATCTCATTATCGTATTCAAAAGCAGTCATATTTTTTCCTATTTCACCAAGTCCACCTAATGGAATTATCTTAAGTGGAATTTGTTTAGATTTTGTTTTTTTATTGATTTTATTTTCACTAATTCCAATTTCATTATTCTCCATATCATCACACCTCAAAAGTTTTTATTCTATACTTTAATTATTTGCAATTAACTTTAAATATATAAGTACACTTTAAAATTTATTTTAACCTAAAAAGTAGCATTATAATTTCAAAATTATAATGCTACTTTCTATAGTTATATTCGTCTTTAAATATCATTAGATCATTTCGATATTAATCCCATAAATTATATTAATATATAGAATATGCATGGAATAATATCTTAATATTTTTACTGAAAATACATTGCTTTTAATTTATCAGCTATTTCATTTTCACAACTTGATATTTGTCTAATTCCATATCCAAGAAGCAATGGTGAACTACTGAATCTTGGCATGACCTTACATAAAATTTTATTTTTTATATGATAAAAAAATATATTAAAGCTATCACACTTCACAAAATAATTATTTAAAAGGTAATGAACTACCTTTCTAAGATTATATGCCAACTCATTTAATGCATATAAATCATCATTTATAATTATATTAAATTCAGTAAATCCATTAAATGGTTTATGTGATAGATTAACTAAACAATTATCACTTTTATGAATTTCTATTCCTTCAAAATAATCATCTTTTATATTTAATTTATAATCAATATCATCAAGACCTACTATCTGCATATGAGGATGTTTTAAGCTTCCGCCAGAATTTGGACCATGATTTTTATAAAATATTACTGATTTATATTCTCCGCTTGCCTCTATTCTTAGCCAATGTTTAACACTAAATCTTATTAAATCCTCCATATACTCTGCAGAATACTGTCCCATATCAGTATTACAATTATACGTTTCTATAATAACTAATTGATAAGTATCTTTTATAGTTGGATACTTATTTTTTAGTAATACAAATGGCCCGTCTTCATCAATAACATCTGTAAGTGTCTCTCTATTGCAAAACGGACATTCCTTTATATTTATTTTTTTAAATTCATTTGGCTTATCCTTATTAATTTCATTTAAAAATACTAAATACTTATCGTTTCCCATTTATATCACCAAAAACCTTCCATCAAAATCATTTTTTAATTAATACATGTGCACACTTTGAAGGAACAGTTATACTATTACCTTCTATCGCGTAAATTTCATCTACTCCAGCTCTTTCCTTATTAACAAGGACACTCCATCCACATTCTTTTAAATCTATAAATGCTTCCTCATCATTTGGGTTAAATATTACAACTATAGTATTACACAAGTTTTTCTCACTGTTATCTTCTATCTTATATGCTACAACATTTTCTTTGTAAAAATCCTCTCCATACTCTAAAAATGTTAAATTCTTTCTAATTTCTTCGCTTGAATTCATTCTGAACGCTTTATATTTCTTTCTTAATTTAATTAGACCTTTATAGTAATTTACAATTTCTTTATATTCAAAAACTCTATCCCACTCTAAATTATTTACGCTATCAGGAGCATTATAACTATCATGACTAAAGCTTCCATCATCATTTTTCTTAGTCCTTAAAAATTCTTCTCCCGCTTGAAAGAAAGGTATCCCTTGAGATGTTAAAACTATAGCCGCTGCTAACTTGTTCATATTCTTACGTTTTTCTTGAGAAGACTCATTGTTAGTTAAATATAGTTTATCCCATAATGTATAATTATCATGAGCCGAAATGTAATTTATACATTGATAAGGCTCATTTGCCCATGCAAAGCGTGAGTATATGACTTTATCATAGTTAATGCCTTGTTTACCAGTAGCTCCTACAATGCAGAATTTAATACTTTCTTCAAGCCCTGTTCTACCATTTACATATCCTTTTTCATTTATATTAAACACATGTCCTTTAACTGAATCTCTAGTATCATCACTAAATGCTGCAATTTGCATTTTATCAAATTTCACTATATTTTGCTTTACTGATGACTCTTCACCACTTAATGGAGTCCAGCCTCCAGTCCAACCTTCACCATACATAAGTATAGATGTATCAATCTTATCTAACTCAGCTCTAATTTGCTTCATAGTCTCAATATCATGTAAACCCATTAAATCAAATCTAAATCCATCTATATGATATTCCTTAGCCCAATAAATTACTGAATCAACAATAAGTTTTCTTACCATATATCGTTCTGAAGCTAATTCATTGCCACAACCAGATCCATTTGAAAAATTTCCATTTTGATCCTGTCTATAATAATATCCTGGTACTGCCAGATTAAGATTAGATTCATGACTTTTATAGGTGTGATTATAAACCATATCCATAACAACTCTAAGTCCAGCTTCATGTATACTTTTAACCATTTCCTTAAATTCTCTAATTCTCTTTTCTCCATTAAAAGGATTTGTTGAATACGATCCCTCTGGCGCAAAATAATTCTTTGGATCATATCCCCAATTATATTGTGGCATATCTGGTTTACTTTCGTCAACAGTTTCATAATCAAATGCCGGAAGTAAATGAACATGAGTTATTCCCAATTCCATTAAATAATCTATTCCTGTCTTTGTATATTTTCCTGGAATTGTAGTCCCATGCTCACAAAACCCGGTATACTTTCCTTTTTTATTTGAGCTTATTCCTGAATTCTCATTTATTGAAAAATCTCTTACATGAACCTCGTATATTACAGCTGCCGTTGCGGAGCTTAGCTCTGGTTTTCTATCTTCCTCAAAATTTATTGGATCTGTTTTTTTAAGATCTATTACCATTCCTCTGTTTCCATTAACCCCAAGGGCTTTTGCATATGGATCTACAACTTCTCTTTCATTTCCACTATTAATTATTAAGTAATTATAAAATTCACCTTCAAGATCTCTTTTCACCTCTATGTTCCAAGTTCCTTGTACTCCTCGATTCATGTCTAATATTTCTTCTGGTGCATTTGTATAATTCTTTTCATCCTTTCCAAACAGCGCCAGTCGAACATTATTTGCATTTGGTGCCCAAACTATAAATTTTGTACCATCTTTACAATATTCTGCACCAAGATTCCCATCATAGTTATTGTACTCATTATCTAATAAATTCATTATATTATTACCCCTTTTACTAGTTTTATTAAATGTTTTTCATGTAAATAATATTTACCCTATCCATATATTCTTAAATTCTAGCAGATTATCTCCATGTTACTTTCTTAATTCTGTTATTATTTTACCCGAAAATGCTGGGACCACTATGCTTGTTTCATTAGCATTAATCACTATTTCATTTTCATCTAATAAATCAATACCTTTTTCGAAGGGTAATTTAAATTCTAAAACACTTTCTTTATCAGATAAATTTAATATTACAAAAACTCTATCATTATCAGTATTTCTAGAAAATATGAATTGTTCATTCTTAACAACCACTTGTTCATAATCCCCATATTTTAAAGCTTCACTATTAATTCTAATATTACCTAACTTTTTAATTAATTCAAATAACTTATCATCTTGTTCATCTATTTTTCCAAATTCTAATTCTGGTCTTAAAGGTAAGTCTGTACCATTTCCTTTAACTCCCTTAAGACCATATTCACTCCCATAATATACACTTGGCACACCAGGCATTGTATAAAGCAATATATATGAATTATATATATATTCTGGTTTTTTTAGTGTACTTGCTAGTCTGTTAACATCATGATTATCAACGAAGTTATATAGACATAAATTTTTATAAATTCCACCTGTGCCAAATAATCTATTTAATGAATATGCAATTTCAAAGTAGTTCTTATCATTATGACTTGAATAAATTCCCTTATAGCATTCATAATTTGTCACAGAATCTAGACTTTCAGTATTTGCCCATCTGTTATAATCTCCATGAATAACTTCGCCCATTAACCAAAAATCCTTCTTCTTTCCTTCTACAAATCTCTTTAAAACTTTAAAAAACTCAAAATCAATGCTATCAGCTGCATCTAATCTTAACCCATCTATATTAAATTCATCTATCCATGTACTTACAGCCTGTAGCAAATGATTTATAACTTCTTCATTTTTCAAATTAAGTTTGACTAAATCATAACAGCCATTCCAGCTTTGATAATTAAATTCATCCCCCATTGGACTTTTGCTATTGAAATTTAAATCTGCAAACCAGCTACAATACTTAGAATTTACTCCGTTTATCTGAACATCTTTAAATGCCCAAAATTCTCTTCCTACATGATTAAATACCCCATCTAAGATTATTCTTATATCATTCTTGTGTAACTGCTCACATACTTCTTTAAAATCCGCATTAGTTCCAAGTCTTTCATCAACTTTGTAGTAATCCTTGGTATCATAACCATGATAACTCGACTGAAAAATTGGTGAAAAATAAACAGCATTAATTCTCATTTCTTTTAAATGAGGTATCCATTTTTCAATTTTGTTTAACCTATTTTTTTTATCATATACTTTACCTGGTTCTAAAACACCACAAAATCCAAGTGTATAGAATTGATAAAATATACTTTCCCTAATCCATAAATTCATAATCTCATCCCCTTTGGTTTATATACATTATACCACTTTGACGCCATTTTTTTACACCACTAGTTTATAAATAATAAACCTGATTTTTAGACGCCCTTATATTTATCACCTTCCTAATTATATAAAAACTCTCCATAATTAGAAATACATATTGGAAGTTTATATATTTTATTTCTATAATAAGAAAATTTATATAAATATTATTATCATTTTTGTCACATACTAGATATTGAAATTAAATATCTACGGAGGTATAAAAATGAATACAAAAGCTATAAAATACATAACAACTTTCTTATTGGCAATAAATTGCCTAACATTTCTTCCTAAACCAACAGTTGCAAGTGCAGCTTCTTACTCACTTGGCGGCTTAAAGATTTCAACTTACTATGCTCATAAAGATAAATCTAATGGTTTTAATGTGTTTGGAGAGGAAAATTATAAATATCTTTCTGCCGAACAAAAAAAGGAATTGCTTGAATTAAAAAAATGTAAAAATAAAGGTCAGGATCTTTCAGAAGAGCAACAGAAAACTCTACATTCACTTATAGATTCCATCATCAAAGGAAAACTCGGAGATAAGGACTATGTAGATTTTAAAAGTTTAGTTGAAAAAAAACGTTCTAATGAGAATTTAACAGATGAAGAAAATGAACGATTAAAGGATTATACGGATATTATTAATGGTAACAAACTTTCAACGAAAGATATACTTAGTCAATTTCTAAGATAAATTGTATCTCATGCTTATAAAAGAACAAACTCTAATCGATAGGATTTGTTCTTTTAACGTTATATTATTATTAAATGCTATTTTCGTAGAATGACAACACCCTATTAAAGAAAGAAAAAGCTATTTCATCTCTTTCAAAATACGATTCATGTTTAGAGCCTTTCATATAAACCACCTTACAATCTTTAGCATGATGCGCAAACCTATTCTGTGCTTTTGGGATAACATGTGTATCATATTCAGCTTGAAATAATAGTATTGGTACCATTATTTTTGATATATTCTTTCTTCTAATTAGTTCTTTAGTTGCTTTTAAACTTTCGATATACCATAAAGCCGATGATCCACCACTATGATAATTATCATTCTTTTTAATCTTTTCCAAAAGATATTGATATCGCTCCTTACAACTAGTCGATCTACTGTAAAAATCCTTCTTTTCAGCATATGGCTTCTGGCCTGGAAGATATGAATTTCCTTTTCCGCAAACCCTCATTGCTTTAGAAATAATATTTGCTAAAATCTTAGGTGCTTTCCCAGTATTAATTTCATGCATTGGTGAACTTAACACTGCAGCATTAAAATAACTATTATATTTCTCTAAAAAAACAGTACCTATACATCCTCCCATAGAATGTGCAAATAATAACAACTTCTTATTCCTACTATCTGGAATAACAATTTCATCTATAAACTTTTTGAAATCTTCTACATAGTAATCAAAGTTTTCAACATTAATCTGATAATTATCCATCCCAAGTCTTTGTGATCTACCATGCCCTCTATGTTCAAGAATAAAAACAGAGTAGTTTTCCTTTATAAAATAATAAATTAGTTCATTGTATTTTTCAGTAAATTCTCCAAATCCATGACAAATGACTATATTAGCTTTTGGCTTCTTTACAATGAATTTTTCGTAATAAAGTTTTAAGTCATTTGCTCCTAGAATATAGCCACTTTCTAGATTCTTCTTTAGATAAGGTTCAACTATATTTATCATTTTTTCCTTATAATTATCTTGTGAAATATATATTTCAAGATACTTATCCTTAAAATTTGAGTATGAAGATGCCGTTAATGCTAAGTTATCTTCATTCATAATCTTCCCCTCCCTACCTATAAATTTTGGAATCAAAATTTATCTTAACTATTAATATAAATTACTTATTTTAAATCCATTATAATTTCAAGTTAAAATATAGATTGATTTATAAATTTACATACAAAAATAAGGTAAATATTTTAAATAAAATTTACTTATTAGAAATTTTTTAAAACAACTACCTTATTATATACTATTTATCACATTTTTATTTTAAATTTATTTATTTCTAGTTAAATTATATTAATCTCTAATTATATTTTCGTAATAGTTATAAACTACATAAACTTTCTATTTTATAATAATATCTCTTTAATATATAATTTCTTTTCTTTTTCCAAATCTATAAACTCTTCGCCCTTCAAAATCAGAGGCTTTTCTAAATTATTTACATTCATCTGTATTATCTTGCATTTTTCATTAGTATTTAATAATACCTCTTCACCTGTATAATAATCTATAACATGCTCTAAAAATATCTTTACATATTCGTAATCTAGTTTTCCTAAACTTTCGTTTTTAACTATTTGCAATGCTTCAAATGGAAGCCTTTTTTTCTTATATCCTCTATTAGAATTAATTGCATCAAATACATCAGCTATAGCGATGATTTTTGCAAAAGGATGTATAGCTTCCCCCTTTAGCCCAAGCGGGTAACCAGACCCATCTAATCTTTCATGGTGCATCAGTACCCCATAGCTCACAGCCTTGTCCAAAAATGAAAGTTCTTTTATTACCATATATCCTTTCTGAGCATGGGTTTTTATTGTATTAAATTCATTTTGTGTTAATCCTACTTCTTTCATTAATAATTCTCTTGCTATTTTTGTCTTTCCAAAATCATGAAGAATTGCTGAATATACTAATAAATTTAACTTCGCCTTTTCTAATCCTGTCCATTTTCCTATGAGTGCACTTAGTGCTGCTACATTTACTCCATGTCTATATATTGAATCTGTTCCACTTCCATAAAGAACTATATTCTTTATAACCAAGCTACCTGGCTGTATCTCATTTTGAATTTTTCTAGAAAATTCCCTCACTTCGTTTAGAGCTTCTTCATTGTTATTGACAAGTTGTCTAAAAGTTTTTCTTAATGCTAAAGAAATTTCATTGAATTCATCTTCAATCTTTTTACATTGTGTCTCTTTCTTTAATTCCACTTCACTACTTTTTGCAGCTGTATTTTCACAATATATCTCTACATTTCCGATAACATATAACTTTTTTATTTTTTCTATAATTTGTTCAGTTACCGAAATATCCTTTTTAAGTAATACACTCCCATTTTGCTCTACATTTTTAGCTATTACCATTCCTTCTTTTAACTGGTTAAAGCTTATTACTTTTGTACTCTTCTCCATAATACTCACACCCATCATATAACAAATTTTATGTCTCTAAGTATAGACAGAATATATATCTATCTCTATGACCTAAAAATTAAAAAATCCCCTAATTAAATATATAAGAACAATAATAAATAAGATTATATTAAACTTATAAAACAATATTCGAGTAAAAATTTATTTATTATTTATATTATTCTATATCTTTTATATTTTGTCAAAATAAGTTTTAATTTATTTTGAATTGTAGTTCTTCCATAATATTGAGAAAATATATGTATATAATATAAGGATGAAATTTAACTTCCATCCTTACACTACATCACTTCTACTATGACTCTATTTATACACACATTATTCTATGGGAGACGCTTTCTTATTTCCAGTCTTAGCTTTTCCTTGTATCTCCATTGGAACATCTTTTACATCATTTTTTTTATAATGTGTTTTATGATTACTTTCTGTTCCATGTGGTTCACTTGGGTCTGGTCTTCTCATTCCTGCTTTTGCCATAACTACTTCATATCCTTTCTAAAATAATCTCAATTTTAGTATTCTAAAAAAATTCTATAGTATACATGAGATTAAATAGAAACTGTTGGTATAGTAGCATCATCTTCAAAAATTATTTTAGTTGTTTTCTATCCATCTATTCCATTCTTCTGCTTTATATCCAACTGTTGCTTCTTTACCATTTCTTACTATAGGCGTATTTATAACTTTTTGATTTTTTAATAATAATTCTGCTTTAATTTCTGCACTTCGTATATTATTAAAGTTTAATTTTACATATTCCTTTGCCTTCGTATTTATTAATTCATTAATACTCACCGCTTTAATTATGTTATTAAATTCGCCTTTGCTCATAGGCTTTTCATTTAAATCGATAAACTGAAATTTTATATTTCTTTCTTTAAAAAATCTTTCTGCCTTTTTAGTATCAAAGCATTTCTTAGTTCCAAATATTTGTATATTCATAAATTCATTTCACTTACTTTCATTTTAATTTTCTTTAGGTCTCCTCACACAATATTCCAATCTATGTATTATTTTAAATTATATATATATTTAAATATATGTGTTGCAATTCACAATGCACATTTCATAATTCACAATAATGGTTAAAATTCATGCACTATCTTTAGAATTATTATGAAGCATTATTTTTACAATATATTGATGGCTAAATCATAGTTTGATTATGGACAAAAAACAAATATATTTTGACCTTATATTGTGTATTAACAATTTAAAATTTGCATTATAACAAAAGAAAATCCTTACTTTTAATTATATACTAATTACTAGCATATGATTATCTCTAACCTCAAGTAAGAATCTTCTCTTTCAAATTGCTATTTTAACTCTTTTATACTAATTCTCTATTTTTGCTATAGTATCTAAAGCAACTTCCATCATATTTGTAAATGTCAATTGTCTTTCTTCTGCGCTTGTAACTTCTCCAGTTACAAAGTGATCGCTTACTGTAAGTAAAGCTAATGCATTAACTCCAAATTTAGCTGCAATTGTATATAACGCTGCTGCTTCCATCTCTACTCCTAAGCAACCAAACTTAGCCCACTTCTTCCAATCTTCATCATCATCGCCATAAAATACATCAGAGCTATATATGCTACCAACTTTAGGATCAAAGCCTTTTTCAACCGCTATATCGTATGCTGGTTTCAATAATTCAAAACTTGCTGTTGGTGCAAATGTTCTACCTTGAAATCTTACTAAATTAAGATTTGAATCTGTTGATGCAGACATAGCTATTATAAGATCTCTAACCTTAACTTTTTCGCTATATCCACCGCATGTTCCAACTCTTATAAGATTTTTAACCCCATAACTTTGTATCAATTCATTTGCATATATTGAAATTGAAGGTATTCCCATTCCTGTTCCCTGAACTGAAATTTTCTTACCTTTATATGTTCCTGTAAACCCATACATACCTCTAACTTCATTATAGCAAACTACATCTTCCAAAAAGTTTTCTGCTATAAACTTTGCTCTTAAAGGGTCTCCTGGTAATAATACGCTTTCTGCAATAGCACCTTCAGGTGCATTAATATGAACACTCATTTTTTACCTCCATAATTTTAACCACATCATCTCAATTAATGATCAATATATTTAAACTATTTTATAATAATAATTTATTTGCTTTCACTAACTATAGATATACTAGCACTAGCACCAATTCTACTTGCTCCTGCATTTATCATATCCATAGCAGCTTTGAAGTCTCTAACTCCACCTGATGCCTTTACGCCTAAATCTGGTCCAACAGTTTTTCTCATTAAAGCAATATCTTCCTTAGTTGCTCCACCAGTAGAAAATCCTGTTGATGTTTTAACAAAATCAGCTTTAACTTCTTTAGCTATTTCGCAAGCTTTAACTTTCTCCTCATCAGTTAATAAACATGTTTCAATAATAACTTTAACTAATGCTTTTCCCTTGGCTGCATTTACAACTGCTTCTATATCTTCTTTAAGTAAACTATAATTTTTATCTTTTAATGCCCCAACATTTATAACCATATCTATTTCAGTAGCTCCATTTTCAATGGCTTGATTTGTTTCAAAAGCTTTAGCTTCCTTTGTCATTGCACCTAATGGAAATCCAACAACTACACATGTCTTCACATCAGTTCCCATAAGTTCACTACTTACTAATTTTGCATAACATCCATTTACGCAAACTGAAGCAAAATTGTATTCTTTAGCTTCCTTACATAATTTTTTTACATCCTCTACTGTTGCTTCTGGTTTTAATATTGTATGATCTATATATTTAGCTATATTCATATTTCATTACTCCTTAAATTTATTTTATAACTATATATGTTACAATTCACAATGCACATTTCACAATTACGGCTAAAATTCTTTCAATGTTTCTAGAATTATGATGTAGAATTATTCTGCGACATATATATAACTATAATTCGAATTAACACTCAGCACTTTCATCGAAATTTTCGCAGTCCTGTGAAATAACAATGTTTTTTCTTTCTATTAACGAGTACCTTTTTCGTATGGAACTCCATCAGCTTTTGGTGCAACTGATTTTCCAACAAAAAGAATCAATACTACAATTGTTAGAATATATGGTAACATTGCAAGTATTTGCGAAGGAATAGCAAAGTTTCCACCACCTAATACAACTGTTAATGCTTGAGCAAATCCAAATAATAAGCAAGCTCCGTATGCGCCATGTGGAGTCCATTTACCAAAAATAACTGCTGCTAATGCAATAAAGCCTTGACCACTAATTGCTGTTGGGGTGAATTGCGCTATTATTGCAAGAGTCATAGATGCTCCGCCAAATCCTGCAAGTATTCCAGAAATCATAACACACACATAACGAGTTGCAGTTACACTTATTCCAAGAGTATCTGCAGCTGCTGGATGCTCTCCTACAGCACGAATACGTAGTCCCCATTTAGTTTTATATAAAATGAACCAAATAACTACTGTAATTAAAAGTGCTATAAAAACTGTAATATCTACTCCAAATACTTTAGGTAATTTAGTAACTACTGGTTTAGTCATAGTAGCTCCTTCAAATAATAACCTGCATGTAAATAAAGAGAAACCTGCACCCAATAAATTTATAGCAATACCTGATATTGTCTGATCCGCATTGAATGTTATAGATGCAACTGCATGTAATAAAGCCATTATTCCACCTGCAATTCCTGCAGCTAAAAATCCAAGCCATGCATTTCCAGAATAATATCCTACTGCCGCACCAGTAAATGCACCTATAGTCATCATACCTTCAATTCCGATATTTACAACTCCAGAACGTTCAGAAACAACTCCTCCTAATGCTCCAAATATTAACGGTGCTGAGTACATTAGTGTAATACCTATTAATAGTGCAATACTATTTAACATTCTTTTCACCTCTCTTTAAAAGTCTGTCAGCTAAAGCAGGTACAATCTTAGTTAATGCTACGAAAAATACAATAGTACCTATCATTATATTTATTATTTCCGATGGTGCACCTATTGCAGATTGTACAGATTGGCCTCCATATAGTAATCCACCATATAACAATCCTCCAAAGATACAACCAATAGGTGAACTTCCTGCAATTAATGCAACTGATAATCCGTTAAATCCATTATTTTCAAAAGCAGCCATAGTAGATAACTTATGAGGTGCTGTGCCTGTAATAGCTAGTGCTCCAGCAAGACCTGATAATGCACCTGCAATTACCATTGATTGAATTATATTACGATTAACATTTATTCCGGCAAATTCTGCTGCATCTTTATTTAATCCCACTGCACGTAATTCGTATCCCTTTGCTGATTTATATAATAAAACTGATATAACTACAGCCATTATAATAGCAACAATAATTCCAATATTAACATCTGTTTTTAACAAGACTTCTGATAACCATTTGTTGTGAGAAAGAAATTCTATTCCAGCATCAGATGTCTTCCAATTACCAAGTATAGTAGTAAATCCAGATTCATTAATCATATAAGTGCTTGTTGAATCCGGTTGGTGAAATACATCTGTTGATACAACGAAATTAGATAAATATAATGCAATCCAATTCAGCATTATACTGGTTATAACTTCATGTATTCCGAATTTCGCCTTAAGAATTCCCACAATTCCACCAAATACTGCTCCAGCAGCTACACCAGCTAAAATTACTAAAGGAATTTCTAATATTGCTGGCAAATTTAATTTAATTCCAACTATAGTTGATGCAATTGTACCTATTATATATTGGCCTTCTGCTCCAATATTGAACAAACCTGTTTTAAAGGCAAATGCAACACTTAAACCAGTTAAAATAATAGGAGTGGCCTTGATAATTGTATTAGATATATATTTAGGTTTTGAAAAAATACCATTAAAAAGTGCGCTAAAAGCATCTATTGAGTTATACCCTGCAATACCAAGAACTATTGCAGAAACTACAAAACCAAAAAATATTGCAATGAATGTTGAAGTAACTGGTTTTTTAAGAATCTTTGCCACTGTTTTCATTTCTTTTACCTCCTGCCATTAATAAACCTATTGTATTTTCATCAACTTCTCCCTGCTTAAATGTATCTACAATAGTCCCTGCATAAATTACAGCTATAGTATCAGAAACATTCATAACTTCATCAAGTTCAAATGAAACCAACAGAACAGCTTTGCCTTTATCTCTTTCCCTTATTAATGTTTTATGAACATATTCAATTGCTCCTACATCAAGTCCACGAGTTGGCTGCACTGCAATTAATAAATCTGGATCATTAGCCACTTCTCTTGCAATTATAACTTTTTGCTGATTCCCTCCTGATAATCCTCTAACGGGAAGTAATTCACAATTATCAGGTCTTATATCATATTGTTTTATCATATCTTTAGTATGAGATATGATTTCATTTTTATTTAAAAAGCCATTTTTACAATATGGTTCGCTTTTATATTTTTCTATAACTACATTATCAGCAACACTAAAATCTAATACAAGTCCTCGTCTTTGTCTATCTTCATGTATTGTTGAGACCTTATTCTTAATAACATTTTCTGTTGTAGTATTTTGTATCTCTACTCCATTTATTTTAATGGTACCGCTTTCACATTTTGTTAGGCATGTAATTGCTTCAATTAATTCTTTTTGTCCATTGCCATCAATTCCAGCAATACCAACAATTTCACCTTTATGTACTTTAAGTGATAAATCTTTAACTGCATCTAGCTTTCTTTCATCTTTTACAGTTAAATTCTCTATTTCAAAGACAACTTCATCTGGTTTTGCAGGCTCTTTATCAACAACTAACTTAACTGCATGACCTACCATCATAGTAGCAAGTTCTGATCCTGTTATCTCTTTAACATTAACCGTATCTATATATTTTCCTCTACGTATTATTGTGCAGACATCAGAAGATTCTTTTATTTCTTTTAATTTATGCGTAATTATAATTATTGTTTTTCCATCTGCTACAAGATTATTCATAATCTTTATTAAATCTTGAATTTCTTGAGGCGTAAGCACCGCTGTCGGCTCATCTAATATTAACAAATCAGCTCCACGATATAAAGCTTTTAATATTTCAATACGCTGCTGCATACCTACTGAAATATCTTCAATTTTTGCATCTGGATCTACTTCTAATCCATACTTTTTAACAATGTTTAATATTTCTTCGCGAGCTTTTTTCATGTCCAATATTCCAAATTTACTTGTGATTTCACTACCTAATACTATGTTTTGTGTTACTGTAAAATTTTCAACTAACATAAAATGTTGGTGAACCATTCCTATTCCATTTTCGATGGCTATATTAGGGTTTTTAATATTTATCTTTTCACCATTAAGATATATTTCTCCTCGGTCAGCTTGATATAATCCGTAAAGTATATTCATCAGTGTACTCTTACCTGCTCCATTTTCTCCTAATAGTGCATGAATTGTACCTCTTTTAATATCAATATTGATATCATCTAAGGCACAGAATGAACCAAACATTTTTGTAATTCCACGCATTTGCACTGCATATTGTTTGCTAATTTCCATACCAAGTCCTCCCTTAATTAATAATATGCTTTGCTAACAGTGAATCACTAGCTAGCAAAGCCATCCCAATTTCATATTTGCCATATATATATTACAATTTATTTTCTACATTTTAGACTTAAGCCATTGCACATAGCTTTCTAGAACCTTAAATGTAAATTCATCATTGCCACACATATACATTATTTAATTATTCTTATTTACCAAAGCTCTTAAATGTTTCTTCATTATAAGGTGGAACTATTGAACCATCTTTAATTTTGTCTTGAACTGCCATAGCTGCTTTATATACTGCTGGATCCATATTCTTGTTTTCAGTCGGAATTCCTACTGCATTTTCTTTTAATCCATAAGTATAAGTTTTACCACCAATTTTAGTTCCATTCATAGCTTCTTTTGAAAGATTTTCAACTGCAACATTTGCAAGTTTTAATGCTGATGTTAATACATTATCAGGAGCTAAATATGCTTGGTCACGGTCAACACCTATTGCAAACTTGTTTGCTTCTTTAGCTGCTTCAATTACACCTACACCAACTCCACCTGCTGCATGGAATACGATATCGCATCCAGAAGAGAACATCTTATTTGCAATTGCTTTTCCTTTTGATGCATCAGAGAAACTTTCAGCATATTGAACATCTACAGTAATATCTTTACCTAATTCTTTTGCTGCATATTGTACACCTGCTTGATATCCAAATTGGAATTGATCTATAATTCCACTTTTTATACCTCCAACAAATCCAACTTTACCTGTTTTTGTTGTTTTAGCTGCTACATATCCAACTATAAATGAAGGTTCTTGTGCATTAAACATAACTCCTGTTACATTGGCTGGAGTATCATCCCCATATGAATTATCAACTATAGCATAATTGACATCTGGATTTGATTTTGCTGCTTTTAATATTGCATCTGACATTGCAAATCCAATACCCCAAACTAATTTATTGCCACTATCAACAACTTTATCTAGATTAGTAGCGTAATCAGATTCTTGCTTAGATTCTAAGTAACTAACTTTTGCACCTTTATTGTTTTTTTCGAAATTTTGTAGACCTTCCCATGAAGATTGATTAAATGATTGGTCATTTACCCCACCTGTATCAGTTACCATAGCAACTTGATATTCTTTTGCATTGCTGCTTCCTTTGTCGGCAGTACTAGTACCGCTTCCACTTGATCCGCATCCAGCAAATAACGTTACTGTTATTGCTGAAACTGCTAATAATGATAATAATCTCTTTTTCATTAACCTTCCTCCTAAAATATAAGAATTAATATTTAAACTCATGGATAATATCCACGATTTAAATTTAATAAAACAATTATTATAAATATTCTTCTAATTAATTATATTTATAATATGTTGACTTTAATATTACGAATATGTATTCAACTTGTGCCTATGTATATATGTTGTAATTCACAATTACCACTAAAATTCTTGCAATCTTTTTTAAAATTATGATGAAGAATTATTTTTGCAGCGTATATATAAATTTATATCTTTTTCTCTGAACCTTTAACTACAATTTGTGGTGCAATAATCATTCTTCTCACACAATCATCCTCAGTACTACTGATAATATCAACCAGCATATCCATAGACGCTCTGCCCAACTCAATCGGACAATCTTCCATATATGTAATATTTAATCCTACGATGTCTAAAAAGTCAATCTTATCAAAGCCCACTATAGCCAAGTCTCTAGGAATATCCTTATTATCTTCTTTTAACGCTTTTATAACACCCATTGTCATCATGTTACTGCAAACAACCAATGCTGTAGGACGGTCTTTTTCTTCAAATAATTTCTTAGTCAACTCATATGCTTTATCTATCTTAAAATCTCCATATAAAACATACTTATTGCAAAAATCAATATCATTTTCTTTTAATGCTTTTTTATAGCCCTCTAATCTATCCATTACTGGTTCTGAACTCAATAATCCTGTCATTATTCCAATCTTAGTATGACCTTCTTTAATTAGCAGGTTTGTTGCCTCAAATCCACCTTTTATATTATCTACAAAAACTCCATTTAACTTTGTAAATTTAACATCAGCCGAAACTAATATTATAGGAATATTTAAAGTATTTATTGTTTTAATATAATTTTCATTGAATTTTTCTTCACCAAATCCTGGGGTCATTATAATTCCTTTAATTCTTTGTTCTTTAAGCAATTTAAGAGCACGCACTTCCTTCTCTAAATAATTATCTGTATTAAATAAAATTATATTCAGATTATTTCTTTCTGCCCTCTCACTTACTCCTTTTATAATTTCTCCAAAATATGCATTAGTTATATCTGGAACGATAACTCCTATAGTATTAGTCTCGCATTTCGACAAACTTCTTGCAATTGCACTCGGTGTATAATTCATTTCTTTTATTGCGACTACTATTCTTTGCCTAGTTTCTTCTTTTACATAACCTGAATTATTGAGAACTCTTGAAACTGTTGCCGAGGATACTTTAGCCCTTTTCGCAATATCATTTATAGTAACTGACATAACACCCCACCTCGTCAAATTTTTTTCATAATTCATCCAAATTTATTACATTATTAAAACTAAATCGTGAAATACTATTATTATATCCTAGATTAATTTATAACTTGAATTCTTAATTTCTAAGGCTTTAAGCCAAGTTATTTTTAAGTCGAACTATTTATGGTATCGCTTCCACACTTATAATAATATATTAGGAATATGATGTCAATATTCATAGGTTTATTGATTTCACTATAATATTTATCAATACTACATGCCATTTATCTTCAGTTTAAGCCATTCTATGCCCATACTAGTATAAATTATGCTATATATATTTACAAACTTTTTTTATTAATATAATTTTATTTCACTCTTTTCTAAGTCTATATTAAAGGAGTAATCTAACGTATTTTCATACTTAAACCACTCCTTTTTTTATTATTTCTCTTTTAATTTATCAAGAAATCTCTTTGTTCTCTTCAGTGCTTCCATAATATCCTCCATTGATGACGCATAACAAACTCTTATAAATCCCTCTCCACAATCACCAAAAGCATTTCCTGGAATAACTAATACTTTTTTATTTATAAGCAGTTGTTCACAGAATTCATCTGATGTTATACCTGTAGATTTAATACTTGGAAATAAATAAAATGCTCCAAGAGGCTCAAAACACTCTAACCCCATCTTTCTAAATCCATCCAATAGAACTCTTCTTCTTCTATTATATTCCTTACACATTTCTTCTACACTTTTATCACCACTTTTTAAAGCTTCAATCGCTGCATACTGAGCAGTTGTTGGTGAACACATAAGAGCATATTGATGAATTTTCTTCATTGCTTCTATTAGAATCGGATGTCCACAGATATATCCAAGTCTCCATCCTGTCATAGCATATGATTTAGAAAATCCATTTATAACTAAAGTCTTATCTCTCATTTCTGGAAAAGATGCTATTGAAACATGCTTCTCTCCATAGCAGAGTTCTGAGTATATTTCATCTGAAATTGCAATAATATTTTTATCTTTAAGAACTTCTACTATTCCTGCTAGTTCATCTCTAGTCATTATTGCACCTGTTGGGTTGTTAGGGAACGGTATTATAACTACCTTTGTTCTAGGTGTAATTGCTTTTTCCAAAGCCTCAGGCGTAAGTTTAAATTCATCTTCTGCTTTAAGATTCAAAACCTTAGCTATTGCTCCAGTAAATGCAGTACATCCTTTGTATGCAACAAAGCTTGGCTCCGGAACTATAACCTCGTCCCCAGGCCCAACTAACGCCCTAAGTGCTATATCAATTCCTTCACTTCCTCCAACAGTAACTATTATTTCATCCTCTGGATTATAGTTAAGGTTAAATCTTCTATGAAGGTACTTTGATATCTCACTACGAAGTTCAATAAATCCTGCATTAGATGAATAATGAGTATGACCTTGCTCCAAAGAATATATCCCGGCTTCTCTCACATTCCATGGAGTTACAAAATCCGGTTCTCCTACACCTAGAGAAATAACATCCTCCATTTCATTTATTATATCGAAATATTTTCTTATTCCTGACGGAGGCATATTTTTTACGTTGTCTAAAATCATGTCTTCTAATTTCATATAAATATTGCCTCCCTATCTTCTAATTTCTTTTCTTTAAAGATCTTTCCATGGTCCTTATATTTCTTTAATACAAAATGAGTACCTGTGCTTAATACATATTCTTGAACTGCTAGTTTTTCTGATACAAAAAGAGCAACTTCCTTCATGGTTTTTCCTTCAACAATAACCGTTAAATCAAAGCCTCCAGACATTAAGTAGCATGCTTTTACTTCTAAAAATTTATATATTCTTTCTGCAACTTTATCAAAACCAACGCCTCTTTGAGGTGTTATTTTAACTTCTATTAATGCTGTCACTGTTTCACTACCTGTATTTTCCCAATTTATAAGTGTTGTATAACCTGCTATAATACTTTTCTCCTCATAGTCTCTAATCGCTTCTCTAACTTCCTCAACAGTTTTTCCTGTCATAATTGCTATTTGTTCATCACTGTATCTACTATTCTTTTCTAATATTTCAAGTATTTCCTCCATTGAAAATAACCCCCTTGTTTTTAATATATTTAAATAAAAAAAGTCTTCCATCCCACACAAGGGACGAAAGAACTACTTCGCGGTACCACCCTAATAAACAACTAAAAAATTGTTCACTCAGTTAGAGTACATAAATACTCCACCTCTATAACGTGAGGAACACGTTATAACCTAATTAAAAATTCTTATCTTCTCAGAATTTTTATTTCTCAGTTATAAAATTCAAAGGCTGCTTCTATAAATTATACTTACCAGATTCCACCAAACTCTAGCTCTCTTAAAAGTTTACCATCTATATACTATTCCTTATCACTATCTTTAAAATATTATTTTTAATTTAGTCTCAATTCTAATATAAAATTTTAAATAAAAAAATCATATGAATAAATTTTCCACTGTTCTTTATCTAAATCTTTCTTTATATTATACTAGCAAAAGTACAAAAAATTCAATATATTTTTTATATTTTTTTATTTAAATACAGATTATTCTATTGAATTAATCAAAATTGACCCTAAAAAATATATTTATATCATATAAAAATAAAAAGGAGCATAAGATTTAATCATTCTTATGCTTCTTACTCAATCAATAGAAACTTTATTACTTTCTATCTTCTATTGTTTTGTTGCTTTCTAGCTCTCCTGCAGTCAGGACATCTTACTGGTTCATTTTCAAAACCTTTTTCCTTATAAAATTCTTGTTCTCCTACAGTAAAAACGAACTCTCTTCCACAATCTTTGCATATTAATGTCTTATCTTCCATTCTAATGTTCCATTGCTCAAGTTAAAATAACTTTGCAATAGTTCACCTCCTCTTTTTGCTTAAAAATTTCTTTTTGTCATTTAATATTATGTCTGTCTTCATAATTTTTATTCAAAAACATGTTATTATATAGTTTATATTTAATTATCATGTAATCTCTCCAGATGATATTACATAGGACTAGGACTCTTTTACATTTATTTTTTCATATATAATAATGAATCACATTACTTTAAGTAGATTTAATTGATCTTCAACTCAAATTTTTCATTTACAAAATCAATTACACACTTTCCACCTTCGCTTAGCTTTCCAAATAAAATTTCATCAACAAGTAATGGTTTTATATTCGAAGCTATAACTCTTGCTATTTCTCTTGCCCCAAATTCCTCTGATGTTCCTATTTTAGCAATGTGATTTACACATTCTTCACTAAATTCTATTTCAACATTTTTAGAATTCAATTTATCTTTAAAGTTATTTAATTGCTTTTTAGCAACATTTGCTGCCATAATATCAGTCATTCCATTAAATACTATTATTTTATCCAGTCTATTTCTAAATTCAGGTGTGAAGAACTTTTTAACTTCTTCCATTATAGCTTCACCTTTGACTTCTCTATCTCCGAAACCAATAAGCTTTTTACCTATATTTCTCGCTCCAGCATTAGAGGTCATTATTATTATTGAGTTTCTAAAATCAGCTTTCCTGCCTTTATTATCAGTAAGTGTGGCATAATCCATAACCTGAAGCAATACACCCAAAATATCCGGGTGTGCCTTTTCTATTTCATCCAGTAATAATACGCAATGTGGCGTTTTTCTTATTGAATCAGTTAAAAGTCCGCCTTCTTCATAACCTACATATCCTGGAGGTGATCCTATGAGTTTTGCAGCTGAATGTTTTTCAGTATATTCACTCATGTCAAATCTAATCAAATCTATTCCTAGAGTTTTAGATAAGCATCTAGCAATCTCTGTTTTTCCAACTCCAGTAGGCCCAACAAAAAGCATCGATGCTACTGGCTTATCTTCATCGTTTAATCCAGATCTAGACATCTTTATACATCTTACAACTTCTTCAATGGCTTTATCCTGTGAAAATATATTTTCCTTTAAGTCCTTTTCTAAGTGCTTTAAAGAACTTATCTCGCTACTTTCCACAGTTTGCTTTGGAATATTACAAATCTTTGATATTATTTCCTCAATAGTTTTTCTGTCAACTATAATCTGCTCATTCATATCTTCATTATGCATACGAACATAAGCTCCAGCTTCATCTATAATATCTACAGCCTTATCTGGCAGATATCTGTCATTAATATACTTATCGCTTAGAGTTACTGCATCTCCAATTGCTTCATCTGTATAACTTACATTATGATATTCTTCATAATTCTTTTTAAGTCCATCTAATATTTGTATAGCTTCTTTTATAGATGGTTCTTTAACATCTATTCTTTGGAATCTTCTACTTAATGCTTTATCTTTTTCAAAAAACTTTTTATATTCATCAAAAGTAGTAGCTCCAATAAATCTAATTTTTCCTTCTGTAAGATAAGGCTTTAACAAATTGGACGCATCTAATGCGCCACCATTTAACGCTCCAGCACCTACAATATTATGAATTTCATCTATATATACAATTGGCTTATCTTGTTTGCTAATCAAATCTAAGACTCTTTTTATTCTTTCTTCAAAATCTCCTCTATACTTAGTTCCTGCTATAACAGATCCAATATCTAAAGAAAACATAGAACTTCCTTTTAATTTTTCTGGCACCTTGTCTTCACTTATTAACTTTGCAAGTCCTAAAGTTATAGCAGTTTTACCAACTCCAGACTCACCTACATGTATAGGATTATTTTTTATCCTTCTACAGAGTATCTGTATACTTCTTTCTAAAATATCTTTTCGTCCTATCAATGGATCATTTTCTTCTTCTGTAGCTTTCTTAATAAGGTCTATTGTAAACTTATTAAGAAATGCATCTTCTTTTTTCTTCTCCACTTTTTCTTTACTTTCATTCTCAGTAAATTCATTCTCATCTTCTTTAAAATTTTCTTGCATTTCATCATCATAAGAATTTCGAGTATCTTCATCTATACTATGACACAAAGAATATAGCAAATCTCTTCTTGTAACGCCTTCTTGCTCTAGATAATATCGTGCATAACTATCTTCTAGATTAAAAATTGCAGAGAGTATATGATCTACGTCAATTGCATCTTTCCCGCTATACTTAATTTGTTCATTTGCTGTTAAAATGACTCTTTGAAACTCTATGCTCTCTTGTGGTTCTCCTTGACCAATTTTATTTATATATGTTTTCACGTAAGTTGCCAAATTATATCTTAAATTTTCTAAACTTCCACCACATTCTTTAATAGCATACTCTACATTCTTATCAAAAGTTGCAGCATACAGTAAATGCTCTGGTGTAATATATTCGCTGCTTTTCTCTTTTGCTTCTTGGTATGCTTTAAGTAATATCAAATTAACTTCATTCGTAATTTTCATATTTTACGCCTCCTCTACAGTAAGCTTAAACGGAAAGCCTTTTTCTTTAGCCATTGACATTGCAGTTGAAACTTTAGTAGCTGCTATATCATAACTATATATTCCTGCTATTCCCTTACCCCTTTCATGCACATCTAACATTATCTTCTCAGCATCTATTAACTTTTTATTAAATACAACTACCAGTATATTAATAACGAATTCCATTGTTGTATAATCATCATTATACATAACAACTTTATAATTCTTAGGCTTTTTCACATTAACTTTATTCTTTGGTTTGGTTACAATATTTGTTTCCATATATAATTGTCTATCCCTCCCCGCATATTATCATCATATATATTATTCTAAATAGATATATTTTAACACAATATTTAAGCTTATACCAATAGGATTATAGTAAATTATAGATTCATCATTTATATTAATTTATATCTAAAATCAGAATTTTGTTATTATTTACTCCAATTATACTTTTTTTATTTATAATATAGTCCCTTACTATTGCTATAACATCTTTTGATATTATTTCTCCTGGGCAAACCAAAGGTATTCCTGGAGGATATGGTATTATTGATTCTTTAGCTACTAAACCTTCACACTTTTCTATTTCACACCATCTGCTTTTTAATTTAAAAGTTTCATAAGGCTCAAATTTTTTAATAGGTATATTTCTAGAATATTTTATCTCTATTTCTCTAGACATATTTCTCATATCTAAATTTAAAATAGTTTCGTATATAATTTTAAAATCTTCTTCTGTATTAAATGGTGACAGGATTAAAACAACTCCTCTTGAAAAACTCATCTCAGCCTGTATCTTATTATCTCTTAGATAATCTAGAAATTTATGCCCATTATATCCTTTAGGAAGAATAACTATATATCTACTAGGATCAATTTTGTATCCTTCTATTCTATCATTATGCTTATCTAAGTCACTTTCACTTAATATATAAACTTTTCCTAGTTTATTAATTTTTTTCTTCCACTTTTCAGATTCATTTATTAATTTATCATAATCATCTTTCCCGTATGTATCTAAATAATATCTTGCATAATCTAAAGATGCCATTATCAGATAAGATGGGGAAGTTGTAGTAAATGACTTTATGTAAAAATCTATTATGTCATTCTCTTCATTTACTAAGAGATATGCTCCTTGAGTTAGAGCTGGTAAAGTTTTATGTGCACTTAAAACCACATAATCTCCTAAACTCGCAAGAGACTTTGGCAATCTTTTATTTATTCCAAAATGAGCTCCATGAGCACAGTCGATTATAACTTTTAATCCTATTCCCTTCAAATTACATATAATCTCTTCTATATCATATGTAATTCCGAAATAATTTGGATATGTTATTATAATCCCCTTTGGTTTTGAGCAATTCTCTAACGCTTTATATATATTCTCTTTATTAGGTGGTAAAAATAGTCCTAATTCATCATCAATAATAGGTTCTATATATTTAACTTTTAACTTTCTCATAATCAATCCATTATAAATTGACTTATGGCAGTTTCTTTCAACTAAAACTTCATCGCCCTCATCAAATGCTGAAAACATGGCTGCTAAGTTTCCTGATGAGCTTCCATTTACTAAAAAATAGGCTTTCTTAGCCTTATACGTTTTAGCTAATAGCTCCTGGGCTTCCTTTATTATCCCTTCTGGATAATGTAAATTATCTAATGGGTCGACCTCTGTTATATCTAAAAATCCCATTCTATTAACAAACTCCAGCCCAATTTCATCTCTAGTAAATCCAATCCCCCCCTTGTTTCCTGGCATGGAAAGAAGTAGATTTTCTTCATCATTGTATTTAAGTAATCCTTCTAATAATGGTAACTTCAAAAATACCGCTCCAATCTAATTTCAAATATAGCTAACCATGGATAAAAGCTTCATATCGACTATCAAACGATATGAAGCTTAAAACATACTTTCTATTTCATAAATTAAATACTATATACTACACTTGTGCCTTTTTTCTTAATCTTTTAAAAAATACTTAATTGTTCTTAAAAGATTCTAGTTAATACTTCATGCCTTTTTTATAGATGTAGATCTTCGATAAATTCTAATACAATTTCTTCTTTAGTTGCCCATGATGTCACTAATCTAATTGCAGTATAATTAGAATCAATTACTCTTTCAATATTAAAAGAATATTTCTCACTTAACTTTTCAATTAAATTATTAGGGAATATAGGGAACTGTTGATTTGTAAAAGATTCAGTCAAAAACTTATATCCTTCATTTACTATTGCGCCTTTTAACATAAGTGCCATTTTATTTGCATGTTTTGCAAGTTCAAAATACAGATCATCTTTGAATAATTCTTCAAATTGAATTCCAAGCAACCTTCCTTTTGCTAATAATCCACCTTTTTGCTTAATAAAATATCTAAAATCTTCTTTTAATTCATCATTGCATATTACAAGTGCTTCTCCAAAAAGCGCTCCATTTTTAGTTCCTCCAATGTAAAATGCATCAACTAATTTTGCTATATCAGCTAAAGTCAAATCATTTTCTTCCGCTACAAGTGCAGCTCCAAGTCTAGCACCATCCAAATATAATAGCAGTTTATTCCTCTTACAGCAATCATGTAAATCAATTAACTCTGCTTTCGTATATAGAGTTCCAAGTTCTGTAGAATTTGATATATATACTAATTTAGGTTGAACCATATGCTCATCGCTATGAGAATCAACAACATTTTGAATTAAATTTGGAGTAAGTTTTCCATCTTTAGTTCTCATTGTAATTACTTTATGACCAGTTGCTTCAATTGCCCCGGTTTCATGACAATTTATATGACTTGTATCTGCTCCTATTGCTGCCTGATGCGGTCTTAAAAAAGCTGATATAGCTGTAAGGTTAACCTGTGTGCCACCAACTAGTAAATGTATATCTACCTCTTCTCTATCAATTTTCTTCTTCAGCAGATTAACTGATCTTTCTGTGTACTGATCAGTACCGTAACCATCGGTTTGTTCCAAATTTGTTTCAACTAATGCATTTAATATTCTTGAGTGTGCGCCTTCACTATAATCATTTTTAAAACTGTACATAATTCTGCCTCCTTTTATGCTCTCTCAATTATCTGTGTTGTAAAATTCTTCAGTACTTTCCTACCTACTTGAAAAATCATTTCTTTTGTTAGTAACTCCATTCCTTTAATCTCATTAATATAGATTTTATAATCTCCAAACATGCAGTCATATGTAGCAAGCTCTTTGGCCAGTATTATACTCTGCTCTTCTCTAAATAATCTTTTTAATTTAAAACTCTTAATTAAACGTTCTATCTGATCATTATCAAGTTTCTTTTGCAATAAATCTAACTTTGCTATGCATCCTTCTATTAAAGATATAGCTTTATTTACATTTTCTTCTGATGTACTAAATGTGATTTTATATAGTTTTATATAATTCTCATTTGAAATTTTAGTAAGTACATCATATACTAAACCATTTTGAGTTCTTAAAACATCATAGAGAATTGAATTAACCCCATCTCCAAAATATTGATTGAAAATTCTAAGTGCCTTAATTTCTTTTTCACTCAAATCATCAATTGGAAATATCATTTCAACTTTACAGGCCCTTATTCCATCTCTTACATTGCTATAAGTTCCCTTTTGAGGATTTTCATATTCTATTAATTTTTTATTACCAGGTCCACTAATACCTTCTTGAATAATATTCTTTTTCTTCCATACTAAAAAATACTTATATATAATTTCCTTAACTATATCAAACTTTACTGATGAAATTATAACAATTGAAGTATTTCCCGGAAAATAATATTTATCATAAAATTCTTTAATATTATCTAAAGTTATATTCTCAAGATCATCAAATGTTCCTATTATAGGATACTTTATTCTTCTATTATTGAAGCAGTTAAAAAACAAATTATCCTCGCAATACTGGTCTACATCCTCGTCCCATTCTTTCAATTCTTCTTTTATGACATCCATTTCTTCTTTGAATCCATTTTCTCCAAATTCCGGGTTAATTATTATATCACTTAAAATTTCCACACCTTTTTGTAAATCTTCTCCGAGCAGAGTCCCATAATAGATTACATATGGATAGTTTGTCATAGCATTATTAAATCCAAAAATGTTACTTAGCTCTTCATTTATTTCTCTCTCAGTTCTATTTTTTGTTCCTTTATAAACCATATGCTCAGTTGCATGAGCTACTCCAAACTTTTCATTCTCAACTCCAGCTCCTGCATTTAAAGAAATACAAATTGATGATAGTTCTGAATCTGTATGTTTATAAATTAATCTCAAATCATTTTCCAAAATGTATTCTTCCAAGTATCTATTCTCCTTACATTCTTATACATTGCAATAGTAGATTTACATTAAAAATCTTATTTATAAAAATTTCTCAGTTAGAACCGAAACGCTGTGAGCTTCAATTGCAATATATACTATATTTAATTCCAAAATGTGCATTTAAAATGTTATTATATCAATTTTATTATATAAAAAGAGACCTCCTCTTGCGAAGTGCTCGATAAAAAAATCATCTATGGAAATTACTAAGTGGAAGCTATTTCATCTATACTTATTTTAATTAATTTAAGAAACAAGTATAGATTGTTAAAGCTTTTATCAATATGTCCCAAATAAGATTCTCTCAGTAGCAAAGGCAATGGAGTTCCCCTTCTTTTTAGTATATTATTATATAAACATTAATTTTCTTCAGCTTTTAGCGCAATTGCACATTCAATTCTCTTCTTTTGCATCTTGCATCCAATTTCATAAGGAATGTTCATGTCCCCATTAAAATTAAAATTGTTAGCTTGGCATCCACCACTACAGTAGAATTTTGCCCAGCACTCCCTACATTTAGGCTTATTATATATATGTGCTTTCTTAAATTTTTGAGCTAATTCTCCATTATAAGTATCTTCGTGTATACTTCCTAACTTAAATTCTTCTTTTCCAACAAATTGATGGCATGGATACACTTCTCCTTGAGGAGTTATAGCTACATATTCAAATCCTGCACCGCATCCAGAAATTCTCTTGTAAACACATGGTCCACCTTGAAGGTCTATATTAAAATGATAGAATTTAAATTCATCATTTCCTTCTCGTTTTCTTCTTGCCATTTCTTCATATAGCTTGTCATAGTTTTCAAAGATTGTATCTATATCTTCTTCTCTTAATGAAAGTGGATGTCCATTTTCTAAAACAACTGGTTCTATAGATAACTCCCTAAACCCTTCATTAACCATTGCCATTACATCTTCATAAAAATCTGTATTTTCTCTTGTGAACGTTCCTCTTACATAATAAGTTTTTCCTTTAGTTCTTCTCTTAATCATTTCTTTTATATTTGGAACTATATCATCAAAAGAACCGCTTTTATCTGGCTTAATTCTAACATTATCATTAACTTCTTTTCTGCCATCTAAAGAAAGAATTATATTTCCCATTTCTTTATCCATATAATCCATCATATCTGGAGTTAATAGAGTAGCATTAGTGGTCATTGTAAATCTTACTCTCTTTCCCCATTTTTCTTCGTTATCCCTAGCATACTTAATTATTTCTTTTATTGTGTCCATAATTAAAGTTGGCTCTCCACCAAATAAATCTATTTCTATATTTTTTCTTGGTCCACTTCTCTTAATCACATAATCAATTGCTTTTTTTGCTGTGTCTGCACTCATGACTCCGCCATGTCCATGATATTCACCCTCGTCAGCAAAACAGTACTTACATCTAAGGTTACATCCATGAATTACATTTAAACAAATAGCCTTTATGTAATCTCTATCATCCATAGAGCTATGAGCTATTTCTTCATATTGATCTTCTGAATATAAAATTCCTTCTTCAGCTAACTCTTGAATTTCATCATAAGCCTCTGAAATCTCTTCTTCATTATATTTTCCCTTAAGTTCCTGTAATATTTCTTTCTTATTTCTTAATTGGCTATCATCTAATATATCATAAACTAGTTCATCTACAACATGAACAGCTCCTGTATTCACATCTAAAACAAAATAATTTTCGCCTTGTTTAAATTTATGTATTAAAGACAATTCTTTTTCCTCCTAAACATATAAAGTAAGCAGTAACTATATAGTTACTGCTTGAAGATTATTAGTTTTCACATTCTAAGTTTGCAACTGTGCAAGATGTCTTACAAGCTGATTGACATGAGTTTGCACATTCTTTGCATCCTGGCTTACATAAACTATTTTTAATGTTTGTTTTGTTTATAGTTTTTATATGTTTCATTACAAAATCCTCCATTTTAAATATATCCTTAGCTATTATATCATAATATACTAAAGTATAAAAGATTTGCTGGCCCTCTTTTTATTTATATTTCTGTTTATATGAAATTATAAATAGAAATACTAAATAAACTGTCAAAGGTTCTTAGCTAGAGGTTGTTCCATATTTTTTTATTTAAATCACTATATCTTCAAACTGCTACCACAATATTACTTTCTTGTCTTATATATATTAATAAACTCACTAATTAATATTCTTGCAGCAGTACCATCAATAATAATTTGAAATTGTTCCCTTGTCTCTACAATGCCACGTACACTTTCTATCTTTTTTAAAATTCCAACATCCACTTTTTTAGTGTCCTTTAATCTCAATCTTAATCTAGTCATGCAATTTTCTACACACAAAATATTTTCTTCTGATCCAACCAAATTAAAAAGTTCCCTTGCTATCTTACCAAAATCTGTGATCATCTCTCTTTTCCCCCATCCTTCAATTAGCAATCTATAATAAAAATAGCCAACACTCAATAAATAAAATATTAAAAATTGCTGGCTTTTATAACTCTATTCAGTTTTAAAGTATTATTAATATCTCATGAGATGATTATACATACATATAAATGATTTGTGTATTATACTAAAGTATAATTTTGATTTAATTTGTATCATTTTATATTATACCTTTTTCTTTCAATTGATTAATTGCTATTGTTTTGTTTCTCACATTTAACTTGCAATAAACAGATGCAATATGTTTTTTCACAGTAACTAAAGCAATATTTAGTTTATCTGAAATCTCAGATTGCTTATATCCATGATATACCAATTTCATTATCTCAATCTCCCTTGGAGTCAACTCTATTTTTTCTAAATTACAATATCTTTTTAGATATATCTGATTATATTCTTTGCACTTTGGGATTAAACATTTTACATACGCACTTTCATTTTTAATAGATTCGAGTAATGGTAATATATGTGGGGCTAATTCAACAAAACACATTACAATGTGGTCTTTTTCTGCTAGTTCAATGGCTTTTAGCAGGGACTTTTTTGCAATTTCTCTTCCATATAGCTTGGACTTTGCGATTGAATCAAATATGTATGCATATATTATTCCAAATATACTTTTTTTACCCGTATAAACTTCCAACATAATTTCTACTTGGATTTCTAACTCTATGTAGGGGGTGCTTTAAAACCCCCTATATTTATATGTAGTATTCCAAAATATAGTAATTTGTAAAATGGCGTAGAATGACCCTCAATTTTTTATCAAGGTTCATTACAAAAAATGCCATATTAATAACGCACTCAGCAGTTTCTTTTAAATCTGCAAATATTCTGGCTAAACCATATCTAGTTTTACCAGTACCAAACTTTCCCTCAACTTCATTTCTTTCGCATGTATCAACATACTCTTGATTTTTTTCAGCTTTAGTTTTATTCTTTTTAGGTCTGCCTAAAGCAGGGCCGGTAATGCTAATTCCATTTTCTTTGCAATAGTTTAAGTTTTTTCTATTTCTATAAATTTTATCAGCCAATATTCTTTCAGGATAAAAGCCATTTCTTGCTTTATAACTCTCTGTTATAGGTATTAAGCTTTCGCATTCGTTGTAAGCATCCCAACTCAACTTTTCCATTCTAACATAACCATTAGCAACACTTATTTCAACTTTTGCCCCGAATTCCGTAGGAGCTTTAGTTTTTCCTCTAACAATTGGTCTAACATGTGGTTGACTGATACTAACAATCCTATTTTCTACTGTATGTTTTCTATTATCAAACATATATTTTTGTTGATGATATAACTGTAAAATCACTTCATATTCTTCTGATTGTCGACTATTAAGCTTTTTTCCATTCGCAATAAAATTTACTACATATCCAATATCTCTAGCAATATAATTTAATTGTTTCCTTATAGCTTTGCGCATCTTTTTAGAATTTTTCTTTCTGGCCTTTGAAACATTTAGAAAATCCTTACGCGCAATTTTCCTATAAGTTCTAGGCTTTTTAGATTCAGAAGGATTATGCAATTGATCAATATATCCTTCAAGTTTTTCTCTTGCAGAATTTAAAAGATTTAAATCTTGTGGATAAGTTATATCGGCTGGAGTACATGTTGCATCAATAATGATAGTGCCTTGATTAGATTGATCTGAATCATTTCCATCATCATTATCGTCATGCTTATCTTTATCATCATTATTTTTAGTAGTATCTTTAAGAATAGTATTATTCATTTCAATAATCATATCATCATCAATTCTTTTTCGAAATTCAACCATTGAAGACGCTCCAAATGGTGCGGAATTTTGGAATTCTTTCAAACCAATAAAATATTGAAGGTAAGGATTTTCGGCGATAGCAGATACCGTTTCACGATCGGAACAATTAAGTTTTTGCTTTATTATTAAGCTTCCTAATACAATTCGAAATGGTTTTGATGGACGACCATTATTAATGAATTGTTTAGCATATGTTTCTTCAAATTCATGCCATGGTATTATTGACGCTAATTTAACCCACCTATTATTTTTATCTAATTCTCCGTATGGAAATATAAAATCTTCTATTTTTAATTGGTTATCAATTGAATACATATAAATTCACTCCTAAGTGCAAGGGTTTTTACCCTATATTTAAAATATCTATGCACTTAGTATTCCATAAAATATCATACATAATACTATTCCAAACACTTAAGCCAATTTGGAGCAGCCCCTATGTAACTCCCCTTAAGTATCATCGCTAAACCTGTGATAACATGGTTCATTCCTATAACAGGCATAATATTTTTTGATTCATGACTTTCTATATTTTTAATCCACTTATTTAAATTTTCTAAATTACCAGTGATTCCATCAATATATCCTATAGCTATCTGTGAACCGTTAAGAAAGATTGGAATATTAAGATTTTCATACTCTTTAATCAGATTATAAAAATTATTTTTAACCTCATTTTTATAATTTTTATTCACACAAATCCTTGTTAACAGAAATAATGAACAAATTATTATGCTTGTCTGTTTTTTTGTTTTAGCTTTATGAAATGCCTTATATGCAAACAATTCTCCATTTTTAGAATCTCCTGTTTCATAAAAATATTCAGCCATCATAAGGTAATTTGCACCTGCTGCTCCACCATTTGATATATGAATAAAATAATTTATTCCTTGTTGAAAAAATTCCACTAACTCTTTCAAATTTCCTACTTTTCTGTGAAATAAGTATAAAAAATGAGGTGATCCAAAAGTTGCCGGCATTTTATTATTTGCTATTCTCGACCCCCCTCCTTTAAAGAGCTCGTAGGCCTTTTTATGGTACTCTATCATTCTCCTAACATTATAAAAGACTAATATGCTCTCCAAAAATGCGATTTCACCTAGTATTTGATTTTTATCTTTAAGATTTTTATCTTCTATATAGATAGCTTTAGCCTCATACAATAACTTAGCACCAGCTATTCTATTTCCGTAAAGAATATAAAAAAATAAATAAGTTAAATAAGCTATAGGCCTTTTTATCTTCTCACTGATAGTAAGCTCATTAAAAACTGGTTTTATAATTTCTTTATATAAATTAGTAAGATCTATTGTATAATTTCTCTCTATTAAATCTAGTATACGTTCGTAATTCTTAGCCTTATAATAGTATTCCATTGCATATATGTCATTAAAATTTTTAGCATACCAATCACCACAAATGTTATTTACTTTCATTAAATCTACATTTGATAATGCTAATTCTTCTTCTAATGCATTTTTAAGGATTGAATGTAGTCTATATATTTTTTCCTTCTTATCGTATCTTATAAAGCAATTATTGGAACATACTCTTCTAATTACCTCCTTGGATCTTTCATCTTCAGTAATATACATGGCTTGTTCGATCGTGAAATTCTCAACCAATGCGAGTTTTAATAAAATCTGCTTGGTAACTTCATCAAATTTATCATATACAGCTATTTTAATTAACTCTGTTGCTTTTGGTATATTATCAAATGTATTTTGACTGTAATATTGAATTAACGCAAGATACATAGCTGAAGTCCATCCACCAGTATATTCGTATAGTTCTTTTTCTTCTACTTCTGTCAATATTATTCCATTAATCTTAAAGAAATTTATCGTTTCATCAAAGGTGAATGCAATATCCTCCTGACGCATTATCATACATTTTTGCTTTAGCTCAAGTTCTATATACTCATTTGCCGGCTTTTTTCTACTTATTATAACTATGTGTAAATTACTTATATCTTCCAATATTATAGCTTTTATTAAATGATTAATATAAACTATTTTTTCATCATCCCAGTCATCAATAATAATGATGGTTTCTTGCCTTATCTCATTTCTAATTATATCTATTATCTTATAAACATCTTTATTATTATTAGGAACCCCGTAGGCATATAACATTTCACCTAACTTAAAATTGATATTTTTAATTAAATCACAAAATTTTTTCCATATCCACATATCATCAATTTCATCGTTTGTTATATCAAGCCAAATTGTTTGCACTCGTTTATTCTTCTCTATAAAATTTCTAACTGCAATGGATTTTCCGTAGCCCATAGATGCTGATATAAAATATATAGGTATTCGAAAAATTTCTTGCAATAGCTTATTAATGCGCTTTCTATATAATAGTTTAGGTCTAAAAATTTCATTTTTCATATATAAATATCCCTTCATTTAAGCAAATGTATGTGAAAACTACATTAGAATATTTTATCATACTTAAAATTTCATTTCAAATTTAACCTTTACTGTTAAAATTATACTAAACTTCACATAAAAATCTGTTTCGTAGACTGTGTATTTCCAATACTTTCAAAAGTTATCAGCAGATTTAACTTAATTAATAATTTCCCAAAGAAAAATAAAGTTCCAAGCACTTAAACTTGAAACTTTATTAACGATATCTTAAAGAGCAACTACTTTATTTAAAAGCATATTATTTCTCTTTATAAATTCATCCATTTCAGCTGCATCTAATTCCTTATTTGCAATTTTAGCTAAATCTAAAATATGCTCACAGATAAATTTAACATCTTCCTTTTTGCTTTCATTCTTAGAAACTTCTAGAAGCTTCTTAATTATTGCACTCTTATTGTTTATAACTAAAGTTTTTTCTTCATCGAACATACCTGGGAAGCTCATTCCTGATTTTGCATACATCTTACTCATTTGAGCCATTCTTCTTGACTCTTCTGAAACTAAAATAAGTGCCGGAATTTCTTCATTCTTCAATCCTTCAATAGATAAATTCTTGATTTTGTCTCCTAGTGCAGTCTTAAATAGATCCTCTATTTCCTTATTTAAAGCTTTTATAGTCTCATCATTTTCATCTTCTTTACTTCCTAATGTATCTGAAATATCAGAATCAATTCTCTTGAATTTAATTCCTGATTCATGCATTTCCAAGAACGAAATAAAGTGATCATCTAGTGAGCAATCTAATATAACAGCATCTAAATCATTCTCTTTAAACATCTTTATATATTGAGATTGTTGTTTTTCATCATTAGCATAAAATACTTTGTTTTCATGCTTTTCTTTATTGGCTTCAAGATAATCCTTTAATGTTACGAATTCACCCTTTAAATTCTTAAAGATTATTATTTCCTTTATCTTATCATAGAATTTTTGATCTCTTAGGCAGCCGTATTTAATGAATATTTGTATATCTGGCCAGAATTTATTAAATTCTTCTCTGCTATTTTTAAACAGGTCAACTAATTTATCTGCTACCTTTTTAACTATATGATTAGATATTTTTGAAACTTCCTTATCATTTTGAAGGAAACTTCTTGATACATTTAAAGGTAGGTCTGGGCAATCAATAGTACCTTTTAAAAGTAATAAGAATTCAGGTATTACTTCTTTAATGTTATCTGCAACGAAGACTTGGTTATTATATAACTTAACTTGACCTTCTGTTGCTTCAAATTCATGAGTTAATTTAGGGAAATATAATATTCCTTTTAAATTAAACGGATAATCTACATTTAAATGAATCCAGAACAATGGCTCATTGAAATCCATAAATACTTTTCTATAGAAATCCTTATATTCCTCATCTGTACAATCCTTAGGCGCTTTAACCCATAATGGATTTGTATCGTTTAATGGCTTTGGTGCTTCTGGTTCCACTAATTCTTGATATTCAGTTCCATCTTCTTTCTTCTTCGTTTCATATTTAGGTTCTTCTTTTGGCTTATTTTCATCTTCTAAATATATTTCTGTAGGTAAGAAAGAACAGTATTTCTTGATTATTTCTCTTACCTTATATTCTTCCAAGAATTCTGAGCTTTCATCATCTATATATAGTGTTACTGTTGTACCCCTTGTTGTTCTTTCGCTAGAAGATCCAATTTCATATTCTGTTCCACCTGTACATTCCCACTTAACGGCTTCAGCGCCTTCTCTAAATGATAGTGTATCTATTTCTACCTTAGTAGATACCATGAAAGTTGAATAAAATCCAAGCCCGAAGTGACCAATTATATCCTTACCTTCATCCATTTTATCTTTATATTTTTCCATAAAATCCGTTGCTCCAGAAAACGCAACCTGATTTATATATTTTTTAACCTCTTCCTCTGTCATACCAATACCATTGTCTATGAATTTAAGAGTCTTCTTTTCCTTATTTATTGATACAACAACTTTGTATTGCTCGTCTCCGTTTGTTGTTGCTTCTCCTAGGGAAACTAATCTTTGAAATTTACTAATTGCATCGCATGCATTACTTATAACTTCTCTGATAAATATATCCTTATCAGAGTATAGCCATTTTTTAATAATAGGAAATATGTTTTCTGTGTCAATTGATATGTTACCATTTTCTTTTATCATGATATTACCTCCTGTTATTTTTTCTAGAAAATATTTTAATGCAAAGAATATTTATTGTCAAATTCTTCTTATAACTTTATTTTAAACTTATACATTAATTTAATAAAGAAAGAATATATGTTGTAAAATGTCTTTCTCACATAATAGCCTAAAACTATCATTTTGATATAGTACAACATATATTCTAAATTATATATTAGAATCAAAATCTTATTATATCTTAAATTTTAAAACAATATCATTAAGCTTTTGAGATAGTTCGGCTTGACTTTGCGAAGATTTGGCAATATCACTAACAGCTAATGTTATTTCATTAATACTATTCAGTACTTCTTCTGAACCTGCACCCGACTCTTCTGCTGTCGCAGATACAGTTTGCATAGCTTGATTTATTTGTTCTATAACTTCATTTATCTGATTAGATGAAGATGCAAATTCTTCAGTCATTTCATTAACAAATTCAGCGTCTTTTTCATATTGAATGCCAG
Source organism: Clostridium beijerinckii (assembly GCF_018223745.1). Lineage (NCBI taxonomy): Bacteria > Bacillati > Bacillota > Clostridia > Eubacteriales > Clostridiaceae > Clostridium > Clostridium beijerinckii. The sequence goes on from NZ_CP073653.1 coordinate 4,608,235, forward strand.
TATTCATAAGTAATTCATAGCTTGGCTTTACATTTTGAGCTATATAGTTAAGTATATCTTCTCCACTTTGAGATAAATTTTCGAATGCAGCCTGCACCTGTAAAACCATACCTTGTATACTTGAAACTGCCTCTGATGATTGTTCTGCAAGTTTTCTTACCTCGTCTGCAACCACAGCAAATCCTTTTCCGTTTTCACCAGCTCTTGCTGCTTCAATTGCCGCATTAAGTGCAAGTAAATTAGTTTGTGATGCTATATCCCCTATAGCATTAGCCATCAATTTTACCTCATTCACTACTTTACCATCTTCTATGGCTTTTATAATATTTGCTTTCTTTTCCTCATAAATACTGTTTCCTTGTTCTATATTTTCTGAAGCTTTTCTCTTTATTTCAAGAGAGCGATTCTTTATTTCCCCTACTGAAACAGCCGCATCATTTGCTCTATTAGCGAGTTCATTTGTTGTCGCTCCAATTTCTTCTGCTGATGCACTTACTTCTTCTGTTATAGCACTCAGATCTTGGGCTCCTTTAGATATTTGTTCAATTGATTCATTTATATCATTCATCTTAGAAGAAACATCATGTGTTGTAGCCGATAGTTCTTCTCCTGATGAACTTATATCATTGGATCCATCTATTATTACGCTTATTAATCTTCTTATGTTTTCATTAGCTTTATTTAAGGCTCTTGCCATACTGCCAATTTCATCCTTAGAGCTTATCTCTATTTCCTGAGTTAAATCTCCTTCTTCTAAGTGCTGTGCATATAATAATACTTTTTTTAAATTATTTGATATGAGTGTAGCAATTATAACACCTAATAAAACTGCAGTAATAAAACCTAAAATAATTGTTGTTACCATTATATAAAAAGATTTATTATTGACCTTATTATTAGATAAGCTTTTATCTGATGCTTTTTGTTCAGTAATTTTAACTAATTTATCAATATTATTAGTTAACTTCTCTCTTATGTTTGCGCTTTCTTTGCTAACACTCATAGCTTCGTCGTACTTTCCATCACTTGCTAGACTTATTATTTTATCAGATGAATTCCTATAATCTGTTAAATCACTTTTTATTTCTTTATATATTTTATTTTCGTCTTCATTCATATCTGATTGTTCATATATTTTAAGGATCTCATTGTTTTTATCTCTATAACCATCTATATTACTTATTGTCTGGCTAACTTTACTAAAATCCTTACTGTTTAATAAATTCAAAATTTCTAATCTAGAATGTAATGTATTTGAGTTAAAATCTTGTAGATTTTTTAGCACTTGGAAATCTTTTTCATATAACGCATTAGAATTAGAATTTATTTTACTTACACTAAGTATTCCTATAACTCCAACTACTGCAATAAATATAGATATTATAAAGAAACTGATCTGTAATTTATATTTTATTTTTAAATTATTAAACCATCTCACACCGCTTTCCCCCTTTGTTGATATTTGTAATCAACTAATAATTCTTATTAAAATTTTAACATAATTTACCCATTTTTGCACTTATTTTTTGTATTTTTCACTAAATTCCAAAAATTAATTTGTACAATATTATTTTTTATTAAAACAATTACAAATAATACTATTGACATTAACGCTACGTAAAGGTGTAAATTAATCTTGTAAGGAGGCAATCACATGGAATATACAGTGCAAAAACTAAGCAAACTGGCTGGTATCAGCACAAGAACGCTTAGATATTACGATGAGATAGGGATTCTTAAGCCGGCAAGAATTAATTCATCTGGATATCGGATTTATAGCCAAAAAGAAATAGACAGGTTACAGCAAATATTATTTTACAAGGAATTAGGAGTAGATCTTGAAAGTATAAAAAGTATGTTGTTATCACCAGATTTCAATAATACCAGTGCACTCAAAGAGCATCGCGAAAAGCTTCTTACAAAACGCAAACAACTAGATATATTAATAGCTAATGTTGATAAAACGCTAGCTTCATCAGAAGGGAGAATTATAATGAGTGATAAAGAAAAATTTGAAGGTTTTAAACAAAAGATGATAGATGAAAATGAAAATAAATATGGTAATGAAATACGTTCCAAATATGGTAATGATATTATAAATAAATCAAATAAAAAATTTCAAAGTATGAGTAAAGAACAATATGAAGAATTCGAAAAGTTAGTTATTAAACTTATGGATACACTAAAGGATGCTTTTAAAACTAATGATCCTTCAAGCGAGCCTGCACAAAAAGCTGCTGATTTACACCGCCAATGGCTAGCTTATTCTTGGAGCGAGTACTCAAAGGAAGCCCATGCAGGTCTTGCCAAAATGTATGTTGATGATGAACGATTTACTGCCTATTATGATAAGGATCAATCTGGCCTGGCCGCTTTTTTAAGAGATGCTATTTTTATATACACTGGAATAAAAAAATAATTTTATAAATTTAAATATATCAGTGAAAATACTATTCCAAAATTAATAGGCTGTCGATTTTATCGACAGCCTATTAAATGATTATACTATATATTATAATTTGATTATTATTATCTTAATTTATTGAATTCGGTTTACATATTTCTTACAGGGCTTATTTTTTTGTTATTTGTTCAATAAATAAATTTACTAATTCAGGATCAAATTGAATTCCCGAATTTCTTTTTAATTCCTCTATAGCAAATTCTTCTGTTAATGCTTTTCTATAAGGACGCTCACTAGTCATAGCATCATATGCATCTACTATAGATATAATTCTAGATTCAAAAGGTATATCTATATCCTTAATGCCTTTTGGATATCCTTCTCCATTCCACATTTCATGATGAGAAAGTACATACTTTGCAATTTCTGACATTTCATTTACTGTACTTAATATCCTATACCCTATTTCTGGATGACGTTTGATTTCATTATACTCATCCTCTGTAAGTCTCTCTGGCTTATCAAGAATATTTTCCTCTATTGCTATTTTACCTATATCATGTAGCAATCCGGCATTTTTTAATTCTTGGATTTTCCTTTTAGGTACTCCAATATTCTTTCCCATAAGTTCACACAGATTAGCAACTCTCACAGAATGTTGCTCTTCCCTTTTATTTTTCTCATTAAGAGTGTTTATTATTGTATCAATAGTTTTACCTCTCATATTTGAACTTTCAAAAAGCTTTCTCTTATACATATAATCCTCTGCTTTTATGAATATTTCTTGAATCATTTCATCTTCATGACATTTAGTTTCATAACCGAATGAAATAGATATATCCAAACCCTTTTATTTCCTCCCAACCTTTAGGTTAAATAAATATTTATGTAATATACTTTATAGCATTTCATCAATTAGTTCTATACGATACCTATTTATGAACTAAGATTTATCTCTTCCTTTATATTTTCCTTATTAATATTAAATTTCCCAACTCTGTCAGGAATACAGCTAAGTATATCATCTAGATCATTTAGTCCCCTTAGTTTCATTATAGTAGTTTCACCATCTCTAATTATTAAAATTGCATCTAGAGATACACTTACCCCTATACATTCGCCAATGTCTACACCTTTCATTCCTTTGAAACCATCACATTTTTCTCCCACTATTCCGCAACTAACCATAACACTTATAATAGGTATAAGAATTACTTCTTCTAAAATAACCGGTTTTCCTATAACTCTTTCTTTTATGAAATGTTTTCCTGATTTAATAAATAAGTCATCTATATCTTCTTTTTTAGCTCTATTATACATATTGTTCCCTCCTAGATTTAATATAAGCTTAGTAACATTTAATACCTCTATTTTAAATACTTCTATAAAACTATATATATTTCAATTCATAGTATACATTTCATAATTCACCATTACGTCTAAAATTCTCGTAATATTCTTAGAATTATCATGAAGAATTATTTTTGTAATATATATCAGCATTTTAATATTTGGTATAATCGGCTTAAAGATAAGCATTATACACTTAAATAAATATATTAGTAATTATTTCCCAATAACTCAAAATTTAAATCTTTTCTCTTATTAATAAATATTAAAATATCATTATTCCTAACCTACATCACACTTGTATTTTTATAAAGTTTTGATTCTCAAAAAATAAAAAAATATGACTTAGAGGATATATTTTCTCTAAATATCCTCTAAATCATATTTCATTCTTATATTCTAAAAGCTTTTTACTTAATTAAATCTAATTTATTATTTTCAGTAAAATTAACATTATCCAATCATAGGTAATTATAATTAATATGGAATCTTATTTTTTAAATAATCAGTAAAACATTTTACTATTTGTGGATCAAATTGAGTCCCAGAGCACCTTTTTAACTCTTTTATAGCTTCTTCTTTGCCTATAGCCTTCTTATACACTCTGTCATTAGTCATAACATCATAAGAATCCGCTACATTAATTATTCTCGCCATTAAAGGAATTTCTTCTCCAACTAATCCTAAAGGATACCCATTTCCATCCCATTTCTCATGATGTGTTAATACACATTTAGCAACATTTCCAAGCTCGCTCGATGCATTTATAATTCTGTATCCTTTTTCTGTATGAGTTTTCATTATTTCAAATTCTTCTTTTGTCAACTTTCCTGGCTTTAATAATATATCTTCATTAACACCTATTTTACCTATATCATGTAAACTTGCAACTAATGCTAACTCATCTAGTTCTGAAATTTTTAACCTCAATTTTTTTCCTATTTCTAAAGCATATTTTGTTACTCTTTCAGTATGTTCATTTGTTTCCATATTTTTCTCTTCTAGACTTTTTTTCAACGAATCCATAATTGAGCTTCTAATACTTTTCTTTTCTAATAATTTTTGTCGATATACTTTTTCTTCTACCTTGTTTATGCAATCGTATATATCTTCCTGTAATGAATATTTTATTCCCTCACCTAATGCAATGCTTAATTGCATAAATTTATAATCTGATTGTTCGCATTTTTTTGTGATTTTTCTAATAACTTTTTCACATTTTGATTCATCACAATTAGGTATAAGAATTATGAATTCATCTCCGCCCCATCTAAATACATATCCATTAGGATGACATATCTCTTTAAGAACTCCAGCTATACTTCTAAGTAAATTATCTCCTTCTAGATGTCCTAAAGTATCATTTACTATTTTAAGCCCGTTTACATCTCCCATTATTATTCCTAATGGCAAATATTGCTCATGGTTTAATTCTTTAATCTTTTCTTCAAAACTATATCTATTATATAAGCCTGTGAGAATATCTATTTCACTTAAATATCGTAATCTTTCCTCTAAGATCTTTCTTTCCGTTATATCTCTAGATAACCCTACCAATCCCCATACTTGTCCATCTTTATCTACAACAGGTATTTTAACATTCTCTTCAATTATTTCTCTACCATTCTCATTTTGTATCCTATGCTCAAAATAAGTAGCCTTTTTTGTTACCATGATTTTATTATCCTGATCAATGAATTTTTTCGCTTCATTGTAGTTACCGTATATCTCCAAATCAGTTTTGCCTATTATTTCTTTTACGCCTCTCTTTTTATAAAAATCTTCAAACTTCTTATTAAATCCAAGAAATCTGCTTTCCTTATCTTTATAAAAAATAGATTCTGGCACTGCATCAATTATTGTTCTTAATATGTTTTTTTGTTTTTTCTATTTCTGCTTCTCTTAATTTTCTATCATTTATATCAATTATAATACCAGCTACGGCTTTAGGCTCTCCATCATTATCTAGTATGGGAAATATAAAACACTCAACACAGTTGTCATTTACTATACCTTCTACAACATAAGTCTTCCTTTTCCTTAGGCACTCATTTATTTGCTCATCATATATTTTTGCTTTCTCTAAAGGAAAAGCCTCTTTATTTGTCTTGCCTTTAACATCTTCCAGTTTTATATTATACATATCTTCATAATACCTATTAAAGAATATTATTGTCGTATCAATTCCTTCAATCCAAACCGGCCAAGGTATATTACTTAAAAATGATTTATATATTTCCCCTAGATACTTTTCTTCCATCGCTTCGGTATTCCCCTTTTATGCTAAGTTTATTATAATTTGATTTTACTATCTCTTAACATAATTGTCTACCGAAGCAATTATTTTCAAATATTAATATCACACTTATTATTTGCTAGTTTCACCAATACATATTACTGCATTTATTTCTATCTATATTCATTTCCAACTATGTTTTTATAAGCCACATATGTTGCATACAGATATCCACCATAAACAATAAGCATCATTAATGCTGTCATTAAAATCGGTTGTATTTTATTGCTAGAGCCCAATACCATCAAGTATTTATTTACTACAGTAATTCCAACATATGAATGAACTATTGAAAGAGCTAGAGGTAATATAAAAAATACAGCAACTTGTTTGAATATACTTTTATTAATCATGCTCTTTGTTGCTCCAATCTTTCTTAAAGATCTATACCTTCCTATAGAGTCATTGCACTGAGATAATTGTTGAAGCGCAAGTACCGCTGCACTTGACAATAGAAATACAATGCCCATATATACTGCTACAAATAATATTATTGCAGATAATCCTCTACTATCGTCATATGCCATTTCTCTTGTCCCACCATAGAGACTAAAGTTTAAATTTTTATATTCATTTTCATTAAACTTAAAATTATTAAATATAGCAGTTAATTCTTTCTTGGCATTTTCCTTATTATCACCTATAAAATTTAGATTTAAGACCTCATCATATTTATCTATTCCATTTACTAAATCATCTGGTACTACCAAGGTAAACATAGTATCACTTGAAGGTGATGTTAATATCGCTCCAGTTTCAATTTTTTTATCTTTTATTTTAAATTCCTTATTATCTATCTGTAGTGAATTCTCATTTTTAATAAAGCTTTCTAGTAATCCTTTTAAGGGCTCATAATTAGAACACACTAATATCTCGTTATCTTTTAAATCTATACTAGATTCACCCTTCAATTTTCTTAATTTATTGTATTCTGAAATTTTAATCATATCTGTGGTATCGAATACTTTAAAATTTAACATTTCCTTTTGTTCGCTAGATAGTGCATATTTACCCAATACATCTCTAGAACTCATATTATGCTTATATTGCCTAAGTACAACATAGTCAGCATTATCATCAACATTATAATTTAGCTGTCCTAATGCATCTAAAACCGAAATCTTGCTACCATTATTCTTATCAAATACATGTACTGATGCATCAAACGGAGTTTGGTTTTTTAATGAGCTTTCTGAAGCATTTTTTACACCTAGTCCAGTTGACAAAGTTCCAATAGTAACAAATAACATTAAACAAATTATTGTCATAGAGATAAAATTAGTATTAAATTTGCTCGAAATTTGTTTTACACTAAAAACATTTAGACCATTTAGATATAAATTCTTATTTTTCCTAAGTGCAGAGAATGTAACCGATGCGATCCCATAAAAGAAAAATGCTGTTCCAACAATTCCTAATGCTATTGATAATTTAAATCTGCTATCATCAAAATTCAATCCTGCTAAATTAACAAGATAATAAGCATAACCTAAAATAGTAAGTGCAGCTATTAATATAAATAGAGCTATATATGGATTTTTAATATTGATCTTTTCATTTTTTCTATCTCCATGTAACAAATCAATTAATTTATATTTTGAAACTATAATCACATTAAATATCATAACTAATAAGTATATTAACCCAAAATATAATATAGTCTTAAGTATGGCACTTATTGAAATTGAAAAACTATATTGGGTCATTTGTACCGCAAAAAGCTTAGCTGTAAATATAGAAAGAACTTGTGCAAACAACATTCCAAGTAAAAGTCCTGCTGCCAAAGATATTATGCCTATATATAAAGTCTCAAAAAGCAATATCCGTGACATTTTTCTTTTTCCCATTCCTAAAATCATGTATACCCCAAATTCTTTTTTTCTTTTACTAATCAAAAATTTTGTGGCATATATTATTAAACCACCTAATATAACAGAAACTCCAATGGATATATAAGAAATAAGCTGCGCCATTATCTTAACATATTCCGTTTGTCCAGAATTCATATCTGCCATTACTGACTGAGAATCGATTGAATTAAAACTATAGAATATGCATACTGCAAAAGTTAAAGTTAAAAAATAAATAGTATAATCTTTAAAGCTCTTTTTTACGTTATTAAAAGCAATTCTAGAATACATCTTTTGAATCACCTCCAAGTAGTGTAACAATATCTATTATCTTGTTAAAGAAATCTTTTCTTGAATCCTCGCCTCTTACCAATTCATTAAATATATTTCCATCCTTTATGAATAATATCCTATGTGCATAACTTGCCGTAAACGCATCATGTGTAACCATCAAAATTGTTGCTTCTAATTCTTTATTTAATGTTTCAATAGAATTTAAAAGTAATTTAGCTGACTTAGAATCCAAAGCCCCTGTAGGTTCATCTGCCAAAATAAGTTTTGGATTATTAACTATTGCCCTTGCTGATGCTACTCTCTGCTTTTGGCCTCCAGACATTTGATAAGGATATTTATCTAATACTTCGAGTATTCCCAAGCTTTTAGCTGAATTCCTTACTAATTCATCGACTTCCCTACCTTTCTTTCCTGCAATAGTCAATGCTAATGCAATATTTTCATAGGCTGTTAATGTATCTAGTAAATTAAAATCCTGAAAAATAAATCCTAATTTATCTCTTCTGAATCTTTCAAGTTTCTTACTTTTAAGCCTTGTAATATCTTCTCCATCAATCATAATTGATCCGGTAGTCACTTTATCTATTGTAGATATACAATTCAAAAGCGTAGTCTTCCCACTACCTGAAGGCCCCATTATACCAACAAATTCACCTTTTTCTACTCTGAAACTTATATTATCAAGTGCCTTTGTGACATTATCTTTATTTCCATAATATTTTTCTACATTTTGAATGTTTAAAATGTTCTCCATAATCTTCCTCCTATTTTTATAGCAACTTTTATAATCGCTATTCATTTCAAATTTATTTAACCTCATGACTACATTTTAAATCTTTTGATATTTTTCTCATATTGAAATATCTTTCAGTCAGCTTACATTTTCGTAAGATGTAAATAACAATTTGAAATATTAATTGAATTTAATTAAAAACTGCAAATAATGAATATCATTTATAAAACATTTTTATTTCCAATATTAAAAAATAGCCTAGGAACCAATCTCCTAGACTTTCTGTCTTATACAATTTAGAAATACATAAAATTCTGCTAAGCCTATATTAGGCATAATCAAAAAATAATAATTCCATCCGCCTTACTTAAAACTCATGAATCCTCCAATAGGGAATATTATGTTAACTTTAGTTCCTTTGCCAGCTATTGAATCTAGAGTTATCCCAAGTCCAAGCTTTTCACATAGCTTTCTACATAAATACAATCCTATTCCTGTGGACTTCCCATATACTCTTCCATTTTCCCCTGTAAAACCTTTATCAAAGACTCTATTTAAATCATTTTTCGAAATACCTATACCATTATCTTCAATATTTAATATTATATTCTCTTTACCTTTACTTGTGTAAATTTTCACTTCTCCATTTTTATCTTTACTATATTTTATTGAATTAATAATAATCTGATTTATAATAAACTTTACCCACTTTGGATCCGTAACCACTGTCCCATAAATATTATCAATACTTACTGAAATTTTTTTGCTAATAAAATCACGCCTGTTATTTCTAATAACCTCCTGAATTATGTTCTTTATTTCAAATTCTTTAACAATATAATCATTCTTAACATCTGTACTTCTCGAGTAATAAAGAGCCTGATTTATATATTCTTCAATTTTCTTAAGTTCATATTCCAATGATTTCTTTTCATTAATATTGCTGTTTTCTACAATTAATTTTGCAGATGATATTGGTGTTTTTACCTCATGAACCCAAGTTTCTATGTACTCTCTATACTCCTTTTGAAGATTTTTATAGAAGTTAACATGCTCATGCATATCCCTATTACTATCGCTTAACACTTCATAAATAACTTTTCCTTCATAATAATTTGGACTTTTTATTACCTCAGGTAATAAATACTTTTTATCTAATTTGCCACTAACTCCCACAATATCATCATAGAATTTTTTTTTCATTATAAACTCAATGATTATATAGATTGATAGTGGTAAAAACCAAATAATAAAAACTACAAATAGTATTACAACTGGTGCTTTAGCTATGCTCATTATAGCCGCAAATAAAGAGTATATTATTAGATTAATTATTATGTATGGCAACTTTGAAATAGAATATTCCTTTATATTCATAGTAATATATAACCAATTCCTCTCTTAGTCTCTATTCCATCTTTAAATCCAATTTCCTGAAGTTTTTTTCTTAACCTAGTAACATTCACTGACAAAGTATTATCGTCAATATAAAGGTCTGAATTCCATAAATAATCCATTAAATCTTCTCTGCTAACTATACACTCTTTATTTTTCATAAGACAAAGCAGTATCCTAAATTCATTTTTAGTAAGATCAATCTTTTCATCTCCAAATATCACGCTTCCATTAGAAACATTTAGCTTTAAACCATTGTGTTCAACTATCTCAGAAATCGAATTGTTCCCTAGAGTTCTTCTTAATACAGCCGTTATTCTTGCAAGAAGTATTTGCGTATTATATGGCTTTGTTATAAAATCATCCGCTCCAAGATTCATACTCATAATCTCATCCATCTCACTATCTCTGCTAGTTACTATTATTATAGGTATATTCTTTTCTTTCCTTATTTCCTTACAGATATAATAGCCATCATAATATGGAAGATTTATATCTAACAGAATTAAATCCGGTTCATCCTTTAGTGCTACTTTTACTATATTTTCAAAATTAGCTGGTGCATAAGCTTCATAACCATATCTTTTTAAAAACTCTACAAGCTCTTTTTTTATATTCTCATTATCTTCTATTATCATGATTTTAGGCATATACATCCTCCTTAAAATTATTGCTTCATCGTCAATTAAATATAATCTGTAAAATACCTTTAATTTATTATCAGATCTTATTTTAGTTATTTCTAATTCTAGCATAAAATTCCTAATAACAAAAATGTATACTAAGCACTAATTTATTTAGCATAGTTTTCATTATTTGCATACAAATAATAGAAGAGAATAATTTAAATGACTAATTTAAATTATTCTCTAAAATTATATCTCTATTCATTTTAAGGTTTTGACTCATCAAAAAAATACTTACAAATTTTCTAAAGTTTTAAGTTCATATCTTCACTATAAATCATAAATCTAGATTTAAAGTTAGACATTTGCAAATCTATTAATTAGGTTATATCTAGTACTCTGTTTTAATTGTTCTAACGCAACACGATATTGTAAAATTTATTATGAAATATGTTGCAGCTATAGCTCCAAACAATAAAAATATCTGAGATGATGAAACAAAACTTCCCATAAGAATCATACCTTTGCCTGTAAATTCTTCTATACCAACAGCCCATAGAAAAGATGTATCTTTTATTACAGTAATTGATTGTGATAGAACTGTTGGAATGCAGCGCCTAAAGCTTTGAGGTAGTATTATATATCGTAATGTTTGAAACTTAGTAAAACCTTGAGAATATGCTGCCTCATATTGACCTATACTTACAGAATTCATTCCTCCTCTAAATATTTCTGCCGTAACCGCCGAAGTAAATAAAGTAAAAGATAAGATTCCTGAATACATCGGTTTTATTGGAACCAAAAATCTAATAGATAATATCCATAGTAAATTAGGTGTATTTCTAAATGTCTCTATATATATTGTTGCAATTCTCCCCACAATTCCCTTAGAGAAATTTCTTGATATGGCAAGAATTATTCCAAAAAACATACTCAATACAATTGATATAATGGCTATAATTAGGGTTAATTTCATTCCTTGTAAAAGAAACATCATATTTGCTTGATTAAATACACTTGACATTATTATAGCCCTCCCTCTGTTGCAACGGATTGTTCTGTTATAGAATCTTCAATATCAACTAATGCTTTCTTTTTCTCTCTAAGTTCAAGCTTTCTTGAAATCATTGCTAATGGATAACACATTATAAAATATAATGCTCCAGTTATAACATATGCTGGGCCATAGTACATATTGGCACTTGACCAAGAATCAGCTGTATACATTAGATCTCCACCTGCAATCATAGCTAATACTGAAGTATTCTTTATTAGATTTACCAGTTGATTCGCAAGTGGTGGTATTATAATCTTTACAGTTTGAGGTAATATTATATACCTCATAGTTTGAGTATGAGAAAATCCTTGAGATTTTGCAGCCTCAAATTGTCCTTTTGGTATTGATGTTATACCAGTTCTCACAACTTCTGATATATATGCTCCATGGTATACACCTACTCCAAGTATTCCAATTAAAAACACCGGTAATACCACCTTTATATATGGTAATCCATTAAATAGAAAGAATACCTGAATTACAAGAGGTGTATTCTGAATCACCTCTACATATATTCTATTTATTACCTTAAAAATTTTTATTTTGCTTGTAGAAAGTACTCCAAAAATAATTCCAAGCATTAAGGCAAGTATAAGCCCTAGTATTGATACTTCAAGTGTTGTTAAGAATCCCTCAAGAAATATATTAAAATCTTTAAAAAGTGCTTCCCACTTAAATATTGCAAAAGGTCCGTTCATTACTTAATATCCCACTTTGCAATTAATTTATCTATTTCACCTGAACTCTTCATGTCATTTATAACTTCATTTACTTCCTTCGCAAGTTCAGTATTATCTTTTTTAGTTGCAATACCATATTCTTGAGGATCATATCTATCATTTAATATTACTGTTGAATCATCAACATAACCATTCAAAATAGATGCATCAACTGCAAAACAATCTATTCTGCCTGAATCTAATGCTGCCTTAAGTTCAGGATATCCACCAAGCTCAGAAAACTTAAGAGTTATTCCTTCCTTTTCTGCTTCTTTTTGAAGCGCAGTTTTAGTTGTAGCACTTTGAGCAACTCCAATAGTCTTTCCATCTAAATCTTTAAGTGAAGACGCACCAAGGCTTTTCTTAACAAGTAATCCAACTCCATCCTTTATATATGGATCTGAAAAATTATAACTCTTTTTTCTTTCATCCGTTATTGTAAATGTAGCAGCAACCATATCTATTTCTCCATTATCAAGAAGTGGTCCTCTTGTTTTAGCTGTAACCCCTTGAAATTCAACTTTACTTTCATCTCCTAATATTTTTTTCGCTATTGCTTTTGATAAATCAATTTCTAAACCTTCCATTTCACCTGTCTGTGGATTTTTGTAACCATATTTAGGTACATCAACTTTTACCCCAACCTTTAATACGCCTCTATCTTTTATTGCTTGTATTTCTTTTGCTTCCGCAGTATTTCCTCCTGTATTTGTTGGTGTTGATGAGCTACATCCAGCCATCATCATACATACACCTAATCCTAACGCTAAAAATAATTTTCTCAATTTCATATATTTATCCCCCTATTTAAATTTTTTTAAAACTTCGTAGAAGTTTTTCATTAATTATGCGTTATGCACCGTGAATTATGTTTCTTATCTTATAATTTTATTTAAGAACGCTTTGGCCCTATCATTCTTAGGATTTGAAAAAAATTCTTCCGGATGAGCCTCTTCAATAATCTGTCCTCCATCCATGAATACAATTCTATCCGCAACTTGCTTTGCAAAACCCATTTCATGAGTTACTACAACCATTGTTATATTTTCCTTAGATAATCCTATTAGTACGTCCAATACCTCTTGTATCATTTCAGGATCTAACGCCGATGTTGGTTCGTCAAATAACATTATTTTAGGATGCATATTAAGTGCTCTTGCTATCGCTACCCTTTGCTGTTGTCCTCCTGATAATTGATTAGGGTAAGCATCGGCCTTTTCCTTTAATCCCACTTTTTCTAAATACTTCAATCCAGATTCCTCTGCTTCTTTTTTACTTACCTTTTGAAGTTTTATTGGTGCTAAAGTAAGATTCTCAAGCACTGTCATATGTGGATATAAGTTAAACTGTTGAAAAACCATTGCAGTAGATTGTCTAACTTTAGCTAAATCTTTTTTCAGACTTAAATCATATTCGTCTATGACTACTTTCCCAGATGTCGGCTCCTCAAGATAATTCATGCATCTAATCAAAGTAGATTTTCCTGATCCACTCGGCCCTATTACGACCAATTTTTCACCTTCATTTATATTTAAATTCACATTTTTCAAAACATGAGTATCTCCAAAGTTCTTGACTATATTCTCTAATTTAATCATTTATTCTCCCCCTATTTTGGCACAATATTAACTCAATAGAAATCAATCAACTTTTGCTTTATTAATTTTTTTCGATGATTATGTTTATCTAATATTTATATTTCAATAGTAATTTCGACTCTGTAAATTTTAAAATACAAAAAGGAGCCCTGGCATATATACCAAAGCTCCATTGCTTTTTTAAATCTTTATTAAATTATATATTTTTCCATTTCACTAGTCAATGAATTTTAACATACTGTGTTTTCTGTAGTTTTCTGTAGTTTATATATGTGTTAACCTAGAATTTTTATTAATATACCCTCAATAAATTTTTTTGTATTTATTTTTCCTTGACTGTATATTGGATTTTTTAAATGCTTGATTTCCTGTTTAACCTGCTTTATCTCAAAAAGTGATGCTGAATATTCTCTATATATGCTATTATCGCTATCTTCACTTCCCAAACTAGCTATTGAATCCATAGCCTTCATAATAGTTCTTCTTATACGTTGCTCCATAGATCTGCAATTAATAGCTGCTAATGAATCTCCATATAGAACTCGTGCCACATCCATATAAATCTCTTTTAGCTGATAAGGTTTAGATGGATTCATTTTCTTTTTATTAATGATATTCAGTATTACGAGTTTTAATTCTTCTATTCCTGCGGTGCCAATAATGTTAATATCAGAAAATATGCGCAATAGCTTTTCTTCCTGAGAATAAATTTCCGCTTCATTCTCAACTTTTTTATCTTTCTCAATATTGCCCTCAAAAACTACACTTTTAATCATTGATATAGATTTTTCTAATTCAATCTGTTTTTTAGCATTATTAATAATGCTAATTGTTTCAATCATATTAATTGGCTTGTTAATATAGAAAAGTATTCCGCTTTTGTAAGCATTTGAAATCATTTTTCCTTCTTCAACCTGGGATAACATTATGATCTTACCAGTATATCCACTGTTAAATGTCCTTTTCACAATTTCAATTCCATCTACTTCTGGTAGTAGCAAATCAATTAATACGATATCAGGTTTTAATTTCATTATTTGATCTTTGGCATCTTTTCCTGTCGTTAAAATGGATAATACTTTTCCAAAGTTATTTTTTTTAATTGCTTGCTCTAATATTTTACATACTGCCATATCATCATCAATAATAACAAACGTTGTTTCCATAAATAGCCCCCTTATTATGAAAATAATTTATATACTAGATAACGGTATTTTCACTAAAAACTTAGTGCCCCTATCAATATCACTTTCAACTTCTATACTTCCTCCCAAATTCTCTAAGAGATTTTTTACATGACATAACCCAATCCCCGTAGACATTGCCCCTGTCTCCTCATTGAATTTTGTTGAAAATCCTATATTAAATATATACGGAAGTACATCTTTATCAATACCTGTCCCATTATCTGAAACATCAAGTAGTAATTCTTTTTGCGAAATTTCCCCAATCACATTTATCATATTATCGCCACTGCATGCCTCAATTGCGTTAATAATTAAATTATTTAGAATAGCAAATATATCATAATATCTTTTTATCGAATAATCTTCTTCTAGCTTGAATTTTATAAATATATTAGAATTTACATTATCTATTTGTCTTTTTGTATTATCAGATATTATGCAGAAAATCTCTGACATAGACATGTACTCCGCCTTCTCAACATTTTGTACTAATTGATTGATTCCTCTAAGAACCCGGTCATTATTTTTACGGATTTCATGAGCATTTTGTGCAAGTGATAACGCCTTAACTGAAAATTCTTCTTTATCCTTATTCATTTCATACAAATTGTAAGCTTCCCTCATTATAGTATTTAAATCATTTGTTGATTTTTGTAAATAAAAAGCCTCCGCATATATTTTTGACACCATTAAATTTAATTCAGCATAACGTTTTTGATGCTCTAGTGTCTTAATATATAATTTTTGATATTTATATATTAAAAAAGCTGAACATTGTATAAATGCTCTAACAAGTGCTGTTACTATAATAACTTTTATAGTTGATATAGAAAACATATTTCTAACAAGTATTTCTGCTGTGTTGCATATTATATCAAAGCTTATTAATGACAAGTATAAATGTATTATAGACTTATTTCTCCTAGTTAGTGAAAATATAGTTCCTAAAATACCATAAATAATATAAAAAATAGCTGCCGGCATAAACTGCATTATAATATCATTTGAATAACTAGAAGATGACATTAATAATCCAATGCTACGAATAGAGGCAGTTATAGTTCCTGTGATTATTCCGATTAAAACAGGATATATATTTTCCGATATAGAAAATATAAGCCCAATTACAATGACTCCAACTCCCAAAACAAACCTGCTATTAAATGGATAAATATATATTTGCGCCAAAATACTTATCAGAACAGAAAATAATACACTATTCTTTAAACAAATCTTAGTTCTCTCTGTCATTTTAATTTTATACATCATTATATTTGTTCCTTCACCATATAATAAAATCCATTATTGCTCTATAATTTATTTATAGAAAATAATACGCTTAGATTATCATCGAGTCAATTCAAGTTTTTACGAATTAAAATATTAATCTTAAAATTGCTATTGAAATAATTCCTGTTAGCACTGTTAATAATAAATTATTTTTCTTAAGAGCAATCAGTATTGTTGGTATTGTAGCAAGCAATTCTGGAGATTTTCCTTGAAGTAAAAATTTATTATCGGTAATTAAAAGTTCTGCTACTATTAATGAAGCTAGTATAGATATAGGTATATATGTCAAAAACTCTTCCACTTTCTTATTTAATTTTATCTTTGATAATATAGTTATTGGTAAAACTCTCGGCAACATAGTTACAATACAACCACCTATGATAACACTCCATACATAAGAATTCATTCTTTAATCACCACCCCAATTAAAGCACCAGCAATTGCTGATATAATAACGCCAATACTAGTAGATACATATATTGCACTTACTATTAACACTATGGAAGATACAATAATAATTATTAAAGCTTTTCTTATCTTTACATTTCCTTTTACAGATGAAATTAGCAATCCTATAAACATGGCTGTTAATGCAAAGTCTAACCCTAAAGCCTTATAATCTGGAATAAAACCACCAATAAGAACGCCAATTCCTGTTGCAAGAATCCAATTTATATATGCAGTAATGTTTAAACCCGTAATCCATAAATTATTAATTTTCTTATTCCTCAACCCCTCTGCTGATGCAACTACAAAAGTTTCATCTGTTAAAAGCATCCCTATAAAAAAGTTTTTTAAGACTGAATTCTCTTTGAAATATGGAGCTACTGACGCACTCATAAACAAATGTCTAAAGTTAACAAAGAAAATAGTAAATATTATGCTGGGTATTGGTGACGATGATAAAATCATACTCGAAGCTATAAATTGCGATGATCCTCCATATATAAAAGCACTCATCCCCATTGCTTCCCAAACTGTCAAACCACAAGATTTACTCAAAATTCCACATGCAAGCCCTAAACTTATGTACCCAAATATAGTTGGAATACAGTCTTTCACTCCCTGAATAAAATAATACGAGTTGTTTTTATTCTTTATTTCTAAAGAATCATTTGGTATTTTCCCCAATTCCATAAAATGCCCCCTTGATACTTTTTGTATAAAACCGTAATATATATTATATACATTGTACGTTATACTTTATATTATGCTATATCTTACATTTGTACTTTATATTTGTCAAGGAGTGAAAATATGAATTTAAATAATATTATTGCTGGGAATTTGAAAAGATTAAGAAATGAAAGACAATTAAGCTTAAGCAAACTTTCTGATATTTGCGGTGTCAGTAAAGTAATGCTAGGGCAAATCGAACGTGGTGAATCTAATCCAACTATTAATACAATATGGAAGATTGCTGGTGGACTTAGGGTTCCATATACATCCCTTATTGATGAGCCAATAAAAAATGATATTTTAATAAAAAAAGAAGATTCTAAGCACCAAGAATCTCCTGATAATAAATATAGAGTTTATTGCTATTTTGCAAGCAATTCAAATAGGAATTTTGAACTTTTTACTGTAGAACTAGATGGCAATAGCACATATGAATCCAATTCCCATGGCGAAAAGACTCAAGAATATATAATAGTTTATGATGGTGAGTTATCTTTAAATGTGGATAATATAACTTATATCCTAACTCCTGGTGATTCCATAGTGTTTGATTCATCCAAGCCACATTCATATACAAACTTGACTAATAGCATGATAAGAATGACTATAATTAACTATTACGTTATATAAACTAGTCGCTTACCAAATAACATTTGCCAGATACAAAATTATTGGTATAGTAATCAGTGATAGCAATGTGCTTAAGCCAACTAATTTAGCTCCATACTCATAATCTCCTCCATACATCTGGGAAAACATTGGTACCGTAAGCCCTACTGGCGTAGCCATAGCTATTAATACAACTTTTTTTATTTCTATTAAATACGGTGGTAAAAATTTAAATAATATCATTATTATAACTGGAATAACGATAAGTTTTATAAACGCTACAAAGTAAGCATGTTTATCATTAAATAGTGTAATTAGTTTTGACTTAGCAATATACGTACCAAGTAAAATCATAGCAATAGGCGTATTGGTTTGTCCAACTAAGTTAAACGCATCATAAAAAAGCTTTGGCAGCTTTACGGGTGAAATAAAAACAAGCAATCCAAATGCCACAGCTATTATTCCAGGATTAAACAAAACACTTTTTAAGGTAATTAAACTTTTATTATTTGATACTGTATATATTCCATAAGTGTAACTCAGTATATTAAAACAAACTAGGTATGCTGATAAAAAAAACACCTTTTCTATCCCCATTATGCTAGTAACTAGTGGGATTCCAATAAATCCCGCATTTGCAAATCCGATTGCAAATTTATCTATTCTCTGATCTTTCTTAAAGACAATTTTACCCACAAAAAAGCCTATTAACATTGCACATAACGAAATAAAAAAAGAAATTCCTAGCTCCTTTAACTTATCTATAGAAAATTCCATTTGATAGCGTGTTAACATAATCATTGGATTGATAACCCAAACTAAAAGATTAGATATTTGTTTGGCTCCATCTTCATTAATTAATTTTTTGCGGTAGACTATAAATCCAATTGCCATTAATATGTACATGATACTTACTTGTCCAACTATTGTAAAAATAATCTCCATAATACTTTATCCTTCCGTTCTAAAAATGACTTTAAATATATGAGTGCTTTACATGATAATTCATTATAAACTAAATCTTTCCTTCTGATAAATCATTATATCAATTACCTATTTTAATATACAAGTCTAAAAGCAATAAATTTAAATATTAGCAAGCTAGCCATATATATTACTAGCTTATTAACATTTAAATTTGCTTTAATTCTATATTAAGCTATAAGTTACTTCATTAAATAAGTAACTCACATTCAAAAAATAACAAGTCCATTTACCAACCTATTTTCCATCATCATTCGTCGGTAATTTGACCTAATATGCACGCTATAAGGTCAATTTCTCTCCGTATCTAATGAAAAATATTCATGACAACATTGGACTTGATATTTATTTTCATGTATCTAAACTAAATTTATAAGTTTAACATTATTGTCTCAAACATGTCGCTTAGTGCTACCTGACTATCTGCAAGACCTGCTTCAAACACTACTTTAGGCATGCCATAAACTATACAGGATTCTTCTGCCTCAACTATAACATATCCATTATTATTTTTTACATTCTGACAGCCTGCTAACCCGTCATTACCCATTCCCGTTAAAATTACAGAGACTAGCTTATCTTTAAAAATAGGCGCTGCCGAATTTAAAGTAACATTAATTGATGGCTTGTATAGGCTGTCTACATTTTTCATATCCTCAACTTTAAAAACTATGCTATTATCCTGGCTTTTTTCTAATAGTGTTTGAAATCCCGCTGGTGCTATATATATTTTTCCTCGTTCAAGTATATCTCCATTCTCTACTTCTTTAACATGTAGATTACATATGGTATCAAATCTTTCAGCTAGCGGTCCAGTAAATCCTGGTGGCATATGCTGGATTACAATAACTGGCCTGCATAAATCCTTTGGAAATCTTGGCAATATTGATTGAAGTGCGGATGGTCCTCCTGTTGAGCACCCAATAATAAGCAGCTCCCTCTTCATGAGTTTTTCACCACAATTAATCTGCTGTTTATCATATTTAATATTTTCTAAATCTGCATTACTATCTTCTTTATTCTTTTGTACCTTACTACTGCCTGCAATTACTTTTAGTTTACTAAGAAAATCATTTATTGTTTCCTCTTTTATGTTCTCCCCTACTAATGAACCTTTTAAGAAAATATCGATTGCTCCGAGCTCTAAAGCCTTTAGTGCTGTCCTAGTACCATCTTCCGTATGATTACTCAGCATCACAACTGGTACAGGGCAAGTTTTCATAATTTCTTTTAGGGCACTTATTCCATCCATTTCTGGCATTTCTACATCCAATGTTACTATATCAGGTTTTAATCTTTGTATCTTTTCTATTGCGTCCAATCCATTTCTAGCGATTCCTATTATAAAAAATTGAGGATCTCTTTCTATAATAAGGCTTATACATCTCCTCATAAAGGAGGAATCATCTACAACTAAAACACCATATTGTTTCATCATGCTTTCTCTCCCTTCTTATAATAAAAGATCGATGGAGTATAAACAGTATCAAAGCCTGGATTGACATTAGTAACTGTTTCTGCATGGCCTAAAAATAAATATCCTGTTTCATTAAGAATATTGTAAAACGAAAGAGCAGCTTTTTTAGTAAATTCTGTATCAAAATATATCAAAACATTCCTGCAGAGTATTATATCAACTCTTCCAACTTCTTGTTCGATATTTTTATCAAACATATTTAAATTCTTAAACTTTACAAGTTTTCTTATTTCATCCTTAACCTTGTAGTCATCTTCAATTTTATCAAAATATTTATCTAACATTCCATAAGGCATCTTCCTAAAGGACAAAGATTTACTACTGTATACCCCATTTTCAGCTTTATCTAATACTTTTTTATTAATATCCGAGGCTATTATTTCAACAGAACCATTTTGAAAAAGCATTGTTTCTTTTATTAACATTGCTAATGTATAGGGTTCTTCCCCACTTGAACAAGCTGCACACCAGATTCTAAAAGTTTTTTCCTTTGAATAGTCTTCAAATTTAGGGAAAACATTAGTTTGCAATTCTCTTAATAAATTTTCTTCTCTAAAGAAATAAGTTTCATTTACTGTTATTAGTTCAATTAATGTATCTCTTTCTTTTTCTTCTATTTTAACGTATCCGCAATATTCCCAAACACTAAGTCCAAGTTCTTTAATTCTATAGGTTATCTTACTTTCAAGTGAAGGAAGATTTTTGGAGTAGTCAATGCCACAGAATTCATATATATAACTCGCCAATTGTTCTAATGCCATAATACTCATAATTTAAAATTTCCTCCTTATATTTAAAACCACAATTTATTCCTTTAATATATAAGTTGCTCTAAATATTTTTAAATTTAGAATTACAAAATTCTAATAATTAGCCTTAATATAATTTTCCCGTAGCAACTTATATACTCATATAGAATTTATTATCTAGTTATTCAACTAACTCCTCTAATGATTTTTTTATTTCTAATGTATACTCAGAAAGTTCTCTAGTAATACTTGAAGTTTTTTGAACATCCCTTACATTTAAGTTAACTACATTATTTATATCTTCAATATGTTTTCTAAGCTCTTCAACTTCTCTTGCCTGTACCTTAGTAGCTATTGTTACTTCATTTGCTTGTTCCGTAACATTCTTAAAGTTATCTGTGATTCTATCAGTAGATTTTGTTTGTTCATTCATGGCCCAAGTTATCTGCTTCATATCTTCCCTAGAACATCTTACACCTTTTATAATATTTTCTACTCCTGATGCCTGCTCTTTAGATACCTCAGTAACTTGTTGTGCCACTTTTGTAACATTTTCTGCTGAATTTACAATATTCTTTCCTTGTTTTGCCTGCTCTTTTACTGCTACAGCTATTTGTCTTACTTGCTCTCTAGAATTAGTTATTCCCTTAACTACTTCTTCAACTCCTATAGCTTGTTCTTTCACTGCTCTTGTTACTTGCTCCGACTGTTCTGCTACGTTTTCTACAGAAACTACAATGTCTTTCCCTTGTTTTGCTTGTTCTTTCACTGCTACTGTTATTTGTCTTACTTGTTCTCTGGCATTTTCTATACCTTTTACTATTTCGCCAACCCCAGCTGCTTGCTCTTTCATAGCTTGTGTTACCTCTGCAGTTTGACTTGTAACCTCTGCTACTAGCTTAGTCATTGATTTTCCTTGTATCGTCTGTGCTATCATGGCATCAGTTATCTGCTTAACTTGTTCTCTTGCATTCACTACCCCTTGAATAATTTCATCTACTCCACTGGCTTGTTCTTTAACAGCCGTAGTTACCAGTGCTGCCTGATTAGTTACATTTTCTACAGAAGCAACAATATTTTCCCCTTGCTTTGCTTGTTCTTTTACCGCCACAGTAATTTGTCTTACTTGCTCTCTTGCATTTACTATTCCTTTAACTATTTCTTCTACGCCTATTGTTTGTTCATTAGTTACTACAGCTATTTGAACTGCTTGATTTGTTACATTTTGTACCGCTGCTACAATATCTCCACCTTGTTTTGCTTGTTCTTTTACCGCAAGCGTTACTTGTCTTACTTGTTCTCTTGCATTTACAACGCCTTTAATTACTTCCTCTACTCCATTTGCTTGTTCTTTAACAGCCATAGTCACCTGCGCTGCTTGATTTGTTACATTTTCGACAGATCCAACAATATCTTGTCCCTGTTTTGCTTGTTCTTTTACTGCTACTGTAATTTGTCTTACCTGCTCTCTTGCATTCGCCACACCTTTTATTACTTCATCAATTCCCGCTGCTTGCTCTTTTACTGCTACTGCGACCTCATTTGTTTGATTAACAACATTTTCTATAGACAAAGCGATATTTTTTCCTTGTTTTGCCTGTTCTTTCACTGCTACTGTTATTTGCCTTACTTGTTCCTTAGCATTTACAACACCTTTTATTACTTCCTCTACACCAGCAGCTTGTTCCTTTACTGCTATTGTAACCTCATTTGTTTGATTAACAACGTTATTTATGGCTTTACTAATATTTCCCCCTTGACTTGCTTGTTCTTTTACCGCTACTGTTATTTGTCTTACTTGTTCTCTTGAATTTTCGACACCTTTTATTATTTCATCTATGCCAATAACTTGTTCTTTTACTGCTATTGCAACTTCATCGGCTTGATTTGTTACATTTTCGACAGCTCCAACAATATTTTGTCCTTGTTTAGATTGTTCATTCATTGCTATATTAATTTGCACTACTTGTTCTCTTGCATTTGCTACACCTTTTATTACATTTTCTACACTTATAGCTTGTTCCCTTGTAGCTTGTGTAACCATAGATGCTTGATTAGTAACATTTCTCATAGATTCGAGTATTTCTCTGCTTCCTTTATTTTGACTGTCAGTTGCCAAAGTTATTTCTTTGATTTCATTAGTCACATTTTCTATTCCACCAACTATTTTTTCTATTACAGTGCCAACTTCATTACTTAATCTTGATCCATATTCAACTTTCTCAGTTCCAACTTCTATCGCCTTAATTGCATTGGTAGTTTCTCCCTGGATTCCTTTTATAAGTTCAGATATTTCCTTTGTAGCTGTAGCAGTTCTCTCAGCTAGTTTCCTCACTTCATCAGCTACTACCGCAAATCCTTTTCCGTGTTCTCCTGCTCTTGCAGCTTCAATTGCAGCATTTAAAGCAAGTAAATTTGTTTGATCTGCTATATCATCTATTACATCTATAATGCTTCCAATTTTATCAGAACTCTTTCCTAAGTTAGTTATTACACTTTCTGCCTTGTGGATAACCTCAGATATTTCACCTATAGCGACTAATGTATTAGCTACAGCTGTTTGTCCATCCTTAACATCTGATTTCACTACATCACTTAATGAATTTACATTTTGAGCATTTTGAGCCACTTGACTTATTGATGCCGCCATGTCCTCAACCGTCTTATAAGTTTCATTTGAAGCTTTTTGCAGTTCTTCAGCATTACCAGCTACTCCTTGAATAGATTTTCCCATTTCTTCTATAGACGCAGATATTTCTTCTACTGATCTTGTAGTACTCTCACTATTTCCTGCTACTTGCTGAATAGATACTACTACCTCTTGTACCGCAGCCGCCGCTTCATTTGCAGAGCCTCTTAAACTTTCAGCATTTCCTGCTACTCCCCTAACTGATTTACCCATTTGTTCTACTGATGACGATATTTGTTCAACTGAGCTTGCTGTGCTCTCACTATTTCCTGCTACTTGCTGTATTGATGCTACCATTTCTTGTATAGCCGCTGCTGATTCATCTGTTGAAACTTTTAAACTTTCTGTATTAGTAGCTACTCCTTTTATTGATACACCCATTTCTTCAATTGATGATGATATTTCTTCAACTGAACTTGCTGTACTTTCACTATTTTTTGCCACTTCTTCAATTGATACTACAATTGATTGCACCGATGCTTCTGCATTTTCAGCAGTATCCTTCAATCCCTCTGCATTTTTTGCAACACCTTGTATTGATTTTCCCATTTCCTCAATAGATGCCGATATTTGTTCTACTGAACTTGCTGTGCTTTCACTATTTCCTGCTACTTGCTGAATTGATGCTACTACTTCTTGAATTGATACAGTCACATCTTTTGCTGAAGAAGTTAAACTTTCTGCATTTCCAGCTACTCCTTTAACTGATTTCCCCATTTGCTCTACTGAAAAAGAAATTTCTTCTACTGATTTTGATGCGCTCTCTCCATTCCCTGCTACTTGCTGAATTGATGCCACCATTTCTTGTATTGATTCTGAAACATCCTTAGCTGATCCAGTCATTTCTTCCGCATTTCCTGCGACCACTTTAATTGATTTACCCATTTCCTCAATTGAATTTGATATTTCTTCAATTGAACCTGATACACTTTCGCTATTACCTGCAACCTGTTTTGATGATACAGCTATTTCCTCAAGTGAGCTTTGCGACTTTTGAGCGACATTCGTTAATTGCTCTGCATTTATCACAACTCCATTTATAGATTTAGCCATTTCACTTGTGAGAGAATTTACTGACTTCACAGCTTCTGATTGATCAATTGTTCCTTTTGTAACTTGTTCATTTATATTTGATAATTCTTTTAATTTCTCATCAAGCTTTTTAGATGCAAAAACTGCATTATCTACCCTTCTTAAACCTCCTATAAGCTTAATTCCAATATTTCTTTTAAAACTACCCATTTATATACGCCTCCACACTTTCTGATCTTTTGCTTATTAAATTTCACTGCTATTAAAATTATTATTTTCTTTTATGTTTTTGCTACTAATCATTCTCGATATTCCTACTACATCAAATATATGAGCAACACTTCCATCACCAAGTATTGTTGCACCTGATATCCCCTCAATTTTTCCTATGTAAGAGCCTAAGGGTTTAACTACTATTTCTTGATTTCCAACTAATTCATCAACTACAATACCGAATCTTTTTTCTGCGATACCTAAAACTACAATGAATACATTTTTCTTTTTATTTTCCCTCGGCAATTTAAAATAATCATGAAGCCATACTAGAGGATGAACTTTATCTCTAATAACAACAACAGATTGATTTTTTACATATTCAATCTCATCTTTAGGCTTTCTCACAATCTCAATTATATTGCTCATCGGTAACGCATAAGTTTCATTATGAATTTTCACCAGTAATCCTGCGAGTATTGCAAGAGTTAGTGGTAATTTAATCGTAAATTTACTACCTTCTCCTTCTTTTGTTTCTACATCAATAATTCCATTTAGTTTATCTATATGATTTCTAACAATGTCCATTCCTACGCCTCTGCCTGAAACGTCACTTACATTATTAGCTGTTGACAGCCCCGTTTGAAAAATAAGATTTATTATCTCTTGTTCTGATAATGCTTCTGCCTCTTGGGCTGAAATTACTTCTTTCTTAATTGCTGATTGCTTTATCTTTTCTAAATTTAAGCCAGCACCATCATCTTCAATTGTCACAATTACATGGTTTTCTTGGTGAAATGCCTTTATTTTCAAAGATCCTTTTGAAGGCTTATCTTTGCCTATACGAGTACTAGGTTTTTCTATTCCATGGTCTAGGGAATTTCTTACAAGATGAATCAAAGGATCAGTAATATCTTCAATTATAGTTCTGTCCATTTCTGTCTCTCCACCCTCTAGAACCAACTCCACCTCTTTTTCTAATGAATTAGCAAGATCTCTTACCAGCCTCGGGAATCTACTAAATAGCTGTTGCACTGGCACCATACGAGCTTTCATTATGCTTTCTTGAAGTTCGCTAACTACTCTTGATACACGACTTGATATTCCAATTAAATCTTCTACTGAATCATCAGCTATATATTTATTATGTAAATTGTTACTTACTTGAGCAATTCTAGTTTGTTCAATAACCATCTCTCCAACTAAATTCATCATATGTTCAAGACGTTCTATATCGACTCTAATGGTTTGTGATAATTTTTTTTCATTTCTTATGTCTTGTGAAACTTTTTTTTCACTGCTTATCTCATCATTTTTTTCCATTGCCATTTCTCTTTTTATATTAGCTACATTTTTTTTATCCTGAGTGACTACCTTTTCTTTATCTAATTTCGTAAATTCATAATCAAACACACTAACATCATCAATATCCATTAATTCATGCTTAATTCTTAACTCAAGTTCTTTTGCTCCTAATTCAGAAATTAATAAATAATTTATAGTATTAATATTTTCATCTTCATCCAATAGTTCTAATACATTGGGACTAGATCCTATAACCTCTCCCATATCATTTAGCGAATTAAGTATAAGAAAAGCTCTTGTTGCTTTCATAAGACTATCCTCTGAGAGCTTAATCTCACAAACAACACAAGAGCACCCATTTAGCTTTTCATTTTCTATTGTATGTCTTTTCTCATCATCTAGCTCAAATACTATCCTCTCATTGTCACCTTCATGACTAATTTCACTTTTTACTCCAATAAATTGATTGCCTTCAGTTTTGTCCACGTCAATACTTTGAATACATCTAAGTTTTCCTATGATATCATCAATGTTCACTTCCGTATCATTCTTATATTCTATAAAATCTCTTTTTAATAAAGTTAAGCAGTCAGTACATTCAAACAAAACGTTAATTATTGGCTCCGTTACTTCCATAAAATTATTCCTAATTTTATCAAGTACATTTTCCATTTCATGAGTAAGAGTTTTCATCTTTTCATACCCCATAGCTGAAGAGGATCCTTTTAATGTATGTGCTACCCTAAAAATATCTTGTATAACTTTACTAACTTCATCTTTCTTTTCTAATTCTAAAATTCCTTGTTCTAAAAGTTGTATCTGCTCTTCCACTTCATCCAAAAATGCACTTACCATTTCAGGCATTTCATATATATTAGACATTTCACACCTCCCCCTAATCATGAAGAACTACATCTATCTTCAATAAACTTATTACTCCATTCCCCGTAATTCCTATTCCTTCAAAGTACTCCCCATCAATACCTGCAACAACTTTTGGCGTTGGTTGGATATCATTGAATTGTATAACTGAGTCAACCTTGTCCACAATTATACCAATCATCTCTTCTCTACTTTTTACCACTATTATTCTAGTTTCTTTAGTTCTAGCGCATTCTATTAGTTTAAACCTTTTATGTAAATTAACTACCGGAATTACCTTTCCACTTAAATTAATAACGCCTTCCAGAAAGAATTTACTATTATGTGTTGGAGATATTTGCTGCAGCCTAATAATTTCATAAACATCACTAATCTTAAGAGCATACTTCTCACTTGCTAATTCAAAAGCAATATGTTGAATATCCAATAAATCATTCATATAATCTTCCTCCACAAACATTCTAGTAAAATTCACTATAATTTTTTAAAGTATCAACTAAGTAATCTTCTTTATATGGTTTTATAATGAATCCTCTAGCTCCATTAATTATAGATTCCAAGAATCCTTTTCGCATCCACTCCTCCACGCACAAATTTCTTTATATTTTTTACTTTTTATAATTTAATTTTATATATATTTTTAAAAAACAATACTTTATTATCTTTACTATAAAAAAATATTAATTTCTATTAATTTTATATTATAATTTTTGGTCTTATTTGTCAATAATGATATTATATTGTTTAATATAATAATATATTGCATTAATTGGTATTATCATCTAATAATTTTTATCAAATTATATAATCAAATAATCTTTTTATATTAAAATTTTATTTTGCCCTTTCTATAAATTTATACAAAAAAATAGACTCAAAGTAGCTTAAAATCTACTTCGAGTCTATGTTTGGCGAAAAATACTCTATATAATTGTCAACTTATATTATATTTGCTTTTTTTGCATTAATAAAAGTTTTCATCTAGATATACTAATATTCTAATTTTATTATCTATATTATTTCCAAAAATGGAATTACGATTCGACATATACACACAGCATTTTTTTAAGTTTTAAATTTCCGCATTCCTATATTACTAACTGTTATACAAATATATCACTTATATCCAAGTCTTTTCTTCTTGAAAAATCAATAAGTTCATCATTAATTTTTACAATAGGACTTAGTATATCATTTGGAGGTATATACATAATTTCACCTATCCTACCATCCTCAAGCCTTGCCTTCATTCCTATATAATATGGGCTTATATTTTCTAAGAGTGTAAAAATAACTGAAGTATCATACAATTTTACTCCTTCAGTCAAAAACATTTGAAATATTTTAAGTGGAGTTACGCCTTTCTTGTATACTCTATTTGATATCATTGCATCAAATGTATCTGCTGCTGCAACAATTTTTGCGTTTAATGTAATATCTATTCCTAACTTTCCAAACGGATATCCAGATCCATCAATTCTTTCATGGTGCATAAGTATTGCATCTTTTATACTTCTACTAAAATAATCATAATCATTTATTATATCATATCCTAAAATAGTATGTTTCTTAATTTCATCAAATTCTTCTCTTGTTAGCTGACCTGGCTTGTTCAATATTTCATTATCTATTTTAATCTTGCCGATATCATGAAGAAGTCCTGATTCAATAATTTCTTTAACTGTGCCTGAAGATAAATTCATCCATTTTGCTATAAGCATTGAATATATTGCTACATTTATACAATGCGTATAAGTATACTCATCTGCTTTGTTTAACGCAACTAAACACTTAATTATGATGTTAGGCTCATCTAAATACTTTATTATCGATTTAGATATTTTAGAAATACTCTCAGAATTCATTTTATTTGTTGTAATCAATCCTCTTATTAATTCTTTAATATTGAATATACTTGCATCATAATCCTCTTCAAATTCTTTAATTTTATCCATATTACTTTTGCCCAAGCTATTGTTTTCTCCCGAAACATAGATATGAGCACTATATTCTCCAAGACTAATCAATTTATCTATTATATATGAATTGAGTATTGTATTCTTAGACGCTAATTTTAAACCATTACATATTATATCCTCAGCCAAAATCATGCCAGGTTTACAATTAAACAATAATATTTTATGTTTCATAAAATTAATCACCCCTATCTACCTACATTAAACTTTATCATCAAATAATTCCTTTTTCAATAAAACAAATATAAATATAGTATATTTTTCCTTATATTATAACATAATAATACATTATATAACTTCGAATTTAAAATCTAGTAATTGCATTTATTAATAATAAACGTTAGTAAAAGAAGCCTCAAAAATAATTTACCAATCATTTTTAAGGCTTCTTTGATTTATTTTTTATATTCTGTATTTAAGACAACACCTTTATACATTTTCTATTTAGTACTATGAAAAACTACTCTTCTATAAGTTTCAAATCTAACCCATCTATTTAAGAAATCTCCTAGAGTTTTCTCGTTAGCTTCTTTATATTCATTCAAGAATTTTACAACTTCTTCATTAGAATTTACCTTAACTTCAAATCCTCTGCCATTAATAACTGGAACTTCTTGATATTTATAATCGACAATAGATTTAATATCTGTAATTTTCTTATCACGTATTTCAATTACTATTGAGTCACGAAGAACTAGTAAATCAAAGTTATCTGGATATTTGTAGCTATCACCTTCTATTGGAAGCTCATCGCCTACAGTATAAGTCTTTTCTTCTGGTTTATATTTGAATATAGATAAAGTTTCTGTATCATAATAGAATTCTTCAAAAATATCTCCTCTTGCTTTTAATTCATTATACTCAAAAGCAAATTTTGCATTTTTAGTATCATTATTATGAACATCTTCTATAACACCACAAGCTGATGTCATATTAGTAACACGATCTATTAAAATAAGTTCTCCTAATGTTTTATGTGCATCAAACTTATCAACAACTATCTTTTCAGATAATAGAATATCACATGCCGCTATTTCATTTTTTGTTAAATAACCAGTTGGTAAATGCTCTCCTGTGTTGACATCAATTTTATATTTTACATCTGTAACAACACCAGTCAGCATCTTAGTACCTACTTTTACAAAATACTCTTTACCAGCCGTTAATTCCGAATCATCCATCCAAAGAATCTTTGCACTAATTAACTTACTTGTAGTAATATCAGTTTCTTTTGTAAGTACACAGCCTCTTGATACATCAACTTCTTTATTAAGCTGTATTGTAACAGATTGACCTTTTCCAGCACTTTGCGATTCCTTATCGGTAATATGAATACTTTTTACTAATGCTTTTTCATTACTAGGAAGTGTTGTAATTTCATCTCCTACAGAAATGCTTCCAGCTTCAATTTCCCCTTGGAACCCTCTAAAAGTATGATTTGGTCTACATACTCTTTGAACAGGCATATAGAAACCTTCTTCGGATTTACTATCAATCTCTACATTTTCTAGATATGGTAAAAGTGCTTCCCCTGCATACCATGGAGTATTTTCTGACTTCTTAGTAACGTTATCCCCTTCCGTAGCTGATACAGGAATTATATGAACATTTTCTAATGAAAGTTCATTTACTAATTCTTTAATTTGCTCTTCAATTTCTAGAAATCTTTCTTGACTGTAGCCTACTAAATCAATCTTATTAACTGCAAATACAAAATTCTTTACACCCATTAAGGAACAAATTCTTGCATGTCTTCTTGTTTGAACAAGTACCCCTTGCTTTGCATCTATTAATATAATAGCAAGCTCTGCAAAGGATGCACCTACTGCCATGTTTCTAGTATATTCTTCATGTCCTGGAGTATCTGCTACTATAAAACTTCTATTATCAGTTGTAAAATAACGATATGCAACGTCTATTGTAATTCCTTGCTCACGTTCCGCCATTAAACCATCTAATAATAGAGAATAGTCTATTGCTCCGCCTCTACTTCCAACTTTGCTATCTAATTCTAAAGCTTTTTCTTGGTCTGCATATAAAAGCTTTGAATCATATAAAATATGTCCAATAAGAGTAGATTTTCCGTCATCTACACTACCACATGTTATAAACTTTAATAAGCTCTTCATCTTAGAAATACCCCTCTCTCTTTCTTCTTTCCATACTACCTGCTGCTTCACTATCAATAACTCTAGTTGTTCTTTCAGATGATACGGCACTAAGGGTTTCCTCAATAATAGCATCCAAAGTAACTGCATCTGATTCAAAACCACCTGTTAATGGATAACATCCAAGTGTTCTGAATCTTATTTTCTTATGTTCAACTTTCTCACCTGGTAATAGTTTTAATCTATCGTCATCTACCATAATTATATTGCCATCACGTTCAATGCATGGTCTTTCTTTTGCAAAATATAAAGGAACTATATCAATATTTTCACGCTTTATATATTGCCATATATCATTTTCAGTCCAATTTGAAATTGGAAAAACTCTCATACTTTCACCTTTATTTATTTTAGTGTTATAAAGCTTCCACATTTCTGGTCTTTGATTTTTAGGATCCCATGCTTGCGCTTCATTTCTAAAAGAGAAAATTCTTTCCTTTGCACGAGATTTTTCTTCATCACGACGTCCTCCACCAAAGGCTGCTGTAAATCCATATTTACTTAATCCTTGTTTTAAAGCTTGTGTCTTCATGATATCAGTATATGCTGATCCGTGATCAAAAGGATTAATCCCTTGCTTTATACCTTCTTCATTTGAATGGACAATCATCTCAATTCCTAATTTTTCTGCTGTCTTATCACGAAATTCGATCATTTCTTTAAACTTCCATGTTGTATCTATATGCATGAAAGGAAATGGTGGCTTTTCAGGATAAAATGCTTTCATTGCAAGATGTAACATAACTGAACTGTCTTTACCAATTGAATATAGCATTACTGGCTTTTCACATTCTGCTGCTACTTCTCTAATAATATAAATTGCTTCTGCTTCTAATTTATCAAGATGTGATAATTCGCTCATATATTAGTCCCCCTATTTGCTAATTTAAATTTTTAAATATACTTTTCAATTCACAATTCACAGTTCGCAATGCACAATTGTGGAATAAATTACTTCGTAATTTATTCAAATGTTCTTTATTACGCTTTGGGCTTTTTCTAAGTGAAGTGTTTTTATTTGCAGCATAGCTGTTTTTTTTATATGAATGATCTTGGTTGCAGCATAGCTGCTTTTTTTATATAATTGATCTTGGTTGCAGCATAGCTGCTTTTTTCATATAAATGATCTTGATTGCAGCATAGCTGCTTTTTTCATATGTGTATATTTTTTCTGAAAAGCCTATAGGCTTTTCCTCCTTAATTGTGCATTGATAATTGTGCATTGTGAATTGATTCTAATATTGATTTGAATCTTTACGGTTTATTTCGATAGAATGCTCTGTTCCATCAGTTTCTTCAATCTTCCAATCTGCAATATCATCTTTAAATTTAACTGTAAGTTTGCTTCCTCTTCCACCCATATCTGCTCCTAGATATAATGAAATGGAACCTGTAGGGCATTCTTTTATGCAAGAAGAGCATCCCCAACAATCTTTAGGATATTTTATATATACTTTCTTGCCATCTTCAGTTGATTTTATAAGACTTCCTGGACACACAGCTAAACATCTTTTGCATCCTATGCATTTATTTTTATTAATTGCTATGCTCATATGTTTCACCTCTTCCCACTAAATCTCTATATAACATTTTAAGTTTGCCATCTATAAGCTTCGAATTAACATATTTTAACCATTCATCGCTTTTCTCTGGATAATCAAGGTTTTCTGCAAAGCTGTGCCATCTAGTTTCTTTTCTCGCTTTTAAATGGGCAATTACAGATTTACAAAGAGTAAGTCTCTCTTTTAACTCATATACAAACATCAATTCATGCATATCTTCTGCATAAAGATTTTCACTCAATTTCTCAATTTGCTCAATTTTCTCCATTGCAAGTTCAAGTTGCTTTTCATTGAACTGATAACTACTTCCAATTCCGCCTGCATAAGTATCCATTACCTTCTGCATTGCTTCTTCAAGTTGTTCAAAATTGAATATCTGATTTTCAGAGTTTAGCACTTTTTCAACTTCTGATTTCTTTTTCTTTATAAGTAAATCTTCTTCAGTTGTTGATAAAGTAACAACATCTTTATCACTATTATTTATTGCTTCAACTGCTGCCTTTGCTGCAATCTCACCTTCTACTAGTGCTCCTGTAACATATTTTTGTGGGCATCCACCAGCTACATCACCTGCTGCATAAAGACCTTTTATTGTAGTTTCTCTTTTGGTATCAACCCAATATCCACTAGCAGTATGTCCACCTACTATGTATGGTTCTGTTCCTTCAATTTCTACATTTTGCTCACTTGGATTTTTTCCTGATTCTATCCATTTTAAAGTTTGACTAGGAGCCATGTTTAAATATGCTTTCTTTAATTCTTCATCTTGAGCAGAAGTAATACCTTCCGTTCTTAAATAGCAAGGCCCTCTTCCTTCTTGATTTTCCTTTACTGTTCCATAAACTCTTTCTGATGTAGTTAGACCATATTTTGTTTCATAAACTTCTCCTTTTGAATTTACCTGCTTTGCGCCTACACCTTGAGCAATTGTACCCGTTGGTGCAATCGTGTCTTTACATCTCAAAGCAATAAATCTCATTTCAAAAGTAGTCATTTCAGCCCCTGCTTCTATTCCCATAGCATACCCTGCACCAGTGTTGAAAGGAGGATACCACATTTTATGTCTTGAAAAGCCTGGATTGTTAGGTTTATAAAGACCTGCTGCTCCACCAGTTGCGCATATTACTTTTTTTGCTTTAATTTCATATAGAATTTCTTCTTCTACACCAACTGCAAAAGCGCCAAGTATCTGATTATCTTTTACAATATAATCAATAACATTAACTTGATTCATAACAGTAACATCGTTTAGTTGCTGCACTGCATCTGCTAAAATAGGTTTAATGTTTTCACCGTTAATTTTTATATTTCTATTTCCTCTAGCCACATATTCGCCATTTTCATCTTTTAAGATAACAAGCCCTAAATCCTCTAACTTTTTTGTTACCTTATTTAAACCTTGTGACATTGTAAGAAGTAGATCTTCACGCACAATATTATCTGCATCTTTTTTAGCGTAATCCACATAGTCTTCAGGCTTTCTTCCTTTAACTATGTATGCATTGATTGCATTTACTCCGGCTGCTAAGCACCCACTTCTCTTAATATTAGCTTTTTCAAGTATAAGTACGGATGCATTAGAATTTTCACGTATGGTTAAGGCCGCATAGCACCCAGCAGTACCTCCTCCAATAATTAATATATCAGTTTCTAATTGTTTTACTTGAACGTTCTTACTCATAGCATATCTCCTTTTTTAAGGTCCATATTTTTTGATTGTGCCGTGTTAAATAAATACAGACATTTCTTCTGTTTTAATCTTATTTTCCACAACATTTGCACTTTTTTCATCAAATGCATAAACTCTATGGATTAAAACGAAAACTTCTTCACCAATTTTTAATTCTTCATCTTCCAGGCTACGATATCCATAAAATATTTGATTCCCTACCTGTACATCTATTTCAAGATTATTCCCTCTAAATGCAATACCTTTTACAATTCCTTTTTCTGCTGCAAGAGGAGTCAAAATCTCCTTATCATTTTTAGCAATTTGTATAAATTCAGGACGTACTATTGCCTTTGTTTCTTTAGGGTTTACAACTTCAAATCCTTTTAGCTTAGTATAATCATCTATTAGATTCGATTCACCAATAAATTGCGCTACGAAATGAGTCTTTGGATTCTTATATATCTCAACTGGACTACCTTTCTGCTCAATTTTCCCTCTATTCGTTATTATTATTTCATCTGCTACTTCTACCGCTTCATCTTGGTCATGGGTTACAAAGATACTTGTTATTCCTAATTTAGATATTGTTTCTCTAAGCCATCTTCTAAGTTCTTTTCTTACCTTCGCATCAATTGCTGCAAAAGGCTCATCTAGTAGTAATAGCTGTGGATTAGGGGCAAGTGCTCTAGCAAAAGCTACACGTTGTCTTTGTCCACCAGACAATTGACCTGGATACCTTTTTTCAAGCCCCTTAAGACCAATAAGTTCTATAAGTTCCATAACTCTCTCATGTATATAATCTTTTTTAGCTTTTTGTACCACAAGACCAAACGCTACATTATCATAAACTGTCATATGACGAAATAGAGCATAACTTTGAAATACGAAGCCAATTCCTCTTTTTCCTGGTTCTATATCATTGACTTTGACTCCATTAATAATGATATCTCCTTCATCTGGAGTTTCAAGACCTGCTATCATTCTAAGTATAGTAGTCTTACCACTTCCACTTGGGCCTAAAAGGCCAATCAATTTTCCCTGCTCTATTCTAAAACTAACATTGTCAGATGCCTTATAATCTCCGAATTTTTTATTAATATTCTTTAGTTCCACATACATACATACTAGACCCCCTTCTTAGTTTTCCATTCCACAATATTACGTAATATCAATACCATAACTGCAATAATTACCAATATAGAAGCAACTGCGAAAGCTGCTGAGAATTGATATTCGTTATATAAAATTTCAATGTGTAATGGAAGAGTATTTGTCTTTCCTCTAATATGACCAGATACCACTGATACTGCCCCAAATTCTCCCATTGCTCTTGCTGCACAAAGTATTACTCCATATATAAGTCCCCATTTAATATTAGGAAGAGTTATTTTTCTAAATATATTAAATCCATTAGCTCCCATCATCGCTGCTGCTTCTTCTTCATCAGTTCCCTGAGCGTTCATTAAAGGTATTATTTCTCTCGCTACAAACGGAAAGGTTACAAATATTGTTGCTAATATTATCCCTGGTACAGCAAACACTATTTTTATATTATTTTGAACTAAAATATTTTCTAAAAAACTCCCTTTTCCAAATGTTAATACGAATATTAATCCTGCAATAACAGGTGATATTGCAAATGGCAGATCAATTAAAGTTCCTAGCAGGTTCTTCCCTCTAAATTTAAATTTTGTTATAGCCCACGCAATGCATATACCAAATATAGTATTCATGATTGTTGCTATTAACGTAGATATTAATGTAAGGTTCATAGCTTTAAGAGTATATCCCTCTGAAATTGCTTTAATATATGCACCAAACCCTTTAGCCAAAGCTTCAGAAATTATAGATATCAGTGGAATAATAAGCATTAGTATAAGAAAAAATATGCTTATACCTATCAAACCGTATTTTAAGAATTTATTTTCACTTCTATTCATTGATGTTTTTTTCACTTACTATTCACCTCATATCTGCTTTAATTTACTATTGTATAGTTGAATTCCATTTATAACGAATAATATTAAGAATGAAGCACCTAACATAACTAAAGCTATAGCCGTAGCACCACTATAGTCGTATTGCTCCAATCTTGACATAATTAAAAGAGGTGCAATTTCTGTTTTCATTGGAAGATTTCCTGCGATAAAAACTACACTTCCATACTCACCAACACCTCTTGCAAATGCTAAACCAAATCCAGTTAATAATGGTGCTGATATTTCTGGAAATATTACTTTGCAAAAAGTTCTTAATCTACTAGCTCCAAGCATTGCTGCCGCTTCTTCATATTGTCCGTCTAAATCTTCAAGAACTGGCTGAATTGTTCTTACAACAAATGGAATTCCTATAAATGTTAAGGCTATAACAATTCCTAAAATAGAAAATGATGATTTTATTCCAAATGAATAAAGTATTTTTCCTATCCAACCATTCTCAGAATATAAGGTAGTAAGTGAGATACCTGCAACAGCTGTTGGTAGTGCAAATGGTAAATCAATTATTCCGTCTATAAATCTTTTAAATGGAAAATCGTATCTAACTAAAACCCACGCCAAGATAACCCCGAATACGCTATTTATTATCGCTGCTATAAATGCAGCCCCAAAACTCACCAAGTATCCGTGTAATGTTCTAGCATTTAATACTGTACTAAGAAATTTATCTAATCCCATTCCCCCTGACTTTATGACTAAAGCTGATAAAGGAATTAAAACTATAAGGCTTAGGTAAACAAGAGAAAAACCCATTGTCAGTCTAAATCCAGGAATAACTCTTTTTGTCTTGCTCATATTCATCCCCCACTCTAAAAAAATAATTACCATATTAAAAAACTTCTCTGATACCTAGCCACTTTTATCTTCCTCTTATCTAAGTTAGATATAAAACTGGCAATCTCCCAGATTTGATTCTCCTTGATTGTATAAGTTCAACTAAAATTCTTTTTGGCATCCACCACTGAATCAATTTTAACTTTATACTCTAATATTCTCAGTTTTTAGGAATATAAATTTGGTCAAATGTTCCCCCATCTGAAAAATGAGTCTCTTGAGCTTTTTTCCATCCTCCAAATAGTGAATCATCTATTTTTACAAGATCCAATTTAGGAAATGTATCTTTATATTCCTCAGCAACGTCTTTATCCCTCGGTCTATAATAGTTTTGAGCTACTAGTTCTTGTCCTTCTTTAGTGTATAAGTAGTTCAAGTATCCTTCAGCGACATCTTTAGTACCTCTTTTATCAGCAACTTCATCTACTACTGCAACTGATGGCTCTGTTAAAATACTTAATGATGGAGTAACTATTTCATAATTATCTTTTCCAAGCTGTTGTAGTGATAACATAGCTTCATTCTCCCAAGCTATAAGAACATCACCTAATCCTCTTCTAACAAAACTAGTAGTTGCTCCTCTTGATCCTGAATCTAATACAACTACATTCGAATATAACTTGGACATAAACTCTTTTATAGAATTTTCATCACCATTATATTTTTTTGATGCATAAGCCCAGGCCGCTAAGTAATTCCATCTAGCTCCACCTGAAGTTTTTGGGTTTGGTGTTACAATTGAAACACCATTCTTTGTTAAGTCATCCCAATCTTTTATATTCTTTGGATTTCCTTTTCTAACAAGAAAAACAATAGTTGAAGTATATGGTGCACTATTTTCTTTAAAACTACTTTGCCAATCACTATTCAAGAGACCAGCTTTGCTTATGGCATCAATATCATATCCCAATGCTAAGGTTACAATATCAGCATCTAATCCCCCCATAACTGCCTGCGCTTGTGAACCAGATCCTCCATGAGATTGATCTATTGTTACATCTTGTCCAGTTTTTTCTTTCCAGTACTTTATGAAACTTTCATTAAACTTAGTGTATAATTCTCTTGTAGGATCATATGATACATTCAAGAGCTCCACTGGTTTCTTACTATTATCGCCATTAGTTCCTTGCTTTCCACAGCCGACAAAAGCCCCAGTAATTAGCGTAATAGAAAGCAGCAAACATAACATCCCAGTTTTTTTCACAATATTCTCCCCAATCTTTTTTCATAAATATTTATTGCTCATATATAAAAAATCAATATTCATATATGTTTAGTAGGATTTTAAACAAATGACATCCTAGAAAATAACAAGTTTTAGTATACGTTGCAGTAATAAATTTACACTTAAAGTTTTATTAATCTAAGATCCACTTCATACTTTCGTATAGAAACCTAATTAAATCATACATTATTAAAACTTTATCTCAATTATTATATAAAATAATGCTTTATGTGATGATTGCACTGTTTAGCTAATCATATATAAAGTTTTTTATTTCCTACTAATTTTATAAACTTTATATGAAATATACTATAAGGGAATTTTATGTTTTTGTCAATAAAATTAACTCAAAAATATTAATTTTTAACAAAAATCAAACTTACTAAATGAAAATGTTAAATTTTATCCAGTAAGTTTTTGAAATTGTTATTTTGTAAAATATTATTTATATTTCGAAATCACCAAAATTTGTATCTATGATTATAAAATTAATATTAAATTATTTAACTATTGAATCATTATTTTTTAGGAATATAAATTTGGTCGAATGTTCCTCCATCTGAGAAATGAGTTTCCTGAGCTTTCGCCCATCCTCCAAATTCACCGTCTACTGTAACTAAATTAACTTCTGGAAATGTGCTCTTATACTTTTCAGCAACTTCTTTATCTCTAGGTCTGTAATAATTTTCTGCTGCTATTTCTTGTCCTTCTTTAGTATATAAATAATCTAAATATCCCTCTGCAACTTCCCTAGTTCCTTTTTTATCAACAACTTTATCAACTACAGCAACAGGAGGTTCTGCTAAAATACTTAATGATGGCACTACTATTTCATACTGATCTTTTCCAAGTTGATTAAGTGATAAAAGTGCTTCATTTTCCCATGCTATAAGTACATCTCCTAATCCTCTCTCAACAAAACTTGTTGTTGCTCCCCTAGCTCCTGAATCCAATACTGTTACATTTGAATATAACTTTGACATAAAATCTTTTATAGCCTTTTCATCACCATTATACTTTTTCGATGCATAGGCCCAAGCTGCTAAGTAGTTCCATCTAGCTCCTCCTGATGTTTTTGGATTTGGTGTTACTATCGAAACTCCATCCCTCGTTAAATCATCCCAGTCTTTTATATTCTTAGGATTTCCTTTTCTAACAAGAAAAACTATAGTAGATGTATATGGCGAACTATTTTCTTTAAATTTACTTTGCCAATCACTATTTACAAGACCAGCTTGACTTATAGCATCTATATCATAGCCTAGTGCTAAGGTTACAATATCAGCCTCTAATCCACCAATTACTGATTGTGCCTGTGCACCAGAGCCTCCATGAGATTGATTTATTGTTACATCTTGTCCAGTTTTATCCTTCCAATATTTTATAAAACTATCATTAAATTTTGTATATAATTCTCTTGTTGGATCATATGATACATTCAAAAGCTCTACAGGTTTTTTACTGTCCGAATTTTCACTATTAGCTTCTTGCTTTCCACAACCTATAAAAGCCCCCATTATTAAAGCTATAGAAAGCGTAACACTTAATATTCTTCTCTTCTTCATAACATTTGCCCCTTTCAAATCCATTATTTATCATATATGTTTAGTAGGCTTTTAGTTATAATTGCCTATCTAAATCTCAATTAAAGAATTTATAACAACATCAATAATTCGTATTATTTTATTGGTTATACTGATATGTGTTTCAATCCCTATTATTTCAATAGGATTTATATGATTTATACTATAGTTTATATTATTCACTTTGTCAATACATTTATTCAAAAAAATTCCATTAACATAGAACACAGTACCCACAGTTTTCTCTCCACAAATATAAACTTCAAGAAAAGAACAAAATCATAGGAGACTTTAGAATCTGGAGAATAAAAAAAGTAGTTGCCTTAAACAACTACTTAACATATATGCCGCAATATTTACATTTAATATATTAATAAGCCAATTTCTCATTTAATACTAAAATATAGGTTTCTAATTGCAACATATTTAATTATTAGCATTTTATTTTTGCTTTATTTTTATTCCGTGGCATGCATTAGCTGATGAACAACCGGAGCATCCACATCCGCAGCCACTTTCTCCATTTTTAGCTTTTTTTATTTGCTTCCCTATCACAAATGCCATAAATCCAAATATTATACCAGCTAATATAATTGTTGCCACCATAATTATCACTCCTCAAATCTTAATCTAAGTAAACCGTTATACTTAAATCTAGTTGTATAAACATTATTTTGTATAACTTAAATTAGCATTAACTACTTTTTCTTTTGATCCTTTTCTTCCTGTTGCTATAACTATAAATACTACAGCTACTGCAATTATAATTGAAACTACAGCTCCAACTAAACTTCCAACTCCCAATATATAATTACCAACTTGGTTAATAACAAGTGCCACTATATATGCAGTTGCTGTCTGGAATCCTATAGTAATAAATGTCCATTTCCAATTTCCCATTTCACGTCTTATTGTACCAATTGCCGCGAAACAAGGAGCACAAAGTAAATTGAATGCCATAAATGCAAACCCGCTTGCTGCTGTAAACATTGCACCAACATTATTAATTAATGTTGGATCAGTTTCAGATGCATCTGCTATTCCATATAAAACCCCAAATGTTCCAACAAGATTTTCCTTTGCAACAAGTCCTGTAACTGTTGAAACTGATGATTGCCAATTTCCAAAGCCAAGTGGTGCAAATATAGGTGCAATAATATTTCCTAGGCTTGCTAATATACTATTATCTGCGTCTACCATTTCGAATGACCAATTAAATGATTGTAAGAACCATACTGCTGCACAAGAAACTAAAATTATTGTTCCGGCTTTTGCTATAAATGCTTTTACTCTATCCCACATATGAATGACTACACTTTTTGCGCTTGGTATATGATATTGTGGTAATTCCATAACAAATGGTGAAGGATCTCCAGAAAATAATTTTGTTTTCTTTAATATAATTCCACAAACAACAATCATTATTATTCCCAAGAAATATGCTGATGGAGCTACCCACGCTGAATCATTAAAGAATGCTGATGCAATTAAAGCTATAATTGGCAACTTAGCACTACAAGGAATAAATGTAGTTAACATAATCGTCATTTTTCTATCTCTCTCGTTTTCCATTGTACGTGTTGCCATAATACCAGGTACACCACAACCAGAGCTAATAAGCATTGGTATAAATGACTTCCCTGAAAGACCAAACTTACGGAAAATTCTATCCATAATAAATGCTACACGGGCCATATATCCGCAGTCCTCAAGTACAGATAAGAATAAGAATAAAAGTATAATCTGTGGTACAAATCCAATTACCGAACCTACTCCACTAATTATTCCATTAATGACTAATCCTTGTAACCAGTCAGCTACATTTGCACTCGCCATCCAATCTGAAGCACTTCCTTGAATTATCTCTCCAAATAACGTATCATTAATCCAATCAGTTCCTATTGTCCCTATTGTTATTGCAATATAATATACTGCGTACATAATAACCACAAAAATTGGCAATGCCAAGAAACGATTTGTAACAATTTTATCAATTTTGTCTGATGTTGTTTCTTTTCCATTGCTGCTCTTTTTAATCGCACTTGAAACTACATCTCCTATAAATGCATATCTATCTGAAGTAACAATACTTTCACTATCGTCATCAAGTTCATTTTCATATTTCTGTATTACTGCTTCTATATCACTTAATATGTTTTCTGGAAGTTTCAAATTATCTATTATGTTTTTATCGCGCTCAAATAATTTTATAGAAAGCCAATTAATATTAGTATCTTTACTTTGTATATTACCTTGGACAATTTTTTCTATCTCATCGAAAGCATCCCTAGCTTCTTTTGAAAA
The DNA here is from genome assembly GCF_018223745.1 of Clostridium beijerinckii. Lineage (NCBI taxonomy): Bacteria > Bacillati > Bacillota > Clostridia > Eubacteriales > Clostridiaceae > Clostridium > Clostridium beijerinckii. The sequence goes on from NZ_CP073653.1 coordinate 4,651,474, forward strand.
AGGCACTTGAAAATTCGGCTTTTTCTTTGAATTAGCTATTTCGATAGCCTTTTCCGCCGCTGCTTTAACTCCATTTCCTTTAAGTGCAGAAGTTTCTACTACTGGACACCCTAAAGTTTTTGATAATTTATTAATATCTATTTTATCCCCATTTCTCTCTACAATATCCATCATGTTAAGTGCTATAACGGTAGGGATTCCTAATTCCAAAATCTGAGTTGTTAAATATAAATTTCTTTCAATATTAGATGCATCCACAATATTGATTACTGCGTCTGGTCTATCATTTATCATAAAATTACGTGTTACAACTTCTTCAAGTGTATATGGTGATAGAGAATAAACTCCTGGTAAATCGACAATTTCAACTTCCTTATGTCCTTTTAACTTACCACCCTTTTTTTCAACAGTTACCCCTGGCCAGTTACCAACATATTGTGATGAACCTGTAAGTTCATTAAACATAGTTGTCTTTCCACAATTAGGGTTACCTGCAAGCCCTATTTTAATTGACATTTCTATTCCTCCTCATCACTATATATACCTTTCTTTATTAAATTGAACTATGGTATATATTTTTTTGTATTGAATTACTCTACAAGTATCATTTCTGCATCAGCTTTACGAAGTGATAATTCATATCCACGAACTGTTACTTCTATTGGATCTCCAAGTGGTGCCACTTTACGAACATACACTTCACACCCTCTTGTTATTCCCATATCCATAATACGTCTACGGACTGGTCCTAAACCATCAACCTTTTTAACCTTAACAGTTTGTCCACATTTAATCTCCTTTAATGTGTTCATTATAAAAATCCTCCTAAACTATAATTCTACTTGCCATTCTTTTATCTAATGCAACTCTGCTATCCTTAACATTTATTATTAGATTTCCTCCAAGTTCAGAAATAATTTTAACTGTTTCACCTGTAACAAACCCTAAACTGTTTAAAAATCTTTTTGTTTCGTCATTTCCAGTAATCTTTTTAATATTCATTTCATTTCCCTTATTAGCTAATATTAATGGCATAATGCTTCCCCCTTAATTAGATTCACTAATTTTTGCATAAATTATTTATGTATAATTCCTTATATTTTATCGCCAATTAAAGTCACAATCAATTGATAATGATTTTAATTAACTTCTCTATAAATAATAATAGCACTTTTCACTCTCATTGAAAATGATTTTCAATGACTTTTTTTAAAAATTATGCTTTCATCAATTGGTAACGTTTTATTATTACATTTTTGCTTTTTTTGTTAAATTTACTTAATTATTTTAATAAATTTATAATTATTAATATATTATTTGATTCTATGAACTTCAATAATTTAAATGACTTTTTCATAAAAAATAAGAATTCTTACTATAGAATCATATATTTTATTAGCTAAATATATAGAATCTACTCTTATTCAAAAACTTTATTAACTAGAATTCTTAAACATAAGCTTTATATTTCAATATATATTACCAAAATAATTCTTCATTATAACTCTAAAAATATTGCAAAATTTTTTTAGAATTATTGTGAATTGTAAAATGTACATTCTAAATTGCAACATATATATACATAATGTTATCAACTAAGTTTCCTATATTTTTTATATTCATTTTATTCAAAATGAATATAAAAAATAGACTATCCAAAATAGAAAAACATTCTATCTTGCACAGCCTATTTTCATTTATACTTTATATATATTAGTTAAGTTTCTAAATTTTCAACATAACTTAGCACTTGTTGTGCTAGACTTTAAATATAAATCTATTATTAAAACACAGATATAACATTGTGTGCACTCATTCTTAAATATTAAATCACACAAAATAAGATTAAAGTATTTCCTCTAATGTCTTTCTTATAGCTTTAATAAAGTCAAATGTATTTAATGTTTGAATGTTATCATGCTCAGCAAGTAACGATAAGTCTTTAGTCATTATTCCATCTTCAATTGTCTTTATTGAAGCCTTTTCCAATTTATCTGCAAAATCCACTAAAGCTGAATTATTATCTAATTCTCCTCTTTTCTTTAAGGCTCCAGACCATGCAAATATGGTTGCAATTGAATTTGTTGATGTTTCTTCACCTTTTAAGTGCTTATAATAATGCCTTTGAACAGTTCCATGAGCTGCTTCATATTCGTAGTTTCCTTCTGGAGAAACTAATACTGATGTCATCATTGCAAGTGAACCAAATGCGGTAGCAACCATATCACTCATTACGTCTCCATCATAGTTTTTACAAGCCCAAATAATTCCACCTTCTGATTTAACAACTCTAGCAACAACATCATCAATTAACGTATAGAAATATTCAATGCCCGCCTCATCAAACTTAATTTTATATTCATCATCAAAAATATCTTGAAAAATATCCTTAAATGTATGATCATATTTCTTTGAAATTGTATCCTTAGTTGCAAACCATAAATCTTGTTTAGTATCTAGTGCAAAATTAAAACAAGCTCTTGCAAAACTTTCAATAGACTTATTAAGGTTATGCATCCCAAGAACTACTCCATCACCTGCAAAGTTATGTACTAACTCTCTTTTTTCTTCGCCAGTCTCAGAGGTAAATACAAGTTCACATTTACCTTTACCTTCTATTTTCATTTCAACATCCCTATATACATCCCCATAAGCATGTCTTGCTATCGTAATAGGCTTTTTCCATGTTCTAACATATGGCTTAACTGGTTCTACTATAATTGGTGCCCTAAATACTGTTCCATCTAATATTGCTCTTATAGTTCCATTAGGACTTTTCCACATTTCTTTTAAATTATACTCTTTAACTCTTGCTGCATTTGGTGTAATAGTTGCACATTTCACACCAACTTTATACTTTTTGATAGCTTCTGCAGCATCTACAGTAACTTGATCGTCAGTTTGATTTCTATACTCTAATCCAAGATCATAATATTCTGTATTTAATTCGATAAAAGGATTTAATAATTCCTCTTTTATTGCGCCCCAAATAATTCTTGTCATTTCATCTCCATCCATTTCAACTAACGGAGTTGACATTTTTATTTTTTCCATATTTATTGCCTCCTATATTGCTTATATTTACTTTAAAAATCTTTAGAAACTAACTTTCTTTTTCCTTTTAGACATCTTAATTTCTATAAATAATTATACAATATTAACGCCCTATTTTCAAACAATTAGCATTATTATATATGTTTTAATAATAAATTTACATTTAAACTTATAGTAAGCCAAGCGCTAGATTAAGATAGAATATCTAAACTCAATTTTAATATATGTTTTTCCAATGAAATATATATTAAAAAGTAATTCTTCATAATAATTCTAAAAATATTGCTGGAGTTTTAGTCGTAATTGTACATTGTAAATTTTAATATATTGTAATTACTCAAAAGACCACTCAGATATTATAGTTTCTCCTTCTCCTAAGGTAATTTCGCCTTCACTAAACCAAAAGATATCATTATCTTTATTTCCTCTATCTGTAATATTATCAGAAACATCTTCATCATAAGATTCTATATCACTCTCATTTTTCTTTTTGTTTACTCTTTTCTTCTTCTTACTTTTATTTTTTTCAACTTCAAAAATTACAGGAGAATTATTATGTTGATCACTCTCGTCCTTCTTTGCTTCCGTCATATTGCTATTATTATTGCCTTTATTTTCATTGTTTGATTTTTTGGTATTTGCTTTTAAAAGCATTACTCCATTATCTTTATTCTCTTTAATGCTAATTTCTTGTTTTTCTTTTATAGGAAGCACATTCTTCAAGTTTACTTCTATATTCTTATTTTTATCCATATCAGTCTTTTCTAGAATTTCTGTATTATTTTCCTTTTTTACAATTTCAGCTTTTTCCTTAACTTTGATATTTTGATGCTTCACAAAATTTTTCACCTTGTATATATTATTATCTACGATTTCAATCATTTCTAAATTCATTAAAACATCTAATGCAGCTTTTACTCCACTGATATCTCTATTAAATTCTATTGATAAGGTCTCTACTGTATACGGAATATTTCTTGACATATATAATTCTCCCTCTTGATTTACCTTTCCAGCTAAAACAACCATCCTATTCCAGACATAGTGAATAAGATCTCTATTAGACATTCTATCTATTATTTTAAATTTTGTGTCATCATACATATCAACTCTAAATTTTACGTATCTTCTTTCTCTCATATTTATCATTTCCCCTCATATTTATTTCTTAACAAATTAATTCCAAAAAATGTTCTTATATGCAGAAAAGTTCCACATTGCAGCATAGCTGCTCTTTCTATAGGTGCATAGCTGCTCTTTTCAATGTGCGTATCTTCTTTCTCTCATATTCATCATTACCCCTCATATTTACATCTTATCAAGTTAATCAAAAAAAGATTCTTATATACAGCATAGCTGCTCTTTTTCAATGTGCATACTTTCTTTCTCTCATTCTCATCAATCCACTTTCATACTCATATACCACTAATTAATTCAAAAAAACGTTCTTATATGCATAAAAGTTCCACATTGCAGCATAGCTGCTCTTTTCAGTAGTGCATAGCTGCTCTTTTTATCGGTGCATATTTATCCTTCCAATTAATATATACGCAAAAAAAGAAATATATAAAGGGTTCTAACAAATTTTTTTATCAAAATTATAATTTTCTAACTAAGTTATGCGTAATTATTTAGACAGCAAAAAAGCTCAGTTACCAAAACTGAGCTTTAATATAAAAATATTATTTTTCTTTTTTGTCTACATCTTCATATTCAACATCAATAATTTCTCCAGTTGTATAGTCATCTACAGGAGTGCTGTAGACTTCCTTATCTCTATCATTATTATAATAGTTATTTAAATTCTTCTTTCTCTTTTTTTCTTTAAAAAATCCCACTATCTTCATAACAATATATATTATTACTCCTGCTATCAGAAGCCATGGAAGAATATGTAGAATTAATGATCCTACTAAAAATATTATACAAATTGTTCCTATAATATACATATATCTTTTAAATTCTCTGTTCATTACACTCAACCTCTATATTACTTAGTTTCTCATTTAGTTAAAAGCATATCTTAAGTATACCTTATGAATATAAAATTTACAATGTACATAACAAAATCGTAGTCGACTTTGGTTAAGTTCCGTATTGTGCTTCGCACTCTTTTCATTTTTTAAGTTCCGTATTGTGCTTCGCACTCTTTTCATTTTTTAAGTTCCGTATTGTGCTTCGCACTCTTTTCATATGTGTAGATTTTTTACGCATTTTATGCTCTATAAGGTATGAATTTATATGTTATTAAAATTGTTACTATAAGCAATGCTGTAACAACTATTCCTCCTTCTGGTCCAAAGCTTCCCCCATTAATTATATTTGAATTAATAGTTCTTATGGTGTATATAGAATCTGTAACATTTCCACTTACCAAAAATCCAAAAATGTCACCCTGAAAATAATTCCAAGTTATATGATACCCTATGCACATCCATATATTTTTAGTCTTTATGAATAAATATCCCATAAAAATCCCGAATAAAAACAAATTCACGTATGCAAGTAAACTGATTCCATGATTTAATGAATGCATTAGTGAAAAAATTATGGATGATCCTAAAATAGGAATCCATGCTATTTTAGTTTGTTTTAAAACAGTCATGCAATACCCTCTAGCAAAAAGTTCTTCATTAATGCCAACAAATATAAAAACAATAAGCTGTAAAAATAATGTCCTTGAAAAGTTTGGATTATTAAAACCATTCACTAGTTCAACTGATTTAGTACATAACAATATAATTGCAACTATAGTAAATGATATTGCGCCAAATAATAAGCCATAAAATAAATCTTTCCATCCTTTTCTTATATTAATTAATCCAATATCTTTCACTTTTTTTCTATCTAGAACTTTCCAGAATAAAACTACAAAGAATATCATTAGTATACATTGTATCAAATTTAAAAATGCGCCTGGAAAAGAAGACATACTTAAGAGCTGCTCAGTAATATAACTTATACCCTCATCTTGCTTTAACAGCAATGCTGGATTAGTCATAAAAACAAATGCACTATATATATTACTGAAGACAACCGACATTATAGTTGTAGATACAAAGAAACATACGAAAACAAGTATTATCTTCCAACCAGATCTTACTTGCTTACGATCATTACTAAAAATTCTCATTAACATCCTCCAATCAATTTCTCTTTACAATTTTATTCTCTTTTAAAACATATATCTCTAAATCAACCCTTTTTCATAATTTATCCCCTCAATTTGCATAATGTCTGAAGATTTATCTTCAATATAAATTCCTAAAGAATAAAAAATATTCACCTCTATATTATATATATCTAGTTAATATAAATTCATGAAAATATTCTTAATTATTAATTAAAATATATATTTCATGCGAATCTATACTGAGTGTGGCGTTACTTTCCTAATATATATTTCGATTCACAATTCACAGTTCACAATGCACATTTCACAATTACGACTAAGACTCTTGAAATATTTTTATAATTATCATGAAGGATTATTTTTGCAATATATATACCATCTATAAACATGTTGGTTATAAAATATTCTTCATATAATCCAAGTACTTGCTTATTGTTATCTACTATTTCTAAATTGAAAATCTAATTTTACATAAAAAATAGGAGTGATACTTCTAAATACTTAGAATATCACTCCCATTTCAATATGCTATTTTCTTAAGAATTCATTAACAGATATTCCTGCTCTTATTCCTTCATTTATAGCTGTAACAACTAATGATTGTCCACGTCTAGCATCACCTGTTGAAAATACTTTGTGTACATTAGTTTTAAAATCTTTTTCATTTGCTTTTATGTTACTTCTTGCATCTGATTCAACACCAAAAGCTTCTTTAATGTAATTTTGTGAACCTGTGAAGCCCATTGCAAGCAATACAAGTTCGGCTTGATAAGTTTTTTCTGATCCTTCAACTGGCACTGGACCAAATCTTCCATTTTCGTCTTTCTTCCATTCAACTTTTACAGTATCAACACTTTCAAGATTTCCATCTTTATCTGTATTAAGACCTGTAACTGTAGTTAAATATTCTCTTGGATCTTTGCCATAAAGGTCTATAAATTCTTCTTGGCCATAATCAACCTTAAGAACTTTAGGCCACTCTGGCCATGGATTATTAGCTCCTCTTTCTTTAAGAGGTTCACCCATTATTTCAAATTGAACTAATGATTTACATCCATGTCTAAGTGAAGTTCCAACACAATCTGTTCCTGTATCTCCACCACCAATTACAATTACATTTTTATCTTTTGCTGAAATATAATTATTATCATCATGATTTGAATCTAGAAGACTTTTTGTATTAGCTTTTAAGAAATCTACTGCAAAATGTACGCCTTTAACTCCATCTCTACCTTTTGCTACAAGATCCCTAGGCTCAGATGCACCAGTTGCAAGTACTACTGCATCATATTCATCTAATATTTCATTTGCATCATAATTTTCACCAATATTAGCGTTAGTTACAAATCTAATACCTTCCTCCGCCATAAGATTTATTCTTCTTAATATAACTTCTTTATCAAGCTTCATATTTGGAATACCATACATTAATAATCCACCTGGTCTGTCACTTCTTTCAAAAACAGTAACTTTATGACCACATTTATTTAATGTATCTGCTGCTGCAAGTCCTGCTGGACCTGATCCTATTACAGCAACTTTCTTTCCAGTTCTCTTAGCTGGAGGATTAGCTTTAACTATTCCATTTTTAAAAGCAGTATCAATTATAGCTCTTTCATTTTCCTTTATAGCAACTGAAGGCCCATTTAATCCTGCTGTACATCCAGCTTCACATGGAGCTGGACATACTCTTCCTGTAAATTCTGGGAATGGATTAGTCTTATCTAATCTTTCATAAGCTAAATCCCATTTTCCTCTATACACTAAGTCATTCCATTCAGGAATTAGGTTATGAAGTGGACAACCAGATACCATACCTGAGAATAATACTCCTGATTGGCAGAATGGAACACCACAGTCCATACACCTTGCACCTTGAATACTTTGCTTTTCTGCTGGAAGACTTAAATGAAATTCTTTATAGTCTTTTATTCTTTCTTTAGGTTCTCTATTTTTACCTACTTCTCTATCATACTCTAAAAATCCCGTTGGTTTACCCATTTTTCTAACCCTCCTAATTTCCTTTAATTTCTTGGAAAGTTTTAATTAATGCTTCATCCTCATCACATCCAAGATTCTTATGCTTTTCAACAGTTTCCAATACTCTCTTATAATCCTTTGGAATTATTTTGTGGAATTTAGATTTTTCTGTCTCAAAGTTGTATAATATTTTATTTCCTTTAGGAGAGCCTGTAACTTTCACATGTTCTTCAATTAAGTTCTTTAATTCTTCTTCATCTTCTAAGCTTAACTCTTCTAATAGAATCATTTCTTCATTTAAGTTTATTCTAAAGTTTGGATCCTCTTCATAAATGTAAGCAATTCCGCCACTCATACCAGCAGCAAAGTTAATTCCTGTTTTACCTAAAACAACAACCTTACCACCTGTCATGTACTCTAATCCGTGAGCTCCAACTCCTTCAACAACAGCAGTCGCTCCTGAATTTCTAACGCAGAATCTTTCACCTGCAATACCATTTATAAATACTTTTCCTGAAGTTGCACCATATAAAGCAACATTTCCAATCAAGATATTATCTTCTGCTACAAATGTTGATTTCTTTGGAGGATATACTATAATTTTACCACCTGATAATCCCTTACCTAAGTAATCATTAGCATCTCCTTCAACTTCAAAGGTTAATCCACTTGGAATGAATGAACCAAAACTTTGACCTGCAGCTCCATTACACTTAATAGTAATAGAATCTTCTGTTAATCCATCTGAACCATTTACTCTTGTTATTTCAGATCCAAGAATAGTTCCAAGTGTTCTATCAGTATTAGTTATATCAATTTCAAAGTTTACTTTTTCTTTCTTTTCTATAGCGTCTTTAAATTGGCTTAAGAATACTTTTTGATCTAGCACTCTTTCTAATTTAAAGTCGTATTTCTTAGTTTCATCAAACTTAACAACTTTTCCTTTATACTTATCTGGAGTGTAAAGTATTGAGCTTAAATCAACATTCTTAGCTTTCCAGCCATGAATATTTTCTCTCTGCTTAAGTTTGTCTACTCTACCAACCATTTCATCAATATTTCTAAATCCAAGACTTGCCATAATTTCTCTTAGTTCTTGAGCTATAAAGTACATAAAGTTAACTACATATTCTGGTTTTCCTTTAAATCTCTTTCTAAGCTCTTCATTTTGAGTTGCAACTCCAACTGGACAAGTATCTAGATTACAAACTCTCATCATAACACAACCTAAAGTTACTAATGGTGCAGTTGCAAAGCCAAATTCTTCTGCTCCAAGAAGGGCAGCTATAGCAACATCACGTCCACTCATAAGTTTACCGTCTACTTCAACTCTAACTCTTTCTCTTAAATCGTTAAGAAGTAATGTTTGGTGAGCTTCAGCTAGTCCAAGTTCCCAAGGAAGTCCGGCATTTTTGATTGAGTTTTTAGGTGATGCACCTGTTCCTCCATCATACCCTGAAATTAATATTACTTCTGCTCCACCTTTAGCAACACCAGCTGCAACAGTTCCAACTCCACATTCTGAAACTAACTTAACAGATACTCTAGCTCCAGTGTTTGAATTCTTTAAATCATATATTAATTGAGCTAAATCTTCTATTGAGTAAATATCATGATGAGGTGGTGGTGATATAAGACCAACCCCTGTAGTTGAATGTCTAGTTTTAGCAATCCATGGGTAAACCTTAGTTCCAGGTAATTGACCACCTTCACCAGGTTTTGCTCCTTGTGCTAGTTTTATTTGAAGTTCATCTGCATTTACTAAATACTCTGAAGTTACTCCAAATCTACCAGATGCAATTTGCTTTATTGAAGATCTTCTTGAATCCCCATTTGCATCTTTAGTCCATCTATCCTTATCTTCTCCACCTTCACCAGTGTTAGACTTACCGCCAATTCTGTTCATGGCAATAGCAAGTGCTTCATGAGCTTCTTTAGAAATTGATCCATAAGACATTGCTCCTGTCTTAAATCTCTTAACAATTTCTGAAACTGGCTCAACTTCTTCAAGTGGAATTGCCTTAGAATTATAGTTAAATTCTAATAATCCTCTTAAAGTGATTTCAGCTTTTTCATCATCAATTAAAGAAGTATATTCTTTAAATAATTCATAATTTGATGTTTTAGTAGCTTCTTGAAGTTTATGAATAGTTAATGGATTATATAAATGCTCTTCTCCACTATCTTCTCCTGATCTAAGCTTTTCATATCCTGGAGAATCTAACGAAAAGTCTGCTGCATAAGTTTTTTCTTTAAATCCATTTTTGTGGTTTATCTCTGCTTCTTTTTGAATTTCAGCGAGTCCAATTCCATCGATTCTGCTTATAGTATTAGTAAAGTATTTATCAATAACTTCTTTTCCAATTCCTATAGCTTCAAAAATTTGTGCTCCTTGATAAGATTGTATTGTTGAAATACCCATTTTTGAAAGTATTTTAATTATACCTTTAAGCACTGCTTTATTATAGTTGTAAACAGCTTTATCATATTCTAAATCAAGTAATCCTTCTTCAATTAATCCTCTTAAGCTTTCATAAGCCATATATGGATTTATAGCAGAAGCACCAAATCCAAGCAATGTAGCAAAATGGTGAATCTCTCTAGGCTCTCCACTTTCAAGTATTAGAGCAACTGAAGTTCTTGTTCCTTTTTTAACCAAATATTGATGAAGTGCTGATACTGCAAGTAATGACGGAATAGGAACTTTTGCCTCACTTATATTTCTATCAGATAATATAAATATAGTATATCCCTTTTCATAAGCATCTTGAGCTTTTTCAAACGTTTCATTTAATGCTTCCTCTAAAGAGCCACCTTTATCAAATACAATATCAATTACTTTTGATTTTAAGTTTCCTTTATTATAAGCCTTTATTTTAGCTAATTCTTCATCATTAATTATTGGTGAATCGAGTTTAATCAACTCACAATTTGATGCTTTATCTTCTAATATATTACCCTCTGGTCCAAGATAAACATTAGAAGCTGTAACTATTTCTTCTCTAATAGCATCAATAGGAGGATTAGTTACTTGTGCAAATAACTGCTTGAAGTAATTAAATAACGGTTGAGAATTCTTTGATAATACTGCTAAAGGAACGTCTACACCCATAGCCGCTAATGGTTCAGCTCCAGTTTCAGCCATTGGAAGCATTGTTGTTTTTACTTCCTCATAAGTATATCCAAAAGCTTTTTCTAATTTCTTTCTAGTTTCCTTATCATATTCAATCTTGAACTTCTTACTTTCATTCATTTTATCTAAAGTAATCAGATTTTCTTTTAACCATTCTCCATAAGGATATTGATTAGCATAAGAATTTTTTAATTCTTCGTCATCTATAACTTCTTTCTTAACTGTATCTACAAGTAACATTCTACCTGGCATTAATCTATCTTTCTTTTCAACAATTTCAGCTGGTATATCCAATGCACCAACTTCTGAAGAAAGAATAAGTCTTCTATCTTTAGTTATATAATATCTTGATGGTCTTAAACCATTTCTATCTAAAACTGCACCAACTTTTTCGCCATCTGTAAATACGATAGCTGCTGGACCATCCCATGGTTCCATTAGTGTAGCATTATATTCATAAAAAGCTTTCATTTCTTTACTCATAGTTTTACTCTTATACCATGGTTCTGGAATTGCCATCATAATAGCTCTAGTTAAATCCATTCCATTCATATATAAGAATTCTAAATTGTTATCAAATATCGCAGAGTCTGATCCTTCTTTATTTATGATAGGTAACACTCTGTTTAAATCTTTTCCAAGTGCTCTAGATTTAACATTTGTTTCTCTAGAATAAACCTTATTAACATTTCCACGAAGTGTATTAATTTCACCATTGTGAATCATAAATCTATTAGGATGAGCTCTTTCCCAACTTGGGAATGTATTAGTACTATATCTTGAATGTACTAATGCCAAAGATGTTTCAACTCTTTCATCTTCTAAATCTTTATAAAATTCTCTAAGCTGTGTAGATAGTAACATCCCTTTATATACTATTGTCTTTGATGAAAAAGACGCTATGTAGAAAGTTTCATTTAGGAATTTACTTATCCATCCTGCTCTTTTTTCTATATTTCTTCTAACAATATATAAATTTCTTTCGAAATCTTTTCCTGGTTTTATTCCATTTGGTCTTCTTACAAAAGCTTGCATTATTGCAGGCATTGCTTCTAGCGATGCTTTTCCAAGTATTGAAGGGTTTGTTTGAACTTCTCTCCACCCAATTAGTTCAAGTCCTTCTTCCTTTGATATATCTTCAAAAAGGCTCATAGCTTCTTTTCTTGCCTTTTCTTCTTGTGGTAAAAATACCATAGCAACAGCGTAATCCCCTTCGTTTCCGAGAGTCATACCTTTTGATTTCAATTCTTCCTGAAAGAATTTGTGTGGTATATTAAATAATATTCCTGCTCCATCTCCTGTATGTTCATCAGCGCCTGTACCACCTCTATGCTCTAGCTTTTCTAGGATAGTTAAACAATCTGATAATATTTCATGAGATTTCTCACCATCAATGTTTACTATAGTCCCAATTCCACAAGCATCATGTTCAAAACATGGATTATATAACCCCTGTGCATTCGGATTATTTCTTTCCATTAAAATTCCCCCTTGAGATAATAATATATTCATTTGTACCTTCCTAAATATTTATCTATCAGGCACCTATTTATCCTTAAAACAATCATATTGCATTTATGTGTAGCAAACAACGAGTAAATACATCCTTTTTTGAAATATAATTACTCGCGTATTTGCTAAATTTTACAAGTTATTCATTTTCACTTAATATTAAACTCGCAATATCTTTCATTCTTTTCCCAGAATCCATACTTATCTTCTGCATATATCTAAAAGCTTCATTCTCCGTAAGTCCTGAAGTTTTCATGAGTTGACCCTTAGCCTTTTCGATAAGCTTTCTATCTTCTAGAGTATGTTCTAACTTTTCAACTTGATCCCTTAGCTTCTTGATTCTCTTTTTGCTTTGAAAAATTAAATTTATAGCATTAGTTAAGAGAACATTAGAGATTTTGGTACCAATACAATATATATCAGTATCTTCTTCTATAAATGATTTATAAGGCTCATTTACGATAGCTAAAAAACTAGTTACATCTACTAGTGTTTCATAAACATCTAGTAAACTCATATCCTTGAATTTATATCCTACTAAGACTAGGTCTGGGGAATGTTGCATAACTAATCTAATTAATTCATTTCCTGAAGCACATAATGCTATGATTTCATAGCCTTCCTGCATTAGTAAACTCTTTAATTTTTTTGCTGTCTCAATATTGCTTAAAGCTATAATAATTCTTCCATCTTGAGCCATTGCAATCCCCACCTTAATTAATAATAATTGGTATTACTAAATTAATATCTATTAAGATAGTTTTCTAATTCCCAGTCATGTACTTTAGTTCTATAATCATCCCACTCAGCTGCTTTACCTTCAAGATAATTGTTGTATACATGATCTCCTAAAGCTGACTTAGCTAACTCACTCTCTCTCATGAATTGAACTGCTTCATATAAGTTATTAGGTAAGTTATCAATTCCGTTAGCTTTTCTTTCCTCATCAGTCATAGCAAAAATATTTGCTTCAACTTCTGCTGGTGGTTGTAGATTGTTTTTAATACCATCTAATCCTGCTTGTAATAGAGCTGCTAATACTAAATATGGGTTAGAACTTGGATCTGGACATCTAAGCTCAACTCTAGTTCCTGCGCCTCTAGCTGCTGGTACTCTTATTAATGCTGTTCTGTTTTTACAAGACCAAGCTAAATAAACTGGTGCTTCATATCCTGGTACTAATCTCTTGTATGAATTAACTAATGGGTTAGTAACAGCTGCAAGACCTTTTATATTCTTTAATAATCCTGCTATAAAGTTATAAGCTATTGGACTTAAGCCATTCTTATCATTTTCATCAACAAAGACATTCTTTCCATCCTTGAATAATGACATATTAACATGCATTCCTGAACCATTAATTCCGAAAATTGGCTTTGGCATAAATGATGCATGTAATCCGTGTCTTTGTGCAATAGACTTAACAACTAGCTTGAATGTCATAATACTATCAGCTGTAGTTAATGCATCACCATATTTAAAGTCAATTTCATTTTGACCTTCAGCAACTTCATGGTGAGATGCTTCAATCTCAAATCCCATTTCTTCTAATGCTAAAGTCATGTCACGTCTTGCATTTTCTCCCAAATCTGTAGGTGCTAAATCAAAGTACCCACCTTTATCTTGAGTGTTTGTTGTTGCATTACCATTTTCATCAGTTTCAAATAAGAAAAATTCACATTCAGGTCCAACATTCATTGTATATCCAAGTTCAGCTGCATCTGCTATAGCTCTCTTTAAGATATATCTTGGATCACCTTCAAATGGCTTTCCATCTGGTTTATAAACGTCACAGATTAATCTTGCAACCTTGCCTTGTTGCGGTCTCCATGGGAAAATTACAAAACTATCTAAGTTCGGTCTTAAATTCATGTCAGATTCTTCAATTCTAACGAAACCATCAATAGATGATCCATCAAACATACATTCATTATTTAATGCTTTTTCTAACTGTCTGTCTGTAATTGCTACGTTTTTTAATGTTCCAAAGATATCTGTAAATTGAAGTCTTATAAATTTAACTCCATTTTCCTTTACTAAGTTAATGATATCTTCCTTTGTGTACTTTGCCATTTTACAAACCCCCTTTTTTTCTAAAAAAAGACGCACAATAGAAGCGGTATACCATCTATTGAACGCCTTTGCTCAATTCATTTAATAAGTAAATTATATACCACCATTTCTAACAAATCAATAGATTTTTTAAAAAAGTAAGTATTTTTGTGGTAAAAACTTTAATTTTTAAAGAAATTAATACCATATTCTTTAAAAATTAAAGCTTATATTTATCAAATTGATAAATATAAAAAATAACTTCTGCAGAAAATTATTTTATAACTTATAACAAAAAAACGAAATCAATCTGAATTATTAATTCTATGACTCCGTTGTCAAAGTATATATAAATTTGTAATACATATAGATAGCCCAACTAAGACCTGAACTTATGCATGTAACTCGCCGAAATGAATAACATACTTTTGTTCCAGTTTCTAGGTAATTCTGATGGGTGATTCTAAGGCTACAAAGTTGCACCCAAAGTGCTAGCCTCAAAGAACAAGCTTTGAACTAGCACATTTGGAATAGTTCAAAGGAAACTCGACTCACTTCGTTCACTGAGTAATTTCAATTGACCAAATCATAGATTTGGAATTTTAATTAAGAATCACATCCATCAAAATTACCAATGAAACATTCCACAAAAGTATATTACCCATTTCTAGTCAGGATATATTTCATAGTATAAATATAACTTATAATTGGCTTATCTATATAACTCCTGATAATTAAAATATTTTTATATTAAATTACCAGTACCATATTGTTAACATACTCTTATTTCTACTTTGTTTTTCTTGATTTATTCAACGTTGAATTTCAATGAAAAACAAGAAATAATCAAGTTTCACTTGGTATTTTTATTATACAAATCAATATTTACTCTGTCAAACGTTATTAATAATTAGCTTGAACATTTTTAGATAAATTGCTACAATCTTATATGTAAAAATACATATATATGGGGGCTATAATTATGAACACAATTGTAACAAAATTTGGTGGAAGTTCACTAGCAGATGCAACTCAATTTAAAAAAGTTAAAGAAATAATCTTTTCAAATCCAGAAAGAAGATATGTAGTACCATCTGCACCTGGAAAAAGAAATTCTAAAGATTCAAAGATTACTGATTTATTATATCTTTGCCACGCTCACGTTTCTACTGGAATATCTTTTGATGATGTTTTTAATCATATAACAGATAGATATTGTAATATCGTTAAAGATTTAAATTTAGACTTTGATATTACAGAACATTTAAACATCATAAAAAAAGATCTTGAAGAAGGGGCTTCAAGTGATTATGCTGCAAGTAGAGGTGAATACTTAAACGGATTAATACTTGCTAACTATCTTGGCTTTCAATTTGTTGATGCTAAAGACGTTATGGTTTTTAATAGCGACGGTTCCTTAGATTCTAAGGCGACAGATTCAGCCCTTCATTATAAATTATCTAAAATTTCTAAGGCTGTAATTCCTGGCTTTTATGGAGCAGATAAAGACGGAAATATAATCACATTCTCAAGAGGTGGTTCTGATGTAACAGGAGCTTTAGTTGCTTCAAGCATCAATGCTGATCTTTATGAGAATTGGACAGATGTTTCAGGATTTTTAATGGCAGATCCTAGAATAATAGATAATCCAAAACCAATAAGCAAAATAACTTATTCAGAACTTAGAGAACTTTCTTATATGGGTGCTTCTGTATTACATGAAGATGCAATATTCCCAGTAAGAGAAGTTGGAATTCCAATAAATATAAAAAATACAAACAAACCTCAAGACGAAGGTACTTTTATCGTAAAAAATACAGATGGCTCAATGAAACCAACAACTGTAACAGGTATAGCTGGTAAAAAAGATTTCACAGTTATTTCAATATCTAAAGCATCAATGAATTCAGAGCTTGGTTTCTGTAGAAAAATTTTATCAATACTTGAACAGCATAATATTTCATTTGAAAATATGCCTTCTGGAATAGATACAGTATGCTTTGTAATTCAAGACACTCAATTGAAGAACAAAAAGGATGTTGTTGTGGAAGAAATTAAAAGAGCATGCAACCCAGACAGTATAGAAATCCATCCAAATTTAGCTATGATTGCTACTGTTGGACGTGGAATGGCTAAACAAAGAGGCACTGCTGCTAAGATATTTACAGCTCTTTCAAATGCTGAAATCAACATTAGAATGATAGACCAAGGTTCTAGTGAGATGAACATATTAGTTGGTATAGAAAATGATGATTTTGAAAAAGGAATTGCTGCAATATATAACGCATTTAATTAGAAAATAGATATAACCGAAAGAAGGATACACTTTTGTTCCGGTTGCTAGAGAATATGACTTTGGATTTCTAACATTAGAAATTGTACCCATTCCTGCATGATCCTTAGTTCCTAAGGACAAGCAACAATGGAACAAGTTCTAATGAAGAAACTCCAAAAGCCACATTCTCAATGCAACACTCCACAAAAGTATATCCTTCTTTCTGATAATGTATGATTTTAATATGTAATTATTAATCTATAACTGCATGCTCCCATTATTCAATGTGACAAGCAGTAAATGTAACAACCTCTCATCAATAACTTTCATCAGCTCAATTTCAAATGCCTGTTCCACAAAAATGTATGTGCTTTCTGGTATAAATGTATATAACAATTTATTATAAATATTGCAATATATTAAATTCTCTATTTTGGGCCATTTCTATTTAAAGATAAGTATAAACCTTTACTAGGACATTTAATTCTGTAAAGGTTTATACTTAGTAACTGCTAATCTTAATACATGATATAAATAAACAAATAATTCATATTTCTAATATTCTATAAAGCTGGTAAAAAAATCTTTTCTCCTAAAGGCAAATCATTATTAGGTAAATTATTTATATATACTAGAAACTTCATTACAGATTCAGTAGTGTATTTAGGATAATATTCACTGGCTACTTTATACCATGTATCACCTGCCACTACTGTATACATTGTTCCACGTTTAAGTGCATTCTCTGGTATATTTACAATAGTTTGAGAA
This sequence comes from Clostridium beijerinckii, assembly GCF_018223745.1. NCBI lineage: Bacteria > Bacillati > Bacillota > Clostridia > Eubacteriales > Clostridiaceae > Clostridium > Clostridium beijerinckii. Next base: position 4,669,384 of record NZ_CP073653.1, read on the forward strand.
TTTATATTATTTACATCATCAATTTTATTTATTGATTTTATCATCTTAATTGTACTGTTTAGATTGCAAGTACTTTCATATTTTCTAGCAATATCAGTCAAAGTTTCTCCTTGTTTCAATTTATAACTAATGCATTGTAAGCTACTCAAATAATCAGATGTATCAATATCAGTTTTTCTAATTTCACTGTTAGCCTTTTGCTCTTTAACAACTTGCGTTTCATTTGCTAATGTATTAGTAGGTACACTCTTATTAGAACTTTCACTTTTAGAAACTGGCTTTATTTCATTATTGACATCAGAAGTTTTAGTAGGAATATCAGTATTAATATTTTTATTTTCAGTTGATGAGGTTATTGATTTCTCTATTTTATAAAATGTGGCAGATAATAATAAAGCTGTAAACACACACAGTATTATTATTAAAGGAATTGACTTTCTAATCATTATATGATTACCTCCAGTAATTTTTTATTATTCTTAGAAGTATTATCATGTAAGAGCCATTATATTCAGCTTTTAACCAAATTATGTAACATATTTCCATAATTGAGTTAATCAATGAGTATCTTACATACTAATACATTTTAAAGCAAAAGCCTAATTAAAGAGTCTTTCCACTCCCTAATTAGGCTTTTTTTATACTGTTTGATTAGTCTTTTTCATCTTGCTTCTTAAGAATTCAACGATAACTGGTACGATAGATATAAATATGATTGCTATAATTACAAATTCAAAGTTCTTTTTAACTACTGGAATGTTTCCAAAGAAAAATCCTAGTGCTGAAACTACTAATACCCATAGAATTCCGCCTATTGCATTAAACGAAATAAAGTGCCTATATTGCATCTTTCCTATTCCAGCTACAAATGGTGCTAGCGTACGGACTATTGGGATAAATCTTGCAAATATTATTGTTTTTCCACCATGCTTTTCATAGAATTTATTAGTTTTATCTAAGTGTTCTTTCTTAATAAGTTTCCCGCCAGCAATATTAATAAGTTTATCGCCAAAAATTCTTCCTATTTCATAATTAACTGTGTCTCCTAAGATTGCTGCAACCATTAAAAGTCCTAGTAACGCATATATATTAAGCATTCCCATAGCAGCAAAAGCAGCAGCGGCGAATATTAACGAATCTCCTGGCAAAAATGGAGTTACTACTAATCCTGTTTCCAAAAATATTATGAAAAATAGTAGCAAATATGTTTCAAATCCATAATTGTTTATTATGAATCCTAGATATTTATCAAGATGCAAGAATATATCAATTAAATAAGTAACTGTATTCATATTTTTCCTCCCATATGTTTCGACATATTAATTAATTTATAACATATGGTTATTATACATTATTATTTAGTAAAGGGAAATTAAGATTTTATTAAAAAATGTGTATTTTGACTAACAAGTAGTTCATAAAATTTTTAACTGCCTTGAGTTATTTCCACTTCTTTATTTTTAAATACGATGGCAAGTTTTATAATATTATTTATCCCTCTGCTTAAAAGCTCTTGTGCATATTTTTTGTTCTCTATTTGCTCTAAAGCTTCTTTGGTTGCTTCTTCTATTGTATCGCTTAAGAATTCATCTATCTTTTTAAACTCTATTACTATCCCATATTTTGAAGCATCCTTTGGTATTATCATTACATCATACCTTCCATACCCACTTTCTTTATTTGATTTTACTTCATAATTATCAGAAAGTGACACTAACATTCCAAGAACAAACGCATGATAAACCTTTTCTGGTTCCTTTCCTGAGACATCAAAATAACTTACATTATTTATGACAAAACCTTTAAATAATGCTCCAAAGTTTCTTATATCTCCATTTACCAAAGCATTAAGCATAGTCCTATACTTTAACATACTTAAGCTATCATCAAACCACTTTAATATCATATTCTTAAAATATATATAAACCTCTTTATTGGGAATTGCTAAATCACACTTTAAAATACCTTCTATATTTTCTTTTTTGACAGCCTTTAAATATCCTGTCATAAGTAAAAAACTCCATACGCTCTCACTAGATCCTTCAATCTCTCCCATAATTACATTATCATCTATAACTTTTTCAATAGTTTTATTTTCTATTAAATATTCAAATTCTTTCTTTATTTCCTCGTTTCCATTTGAAAGAATTTTCTTAACTAAAGCATTTTCACTACTATTAATCCAGTAAGGTTTAAATCCCTCTTCCCGATTATCAATATAATTTAGTACTGACCATGGATTGTATATGATATTGTTTCCAAAAATATATCCATTGTACCATTCTTTAATCATATTCTTATCTATATTAACATTGTTATTTTCATAATATGATAAAATCTCATCTATCTCATTTTCCAAGAAGCCAAACTTATCACTAAATTTGTTTCTGATTATTGTATCTACCTCCAAATTATTAAGTCCTGAAAAAATACTTTCTTTGGCTACCCGAAGTATTCCAGTAAGCAATGCTTTTTCTATATATAAATTACCTTTAAGCACCGAACCTAATAAATTTCTCATAAATAATATTACCTCATCATAATATCCATTTATATATGCTTCTTGTATTGGCACATCATACTCATCTATAAGTAATATTACTTTTTTATCATGATATTTGCATAGATACCTGCTTAAATTTTTTATTGAATTTGTTAACAGCGGAATATCACCTTTACTATAGAGTATTTTGTTGAAATCTTCTTTATCTGCATCTAACAGATTATCACTGTCTAAAACATATATATATTCTTTATACACTTCTGACATAAGACCTCTTATTGCTGATGTAAAATCTCTAAAATTAGCAAATTTAGTATCCTTAAGCGTTATAAAAATAACCGGCTGTTTTCCTTGTAACTCCATAATTTGCTTATCTTTTTTTATATTTAATTCATCAAATAATGTTCTAGACTCATCTTTAGTATTTATATCAAAGAAGTATTTAATCATACTCATATTTAAAGTCTTGCCGAATCTTCTTGGTCTAGGAGTTAAAATTATATTAGCAGAATTATTTATAAATTCTTTTATAAGTAAGCTCTTATCTACAAAATAATAATCATTTTCTATTAACGTTTTAAAATCATCTATTCCAATTGGCAGCTTCTTTTTAATAATAATCTCCTTCTTTCCTACTAAACATATCCACTCATTTACATTTTCTTTCTTTAATATTATATCCTATAAACTATTTGCTTAAAATAAGAAACTTCACTCATCATTTAATTAAGTGAAGTTTTTTATTTAAAAAATCAATATCAATGTTGCTATCATTATTATTTAGTAAAGGGATATTAAGATTTTATTAAAAATAAATTCTCAGATTCTCTTGAATAGCTAGAAAAACTTTTTAAAAGCAACTTTTGTCTTCCGCTTGAAATTCCTAATATCATAAAGAAAAATGGACTTGTATAATACATAGTATTACCAAACATTGATGACGCTAAATAAGCAATTACTATGCATAATATACAGATATCTAGCCTCAAAAATTGTTTCCTTTTCTTTATAAAAAACATAAAATAAGTTGCTAGTGCTGCAATATATAAAAGTGCAGCTGGAATACCTAGACTTGCAGCAAATTGAATAATCTCGTTATGTGCACGATCCGTATTAATTTTAACTTTAGCATATTGATCCCCAAGATTATCTGCTCCATAACCAAATAAAGGTCTTTCAGAAATGAATCTAACTCCATTCACCCAAAGAATCCATCTACCCGTTCCTGCTTTATTAGCATCTGGAGATTTCTCTGCTATTTTAAATATATCTCCGCCTAATGTCCAAAAATCCTTGTAAGTATGACTATTTGAAATGTTCATACCTAGCGTAATAGCTACGAAAACACTTGTAACTATTGCTACTCGCTTTAAAACTTTTCTGTCTAGCAGAATTGAAAAAATAATGCTAAAAATCAATCCTACTATAACAGCAATGTAAGGTCCAAAAGATCCATTTTTAATTAAGGCAGCTGTGATAACAGAAAATATTATGATTCTAAAAATCAGCTTTTGAATTGATTTTTTCTCTGTAATAAATAGCAACGATGCACTCATTATAGACATACACAAGTAATATGCATAATGATTAAATTGACAAAAGATAGACGAATCAGAGGTTAATCCTAATGTATTATTTAACTCCTTAGAATCAACAAGAGTCAATATCGATAATGCCACTGCACATAAAGTAAAAATTTCGAAAATAATCTTTATTAATCGTCTATTTCTTACTACATATCCACAACAAAAAATTCCGCAGTAAGTGAAATATGTAATGATACCTTCTTTTCTATACAATGTACCATTAAGCGAAATATTAATATTATCTGAATTCAAACACGATATTATGCTCCAAATAAGCATCATAAACAAAAATAGATGAAATAGGTTACTTTTAATATAGTTCTGTAAAGATACTTTTTCTACTTTTGCTTGTAAAATACTTTTTGAAAAAGTGATAACTCCTAAAATACAGCCAAGAAAACCAATTGTTTGAAGTATTTCATACCAATATAGTTGTTTGAACATAAGTATATATGTTTTCTCTACATCATTTACAAAATTATTAGAAAGTATAACAATTAATGGTGATAATACCCATAAAATAAGTAGCAAGAGAGCTGACCTTTCAATTAATTGTTCTGGGATATAATTAATGAGTTCACTAACTTTAGTCATTTGACGTATGTCTTTGTAAACATATTTTATCTTTTTTTCTAGTTTGGTTATTGGTTTCAATATAATACCTCCTTGTATAATCTAGTTGTAACATTTGATAGAAAACTATTTATCTTTCTAACGAACATTACACCTCTTATTATTTTTAATATTCTAATTTATTACTTTGCCTACGCCCCGATAGGGAATATGCATTTCATATCTTAAATAGTTTTTTATTTAAATTCCTTAAAGGAATCTAACCAAGTTTTATATAGTCTAGTATAATACTCCTGAATAGAAGATAGATGTAAACCTCCTGGGAGGTCTTTTAGAACCTATACCCGTAAAAAAGCGTATCATTTCATCAGGTAGAATTCTATGTTTAGCTGGTTGGGTTTCCCTTCGGGAATTACCCGTGTCACAAACAAGGTTATAAGCTATCTGACAGAGTGGAAGTTCTATTCTATATCTAAAATTTAATTTAAGGAGATATATACAATGTCTAATTTTTTTTATAGTCCTGTAATAGGAATTGATGTTTCAGCTGATTTTTCATATACTGCAATACTCGCACCGAATGGTGATATTTATAAGAAGTCATTTAAAATAAAGCATGATCTCAATGGCTTCAACCACTTAGTTAATGAAATAAAAAAAGTGGAAGAAGAGTTTAACATGAAAACTGCAATTTTCATGGAGTCCACTGGCGTGTACCATTTATCTCTTTTCCACTATCTTAATAAATATTTCGATAACACATTTGTTATCAATCCACTCGTTACTAAGTCTAACAAAAATGGTGACATAAGAAAAGTGAAAAATGATAAAAAAGACGCTTTATCTATTGCAACAATAGGAAAATTTCAAAACATTAAGTTATCACAACAACTTAGCCTTGATATTTTTCTTCTGAAAAATCTTGTAAGAGAGTATTACAAACTTACAGATACTAGCTCTACTTTTAAGAAAAAATTATCCGCTGATTTAAGAGTTATTTTTCCTGGCTATAATACTATATTTTCAGATTCAACATCTAAAAGTTCAATTGAGCTTTTAAGTCAATATCCAACGCCACAATCAATTTTAGAGGCACCTAAGGAAAATATAATTAAGATTTTCCTTAATAGCTCTAAAAAGGGCATTATCTGGTCGGAAAATACATATTCCAAATTATTTAAGGTTGCTAATGAAGCTAAAATAATTGGCTTACCGTTAGACGGTTTAGCCGTCAAAATAGCCAGCTCTATAACATTAATAAAAACTATTCAATCAGAGATTGATACATTGCTACAGAAAATTAACAATTTTATACAGTCTGAAACTTTTCCTGAATCTATTAGAGCTAATATTGAACTAATTGATTCAATTCATAAGCATAGGGCAATTAACTGCTATTACTATAATAGCTGAAATAGGTGATATTGATGGTTTTCTTAAGCCCAAACATCTTGTAGCTTTCTTTGGTATTGATAGCTCAGTTAATCAATCAGGTAATTTTAAAGGCGATGATAATAAAATTTCAAAAAGAGGAACTCGAATCGGTCGAAGAGCATTATATTCTGTTGCACTAGCTTCAATCCGTAACAATCGTAATGGAGTTCCTATAAATAAAGTCCTATTAGATTATTATCAAATAAACCTTAAAGGCAAAAAGCCTAAAATCGCCTTAGTCGCTATAATGCATAAAATTATAAACTACATTTTTGCTGTTCTCCGAAATCAAACTCCGTTTGAGCAAAGAGATCCCAAAATACATAAGCAAATGTTCCTAGAAAATAACTCTTTAAACAAAGTCGCTTAATTTTATTCCAATTTCTGTAACCGTTCGTGTTTTAAAACGGTTTGTTTGCCATACTCTTTTTCCAAAAACTATTTTTTTGAAAATTAACTTGACTATTATTAGCTGGTCTTGATTTTAGATAGTTGTTAATTCCAGCCACCAAAACATGCTATATATAGATTTTGATTCCACCGAATCTAAAACGTGATTTTTATTCGTAGAGTTCACTAGTTCCATTTTTATGATAATACAACTTTTCTATTAGTAAAGCTTTTATTTAGCTAAAAGATTTAGTTAACACATATAAAATAACTTTAAAGATAAGCCATCAACTTTTTATTTCTAAAATCCAGAATAATTTTGGAAGGACAATCCTATGTTTTTTTACATAATCTTCAAAAATATTTTATCTAAAAGTCATCTATATTATATCTTAATCTATGAATCCATTAATTCATAATGCCACCATTACACCCATTAAAAACCAAAATATTCTTTTATCCATTTTGCTTAGTAGCTTTTGTAAACAAAAAGATGTACGAATAAGATATACCTTATAAATCCATTTAGTATTATTTTAGTACTTATGCGAAATATATCCTAAACAATTTTACTGTGATATAATTAATAATTACAAAGTAAACATATACCCTCAATTATACATTAAGGATAAATTCCAAAAAGCTCCACTAAATCTTCATTTAGCGGAGTGTGCTATACTTACTGATTTCTTTATTGTAGAGATTATGAATTATTTAACGTTGAACATAGGTCTGACAAACTTACAAACTCTATCTCTAATTTATGGTAATAATATCTTAAAACTCACTTTTCTCGTTTAAAATAGATCTGGCAATCCCACTATTGAATAGTTATACGTGTCTGATTTACTAGTTCCTATATAACATTTATTATATATAGGAAGACCATCTGCATATTTAGAATTAAATTCCTCCTCAGTTAATGTAGTACCTATCCTATAGTTATAATTTATTAAATAGTAAGTTTCTTCAAGTGTTCCAACTGGTATTGAAAATGTCAGAGTTGCTATCTTACCATTGTTAGTTATAGTTGGTGTTAAACTAATGGATGTTAGAGTATTATCTTTATTAACCTTATATACGATAGTACTAATATTAGATATATTTATATCACTTAAATTTGATGAATTAACATCTATAGATACTGTGGTACTTTGTCCATTAGTTTTTATTAATGCACCCATACCTAAACTCGAATTAATTCCTATAGCCCTGTCTTGACTATTATAATTAGTAATATAACTTTCTCCTAATCCTAAGCTTCCTTTATCAGATTGTTGTTTAAAGAACATTCCCTGCTTTATATCATAGCTGCTTCCTATATTTAAAACTAAGTCACTAAAAGATTTATTTAATTCAATTCCCTCTATATCAGTATAATAAAGCTTAGAATTATTTAAATTAAAACTTCCAACTTGATTTGGTATCATATTAACTGAAACTCCAACCGGTATTCCAACATAGCATTTATTAGTATTGTCATAGTTATAAAAAATCTTTATACCTCTATTCAAAGTATTAGCACTACCTTCAAAGTTAATTCCTCCTGGAAGCACTTCGTATACTCTGGCACTTATTATAAGATCTGAATTAATAACATTACTTAATTTTGTAATATCTTCACCCGCAGATAGTTTATTAAACTCTGTTGAAGCAATAGACGATACTTCCTTTAGTACATCATCATTTGTATCATCTCCTGAAGATATTACTGAAATAGCTAAATTTTTTGTATCTACTATTTTTTGAGTTATTAACTTAGCATATTCTTCAGATTTAGTTACATCCGTTCCATAAGTTAAAGCATTAACTTGACCTTCTGTTAGACTCCCCATATTATTATCTAATTCCTCATAATAATCTACTGTTCCATCTTCTGCTTTAGTATATGAATAATAGTTTGGATTATTCTCTCCAAAAATAACTATTCTTCTATTAACATCTTGGGTGTTATTAAGCGCAAAAAGTGCTTTTCTTAATCCTTCTCCTAAATTACTTCCGGTAGAGTTAGTAATACTATTAATTTTACTTAGCAGTGTTGAGTTTGTTGCTCCGACAAAATAATTAGGTTGAGTTTCCGTCCCAAAATTAGCTAATACGGCACCAGTATCATAAGTAACTAATGAAAATGATACATCCGTAATACTATTAAATTTACTTAAAAAGTTTCTAATATTATCTTTTTGACTATAAGACGAATCAACTAAAAGTACTACTTGCTTTTTCTTTCTAGTATTAGTTACAGAAATATTTTTAGGGCTTATAGAATAATTCATTTGCAACGTTTGCCCAAGCTGAGTCTGACCACTATAACCTGTTATATTTCTTGTAAGATCAAATCCTATATCTAAATTACTTACAGTATAATTAAATGTAGGAATGGATTTAGTTATAGTACTACCATCAACCCCTTTATAAGTAACAGCCCAATCACTACCTAAACTAGTGTAACTTCCACTTTTGCTGGCTTTAAATTTAAAACTTATATAAAATGGGTCTGCAATATATCTGTTTGGAGTTGTACTAGTATCTAATCTATATGATATATTGGGTAATTGCCGAGTGTAATTCTTTCCATCAATAGTCAATTCTGCTGTAGATCCTGTGTATTCTATGTTAGAAGGTAGCGTAAAATTAAATTTTACACCTTCAACTACGTACGCTGATTTAATTTGGTCCGCAATTTGACTATAAACTTGATCAATGGCAGTTGCATCTAGTGCACTAAAGTATTTTCCACCAGCACTTTGAGATAACGCAAGCATTTTGTTAGCCGAACTTCCTGAACTATAAGCTATTTGATAACTAGAATAGTTATTCTCTTTAATTTTTGTAGCCATAATTGATGCATAATTAAAGCAGTTCTCTTGAGAATCATCAGAATTTCCTGGTCCTCCCACTTGCTGACTTCCATCATCTTGTAAATCAGTGTAGTACTCCCATCCATCAGAAACTTTCTTATCTTCTAAATACCACCCTCTACTCAAACTCCATGTCCATTCTTGTACTATTTTGTACTTATTTTTATACATATAAAAAGTAGGCTCTCCATCAGACATTAATATAATATACTTCTTAGCAGTACTATTTCCACTGTTAAGCATATTTAATCCATATCTTATTCCATCTCCTATATTAGTTCCACCATCTGCCCTAAGATTATTTATTTTATTCTTTAATGTGGTCACTTGGGTTGATGAAGTCAATCCGATACTATTGTTATCATAATTTGCTTTAGTGGAATAGGTTGCTATCCCTATTTTTACATTTGTTTCATTTTTAAACTTATCTATAAAATTATTAGCTGCTGTCCTTAATGCTGCAATCCTAGAAGTACTTCCAGAAATGGCCTGACTCATACTTCCTGACGTATCCAAAACAAGAACTATTTCCTTATCAGTTATTACATTAATATCTCCTAAAGCAAGAGGATCTGGTGTTACTTTATACGTTACTTCTATCTCCTCATTAACTTTACCACTAACATCTGTACTTGTAGTTTTATTTGTTTTTTCATATGTTATTGTTAAATTTGGTTTTTCTCCTGTTGCGTTAACAGAGCTGACATTAGTAACTATTGTTATAGCAAGTGTTAAAACTATAATCAGCAGATTATATAATTTTTTCTTTTTAATTAGACTCATAATATCACCCCCTATTCGTAAATATAAATACTTAACGGTCATATCTAACTAATTATCCTTATTTCTAAAAGTAACCTTCACTTTAATAGGATAATCAGGTACCCTACTAAATACCTTTTGACTACTTAATACAATATTAAATTCAATCGAAGATGTATTTGCAAACCTATCTCCTGGAGCTGCTGGCACCACAGTAAAGCTTTTTACATGGGTTGAAAGTGTTTTAGAATGATTAGAAGAATCAGTCCACTCTACCCGTAGACTTCCATTATCAAATATAATATTATACGGCTGTAAATTGCTTACATTCTCATGTCCACTTACATCTTTAGAATATTCACTATCCTTGCCATAGGACTCTAGTTTTATCTCACCTATAGATGTTGAAGCCAAATCTGTATATTTTTTATTTACATATCTACCATCTTCATCTTCATAATCTCCATCAATTTTTATATCCGTTACACCTGTCCCCTGCATACCAATTGTCGTTAACTCTTCTTGGATATTCCTTGCTTCCATTTGTAGAGCGAATCTAACATCGGCATCTGAAAATACTTTATTCCCAGTATAGAATATAGAATATAGAATTCCCAGAATAATAGTAGTTAATCCAATTACAATTATCATCTCTATTAATGTAAAGCCCGATTTTTTCATTTACAAATTCACATCCTATTTTATAAGCTTCCAAAGCTTTTCGTCTAAATACTTGGATAGGTCATAATCAGCATCAGTATTATAATAATGTCCATTTTTAAATACTTCTTCAAAAATATCTAGATTTTGTGCTTGAACATTCTTTACTACATTATCATCTTTGAATAGTTTTGTATCATTTCCTGTAATATCTAATGTTCCATTTGTAATAATACTTCCTCTAAAAGTGATACCTCCTTGAATCTCCACATCACCGTTTGTAACTATAACTCCATTTAGCACCCCATTTTTTGCTTTTATAACTATAGGTGAACTTGAATCATCTGGAACCTCTATTGAATCTTCTCCTGTAGTATTTTCTATTATTATGATTCTATCTTCATTGTTAAATATAGCTTTTTCTGATTTATTTTCTTCATCTTCTAAGTTATAATCCAAATCTTCTATATTGGATAAATCTATTAATTCTGATACATTAATTGCACCATCTTCTCCATCTCTATAATCATCTTCTGTTGCGGTTTCTCCAAGCTTATATACTTTTTCTGCATATTCAATTTGTTTTGCTCCTATAGCAGTTTCATTATCCATATGGTAAGTTGGACCTTTTAGTTGCTTATTTCCATCCTTATCCTTAAATACTATTGCTCCTATTGAATGAATTTTACTTAAATCAGCAGATAATTTAATTTCTCCTACATCGAGATTATTTATATTATCAAGAGCATCCCAATAATCAACAAAGTGCTCACCTTTCTCAATGACAGTTCCATTAATTAAATAAAGAGGATTATCATATTCAAAATGTAAATTTTTACTTGCATCACTACCTACACTTGAGGAATAAGCTTCATAATTTCCTTTGATACCTATTGATTCACCTGTTTCATATTTACCATCTGTATTAATATAAGCCGCCCCCATAATCCAGGCTTCATTTGTAATATTTATACTCGATGTAAATGGATTACTATCGTCACTTTTATCCTTATTAACTATAATACTACTAGAATTTCTCTTCTTTGTATCATCTGAATCATTATCAGTAATATCATTAATTCCATAAAAATTATTAATTGTAATATCTGTATTGTGAGCTTTTAATGTTAAATCATTGTCCACTACTAAATCATTTAATATATCTAATTTAGATTTATCAACAGCTAGCCCACTAGCAAAATCTTTTCCCTTTCCCACATATACATTTCTAGCATATAGACTGCCTTTTATATTAACACTGACCTGATCTATAATATTAAATGTACTTCTCGTAATAACATTATCATCAAAAGTAATACCTTTACTTTTATCTATTTTTATTCCACCTAAATACTTATCATACGCTATCTCACCAGTACCAGTTACTTCTGATGCATCTCCTTGTACAAATATCTGACCATTCACTTCAATATTATTAACATTAATTAAATTCATGTTTTTACCAACAACTAAAGATTTGTTATCTAAAACTGCATACTTCTTTATAGACTGCATGTAATCAGGAACCTTTATTGTATACACTGCCTGGACTTGTCTTAAATTTGTTGTTTCAAAATTTGAAGTTACTTTTATTATATATTCTTGCTTATCATAAACATCAATATTTAAATCATTATTCTCCTCTATCCCATCTAAAGTTCTGCTTATACTCTTTAGTTCATTTTTCTCTCCCTCGTTATAGCTAATTCCACTTTTATCCTTCTCAACATCCACATCTGGAGTTGGATTTTTATCATCATAAACAAAAAGTCCTGGTTCTTCTTGTCCATCATTATTATTAAAAACTACATGTTCATATCTATCATCTTCAGAATCTTTGTTTATGTTTTTAACGTATTTTTTACCTAATATAGATTTAGCTAATTCATCAGCATTATTAATGTCTTTAGTATCTTCTAAATTATTACCACTTCTATACAAAAATTCATTAAAAGCTCTTTTAAATTCTTCATTTTTTAATAATTCTATATTATCATTGTCTTCTATTATATTAGTTCTTTTTTCCTCCCTTAATTCCCTTTTTGCATCACTAGTTAAGTCATCAGGAACTTCAAGGTCTTTCCAATAATTTATATCCTCTTTTAATTTTGCATATTTTTCATCATTAGTACTGTTATCATTTTGAACTCCACTCATTAGATTGGTTACTTGAGTATTTCCATATTCAACTGCTGCATTAAAAGTTCGCCCTATTATATTATAGGCAACATCTAACCCAGACTCTGCGCTATATAGATTTTCTACCCTTTGACTTTCTACCACTCTGATCTTATATTCACCAGCTACCATAGATAAACTAGCGGTCATTACTGTTATTACAAATGCAAAAATTATAACACTAACAATTAAGGTAGCTCCTTCCTTCTTTCTTTTCATTTAATCACCACCAGTATCAATTAATATTTATAGTCTGGTTATATTTTTCACTAAATAATTCTTTATCTTCTTCATCTTTTATGGTCACAGTAACGTCATATAAATATCCTATCTTAGAAGCAGTGTTTAGACTCAATTGATTTTTAGTCAAGATAACTTCTGCTATATATTTATAATCACTTCTATTATAGTAGTTTCCATATACATCCAATTTTTCTGTTCCAGAATATCTTTCAGTATTTCCTTGTAAATTAAAATTATCATCTAATTCAATTGTCGTGTCAGAAGGGTTAATACTTCCACTATCTGAGATTTCCTTTATTTGTTCTATTATCTTATTTCCAGCATGTAAGGCTACTTGCTTTTTTTCACTTGCTTTTGTAGTTTTTATAATTGATATATAAGATTCATATACACCTACGGAAAGTATTGCTATTATAGCCATAGTTATTACTACTTCCACCAAAGTAAATCCTTCATATTTTCGATAATTTCTCTTAATAAGTCCTCACCTACTTCTGATTAACGCTTATATTACTTCCATCGCCTTCAACTGTTACCCGTGGATCTGCTGAATCATCTCCACTTATATCTACATTTACTAGCCTATCCGTCTGATTTATTATCTTTAACTTAAGTTCTGATTTATCATTTGAAGTAATCCTATTTTCACTCAGTACATTTAATACTATATTATCTGATGTTGGAATAAATTCCGCTCCATGCCCATCATAATTTGCTGGAAATGTTCCTTTTGAGGTTTTATATTTATAATAATATTTATCTCCTTCTTGAGTTAATATCATTTCTACATTTTCTGTTGAATTACTGTCCGCATAAACATAAGTTGTTCTTAAATCATCATTTGTTTTTCCTAGCATTATTGTAGGCAAGTCAGAATTTACAGATTTGACTGAGGCTACAAAATCACTAGTGTCCTTATTGTCATCTATATTCCCGCTCGCTGCTCCTGTATTAAACGGTACACTTTTCCCATAAGTGTTATTTAAATCCCATTTTAAATAACTTTCTAGCTCATTATCAATCTTTGGAACTGAATAGATTTCAAGATTAATTGTTCCTTTTATAGTATCTATTGTGTCTTCACTTATTTTTAATGAATTTACTACAATTTTCTTTTCATTTTGTCCAATTGTATTTAATAATTTATTTAGTCCATCATAACTTCCCTCAAAGTCTACTTCACATTTCATGTATTGTACTGTATTCTTTTTATCTTTGGAGCCTCTTGCGTTTGAATAATTTTTAGTACTTGTCTTATTATTGCTATTGGAATCCTTAGCATTACTGCTGGTTTGACTTTGATTAGAATTATTTGAACTTACATAATTCCGATTTGTATTGCTATTTTCTTTTGCACCTTCAGTTATATTATTATATTCATCAACTATTCCTTGTAGTGAACTTTCCGGCAAGGTTTCACTCTTCTTATCTACAGTTTCTACACTATCAGAAACTATACGGTCAAATTTAATTCCTCCATCTAATCCACTATCTTTCAATAAAGTATCCAATTCTAATATTATGTGTTCTTCACTTATTGAAGGATAAAAAGGTAGTGATTCATCGCTTATTTTTGCTTTTAATATTTTTATATCACTTTTCCTATCTTCAATTGAATTTATTGTGCTCATAGTAGTAGTATATCTCTTTTCAAGTTCAATTTCTCGCTTAGTCTTTTCTTGAATAGACTTTATTTGATAAGAATATACGAATTGGTAGTATGCAAAACCTACTATTATAATTCCTAAGATATATAACATTATTTTTTCTTTATTACTTATCTTCATATTATTCAACATCCTTTAACACACATTTTATATCAAAGGAGTATTCTCCCTCTACTGCACCTGAACTATCTATTGAATTTACATAAACACTTTGCATTTTTGATAGCGAACTTAAATTATGCTTTAATTCTGCAACTGCACTTCTATTTGTTGCTACACCTTTTATAGTTATTGTGTTATCTACTATGTCTAAGTTCTTAAATGAAAGTTCACTTGGTACTGTTGAACTTATATCCATTAATAATATATCTGAAACATTATCTCTATTCTTAACAGATATCGCAACATCAGTAAGGGCACTGTCATATTGCTTTAATACAGTTATCTGTTTATTTACATCTTCTGCTTCTTTTAATTGCTCTTGAATTTCTGATGCAGATAATTTATTATTATAATCTTCTATACTTCTATTTAGCATAATTATTTTAACAGTATTAACTGCAAAAGTTCCAGTTATTAAAATTGCCACTATTATTATTGTTCCATATATATAACGCTTAAAATTTATTTTTTCTTTACTTTTCCCTTGGTAAGGTTTAAAAAAGTTTATATCTTTCATTTCATCGCCTCCTTATTAAAGTCTTATGACTGAACCTATGACATTTATAAAGTCATCAATAGGTTTACTATCGTCATTTGACTTAAAGGCAATTTTAGAAAGTACTTTTCTTCTTGTTTTTATTCCAAGCTTTGTTGTCATATATTCTTCTATTCCTTTTAGTTTGGAACTTCCTCCAAAAATAACTATATTAGTTACCTCATCCCCCATATTTTTATTCTTATAAAATTGAATTATCTTTTCTATTTTTTCTATCCAATCATCCACAATTTCTCTTACATATATGTTAATTGGTTCAAATGGTTCTTCTAAATCTATGTTTTTAAATTTGAAATTTTCTATCTCATCAGCCTTAATTCCGTTTCTTTCTAATAATATTTCGTCTATATCATTTCCACCAGCTTTTATCATTCTAGTAAAATCTAAATTCCTATTTTTATATATGTTAACATCGATAAAGCTTGCTCCCATATCAATAAAAGCAACTGAATCTTTTGGATTATATTCATATTCACTATTATTATCTATGCAATTAATAAACTTATTTATTGCATTATAGTTTACATCTAAAGCATGTGGCTTTAAATTTAATTTTATAAAAAAATCATAATATCCTCTAACTATTTTCTCTGGATATGCAATTACTCTTACATTAAGCTTTTCTGATCCATTTATTTCTTCTTCATTTAAAAGTTGTACTTGTAATATATAATCTTCTAAATTTATAGGTAAGTATTGTTGTATTTCATATCTTACCACAGTATCCATTTCTTCCTCTTCTACTTTTGGAATTAAAATTTCTCTATTTATAATTAATGTAGAATTATTAGTACATATAGCATGTTTTGCTTTTATTCCATTTTCTTTTAATACTTGTCCTAATTTAATGAATAACTCTTCCGATTTTTTTATTTCTCCATCTACAATGGCACCTTTAGGTGTTTTTATAGTAATATATCTATCTATAGTTAAATCTTCTTTATAATATATTCCTTCAACTATCTTTATCATAGAACTTCCCATATCAAAGGCAATGACTTTTCTCTTTTTTTCTGGGGTGCTTATTTTATTTATTCTTTTAAAGCTTTTTGAGAATTTGACCTTTAAAGTTCCTAAGTCCATATTCATTAAAGCTTTAATATTAATTGACTCTCTATTTTCTTTAAAACTTGCGCCCCTAGTGTTTTTCTTGATTTCAGACTTATCCTTTTTCTTCATCATTCTCAACTTTCCCCCCATTTTTTCATTTTTATTATTTGTTTTCAAAACTAATAACTTTTTGCTTATATAATTTGATTTTATACAAGTATATTGCTATAAAATTTATATATACTTTTATGTGTAGGTTATACTTGTAATTCCTACACATAAAAATTAAGTTAATATTGATATAATTAATTAAAATTATGATATTGTATCCTCATAATCCCCACCAGGTGTAGGCAGTATTTCAGTGTCTCCTGCCTTTACAGTGACTTCTCCGTCAGCACTAACGCTAGCTGAAAACGCATTGCCTTTTTCCGTTTTTGCTTTTGCTGTTGGAACTGTAGTAGTATCAAGCACATCTGTGAGAGTAACTGAATCAGTGTCTAAGTCTATATCGCCATTTGCAACTGCTGCTGTAACTGCAGTTTGAATGTTCTTTGCTGTTGCTATGTCTGCCTTTACATTTGAATTTTCTCTTATTTGCCCAAATTTAGGAATAGCAATTGCAGCTAAAATTGCAATTATCGCTATAACTATAATTAATTCAACTAATGTAAATCCTTTCTTTTTTTTCTTTGTTGTTTGATTCATTTTCTTCGCCAATAATTGGTTCATTTTAAATCCCTCCTGATTTCATATTATATATCTTAATGCACCCTGTAAATTAGCATATGCATTAATTGCTTTTTATTAAATCTGATTGTAGCTATCAAACATTGGTAACATTATAGAAGCCACCATAAATCCAATTATAAGTCCCATTATAACTATTAAAAGTGGTTCCATAAGTGCTACTGAAGTTTGAATTATTGAGTCTAACTCTTCATCATAAAAGTCTGCCGTTTTATTTAATATATCTTCTAAAGATCCTGTTTCTTCTCCTATTTTCACCATGGAATAAAGCATTTCTGGAAATATTCCACTTTCTCTCATAGATCCGTATAAACTTTCTCCTCTTACAACTTTATCTCTTATTTTTAAAAGCTCAATTTCAGCAATTTTATTACCCGAAACTTCTGATACTATTCTTAATGCTTCTACAAGTGACAGTCCACTTGCTATTAAAGTTGACATAGTTCTTGTAAATCTTGATACTATAATCATCTGATTAAGTTTTTTAAGTACTGGTAGCTTTAACTTCAGATTACTCGAAAAATGTATACCTTCTTCACTTTTTAAGAATATATTAATTAAAAATACAGCCAACCCTATTACTATTATAATAATATACCAATAATTTTTAATTCCACTACTAAGGGCTAATAACAGTTTTGTTGACCATGGCAATACAGTGCCACTCTGTTCAAATATTTCGGTAAAAGTAGGCATTACATAAGTTAAAATAAATACCACTGCTCCAATAGAAACCATTCCTAATACTGTGGGATATATTAATGCACTTCTTACTTTATTTGAAATTTTATTTTCTTTTTCATAATTTGATGCCATTCTAAGCATTATGTCTTCTAAATTACCACTCGCTTCTCCTGAAGCCACTAAAGATACTAAAAGATCTGGAAATACATCTTTATGCTTTCTCATGGATTCTGATAAAACTTCACCTTTTGCCACATCATCATTTATTTCTTTAGTGGCTTGTCTTAATTTTTGATTTTCAACTTGTGAACTTAATATATCCAAACATGTTAGAATTGGAACTCCTGCATTAAGCATTGTATAAAACTGTCTACAGAATACTGCCAGGTCTTTAAGTTTTACTTTCTTATTGAAATTCAAGGTAATATTTGTACTTTCTACTACCTCTTCTACCTTTAACGGATAGTATCCATTACCTGAAATAAAATCAATAACTTCATCTCTAGAATCCGCTTCATAGCTTCCTTCTATTTTTTCTCCATCTGGGTTCATCGCTCTGTATTTAAATTTTGCCATATAATCACCTTCCTTTCAATGCACAGTTTACAATTAACAATGCAGAATTAATAATGAAATTTCGTTAGAATTTCTTAATATATTTTTAAGTCCATTAAGAACCTGCCCTTCATCGAAAATAATTCATTGTTAATTGTCATTGGATAGCGTTACTATTGTTGCTAGTTCTTCTATTGTTGTCATTCCATTTAGCACCAGATCCTTACATTCACTTTCTAAAGTTTTCATGCCATTTTCTATTGAAATATCTCTTATAATATCTGAATTTTCACCTGAATTTATAGCTTCTCTATGTTTTCTTGTCACTTCCATAATTTCGTAAATACCAATTCTTCCTGAATACCCGGTATTATTACAATATCCACAGCCTGTACCTTTATATAGAGTTAAAGTCTCGCTTATATTTCTTTCTAAAACCTCTTTCTCATATTTACTAGCTTCATACGCTTCCTTACAGTTATTGCATATTTTTCTTACTAATCTTTGCGCAATAACTCCAACAACAGAAGTTGAAACCAAATAAGGCTTAATTCCCATATCTACAAGCCTTATTATTGATGAGGGCGCATCATTTGTATGAAGAGTACTTAAAACCAAATGCCCTGTTATAGCTGCTCTAGTAGCTATTTCAGCTGTTTCCTCATCTCTAATTTCTCCAATCATTATAATATCTGGATCTTGCCTTAATATACTTCTTAGCCCACTTGCAAAAGTTAACCCTGCTTTTTCATTTACGCTTACTTGGTTGATTCCATTCATGGTATATTCTACTGGATCTTCTACTGTAATTATGTTTACACTATTAGAGTTCAATTCATTTAATATTGAATACAGAGTTGTAGATTTACCGCTTCCTGTAGGTCCTGTAACTAATATAATTCCGTGAGGATTTCCTATTATTCTATTTAATCTATGAATATTTTCTTCACTCATTCCAAGCTGCTTTTTATTTAATATCGCTCCATTGGTGTTTAAAATTCTTATTACAATCTTTTCGCCATTAACCACTGGAAGTATGGATACTCTAAGGTCCACTTGAGCTCCATCAACCTCGAACATTATCCTTCCATCTTGAGGTATTCTTTTTTCTGCTATATTAAGACCCGCAAGTATTTTTATTCTTGTAACTAAAGGTCCTAAACTTTCTATCCCAAGTGTATTAACGGTCTGAAGCTTTCCATCTATTCTATACCTTATTCTTATTTCATTTTCAAATGGTTCTATATGAATATCGGAAGTTTTCATTTCTACTGAATTTTTAAACAGGTAATCCACCATTTTAACTACTGGTGCACTATTAACTTCGCTCATTTCATCTATGGCTTGTTTACTATTTTTGACTGCTTTAGTACTTTCTTTTGCCAGTTGAATAGCAGCATTGTTAACCTGCTGACTACTATAATATATTCCTATAAATTTCTTTATATCCGCTTTTCTAGATATAAACGACTCTATGTCAAATCCTGTTGATATTGCAACATCATCAATAGCAAAGATATTAAGTGGGTCTGCGAGGGCCACTTTAATCTTATTGTTATCAAATCCAAATGGGATCAATAAGTATTTATCACACAAATTTTGAGGAATTAATGTAATTGCTTTTCTATCAAAATTTATTGTGTTTAAATCTACTTTTTTAATTCCTGTCTGTTGTTCTATTGCTTCTATTATATCTTCTTCAGTTATAATTTTACTATCGAGTAGTATTTCTCCTAGTTTCTTCCCTAGTGTCCTTTGAGACTTTAATGCTTCTTGCAATTGATATCCTGTAATTTTCCCCGCATTTACAAGAATGTTACCTAGTCTTCTTTTCTCAGTTGCCATTCTGTGTCTCACCTTTCCTATGATTTATAAATAAAATGCGGTATAACACCTTATAATCAGTATAAGTTTGCTATTTAATTTACACAAGTAAAGTTATTGTAAAAAAGTGTATCTTCACATTAACACATTCCAATAGATTTTTAATATTTCTGCTCCATAGAGCATTGAAATCAAACTTCCTATTGCTATAAAAGGGCCAAATGCTATCTTTTCTTTTGCCTTCTTTAATTTTAGCGCTAAAACAATTATTCCTATTATTCCACCCAGCACAATTGCTAGAAATAAGCCTAATAAAATCCCTTTAACTCCTAAGAACACTCCACACACAGCGGCAATTTCAATATCACCTTCACCCATTCCCCTTGTTAAAAACACTATTAATCCTATAATTATTGCTCCTAGTATTCCTCCTAGAATTAAATCCAGAACATTATTCTTATATAAAACATATTGTAATAATATAAATAAAATGCCAACTATTCCTCCAAAAATCGTGGTGCTTGTAAATACGAACTGCGTATCAAAATCTATAGCACTAATTACGATTAAAAGAGATACCAAAATACAATATTTTATAGTGATTAGATCTAATCCAAACTTTACATATACAATTAAATACATCAATCCATTTAAAATTTCTATAAAAGGGTATCTTATAGAGATTTTCTCACCACAATACCTACATCTTCCTCTAAGAAATATATAGCTAAATACAGGCACTAGATCTAGTGGATTTAAGTTATGTTTACAGGTTGTACAATGGGATGGTGGGAATGCAATTGATTTTTCTATAGGAATTCTATAAATACAAACATTTAAAAAACTTCCTATAACTAGTCCTAAAATACATATTAATGTATAATCCAAAAAATCACCTCTCATTGTACATTTTAATATTATTTAACTTTTTTGTAAACGTTGTTGTATATAAATTTGTATTTTATTCTCATTTTTTCAAAATATTTAATTAAAATTACATTAAGATAATAAAGATTCATTCTCTTATTTTAATCATAGTTAGAAAAAGTACATCTTCAATATATCTCCACTATATTTGTAAGTATATTACAAATTCTTTAAAAAAATATAAAAACCGGCCTTTATAAAATATAAAGGTCGGTTGCACTACTAACTCACCATATATAAAGTGCCCAATTAAAATATATGGATCAAAGTTTCCTTATAACAAAATATACTTGTTTTTTCTTTTATTTCTTACATAACATATTAAATACAGCCAATATATGCCATAGTAATTATACCATAATGATCATTATTGGGTCTATCTTGTTTAAAACTTTTTCTTCTAAAATATTATTAACAATTATTTACTGTACAGACCTACATTTTTTGTAATCTTTCATATATAATTTGGAATAATTGCCATATATATTTCTATTCCATAATACCATGTTTACAAAAATTTTACAACTATTGAATAACATTGTTAATCGCGTTTTACATATATACCAGAGGATCTTAGTTTCTACTTGTATCTTTAATAAATATTGATTTATATTAATAAACAACAAATATGCTTTAAATATCCCTTCTAAATTTCATCTATTATAGTTTAAATGCTTTCTACTATAGATGCATATCTTTTTAAATTTCTATCATATATTTATCGTTATCTTGTAGTTCTTTACTAAGCTCCTAAATGTCGCTTAGCGATAATCTTTTTTCTTCATCTATCCTATAGCTTATAATTTATTAATTTTAATGTTTTAATTCACGAAAACGTGATATAATATAAATAAGAAAAGTTAGTGCTGCAAACACTAACTTTCCCTAGAACGTTTTTAAGTTTAGGGCTATTAGATTTTTATTTGGTTAGAAAAAGAACGCTTAATCTTGGTCTGATGGGGCGTTCTTTTCTGTTGTCTTAAAATTTATTTTAAAACCTTTTATGTTAACATCGAGATTAAACTCACAATTTTTAGAATTACTTCTTAAAGCTCTATTAATCAGTATAACTAATAGTATCAATATTGATATTATTAACAATCCAATTATCACAATCTAATACCACCCCCTTAGACCATTATTTCTAACAGCCCAAGGCGGAAAACGCACAACCACCGTAACCCATCTTTACGGAATATAGGATTATTATAGCATTATTGTATTAGGATTAAAATAATTATTTACTAGAACAATGACTTCAGTCTGAGGTCTTTATCCCTTAAATAGGGGGTGCTTTAAAACCCCCTATATTTATATGTAGTATTCCAAAATATAGTAATTTGTAAAATGGCCTAGAATGACCCTCAATTTTTTATCAAGGTTCATTACAAAAAATGCCATATTAATAACGCACTCAGCAGTTTCTTTTAAATCTGCAAATATTCTGGCTAAACCATATCTAGTTTTACCAGTACCAAACTTTCCCTCAACTTCATTTCTTTCGCATGTATCAACATACTCTTGATTTTTTTCAGCTTTAGTTTTATTCTTTTTAGGTCTGCCTAAAGCAGGGCCGGTAATGCTAATTCCATTTTCTTTGCAATAGTTTAAGTTTTTTCTATTTCTATAAATTTTATCAGCCAATATTCTTTCAGGATAAAAGCCATTTCTTGCTTTATAACTCTCTGTTATAGGTATTAAGCTTTCGCATTCGTTGTAAGCATCCCAACTCAACTTTTCCATTCTAACATAACCATTAGCAACACTTATTTCAACTTTTGCCCCGAATTCCGTAGGAGCTTTAGTTTTTCCTCTAACAATTGGTCTAACATGTGGTTGACTGATACTAACAATCCTATTTTCTACTGTATGTTTTCTATTATCAAACATATATTTTTGTTGATGATATAACTGTAAAATCACTTCATATTCTTCTGATTGTCGACTATTAAGCTTTTTTCCATTCGCAATAAAATTTACTACATATCCAATATCTCTAGCAATATAATTTAATTGTTTCCTTATAGCTTTGCGCATCTTTTTAGAATTTTTCTTTCTGGCCTTTGAAACATTTAGAAAATCCTTACGCGCAATTTTCCTATAAGTTCTAGGCTTTTTAGATTCAGAAGGATTATGCAATTGATCAATATATCCTTCAAGTTTTTCTCTTGCAGAATTTAAAAGATTTAAATCTTGTGGATAAGTTATATCGGCTGGAGTACATGTTGCATCAATAATGATAGTGCCTTGATTAGATTGATCTGAATCATTTCCATCATCATTATCGTCATGCTTATCTTTATCATCATTATTTTTAGTAGTATCTTTAAGAATAGTATTATTCATTTCAATAATCATATCATCATCAATTCTTTTTCGAAATTCAACCATTGAAGACGCTCCAAATGGTGCGGAATTTTGGAATTCTTTCAAACCAATAAAATATTGAAGGTAAGGATTTTCGGCGATAGCAGATACCGTTTCACGATCGGAACAATTAAGTTTTTGCTTTATTATTAAGCTTCCTAATACAATTCGAAATGGTTTTGATGGACGACCATTATTAATGAATTGTTTAGCATATGTTTCTTCAAATTCATGCCATGGTATTATTGACGCTAATTTAACCCACCTATTATTTTTATCTAATTCTCCGTATGGAAATATAAAATCTTCTATTTTTAATTGGTTATCAATTGAATACATATAAATTCACTCCTAAGTGCAAGGGTTTTTACCCTATATTTAAAATATCTATGCACTTAGTATTCCATAAAATATCATACATAATACTATTCCAAACACTTAAGCCAATTTGGAGCAGCCCCTAAATAAACCTGCTTTAGTATGTAAGTAATTTAGAAAATCTACAAGTAACAAAAAACACCTCCAATATCAATTAACTATGTATATTGATATCGAAAGTGTCATTATTTTATAAGTATGTCTTAACCCAGAGATTTTCACACTTTTCAGAGCTTGTAATCTCTCTATTCATCCCATCCTTCAGGGAATTCAGCGTTGTGGTAAACTTCTTGAACGTCATCGTCATCATGACTCTAAAATGGCTATATAACTAAGTTTATAGCAATTTCTGTTATTATTATATTATCAATATACACCTTAATACAAATTTATACAAATACTTATATCAAATCAATGTATACCTTGATATAATACTATACCTTTTTTACCAACTTTACAATAATTATTTTATATAAACTATAAATAAGAAATCCTACATTGTATATGTGTTTAAAAAGAAGACTAAAACAAAAATAAATTTGTATAGTCTTCAAGGTAATTAATTAAGCTATTATTTTTTGTACTATTTCAAGGTGTCTTCGTTTAATATCCTTGGCTGATAGCATTGTGTAAATTGCGTGTATATCATTTTTAAATTTCTTATGTGGGTACTGCTCTACGTGTTGACTTAGGTATTTTCTAATAGCAACTATTTGTTGTCTATCTAGTTCTTTTTCCTTGAATTTGTCGTGAAAATCTTTATAAACATCGTTATAAAGTAATTCAACTTTCAAGGGTCTAATTTTTTGTTTGTTCATTTGATTAATAACCATTTCGGCAGTAATTACGCTTTTGGGTATTAATCTTAGCTTTTGTAATCCAAAGTGAGTGAATATTTTTATCACAACTGGTAAAGCTAATAATGCAATGATGTAATTCATATACATCGACCTCCTATTATTTTTTCATATTACTGTTTTGTATAAAATTTTTTCTTTGGTTTGGTTTAAATTTTATCAAAAGTAATATGTATTTTTGTAGGAAGTGTTGTTGTATGTACTGTAGGATAGTTTGTAGTATATAAAATACAATCTATCCTTTTCAATTTAGTCATAGCCTTATTTGGCTTACGCAATAAAATAGGAAGTATTATATAATGGAAGAATTGTGTAATAAAAGATTATAAAAATTATTATAAAATAAGTCTAAATACAATACATGGAAGTTGTTACTGTTGTATCTAATACCTTGTGTTGGTCTTGCTATCACCACGATAGGAAATGTTTCGCAACATATATTTTGAAGTTCTCCTGTCTTATAAAGTTCCTCATATCTCTTCATTTTTGAATTTGAAGTATAGTGAGTTAAATCTACTTCTAATAATATAAAGAATACATTTCCATTGTAGCTGAATATTATAAAACAATCAGGTACAATCTTTTTATCAAGATATTGTGGTTTGATTTTAAATTGAATTATTTCTCCACCATTTATTTTTATAACCTTTAAGAACTCATATATAAATAAATCATGGTCACTTATTAATCGTTCTTGATAATATACTCTAGTTTTAAGTAATACATTAGGAATACTTTTTAATAATCCAAAGGATTCTAATTGTTTTAGTCTTCTCCTACACCCCTCATAATTACCATTAAAGAATAGATAAGTGCATTGACTTAAAGTTATTGATTTATAATCTTGAATCCATGTTAAAATTTCTCTATCTCTTTCTGTTAAAGCCATTTTTAAAGTCCTCCATAGAAACTACTCCTTTTCTAGTTTTATTATTCTTTGGCTTTTCTTCTTTTATTTCAGATTCTTCAATGTCAACGATTTGTGGTTGCTCTATAGAATAGATTTTATTATTAATCTTTTTAACATTTAAAATTTCCTGTTTTTCATCTTGCGTAGGTACTTTAATTTGTTCAACATACTTATGCAGCAATATAAAATCCTCATCTAACCAAGGTGTTTTAATAAGCTGATAATCACTATTTCCGTCAACAATACATTCACGTTCTTTTAGTTTGGTTGCATCAGCTGTATTTATGATATTAACTGAATCTATACTTGATTTTTGCCTAAATGTAATACGTGTCATTTGGCTCTTTAAGTCTGGTGGCAGATTTGTGGCTGTGCTTCTTTGAATACAACTTATCAAATGTATTCCAACTGACCTTCCTGCCTTTGCTATTTTCATAACATATTCAAATAATTCTGTTTCCATGAAAAATGATAATTCTTCTATTACAACATATATTCTTTTCATGTATTTGTCTTTTCTATGATTATTCCATTGCGTAATATTACGGATTCCAAATTTCTTAAATTGTTCACTACGTCTGTCCAATTCTTTTAATAATTTCAATAATGCAACCTTGCACATTTCTTCACTATAGGCACTATATTTAACACAATCACAACATTCAAAGGCACTTATTTCGGATTTACAAATTTGTAATAGATATAAATCAATATATTTACTGGAGCTATAAATTAAATTTGCTAATATTGAAGCTAATAAGAAACTCTTTCCTGTACCTGTTGCACCTCCGAGCAGTAAATGTGGGTCTTTGTTTACATCAATGAAATAGTTTTGTCCTTTAAAATCTTTACCAATCCATAGTAAATGATTTAGACATTTAACAGGCTCAAATTTGAATTTATCTATATCTTTATTTACAACATACATTTTTATATAATCCTTGAATCTATCCTTTTCTAGCTGTACAATGCTATTTAAATTACCTTCAAGTATATTTATTTTGCTGTCTAAATGTTCTATACTCAATCCTTTAGTATTTCTTAAATAACAAATGTAACCATAACTTGTTGGGATTATTTTATATATTTTAAAGGTTTCATCATCTTTGTTTTTTATTCCAGTCTTCAGCATTACTTCATTAAAACTGTTTTTAAATTTCCGTTTATCTGCTGAATTAAAGTAATTATATAAAGAAACTAAGCCAACTGAAATTCCTAATTCTACAAACAATTATTTCTTCACCTTCTTAGCTTCATTAACTTTAACTATTGCTAATGCAATAACACTAATGTACATTATTGCACCTTCAAATGCTCCAAATCCAAAAATTGAACCTAAAACTTTACAATGAGAATAAAAGAAATAAAATACTTTTAAATCTAAATCAAACATATATCCACCCCTTAGAAATTAAAATTATTTTTAATACTATTGTTTTCTTTAGGCTTTTCTTCTTTTTCTATTTGTTCTTTTAGCAACTGTTTGATGTAGACACTTGGAGATATTTGATTAATGAGGAAATTGTATAAGTCTTTTTCCTTCTCTTTAAAACTTATCCCTACCTTTTTCATTACCAAATCCCCCTTCCAACTTGTTCATATGCTAACGCATTAGCAAAAAAACTATTTTCAATGAGTTGAGCTTGTGGAATACGCTTTTTAAATGGATTAAATAGTATTTCAGCCCCTCCTCCAATTAACATTAAGTTATTGGTTTTCAAAGAATAATCTACTTGAATTATTTTAATAATGCTCCCTACAAAATCTTTATACATATCAATACTAAATTCTTTTTTTTCACCATATATAAACAGACCATTTGTTAGGATTCTATTTGCATCTCTTTGTAATAAATCCAAACCATATTTATTATTTATACAATTAATGAACTCATTTTCTAAATTCAACATGCCTTTTGGTAAACTAAATGGCTGCTTAATTTTACGGACATTGTCCTCTTTTATTATTAGTGCTATATCTGTTGTACGTCCTCCAATATCAATTGCAATCCCCTCAAAGTCTATTGGTAATACTATAACTCCTTCTGGAACTACCTCAACATCATCCACAATTCCACTTTGAATTATTCTATTACTTAGATAATCTTTGTCTTGTTTATACTGGCTTAATGGTAATCCAGTAACTACTTTATTATGCTTATCAATAGTGCTTTTTTGTATTGCTCCTTGCAATAAATACAATAAATTTTCTTTATATGCCTTTCGATATTCACTATCAAATTCACCTTCTCCTAAATACATAGTTTTCCCGTCTAAGATAATAGCTTCATTTTCTACTAATCCACATCTATTGGATACCTTTGATAGAAAATTGATACCTTTACTACTTTTAGTATAATAATTCCCGATATCTACACCTAAAATCATTTGAATCCTTCTTCCTGTTTCATATCTTTTGATATATTTTATGCTTGAAAGAATAAAAAGTTTCCACATGGAAGAAAAAAATATATAAAAAAAGAAGACTATTTTTTACAGTCCTCTTCACTTTGCATTTTTTCTAATAATAATTGCTTTATATAGTTGCTTTCACCAATTAGTATAGATTTCTTCTTTAAAAAATCATATAGCTTTTGTTCTAATTCATTATTATCTTTAAAACTAATCCCCACTTTTTTAGCCATATATTCACCCACAAACTATTCTATATATGTTTAATTATATGTTAAATTCACATCAGTTACCATAAAAATATAAACTTCCCACATATTAATCCTATTTTTTATTTCCACCAAATAATGTACACAGAATGAAAAGACCAATAATTAAAAATATAGAGTACTTTACTATTACACATAAAGTTATAATTGAAAATATACCTCCACCAATTAACGTTAATATTTCTCTTGAAGATAGTTCATCATCGTCATAATTATAATCATATTTACCTAGAAAATTATTAATAATACTTTTCACTTTATTTGCAGAATACAAAGCAATGCATACTATTGCAATAAAATCAATTAAAATAGTTATTAATATAAACCAATACGATATAGTTTCCAATAAATTGGTATGATTAAGTATATTGGTCAATATCCCACCCAATGTAGGTATAGGATATATAATTTTTGCAATTAAAGAAATAATGCTAAAAATCATTGAAAAATATAACAAATTAAGAGTACCATTTTTGTCATCCATATTAACACAACCTTACTAAAATAATATTTTTAGAATTACATTATAATTGAATCAACTTATCAATATTTTTAGATATTACGGTATCATACATTTTGTCTAGACCATTTTCAGTAATCAAACCTGTCCAAAACCGTTCTGTTATTACTACATCGCAATAAGGAATAGCCATCGATAAAAACATAATATCTTTAAAATCATTTTTATCTATTTTACGTTCTTTATTTTTTATTACACTTTCAAATATTAGTTTCATTTTAACATAAAAAGATTTAGGTAATTTTTGTTTATACATTTTATAAGCAATTTTATTTTGATTCTCTGGCAAAATTTTTCTTAATATCTGTGAATATTCTCCTTTAAAGCAGTCCATATAAAAATATATAAATTGATCTTCTATGCTTTTATCACTATTTTTTTCACTTTCTTTTCTAAAATACTCTAATGTCTCTTTGTGAAATTCGTTATCAGCAAATTGTTCTTCTCTATCTCCTGTATTATGTTGTATTTCTATAAACTCCTCAAATACATTATAATCTAATGAACTTTGTTTCAAATTTTCCATTATATTAGTATCTAAAACTCTATTATTTAATGTTATCTTAACATCATCTAAATTTTGTCCTATTACATTTAAATAGTCTTGTTTAATTGGGTTATAACATTTATTATTAAAATTACATTCCAATTCATTATTTCTATCTATTAAGTTGGGTTTTATTGTCCAATTTTTTGATATCACTCCCATAAATTTAGCAAGCTTCTGACGTTGTACATCCTGTTCCCTTATTTCTGTCTCAATATGATGAATTATTGAAATAGGAAATATCCATTCACCACTATTAGTTTTTTCGATAATAACACCCAATACATCTCTATGCTTGTCTGATTTCCCATAAAAACACTGCGAAAGTTCAATCCACTTATTTTGATCTAGATAAATAATTTTTTTCATTAAGATTACCTTTAATACCTCTGCTTTATAATTGCGTTTTTGATTTAATTATAACATATTTTGATGTTATTTTTTCTAAAAATATCATAAAATTTTCCACAATGTTTTTTCTAATGATAAGTTTCCTGAGATAAATGAAAAAAAACTGTTGAAATATACTAAATAGAAAAAAATTAGGTAATAAAGAATAGAAATATTCTTTATTACCCCATATGTACTTACTTAAATGTTATTGTCACTGCTCCAATTACTACTCCTATTATTGCACCTACTATCGTTCTCCAAAGCCATGTATTATTACTTTCAATTTTACTAATCCTAACATCCATATTTTTATAGTCTTTATCTACTCTATCTTCTAAATTTTTAACGTCTACTTCTAATAGAGTTTCTATTTTAGTTAAGCGTTGCAAAATAGATTGTACTGTACTTTCATCCATATTACTCCCCCTACTCTATTTTATTATCATTTGACCTAATTTGAGGTAAATCTAATCCATCTGTATGAGGATTATTGCAAATACCTAAAATAACTAAAATTGAACATACAATATTAGCAGTATTCTTTAACCATTCCATATCTACAGCAACTCCAAATTGAATTAATAATAATCCAATCAAGCCCACTAGTGAAAGTATAGTCCCAGTATTTTTGAATTTTTCTAAATAATTTAACATTTATATCATCTCCTAATATTTAATCTCATAAAACCATGATCCTAGAGTACTCTTTAATTCATTACATTTGTCCATACTCAGATACTGAGTTTCTATCCAAATACCCTTTTCATTACCTCTGACATAACATTTTACATTCTGAAAGTAACTTAATACATAGTTAATATCTACTCCATCATAATCTCCTGATGAATGAGGTAAATAATTTGTTACTATATAACCATTTTCATCTTCAGTAGAACTTTCGCCAGTCAATCCTTTTATTATTGCATTAGCTATATCTTCTGCATTAAATCTATTACAATCATCTTGATTAGTCACAAATCCCATTTCTAGCAGCATTGCTGGTGCATTAGTATTTTTCAATACATAGAAATTAGCACTTTTCCATCCTCTGTTATTATATCCACATGAATTTGCTACTACATTTACAATTTCATTAGCTTTATTTTTAGCACTTGAATTTTCAGTTGTATAGATTGTTACACCATTAGCACTTGCATTATCAAAACTATCCATATGTAAGGATATAAAATAATTTAATGATTGTGCATTTGCTAAAGCTACTCTGTTTGCTAATTCATTTACATTAATATCATAGGTACAATTTACAACCGTATGTCTCAATGATTCTAATTTTTCTATTAATAATTTTCCTACTGCCCTATTGCCATCTGTTTCTGACATAATGCCAAAAGCACCACAATTAAATGGATGCCCCATATCAATTCCTATGACCATTTTATACATCACTCTCTTTCTCTATAAAAATTATAGGGCTAGTCAAAATTGACTAACCCTATAATTAAATTCCTGATTTGAATGTTAATAATGTATTTGATAATAACTTACCTGTTGCACGTTCTGTTATAGAAACATGGCAAGTAGTTAATGTTGTTATTGTATTATTCTTCACAGAGAAAGAATTGTCTGATTTGCGTGTTACCGTAATTTTTGTACCAAGTGCAACCCCTGCACTATCAAGCACATAATCTATAGCAGGATATGTCTTAGTTACACCATTATCGGTACTATAATAAACAGTATAAGTTGATGTAACGTATTGTTTAATTGTTGTAGTTTGACTCCAATTTTCTGTATAAACTGCTACTGGCTCAACTGTAACAGTTAATGATAATGTTGCACTTACATTCTCATATGTGGCTGTAATTGTGGCTGTTCCACTTGCTATAGTTGTAACTAATCCTGTTGAACTTACTGTAGCTATACTTGTATCACTTGAAACGAAACTTACTACTGGTGAACTTACTGCACTTCCATTATCAGTACAAGTTGCAATAATTTGATGTGTATTTCCAGTAAATAATGATTGAGAACTTGAATCTAAAGCTATTGTATAAGTGTGTGGTATCTTTTTAACTTCAAAGCTTAAGGTATCACTAACCCCCTCAAATGTAGCTGTTATATTACAAGTACCAATATTAACTGTTGTAACTAATCCTGTTGCATCTATAGTAGCAATACTTGTATTATCACTTAAATAGCTTACTATTGGATTTTCTACTGTAACATCATTATCCTTACAAATTGCATTAACTTGATAAGTTGAGCCTTGATAAACACTATCTGTAGGCTCTAAGTTTATAGTATAAGTATGAACAATTGGTTTTGCTTCAACTATTATACTAATAACCGTATTTACTCCTTGGTAACTGCAAGTTATATCAACGTTTCCTACTGCTAAAGTTGTTACTTCTCCTGTTGCTGAAACACTAGCTATATTTGTATTACTTGAACTATATGTAATAACTGGATTACTTACTATAGCACTATTTTTCTTACAAGTAGCTTCAATTTGATATGTTCCATCTTGAATTATAGATTTACTTGTTTCAGATAAATCTATTGTATAAACATTAGCATTAGATGTTAAATTAAAGGTAGCTGTTACATTTGCATATCCACATATAATATTACAAGAACCTTGTCCTATTGCTGAAATCATTCCATTATCATCTATAGTAGCAATTGAAGTATCATTTGACACATATGTCAATTGAGGACTTGAAACCACAACATTATTTTTCTTACAAACGGAATTTATTTGATATGTTTCATCAACAAATATACTAGCTGAATTACTTGATAAATCAATACTATATACATCTGCAACAACATTTATAGTCATAGTTACTATTTTACCTTTATATTCTGCTGATATAGTTGCACTTCCTAATTTACTTTGAGCAGTTACAAAACCACTATTAGTAACGGTAGCAATTGAACTATCACTTGATGTATAAGTAACTACTGCTGACGTATCAGCCACGTTATTTCTAGTACAAGTAGGCAATATTTGGAATGTATATGTTCCGTATAAGTTTTGTGATGTACTATTTAATGTAATAGCATATGTCGGCAAACTAAGTCCATCAGCCACTTCATTAATCATATCGTCTGTTTCTACGTTTATAGCACCTTTTCTTAATATTACATATAATATTCCTTGATCTGTCGTAAAATCTAAAGAAGTACAACCCCAAGCTTCACCATTTATAATAAATCTTGTTCCTGTCTTAATCTTTTTAGATATATCATTTAATTGAGTTATGAAACACCAAACACCATTTGCTTCTGTAATACCTGCTGATTCGTAAATCATGCCTAATTTTCCCTTAGTAATGTTAGTGCAAATACTAGGAATTTGATATATTACTTCATTACTAACAAATTTATTAAGATGATTGGTCTTTTGAATAGTTCCTATATTATAGCTTTGATAAGCAATTGTTTCATGTTTTTTATCAATAACTAAATAAGTATCAGTTCCAATATTAACAAAGTATCCTTGTTCTAAAGGTTTATCCGTAGATATTGTCATTAGGTCAGTACCATTTGTATTTGAATCTTGACATTCAGTTAATAAAAACTTACACTCAACTCCATTAACTTTTCCTGAAACTCCATTTTGCTTAATCAATATTTTATACATTTTATCAATTGGATTTGACATCTTCTCACCTCCTATTCATTTAATTTATAATTAAAATAATCTTATATAAGGAACTGGTAACAACATTGTTATATCCTTAGTCATTACATTATTATTATTTTCCATATAAGTTGTACTAACATCATTAGATTTGGTTGATAAAACACCTACTGGTAAATCATCTATTTCTTTTAATTTCATTACTATTCTTTTTACTACTATTGAATATTTTGTTTTAATTTCTTCATCAGTAATATCATCCTTGTTTAAATAACGTCTAATATAACAAATTGCAGTTAATTCATACTCATCATCTGTCATTAATATTCACCTTCTTTTTTTATAATAATTAATTCAGAAAAGGAGAGATTAAAAACCTCTCCGATTAAACTATACTGTTGCTATATCATAATAAAGACCTGCTAAAGCGTCAGTTCTTAAAGCTTTAACACCTGAAACTTGTAATCCTCTTACAGCTTCAGAGAATGAACCCTCTCTAGTAATAGCTTGAACTTTATCTAATTGAGTAGCATATCCTACACCTGATTTATGTAAAGCTAAAACCATTCCAGCAGGTACATCTTCTGTTTGGATTAATGTAAATCCTGCAACAGTAGCACCTTGTACAATACCATTTGGTAATACGTTGAAGTTATCAGCGAATCTAGTATCTTTAGCCATTAAATTGATATATTCAGCACTAGCTAAAGCAAATCTATTAACCATTGGTACTTTCTTTTTAGATAACTTAGTTGATAAATCTACTAAATAATTATAAGCGTCAGTAGGTGTAGTAATAGGCTTCTTTGTAGTTGCAGAACCTATAGCATTAGTTGAAGGAATACTTGTACTTATTTCTTTGAATACAACACCATCTTGAACTTCCTTTAAATCTAAAGCTTTTTCATTTGCTGTTTGCATTAATACTGGTGCTACAGCTTGAACAGCGTCAACATCATCTAAACTTATTGCAAAATATTTCTTAATGTCTAAGTTTAATTCGATAGGTGCTGTTGTAACATCATCATATTCAACTGTTCCTGTGTAGTCCTTTATAGTACCACCACTAATGATATTGAATATAACCTTGTTACCTTCAACTTTTGTTGGAGCAGTAGTAATTAAATTAGCTACAGATACCCCTCTAAATTCTGTTATTAAAGCTTCTTCCCAAACTGATTTTTTAAAACTTGCAATACTCATATATAATTACCTCACTTATTTTTTTATAGTAGGCATTTTTCTTTAACGTCTAATTCAGCCTTATAAAAAGACATAATAAAAAAGCTAATTAATAGGCTCTATATCATTTCAAGACCTTCATTAATTAGCTTTCTTGTGATTTTTTAAAATCTTCGTAACTTGCTTTTCCCTTCATAACATCATCCCAAGTTGGTTTCCCAAATGTCTTAGAATCATTTTTAGGTGGAACATAGTTTGAATTATTCAATTTTTCTTTAACTTTTGTATCAGTTACAGAACTTAATATGTTGCTGATTTTTTCAATGTTTGCATTAGTTGTATCTTCATCAGCACCTAATACAAAATCAATTAAATCAGTAGGAAGTCCCTTAGTTGATAAGTCCTTAGTATATTTGCTAGACATTTCTGCTTTAACTTTTTCAGCTTTCATTTGTTCAATTTCTCTTTGCTGTTCCTCAACTTTAATTTCAAGTGGTGATTTCCCCTCATTGGATTTAGCTTTTATACCTTCCTCAACTAGCTTAGGTAATTCATTCTTATTGAAATTTTCTTTATACTTAGTAACTCCTTTTCCAACGCCACTATCCAATTCTTTTTGATAAATTCCTTTTACTAACTCATTAGTATCAAGTAAATTTTTCAAACCATCTAAATCCTTAATTTGTTTTGAAAAACCATTGGATAATATAGTTTCATCTATTTCTCCATCCTCTTCAATATCCTTAACTAATTCTAAAAATTCTTTTTTTAACATTTACAAAAACCCCTTTCGCCCAAACGAGTTGCTAACGCCCCAAGTAAGTGCCTTAAAATTTAATTTTAATTTTGAACATAAAAAATAAGACTAATTAGGCTAGTCTTCAACCCTGTCCGAATATAATATAGTATTAAATCCACGACAACATGGATGTATTTCATCTGGAGCGTCCTCTATATTAAATACTTCATTATGTATGGATTCACACTCATCGCACGTTCTACTATCAAGCACTTCATTACGAATAATTTCTACTATTCCAATGCTTTTAGCAAATAATAAAAATGCTAGATTTTCTGAACGTGATAGTTCTGTTTCTGCTAAAGTTATTACATTATCTTTATTTTGTTTATAGGTTTTTTCAATATTATCTTTGATAGTATTAACATCAATATTTCCATTAATAAACCTTTGAACTTTATCATTAAGATAAGCAGCTACTTTATTTTCATTCCTTATAATTCTTTCATTATAAAATTTTCCTTTGTATTTCCTATTTACAATATCCTTGACCTCTTCTAAGGTATACTTATAACCATAGAATTTAAAAGTATTCTTTACAGTAAGAATTAAAATAGATGTTATAACACTATCAGTTAATTTCACTTGTCGACCAGTAAATTTAACTATTAGCTTTTCAAACTTCTCCTTTATTTCAGATTTCTCCGAATAGCTTAAGTTCATAACATTATTATTAATTTTATATAAAAGGAGAATTAAGGCTAACTCTTGCAATAGCTTGTCTTTATTTTCCTTATGTAACATAAAAACTTTATCTAAATCTTCATTACATTTAGTATATAAACCTCTGATAAACTCAATTTCTTCTTGTTGTGTGAAATTAACCTTCGTTTCCATTGTTATCCTCACTTACATTATCTAAATTATCTGTATTACTGTTTTTATCATTATCATAATTTAATTTTGGTGGTGCTGAATTTTCTTGAATTTCCTTTTGCTCTGCTAGCATTTGCTTATATTCTTCATCAGCATTAGTTACAAAGCTTAATTGAGACAAACCAGTTTTTATTGATAATTTACCAGTAAGTTGTGATAAGATTTGAGCCATTTCAAGATCATTGTTTGGCAAATTAAGAGTAAACTTAACATCAATATCTCTATAATCATAATTCTTATTTTCTACTAAATTTAGATAAGTAAATAGACATTGTAATCTAGTTCTAATACAATTCTTTAGACATTGATATTGTGTAGTTAGCTTAATTCTAAGACAGTTCAGCCTTGTGGCTAACATTGAACCACTGGTATTTGACTGGACAGCGATTTGATTTTTTAAATGATGTGTTACCTTATACATCTCTTCTTCAATAATATCTCTATATGATTTCAAAAACTCTGGCTTAATATCTTTTATCAAGAAACCAATTTTACTATTAGCATCTGTTGTAGATATTATTCCCATTTCTTTCATTATTTTTGCTTGTTCCTCTGACATTTGGCAACCTGTCATAGTTAAATAACTTAAACGTGTATCCCCTATTTCATTAGACCAATCCATCAACGTATATTCATATGCATCCTGTAATCCGTGAATTGCATTATAAATAGTATCTTTTGTACCATTATTCATAATAGCAATACCTACTGGACACCTTCCAAAATAATGTTCTTGCCTAGGTGCTATTTCATTAAAAGATTCATCCATATGATAAATATACTTGTCGTCAAAAACATCAATATAAGTTTTATCGTCAAGCATTTTCTTATACATATATAGGAATAATTGAACATTATTTTCTAAATCAATATATCCTATACTTTCAAGTGGAGAACATACTTTTATTTTAAATTCTCCTTCATACATATAATATAATTCATATACTACTGAATTAATTAAAAATTGTGTTGTCAGCTCTGTATCAAGACATGAATTTATATTATCTAAAGTATATTCAATATCTTTTACAACTTGACTATTTCCACTCTTGCTAATGTACGATA
This sequence comes from Clostridium beijerinckii, assembly GCF_018223745.1. NCBI lineage: Bacteria > Bacillati > Bacillota > Clostridia > Eubacteriales > Clostridiaceae > Clostridium > Clostridium beijerinckii. Next base: position 4,706,930 of record NZ_CP073653.1, read on the forward strand.
ATTTATTTCCTGTCATATAGGAAACTTCCTCATCAATCATAAATTTAACATGATTTGTTCCAAATTTTCTATTGCATCTTTCTTCATTTACTGGATATTTACTCTGTGCTACTGAATCACCATCATAATAAGAATTTGCATCTGTATAATCACCTTTATCCTTGCTATACTTTTCATATAATAACATGGCAATTTGCCTATCATAAATCATTGCATTACCTCTCTTTCTTTAATTTTTTGCATTAAAAAAGGCAACTTCTATTTAATAGAGTTACCATACCTGTTTTTAAATTCTTTAATCGAATATCGCACTCGCTGACAATATCACAGAAGTCGTCATGTTTTGATAGTGAACAGCCTTGAAATTCTTTCATTTGTTTGAATGCTTCTGCACTATCTTTACATTCACGATTAAATCTAATTTGACCATTATTAACCTTATCAATAATAGTCCCTATCTTTTCATCCTTGTTCTTTCTTTGCATTTCATTTATAAAAATAATTCTTCTATTCTTCAATACTGGATTCTTAGAAATTAATTCTTGTATTGCTGTTACATCAGCCGATTGAAATGTATTTTTTTCTATGTACACAAATTCAATTTCAGGATACTTTTCTAATAAGTCACAAACCGTCTTACAATAATCTTTAAATTCTAATTTCCTCATTACAATATCTCTTATGTAAGTAAATCTATCAGTATCACATTGAGAACCCACAACCATAGCTGTATAATCTGATGTTTTTGTAGTAGTTGAAGCTGGATCAACACATAACATAGTTTTGCTGTATGATAAACCACTAAGATACTCTGCTGATTCATCAATAATGGTTTTAAACCATTTAACTCCTATATTACTAGCATCGTTCATAAGCTCTGACATAAAGGACATTCTATTTTCCCAATACTTAACTGCTAAGTCTGTAAAACAATCCCACTTTTCATCCCATAGAGTAGGAAATTTCATATCCTTTTTAAATGTTTCATAAAACTGTTTTGCTGTATTCTTTGAATCTGCATCTCTATCATTGAAATATAGTTTCCTGCATTCTGCCCATAAAGGTGATTCAAAAATACTATCTACAGTTTGTCCATCTTCAAGTAATATTGCCCTTCTTAAGAAAGTATAATAATCATTGTTTCTAGCAAGTCTACTAATTAAACAATCCATATGTAATACAGTACCAATTGATATAATCTTAGTAGCAGACTGAATTTTCTTTCCATTTCTGAATACTGCCTTATCTCCCACCTCTTCTACTTCTTTACACCATTTGTCATACTTATTTTCCCTAGCTGATTCAGTTATTACGTCAGTTTCACTCTGTGCATCATCTGCAATTACTACTGATGGTCTATATTTACCATATTTAAGTCCTCTACATGAAGTACCACTTCCTATTGCTCTTATATATGAATGGTTAGTAAATTCAATCTCTGTTGCATTTAATTTAAGTCTTTTATCAATCATTAACCCAAAGTTAGTAACTATCTTTTCATTCTCAGTGAATACTTTCTTTATTGTGTCCATAAAAGCCACAGCATCATCTTCTTTTTTACCTATTAATAATGTGAATATTGATTTTCTATAGCAATGTAACCATATAGCACAAGCTGTATCACACACAGTTGTCTTAGCAAATCCCCTTGAAACTACTATATTTATCTTGTCAAATTTATCTTCAACAAAAGTATCATTTAATAGTTTCCACATATCATAATGTGATGGAGATAATTGTCTAGCTACATTATTATCTTTAACTACAAACATATCTGAAAGATAGTACAAACAAAAATACGTTATGTCCCTTTCAGCTAAATCGTAAGCTATTTTGTTTATATCTCCTTCTTTCATAAACTTCATAGCTTTCTTGCTGCCATAATATTTACTTAAGAACTTGTGTGTTATATATAATTCATATTGAAATTCTTGTTCAAATTCTTTGTTATCATAATAAATCATGTCATCTCTCCTTTTTATTTAATTTGGGGTATAAAAATAGACATTACATATCAGTAATGCCTTAATAATTTTCATATTTATTTTTTTACATTTTGGTGAATCTCTTGATGTAGGAAATATTGATATATAGCCATTTGAAAGGTCATTTTTTAGAAATTGCTAAGAAATTTTATGTTGGTAGATGGAGCGACCTCCGAGAAAAAAACTTAGAATCGTGGTGGGTATATTTTTATATTTTTTGTTGATTTATAAAGCTAAATGAAAACTTTTATAAAAAAATATTTATTTATGTTGAGTGTTATTCTTATTCATTGTCAATCAATGTCATTTCTTTATAAATATAATACTAACTAATTGATTAATAACAAACAATCTCTTATTATGTCCCTCTTCATTGGATATATTATATAATGAATGTAATTGATCTATTTAAGTATCATATCATTTATACTTCATGTGTTATTCATTACGTCCCTCTACAGTAAGATAATAATATATAATTGCTATTGTCCTTCTTCATTCTTCTATTACTCATAATAGTTAATGTTCTTTGCTACTAAGTCCCTCTACAGGTTAGTTATATATACAAGTTACAATGATAACGTATAGATAATAAAGGCACTATTATAATTAATCCCCTTGGACAATTTTATCCTACCCTATATATAATCAATTACATAATAAAAGGACTATATATTAATATAATCCTCTACATTATTTAGCTTCATACTGCTTAACTAACTTGTAGAATGTTGTTTTCTTTAAGTCTAATATTCTCATTACATCAACACCCTTAATAGTTCCCTCTTTCATCATCTTATAATACTTATCCCATTGTTTAGGATATTCTATGGCTTTTCTACCTTTATATTTACCCTCTTGAACTGCTATTGCTATTCCTTCCATTTGTCTATCCTTAATATAATCTCTTTCCAATTGTGCTACTGCTCCAAAGATTGTTAGCATAAACATACCAGTTGGAGTTGTTGTGTCTATTTCCTCTTTTATAGATTTAAATATAACACCTTTATGATTTAACTGTTCAACTAATCCTATAAGATCTTTGGTATTACGTGCAAATCTACTAATACTATCTACTATTAACTTATCACCTTCTTCTAATGCACCCATAAGGTTATTTAATACTGGTCTATCTGTTACGTTCTTACCACTAACCTTCTCAATGAATACCTGTTCTTTTGGTATATTATATTCTTTAGCCTTTACTTCTTGGCGAATAGGGTTCTGATCTTTGGAACTCACACGTATATAGAAATATGTTTTGTTCATATTTACCACCTCATAGATTATTTATCTTATGAGTTAATTATATCATTCAGTTCGTTTGAAGTCAATTTGTTTTACGAACTATTTTTAAGTATTTTTCAACCAAGAAATGCCACTTTAAAGGATATAAGTTTGTTATTGTTTGTAGTATACCCTAAATGAACTAAAAAACTCAGCGTTTGTAAACTTTTGACAGATCTAGATTTAAATATAATGTTGAATTAATACTACACTAACATTAATTACATATATTTACACGAATTATGTTTAATGGTAGACTATTCTTACAATAACAATAATTTTAAGGAGTGATAATATGGATTGGGATAAGTTTAAAGATGCTCAGGATTCAAAGGTAAACGAAGAACAAAAAATAAAAGAACTTAAAGATAAATGGGTTTTACTTAATCAACAATGTACAGATCTATATAAGGAATTTGATAAATTAACTTATAGTACTAAAATTACTATGGAAAATCAAGCAATTGCAGATTTTAAAAATTACTTTAAAGAAAAAAATTTTAATATATCAGTAAATAGTGGTGATATTAGTGCTGTATATGGAGATGGCAAAATAATATTCAGTATTAATGGTGATTTTGGTTATGGAATACACTTTTATGTTGGACAAACTCTGCAAGATTGCAAAGTATTTAGTATAGATATGGCAAAAGAATTTTATAGTAAATATAAGCAGTTAATTGTTGATGAAATCCAAGAAAACAGCACTTTACAATTTGCTGAGGAACAGATTAAAGCATTGGAAAATAACATTAATTCCATAAAAAACAAAATAAAGGATATCAAGTTAATAACATTTATTTTTGATTTAGATAGTCATTATTCAGGTATGAGTGGTCAATTTTCCAATATACAACCTATATTAGATACATTAAAAGACCACAGCTAGTTTATAAATACCCTCAGTTCGAGGGTATACTTATTTAACTCTCCAACCAGTACAATAATGTTTATACAATATATAACGATCTTATACTACATACTCTATATACATTATTACTGGTGCACATTGGTACACTAACTATTGCACTAATTATTATATTGTTGGTACATGATGGACAACTTTAATTAATATGATAGCTTTACCTATTTATTGTAAACATTTGTTCTTCTATTAATTTCTCTAAAAGTACCAAAAGAATTGATACATGATTAGGATAGTTTTATAGTATAATTAATCTCCAAGTAACTAGATAAAATTTATATATACTGTTCTATCCTAATCATATACTTTTATAGATGTGACATTTAAGAACTGAAATCATATAATATACTAATTAGCTTTGTCTAATTCAATTACATTATTAGATTCAAAATCCTGTTCCAATGTAGCAAGATAAGATTGTTTTTCATCATCATTGGAATTATTTAGCTTATTATCTATTAGACTTGTTTCGACTTTACTTGTCACAGCCCCAAGATTCCTGTCAATTATGTACTTATTGGCTTCAAAACTCTTAGAATTCGATTCATCTTGTGCTATTTTAGCTATGTTAGCTATTGCCATATCTAAATGTGTAGATAGCTTATTTTTTGCGTCTAAAATTTTAGATTCTGTAAAAAGGTCTGAAGATTTTTGAAGCTGCTCCTTAAAAACCTCATTATTATTCAACCAATTATAGATGGTTTTTTCACTAACTCCAATTGAACTTGCTATCTGCAATTTACTCATAGTTCCTACAACTAATAGATTTATAGCTTCCATTTGTTGGTCTGTTAAAGTCTTCTTTGACATTTATTATCACCTCACTTTTCTGTTACAAACTTACAATCTATAGAAGATCATAACTTGCTAAACTTACAATATTAATATTTTATATGCTCTAACATAGTTCTAGCACCTAATGCAGAATCCAAATTAACACGAAAACTTTGTATATTACTCCCGTCTTTATAAATTAATAATGTTATTTTTGCATAATAAAAGGCGAGAATTAATTCCCACCTAAAATATATCTCTTATTATTTTATTGCATGCTTTTTGTATAATATCATTATTACTCTTATTTTCTTTTATAACATTTTGAATTCCCTTTAATTGCTCAATCAATAAGTTATTATTTTTTATTTTTAATTCTTCTGATTCTTTTTCTTTTTTGGCTTCTTCTTCTTTTTTAATTTCTTCTAGCCTTTCATTTATAACATTTATCAATATATCTATTGCTTTATTCTTGTTTTCTTTATTTTTATTTAATATAATTTTTGCTATACTGGTCACAACTATTACAATAATAAAGATACTAAAAATAGTAACTATATATACTGATTTTATCCATGTTCCCTTAATATCCTCTAACTGTTTTCTTGAATTATCAAATAAAATTCCTTCCTTTTCTGTATCTTGTCTTATTATTCTATTAGCATTTTTTACTTCTGGAATGTTATCTAATCTTTCAATTTCAGCTGCGTCATTTACTTTTTCGGCATTTTCATATTTTTCCGTATATTTAAATAATATTTCACTGCTACTATCTATCTCTTTACTAAGTTCATCGTGTTTTTCAATAAAATTTTGTGCTATTCCATATGACTGACCTATTTTATTATTCAAGTTTAGTGATAATGTACCAATAATAGCTACTATTGAAAATGCTAAACTTATAGCTGCTATCCAATTAAATTCTTTACAATGCTCTTTTTTACTTTCCAAAGAAATTCTTTTTAATTTTAAATCCTCTTTTTTTTCATTTTCATAATGTGATTTTATTGCTGTAATTAGCTTTGTATTAATATTTTGAATATCATTATCTATTTTAACTCCTTCATTTTTGATGTGTTTTATAATTGTATTATTCTTAAACATATAATTATCCCCCCACGATAATCATACCATATTTATGCAATTTATTACATAAAAAGAACCCTAAATAAATAGAGTTCTTAACTTTTAAATTCCTGCTTTATCAATAGCTTTAAATATTTCTTCATCAACAGAATCTTTATCATATTCGATTTTATTAATTAATTCATCAAACTGCTTTCTGAATTTTTGAATATTAGTTGCTAAAAATCCATCAGACATAGCACCACTTTTTTCATAATATCTGTCATTTTCTAAATTTTTTAAAATATAATACATTTCATTTAATTCATGAGAATATTTCTTTCTTACATCAACTTCCTTTACCATAATATCTACTCCTTATTTAATACTAAAAAATAATTATATAATTTTTAAATCTTTATAATTCACTAACATCCACGTTTTTCCTTCCTTTAGTAATTCACCGCTTATTGTTATTTCTTGATCTTGTTTATGAGCCTCACACGCCCTTTTATAATCCACATCACTTAGTTCTATTTTTACATTTTTAGATTTTCCTTCAACCTCTGTCTGCATAACTATGTTTCTCTCAACTGAATTGCCTTGAGAATCTTTCCTATTAATTAATTTAATGATTCTGCCTCTTATTCCTTGTTCAATACTTTTCACTTCTTTATATTTCTCTGATAATATCTTAACCTTGTAAAAATCTTTATTTTCTAATATAACTTTTTCTTTAATATCATCAGGTCTAGGTAATAAATCTGACCATGTAACCTTTGATTCAATTTTCACATCATAATTCTCTAGATTAAAGTTTAACAAAGCATCACACATATTTGCATTTAGTCCTTTTTTATATCCATTTTCAAATAAAGTATCCATATCTTTTTCTCTAATATTATAAATACCATTTTGAATTCTTTTAATTATTTTTCTTTCTTCTGGCAAAGTTTCAATTATCTCGTTTTCATTTATTTGTAGTTGCTCATGCATATAATTATCAATTTCTACATTAAACACATAGCTTCCAAAAGCTGTTTGACCTAATTTATACCTTGATAATTTTTCGTGCGAATTTTTATTTGTTCTAAAAAAGTGTGGTTGTGGATGTTCCTCATTAAAAATAGCGGATAAAATTAATTTTTTTAATCCCTCAACAATATTTGATCCATACTCTAAAGGAATTATTCCTTCATCTGATAATTTAGAAATAATTCTAAAGCTTAAAATATCTTTTTGTGATTTATTAGTCTCAATTTCTTTATTTAAGATAAAAACATTATTATTACTTTCTTTCCATACTTCAGAGATTAATTTTTGATTTGATAATTCTTTTAATTCAGCTAATATCTCTATTGCCTCATTAATTTTCCTATGTGAATCTTTAAAATTACTTTTTGCTGGTAAGGACAAGCTATATTCTTCATCATCAATTATTTTTCTGAATAGTTTAATTTTTTTATTTGGAAATTCTATATCTTCTACCCATAAATTTTTAATCAAGTATTTTTCAAAGGTTTCTATAGTTGTATCATTAATTTGATTTAAATTAAACATCAAACTATTTCCCCTTTCTTAACTTTCCCCATTAGTTCCTTCAAAGATTTATCATCAAATATTTGATTTCTTGGTATTTCAATTGTTATTGTTTCCTTATTATTTGTCTCTTGCAGACCTGACAAGTAGCACCACCATGCACAATCCTTAAACATTGTTCCATTCTCAGTAACTTTAATCCATTCGTCTTTATTTCTTGGAAGCTTATATACTATAAGTATTCTCGGAGTACATATTTCATCATCTACTAAATCATTATAATTTTTTGATTCCAAACTATATTTAATCAAATCTTTTTCCATTTTTACATTAATTGAAGCTTTTAATTGAAAATCTAATTTACAACCATCTGATAGTAGTCTTTTTTCCCCACCTTTTTTTCTCACTTTAATTCCAGAAAAAGTTCCATCTATCCCATAATCATTTACTGGTTGCTCAAAATTAAAACCAGCATAGTTGGCTATTGCTTTTACATAAGCTGCACTTATTCCTTCTTTTGTGTGTTCTTCTGTTAAATTATTATCTAAGTTTTCCTGAATTTTATTTACAGTCGCCTCCATTTTAACTCCCCCTATATAACATAATTATATGAGGATTGTAAAAATATATCAAATAGAAACTTTTTTTACATATAACCTATATGATTCCATACAGTATATAAAATTAACAAAAAACCACTTTTATTTTATTTCTATCCAACCAATATCTCTATTCTTCCAAGCATATATCTTGAAAATATAGTCCCTATGTAAATTCATCATCATTTTCCATTTCAAATTAAACTTAGCATCCCAAATCGACTTTACTGGTGGCTTTATATCTATAATTACTATTTTTTTATCATTCATTTCTAATGTAAAATCACTTTTATATGTAATGGCTTGTATCTTTTTAGAACCCAACATAAAAGGCTCTTGCAATATATACTTTACTTGCCTATCAATTTTTTTGATATTTAATTTATCTCTATTTTCTTGAAGATAACAAAAGAATTGGAACTCTGATTTTGAATCCCAACTCTCACCATTATCATCTATGTACTTTTTAATTCTTTTCATTATTTTATACCTTTAGTATATTCTTTGCATTGTCTTTCAAATTCTTCACACTTTCTTACATATTCTTCTCGTGATATTTTAAATCGTTCATTTACTTTAGCTAATTCTACAGATGTTCGTTTATCAACTTCAAACCATTCTCTATCTCTTTTTATAGTATCCCTTAATCCTTTATTCTCCTGTTGTAATATGTCAATCCTTGCACTAAGAAATAAAGCTATTATACCTAATCCTAAAATGAGTATTAAATCTATCATTAGCAAACACCTCCCCATCTTTTCTTTGTCTTAATTCTACTTATAGTAGATGGATCAACATTAAATCTTTCTGCAATTTCCTTATTAGTTTTACCTTTAGCTATTAATTCCCTAATAAATTTAACATCATCTTCATCCAATTTTCTTTTATATTCACTTGCATATGTTGGATATTTATTGCACACAATTACATTATCAATTCTTTTAAAATGCTCGATATACATTTCTTCAATATCTCTAGCTTTCTCATCATCTTCTATATTGAATTCTAATGTTTCAACATGAAATTTATTAACTATATTGTATGCTTCTTGTAGTGTCTTATTATCGTGTACATTTCTCCTTAATTTACTACCATTCCCACTAAGTCTTTCATGTTTACCACTTCCCAAATACACATAACTTATATCTCCATCATTAACCCAAACTGCATATACTAATTGTTTATTTTTATCAATATTTTTATTTACCATAATTAAAATCCCCCATTCAATTTATAATTTATTTTATTTTTATATTGCCTTATTTTGTTTCAAGTGTTATAATTAAGTGAATACTTATAGATTTTTATTTTTAAAAAAGTATAATATAAGGTAGCCAAAATTATGACCACCTTATCTAACTACTTTTAAATAATTTGTTTCTTTATTAGTGCTTCTAGCTCCATAGTTAAAGAACATATCAAAAGCACCAACACCTGTTTTTTCTTCTAATTTATAACTAACTCCCATCATCATACTTATTGCTGCTTGTTCAAATAGAACTTCATCTAACAAAGTTTCCATTAAAAACTCTGCTACATTATCTTCATTAAATGTATCTGTAACAGATAATAAAGTATCTACGTATTGTTTACTACTATAGTAATCTTTCTCCCCATATTTATCTCCATCAAAGATTTTCTTCATTGGATATACATTTAAAAAATCTTGTATTTTAACTCCAACCATCATATTGTGTACATTGTTATAAAATTCCCAACATTTTTCTTTATCCCTTAATCCAAAAGATTCTCTAAGTATCTTTCTTTTACCAACACCACTAATTCTATGTACTCTATTTAAAGTTCCTGTAACTGCTACTAAATCTTCTAACATAATTAAGCCACCTTTCTTAATTGGTTTATAAGTTCATTTATAGAATTATTAATGTTGCAATAAGCTGTATCTATAACAATTCTAGCTTTAGAAATAATTGTACTATCATCTGCATGTCTATAAGCTATTATTTCATTTTCAATATATGAACACCCAACATTTTGTATATTGAGTTCTTTACATCTTTTAAGTAATTTATCTCTAATTTCTTTTTGTTTCCATGAACTGTCGATTTGAGATAAGCAATTATATAAATCTCTAACAATATCTTTTAGATTAGTAATATCATCTAAAACTATTCTATCTTCAACAAATCTTTCAGTTAGCTGCTTTGTGAGTTCCTGAACTTTGTCCATTTTATTTTTATTAGTCCAGTTTGCAATACTCTTGATTTTCCTCTTATAGAAACTTGGTGTCTGTCTAGCAAATTGTTGTTTATAATTCAAGGTGCTCTCATAAATATCAGTAATTAATCCTTTAATAATTTGAACTGAATCATCTGATACATCTGTAATAAACTCTGCATATAAACTATCATATACACCATCAATTTCTTCTTCAAAAATCTGTAATACAATTTTATCTTTTTGTTTCTTTAGATTGTACATATAGCAGCCATTCTCAAGTTCCCATTCCTCTCTATCATTTAAGGTAGATTGAATAGCTCCTAATATTTCTTTGTTTGTTAATACTTTTTTACTCATTTTACATTCTCCTTCTCGCCTTTGGGTTCAGGCATAACCATAATAATATTTTTTGAGTAATTCCGTACAAAGACTTTCCAAGTATCATCACTTGGTTTTGGATAATTAAATAGACAGACTACAAAAAGTAATCTGTCTTTAAACAAAATAAATTATATAAAAGAAAGGAATTAGACAGCCATACTGCCTATTAAATTATCCAATTAGAAAATAATAAAATAATGATATATTTTTTTCTTCTGTAAATTTCACATATAATATATTTTATTTATCATTTTCCACAAAAAGGGGAAGTGGACGCAGGGCGGACACGACCTATAACAAATCAAATAGAGAATAAGTCAAAGTTAATATTTTCTTTTCCTTGTCCATAGTTCTGATATAATTTATAGAATCGTGATTTATTTTTCAGGACTTCTTATTCATAATTCTACGCCCCTCCCCCCTATCAAGGGGATTCAACTAAGATGATTTTTGTCTCCTTACGTCGCCAAAACTAATCTTAATTGAAAATTGTTTTTATTTATTTTTAACTAACCATTTTATTTTATTAACTCTTACTAGAATAATATACTTTTTTGCTTTTTAGGGGTAAATCTTATATATATACTATATATAGGAAATACCCCTAAAATTATTTAATCATACTATAGAATCCTTTTTTCGGTATATCAAATTCAGAAAATGTTTCATTTATTGTCTTATTCTTTATTAAAGTTTTAAATTGCTCATTATCTACTTCAAGTATTTCTTTGAGTTTCTTTGACTTTATAATTGATCCATCCCAAGAATTAAACCATTCAAAGAATTTATCATAGCCTTTACATTTATTTTCTCTAGTATCATCTTTAGCCTTTTGAAATTCACTTAATTTATCTACATGTTTTTCAATCGTACATTCAGGTAATAAAGCTTTAAGCATACTATAAATCAATGGTTTAGTTTGAAATAAATATACTTTTATTTCTTTATCATAGTTGTAGTCTCTTAACTTTGTTCTATGTACTTCTTGATAAAATTTGCTTACCATATCTAAGTATTGAAATTCATCAATTGAAGTTAAGCCAAAGCAATATTGATTATATTCACCAGTGTATGTTCTATTTCCAACTTCATCAACCCTTCTATCTTTCTTTAAAAATATATCAGATATAAATTGAGCTTTTTCTGTATCCTTGCATAATTCCAATATATGTTCCCATTGTTTAATATCACAACTCAAGTACTTTATAGCAATTTGATAATCTGGAAGTGTATCCCATCCAATATTAAACATTCTTGTGCACTCGTCCATTTCATTAGAACCTTTAGTATTTCCATAGTAATAGCATTTATTATTTGCTCTCGGTATCTGTCTCTTTAAAGTATCTGTTCCAAGTAATTGACTTAAAATTGTTGCTTGTTCCTGATATGTAACTACATAACTTCTACCATGAAATCCTACTTTAACTTTATTTTTAATATAATTTGATATTGCATAAGGCAAATATTTTTTATTTTTAAATTCAGTTTTAGTTAATTTATGAGCAGTATTTATAGTTATATATAAATTATTATATGTTCTTGTATTTGGAATATATAAAAAACGTATATCACTATTATCAATATCTTTTTCTTTATCATAATCATATAGTCCTAGATATTCTGGATCATAAAGTGCTGAACCATCAAATATAACCACTTTTTCAAATGATTTATACATTTCCCTTAGATTGTTATAGCCTATTGTACTTATAAATTCTGTATTAGATTCGCATACATAAAAGCCACCTTTAGTTAATACTTCATGAATATGTTGCAATTCTCTTTTAAAATTGTGTTTTATGTACTTGTTCCAAAGCTTCATAAATTCATGATTATTCATACATACTGGAATATTGCAACTATTTGATATTATAAATCTCTTATACTTTCCTCTTAGTGGAATCATTTTACTTTCAACCAATTCAGAAATTTCTTTCCAGTACTTTGATAGTTGAGTTTTTTCATCCATTTCATTATCTTGGTATTCTGCTTTTGAAATTGCAGAATCAATGTTATTTAATAATATTTTATTAATTTCAACTGTATTGAACATTTGTGGTTTTTCATCTATTAATAATATTTTTCTTTCACCTTTATCATATTTCATATAAGTTGAACAAAAATCAGCACCAAGTTCTTTTAATCTAGTATTAGTTACTAATAGTATTGGTTTTTCCTTTTGGTCACTCATTTGTTTTTTTACTTTACAATTCCAAAAAGTACATTTCTTACACATTCCAGTTTCAACTGTTTTAATGGTTTTATCTAAGCAAACTTTTTCGTTCCAACCTTCTAAAAGATATGTGTATTTTGAATATTCTCCTAAATCCTTTTGAAGTTGTCTTAAATCATCTAATCTGTCTCCACCAATTATTACACCTGTAGTTGATAACCCATCTTCATATAACTTAGTCATATATTTCATAAGCTCAAGCTTGATTGTTGATTTACCAAAACCACATGGAGCAGGATCAATACAAATTATATTCTCTTTAAATTTTCCTAGCACAATCTTTGCAGTTTCATTGGCAAAATATATTTGTTCTTCAGTAGCTTGTTTACCTCTATCTATAAATGTATTTTTGAATGATTCAGTTACTTTGTTTGCTATTTCCTCTAATTCATCTGTTACTGAAACAATTTCGTCTGCTGTATATGTAACTCTTTCTAGATTAAAGACTTTACACCTATAATTGTCAGCATCTAGCCAAGTGTCTCCATTGGATTGTTTTTGTTGTAAATATTTAGTATCATATTCTAAATCATTAATTAAGTTTAACAGTTTTTTTCCCATTCTCAATCGCCCTCCTTCATCTTTAATATTTTATTAATTATGAAACTTTGCTAAAGCTTCAAACAACTTTTTATTTTTTGTGTACTTATATGTCTTTACTCCATTTATCTCTTTATCAAAAGTTGGCTCAATTCCAACTGTTTTTAAATAATCTACTTCCTTAAGCCACTGAGTAGCATACTCTTTATCGAATTTAACTTTTTGTTCCATAATAATTATCATTCCTTCCTTAATTTCAATTTCCATTAAAAGTGGGAAGTGGCTAGAAGCCACGAACCCTATACATAATAATAAATTCCAAAACTTTTAGCTGTAATTGCTACATTATTATTCTTATTTAACATGAAACCATCAATTCTTAATTTATCTTTTCCTTCAATTAATTCAGCAAAATCCTCAAATACCTTTAGTCCATTTAACTCTAATTCATAATAGCCATTTTCATTCAAACCTGCTTTTATTTTATCTGTAATTTCTTTAACCATATCAGGATTTTCTCTACAATCAAAACGCACTTCTTTAATTACCTTTAGTCTTTCTAATTCTTTTAGATGCACATTTTGAGCAGTGTTATCATTAAAATTAACTAACTTTTCAAGCTTTCTATACTTCTTATATAAATACTCAATATCTCCGTTTTCATCTGGTACAAATTGAATTTTCATACTAGGCTTAAGCTTGTCTATATCTAAAAAGTGACTAAAGAATAAATTAATTAGAAATGCTTCTGAACATTTATCTAATTCAGCTAAAGTTTGTGCAATTGTATAAGTGTCATATTGTTTTCTAGCATCATCAGCTACTAAAATAGAATAAGCATCTAATTCTCTTAATTGTTTAGATTTTTCTGCTCTATTAAACTTGTGCTTTTCTCTAATTTCAGATGATTCTTTTGAGTATTCCTCATAAAATCTCTCCATTTTTTCTTTACATTCTTGAAGTTTATCTTCATCATATTTATTATTTACAAGTTGTTTTTGCAATTGTTTTGCTTTATCTGAAAATGATTTTTTATTATTTTCCAATGTATTTAATATTTTCTTTTGTATTATTTTTGCTGCTCTATCCATAAATGTTTGTGGACTAGAATAATATGTTTCCATCTTTCCAATTTCCCATTTATATTTTTTGTATTGTAAGAAATATGGTTTAATATTGCTACCTTTAGATTTTTTATAGTTGTCTTCTATAGGTTTAATATACATATCTCTATCAATAATATTCATTGTTTTGGGTGTATCTATAACCAAGCTTGATGTGTATAATAGTGAGTAAATATCTTTACTATCTTCTAAAAATTGTTTCTTTATTTGTTCTCTAACTATTTCATCGTCCATGTTCTTTGAATTAGAATACATCAAATGACCTGCTTCAATTAATTTGTTAATAGCTGGCTCAACAACTTTATCATAATCAGAATCCTTAGTAATTCCTTCAAAATTATGTTCTGCTAGTATTTCTAATACTTCATCATAGTAATAGAATTTATTACTATCAGGACTATAGTACTTTGGCAATGTTTGACTATATGTATTCACAACTGTTGCAAGTATAGATACTGAACCTATTAAGTTACCCGATGGTTTCCAACTACATTCAAATTTTGCTTCATCATTATAAATGTATGGTATTTTCTTACCATCAGCCGAGAAGAAAAATGGCTTATCAGTTTCAACAACTCCATGTCTAATTATCTCGCTATCTATTACCGTTACTGCATCTCCATCTGAATCCCCACTTCCAATTTGAGAATATATATCAGATTTTTGATTAAAGTAGATTAATTCTGACGATTTGCAAAAATAGTTATCAAAGAAATTATCTCTTACAAATTCAACATTGTGTATTTCCGAAAATGCCATTAATGGATTTCTATAAATTGTTCTAATATCTCCATTATTACATTTTCTATTATAGAATTGACCATCTTTCAATCCATTGTCTCCTTGTTCTCTAGTCATAGCAAAGTTCATGTATGAAATTGGGTCTATAGCAATATAACAATACTGAGCCTTAGTAGTTATTTTTCCACATGCTAATTGCCTAACTTTCTTCTCAATCATATTTGAAATTTGCATTTTTGTTGTTTTAAGTTCAACATTATCTTTATTCAATTGAATTAACATAGCAGTCTTATCTGTATGATTAAGAGCATTTTCTTCAAATTCCTCTATATCATATTCAGCAAGGTTTTCTTCGTCATATTCAATCTCAGTAGCTTTTGTAATATTTCTAAAATATAGATTGATATAATCTGAATTTATTTCAAATTCTTTTATATCTGAATCCTTATCCTTTATTTCATAAGGTCTAACTAATTTTTTATATAGTTGATAATCTTGGTCTGCTATTTGGTGATATTCTTTATCTGTTAATGCTAAAGCGTTAAATAACTGATAGCATAGAGTTCTATAATCGGTTAGTTCAGACTCAAACTTATTAACCTTAGTTATGTATAATTTGTTTAAAAGTTCATATGTATTTATATCTGTCTTATTGTTGTATTTTTCTAGTTTTTCATTTATTAAGTCCATTCCATAAGTTTCTTGAGTTGCTATTATATTTTTATGTGCATCTTTTATTTCTTCTGCAAATAAATCTGCTAATTTAACCATTGACTCGTTTAAGAGTAATGTATTATCAGCTACTTCTCTCCATGCTCCAAACATATCCATCAAATAATATTTTCCATTCTCTTTTTTACAAAACTCCATATCTTCTTTATAGAACACATCTAAGAATTTTATAATATCAAATCTTGTTATAAGTCCTTTTATTCCTATTCCATATCCTCTAATTACAGCAAAATCAATATCATTTCTTTTTAAAGTTTGTCCAATCTGTTCAAATACTTCAGGTGTTGCTATCCCACCTCCATCAAATACATCAATTTCACCTTCAAAATCATAATCTTCTAATGAGTATTCAATTTGTTTCTCTAATGTTATTTCATCTGTTTTTTCATTTACAACTTCTACTTCAACTTCGTTTGGAACAACAGTTTTATATATTCTACTGAAATCAATAGTTGCTTTAGGTAGTATTATTATATTAGGCATGTTAATCTCAGTTATTAATATACTTGTTGTAAGTGCAATTCTACTTAAAACTTGCTTGTTCACATATATTTCTTTATCATTTAGCAACTTAAACTGGTTTAATGATATTATATTTTCAAACCAAGTTGTAAACTCTTTTATATCTTCTCTAATAAAGAAAGCTTCACACTTTTCATCTTCTTTTTCGTTTTCTTGTTTCATTCCACCTGGAGTTGCAAACCAACCAAAATATCTCATATCTTCTAGTTCTATTCCTTCAAACCATTGTGATTTTGCTGTTTTTTCATCATTAGATAATGTTACTTTAATAACATCTAATATAATTTCATTTTCTTCAAGTTCTTTGTCTTTATATGTTTCTAATGCTTTAAATAAAAATGTGTATTTGTCTTGCTTTATATAATTTGCCTCTTTAATAGTTTTGCTTATCATTTGATTTACTGCATTTAAGTTTTCTTGTCCAATTTTTAATAATTTAATTTGTCCCATAAACTCTATCATCCTTCCTTAATCATTTATTTTGTTTCCATAAAAAGTGAGGTGAGGTGTGGAACACCGAATCCTCTTATTCTTCTATTAATTGTTCTTCGTTCATAAAAACCCTTCTAATAAAAATATACTTCGTTTTTCTTTAAATGTAAAAAAATGTGTAGGCACAATGCATTTACATAACCCATGATCCTTTAAAAAATTGATACCCTGTGCACCTTCCTAAAATAGAACTATTAGTTCCACAACTTCGATACCACTATATATTGTGGTGGTCTGTTTGAACTACCCATTATGCAAAATTAACTTCCACATAAAATTTATGATTTAAAAGAATATTAGACAACTGTAAGGCGAACGCATGTCCACCTTTTTAATGTTATATATTGCGTACCTACGCTTGGACACCTTTTAGATATCCAAAAATTGATATACAATATACAAATAAAAAACTCCTTATAATCTTAATGCAACAAATTTATTACAATCATTTAACTCAACTACTGCTGTATTACCCCCTCACAGAAATGTACATTCTTAAATTGAATTTCAAACTCATTTAAATTTTTAACTCCTGCTACTTCGAAACATTGTTCCCAAATGCTATTCTCGTTAAAAGCATATTTTACTAATTCTCTTTCAAAGCAATCTTCCCCAAGCTTATAATTTTCTAAACTTGAATATCCTGCATCCTCGTCCATTTCAATCATATTCATTAAGAAACAAGTAAAATCTAAAAACTTATCTTCTTTAGAAATCCTATTCCTTAAACTCATACCAACTTCACTATTAACACTATTAACTTTTACATTTTCCATGTTTAACACCTATTCTCTTCCTCTAATTTTTTAATCATTTTTACATCTTCAAAGTTTTATTAGATCACTTTCTATAAACTATAGTTTTCATATTCTTTAGCCATCGCATCCATATAATCAAATTCACCTTCTTGGCATACTTGCTTATCTATGAAGTTATTTCTGATTTTTAATAATAAATCAGTAAGAATATCAATTATTTTTGCCATTTGCTTTTCTCCTTTCCTTAAGTCATTTTTTTCTTTTAATAACTTTATTTACCTTATGTTTATAGTATAATATCGAAATTCGTTATTGTCAATAACTATTTTAGTTATTTTTTAACTTTTTATTATATTTCATAACTATTTATGATATAATGCTATTGAGGTGAAAATTAATGAGTATAAAAATGAAACTTAGAATTAAAATGGCAGAAATAAATATAAGTCAAAAAGAACTTTCTGAAGCAACAGGAATAAGACCCAATACCCTTGGTGCTTACATGAATGACACATATAAACATATAACTAAGGAGCATTTAGATATTCTTTGTAAATTTTTCAAGTGCAAAGTTGAAGATATAGTTGAATATATGGAAGAATAATTTATCACACTAAAAAAGGACTCACCAATTATGACGAGTCCTTTAATTAATTATTTACTTTTTAAATCATTCATATACCCTACAATTTCATAGTATTTTAACCCATTTAATGTAAACCCTTGATATCGATCAAGAATTATATTTATACCTGATTCAACGTATTTTATCCTACCAATACAACAACAAATTATTTGTTTCTTATTTAGTTTCATATGTTTAATGTACGATTCAATAATTTTCATATTATTAAATTCAGTTTCATTATTAACAACAAAATACTCTGCAAAATGAACTTTAACACTATCGACTTTTTTAGGAGTCAAATTAATATATCCATGCTTATCCATTAATTGCATGTTGTGTACATAACCAATAATGCATCTTATTCGGGTATCATCATCTTTTTCTATCTCATTATACATTCTTGTTATGATATATGGCTCTTTTCCATCTTTGCTTTCTGTTCCCTCATCAAATAATTCTGCTTCATTACCTTTGGTTTTAGAACTATTATTGTTAATATATTTTTTACTACCATCACTAACATTTATTGTTCCTGTTTCATTATCTTTTTTATTAAATCTGGTAAATGCACTTTCTAACTTATTTATAATATGTTTGTTTGATAAATTTATTTTACTTACAAATTGCTTTTCTCTTAATTTTTCTCCTATCTCTTCATATATAACCTCATTCAAACAGCCATTTATATGTGGAGTACTAGGAAATGTCCTAAAAAACTTAATATTACCTTTTCTTTCAACAAAACTTAATTTTGCTTTGCACTTCTCTTCCGTGCAAAACAAATTCCCTCTATAATTCTTATAATATTCATTCTTAGTAAGCTTTATAGCTTGTATTTCTTTTGAAATATTTCCATTCTTGTATAACGCTTTATTAATTTTCATACTTAAAACACCTTTTACCGAAATATTACTCAATTATTGTATATTTCTACAAAAAGTATTTAATCCCTTTATTTTCTACGGAAATATTCAAATAATTTTTACGTTCGACCTCTCCAAAATTGGCTTTGTGGGATTTTACATGAGTACAATTTTGTACCTTTGTTAGGCACTGGGTATTCACCAACTCATTATCCAACGTTTCAGACAAAAAAAGACCACCTATTATACTAGGTAGTCTTGATTATTATTTCCCAAATAACCTTTCTCCAACTCTATACTTTTCATATTTCTTATTCAATTTTTCAATTTCTTTTTTTAGTATTTCATTTTCTTTTTTCAATGCTCCATTTTCTTCACTAAGCTTTAATAATTTCTCTAATAATTCATTATCCATTGTTATTTTATCCTCTTTTCATTAGTTTTTACTGATAGTATACAAGCTTTTTTATAAGAATTAAAGTAATAATTTCTTCATCTTTAAAATGATGTTATACTTACTTCTGAGGTGATTTTAATGTGGATAGAAGATTTATTAAAAGATATTGAAAAAACTAAATTTAGCCTACACAAATTATTTAAAAACCCTATTACTAACGAATCTATATCATGTATTGACTACATCAACTTAGTTTTAGAAGATTTTTTAAATAAACAAAAGCAATTAATAATTTCAATGAATGGTCTTAATAAGCTTGAATTAATCGAAAATAACTTTCAAAATATAAATAATCAAACAGCTCATGAGCTATCCTTAAAAATAAACTGTAATTCAAAATTGACTAACTTATTAATTACCTATATATATTGGAAGTATATGAATCCTAATAGTAAATTAAAACACAATGTTAATATGATGATTATAAAAAAAATCTTTAAAATAAAAGATAGTTTTAAAGAGCATATAACTCCTATAGCTTGTACTACTAATTGTTATCTTTGTAAAGGTTATGCAACAGTTGCTATTTTTGATTATGATCAAAGTAAATTGGAATTTAAATGTAATACATGTGGACATTCCTACAAAATTAATTTATCAGATAAATCAAAAGCTGGTGGTTATAGAGATGTTCAATATACCAAGTGTAATTGTCATACTTGTAGTACTATAACAAGCAATATAAATAGTAAAACGATTAATAAATTTAATGAATTAAAAGATACTTGTATCAATTTAATTGAAGATAGTAATCAGTATATTGATTTACCTAGCAATTTCGCCATGCAAAATGCTTATGACATTTATATGAGTAATACTAATGAGCAAATCGATGAGATTTTGAAATACAATCCAACTTCATTAGAACAATTTAAAAATATATTAAACAATATTTCAAATTCTAATTATAATAATTATGATTATGAAACATTATTATCAAAACTAGAAAATCATGGTATTGTTTATCACTCTAAGAAAAAGAAACCTATTAAGTATAAAGAACTTTTTATTAGTTACTTACTACATACTAAGAATCAGAATAATTGCGAAGAAATGTTCCAAAAGATTTCCAGTACCATTTTTAATGGTGATTTTTTTAAATATTTAAATATTAATAATAGCAGAAATGATATATCTATTAATTTTAACCTAAGTATTATCAACAAATCTTCGAGTTATTTTCATATATCGTCTAAAACAAATTGTGAAAGGCTTAAAGACTATCTTTATGAAGATAGTCTATATATAAATCCGTATTTTATCAACCTCTCTACTCATAAATCTCAAAATCCTAGTTATAGAGATGAACTTATTAATGAAATTAATTCTAGGATACAAGATTATTCAGAGAGTAGATTAAAATTTGTTTTAAATTCCTTAGATTCACTAGAGAAATTTGATAGCAAAAATTAACCAACATCTTAATTAAGGATAACTTATTATACATCAATAAGTTATCCTTTTGTTTATCCTAAATATTATCTATTCGCCCACAACCTCAACAATTGAGATACTATAACTAGCATACATACAACTACTATAAATTCTACTATTAGTTTTCCTAAAATCAATCCTATCAATACGCTCACCTCTCTGCATAATATATATGATTGATTATTGACTTCTAAAGCATATTTTAATCAATACTACACTTGACTTTAGGCTAATTAAGTAATATTGTTGAGGAGTTTTTCAGATTTTGGATATAAGAAAGCCGATTTTTCACGACTTTTTTCATTGTTGAGTCTGTTTACGAGTTTCATCAACAAGCCTTATATTTGCTACTAGACACTAACAACCCTGTCCAATATAAGGTAGCTCTATTGTTATTCCACCACCGTATGATTAAGGAGATTTCGGCATTGCTCCTAAGGTATTTTAATCCCTATGAATTTTCATTGCTATCGGCTTCATATCACCCCTAAGATATTTTATACTTGCCTTAGTGCATAACAAGTAAAGCTTACCTAAAATTGGGTAAACTTAATAAGCCATACCCTCTTTTATTTTTTTCAAAATTGTGGTAGACTTAATTTATCAGGATTAAGTACCTTTTTGGAGGTATGAATTATAAAACATATTAAGTTTTAGGCAACTAGATGCTCGCCAAAGTACCTAGTTGTTTTTTATTATCTAAAATGTCTTTAATAGTTCTTCTAAGCATTTCAAAGCTTCAAGGTGTATTTGTTTATCTTTATCACTCGTATCGGTTTTCAAGGCATATTTTAACGCTTTAATTTGACGTTGTAATGTTGTTTTATTTGTTGGTATAACTAGATTTAACATTTAATCACCCTCCACTATCTCTTTTATTTGCTTTAATGTATAAATACCTTTTCCAAATATTTCACTGAAACAATATCTAAGTTCCATTATTTTCATCTCTTGTAAGTGTTCTTCTTGCATGAATAAAAGCAAATCTTTGAAATGAGCAAAACAGCCAAATTGAGTTTCTATCTCTAACATAAATAACACCTCGTTTTATTCCATTAATTTAATAAGATTCTTTAATCTCAAAAGTTCTTTTTCTCTCTTAGGTATAAATACTTTTAATCTTTTATCTTCAGATTGTTTATATTCTATAAGTTTTTCTTCAAGTTGTTCTAATCGAATTTTAAGACAAAGGATAATTTCCGAGTATTCATCTACTTCAATATTGGTAATATCTCTTGTTGCATAACCATTTACAACTCTATCCCATATAATATCTACCTGCATCTTTACACCTACTTTCTTAGATTCATAAGTGGACTAGTTTTAACCGACATTTCAACTATTTGTTCATCTTTTAAACCTTGCAAATAACGTTTAGTTATTGAAATATTTTCATGACCGAGACAACGGCTTAAAGAATATACATCAAGCCCATTACGAAGCTGACTAATAGCATAAAAATGTCTTGCAGTATGAGGACTACAACGTATATCTTTTCTTATTTCTGCTTTCTCCCCTGCTATTTTCATCACTCTTTCAACTGATTCAATTGTTAATGGTTTAAATCTATAGCTTAAGAAAAATGGCGTAGCTTCATCAACATTTCTATTGGCAAAATAGCTATCCCTGCATCTCACATATCTAATGATTATACGTCTTACATAAGGGCTTAAAGCTACTCTTCTATCTTTTCTTCCCTTACCTTGCTTTACTGTTAAATAAGTTTCTTTTACATCATCATTCTTTATGGAACATAATTCTAAGTTTCTGATACCAGTATCAAATAATATTGCTAAAATACATTTATTTCTAATATTCATATAATCGCTACCTGTATAGACTTTCATCATTCTATTAACTTCATCATCATCAAATGAATTTATTATTACTTTTCCTTCCCTTAACCAGTTCACTTTCAACATTGGATTATTTTCAATTATTTCTTCATCTGTTATATATTTAAAGAAAGCTCTAAAACATTTAATAATTCCATTTATATATGTTGTTTTTCTACCTTGTCTTTGTAAAAATTTAACATAGGATTTTATATGTGCTGGCTTAACATCCTCCACATCAGTAATATTAAATTCTTTCTCTAAATAGGTAAACATTAACGAATTATTGTTTTTATAACCTTTTAAAGTTCTTTTAGAGTAATTTCTTATCTCTAGTTCAAGAATAAATTCTTTTAGCAAATCTCTTAATAACAAAAAAACACCCCCTGTTAATAACAGAAAGTGTTTAACATAACATACACCATTAAACATAAACCATAATGGATGTATACCTTAATTATTTAGTTTTTAGAGTCAATGTTCTTATCAGTTCAATCCTAGCAATACCAATGCTTTCAGAGCCTATTCATCCCATCCTTCAGGGAATTCAGCGTTGTGGTACACTTCTTGAACGTCATCATCGTCATCAAGTAAATCTAACATCTTTTGGAACTTCTTAGCATCAGCTTCATCTATTGCTGTGTATGTATCTGGAATCATCTTAACTGAAGCTTCTAAGAATTCAATGCCTTGTGCTTCTAATGCTTCTCTAACTGTTCCGAACTCTTCCGGTGCAGTTGTTACTACAAATACTTCATCTTCTGATGCGAAATCTTCAGCACCAGCATCTAATGCAATCATCATTAATTCATCTTCGTCTTTATCTTCTTTTTCAATGACAATTTCACCTTTTTCTTGGAACATAAATGATACACAACCTGATGTACCCATGTTTCCGCCGCCTTTTGTAAATGCACTTCTTACATTTCCAGCAGATCTATTTTTATTATCAGTAAGAGTTTCAACTATTACAGCTACTCCACTAGGTCCATAACCTTCATAAACTATATTTTCATAATTAACTGCTGATAATTCACCAGATGCTTTCTTAATTGCTTTTGAAATAGTATCATTAGGCATGTTTGCTGCCTTGGCTTTTGCAACTACATCTCTTAATTTTGCATTTGTATCTTGATTAGCTCCACCATTCTTAACAGCCATCACAATTTCTTTACCTATCTTAGTAAAAATCTTACCTCTTTTTGCATCTGTCTTGCCCTTTTTTGCTTGAATGTTATGCCACTTTGAGTGTCCTGACATATGTTTTCCTCCTTACTTTATTCGTAATAATTATCTATATTTCTATAAATATATATTGCAATTAAGCCCCTACATCTTGATCTTATTTTAGCACTTAACTTACTAAAGTTTTAAATATAGCTTCATGTCAACAATATATATAATATCTATTTGTAACGATTCTTATTACAAGTTATTCATTTAATTAATGATTTTTTCTTTAAAATACAAAATCCAACAGCTATTATACCACATTTTACATAAGTTCACAATTATCCTATCACCAAATAATTCTCTATAAGCTTTATTAAAATATAACATTATATTACAGCCAAGTTTCTAGCTTTTTAACACAATTTTGGATCTAATCCATTAGAATTTAAATGCAAATTTATCATTATGGCATATATAAACCTAAGTTGCATGTTATAAAAAATTTATTGCTAAAACTATATTTTCACTTTGAAATAAAAATCTCCAGTAGTAGTTAATTATGAATAATAAATTTTATAATTAGCTTGTATTCTCATTCTTTTACGAAGTATCTCGCTGAGCTTCAAATACGTAACTATAGACATTCCAATTATTAATTAGACTTATTCTGTGAACATATTTCCATATTTACTGTATATAAATGATTATCTTTAGCTAGAAATCATAAATATATTTGTGGAGAAAACATTTGAAAATGAGCTGTTAAAGGTTCTTAGCTGTAGGTTGTTCCATTTTAGCTTGTCAAACTGAAAGTTGGAGCATGCTAAAGTGGATACAACCTGCTGCTTAGAACCTTCAGCGATATTTTCATAGCTTTTCGGAATCAAAATATTTATGATTTCGGCAAGTTACCACATAAGTCTAGTTTTAAAGTTGGATATCTATAAGCAACGAACCATAATTCTAAAATACTATTTATATTTTCAAATATAATCTAGTTCCCTCTTTAAAATATATGTCCTCTTCACTTTTTCTAACTATCACTTTTCCGTTAGTAACTTCTACAATCTCGTTTTCTATATCTTCAGCCATTAGCTTTTCTGCTAATATATTGACAACTACTTTATCGCTGTATTCAGTACCTTCTATATGCCAAGAATTTTGACCGCATGTATATTGAACTTTTCCAAATAGATCATATTCCATTTCAAAACTTAATTTTAAGCCTTCAACCTTTTCTACAACTCCAGCTGATTTTATTGCGATGCTGGCACCTTTTGTATAGGCTCTAGTTAAGCCACCTGCCCCTAAAAGTATTCCGCCAAAATATCTCGTAACAACTACTGCACAATCTGTCACTCTACTTTTTTTCATCACTTCAAGAATTGGTATTCCTGCTGTTCCTTGTGGTTCGCCATCATCTGAGTACCTTTGAATATTCATGTCTTTTCCGATTATATATGCTGAGCAATTATGCCTTGCCTGTTTGTGCATATTCTTTATCTCATTTATAAAAGCTTTAGCTTCCTCTTCATTTTCCACTCTTCTTGCATAACCAATAAACTCTGACTTCTTTTCTTCAAATCTATCTTCACCAAAGTCTTTTACTGTAATGTACGACATATCAATCTAGCTCCTTTTCAATCTCAAATCAGAATATATAGTACGCATATTGATTTAAAACAATTTTATACATACTTAAATAATTAGAATATTACGATACCTTCCTATGCTGCATTTTTACTGCATATTCTGAAGAATATATATTGTACAGAATATATATTCTAATATTGTTTAAAATATATATTCTAAAATTCTTAAGAATATTAACATGAAGTGAAACTTAGCCTCAGAGGGAGTTTTTAGGTGCCCCTTGATGGTAACTCTCCCACTGAAGGTTAGTTGAACTTATCTAGTGTCGCGTGCCACTGTTATCTCCCACTTTAATAGAATATGGGAATATTACAGCTACTAGATATCCGATAAAATCTCTCACTAGTTAATTTAACTTGTCATATCTAAGTTCCTTAGCCAAAATTAATTCTTCCTTAAGTATTTTCATACCTTTCTCAATCTTTTCCTTATCGGTTTGATAAAAGGCTATCCTAAAAGAATCTTGTCCATCATTTTGTGATGTAAAGAACATAGCCCCTGGAGTAATATATACATTTTTCTTTCTAAGTTTTATAAAAAGTTCTTTAGTATTAATCTTAAACTCATCTTTTAAAGTTATATAAAAATTCAATCCACCTTTTGGATCATTGTAGGTTAACATATCTTTAAATTCACTATCTAGAATTGTTTTTAAATGCGTATACCTTTTTATATATTCATCATTTAGATTTTTAATATTCTTTTTCCACTTATTACTCGAAATATATAATTCCAAGGCTCTCTGCATTAAACTTGAAGTAGTTATATCTGTATTGTGCTTTGAATTTTGAAGAGTTTCACTGAATACTTCTGGTGCAACTAAGTATCCTAATCTTATTCCTGGAAGAAATATTTTCGAAAAACTTTTTATATAAATTACCCTATCATTTTTATCAAGCCATTTAAACGGCACATATTCTAATGAATTTTCATATATAAGTTCCGATAAATAATCATCTTCAATTATGTAAAAATCATAAATTTCTGCAAGGTCTAAAATTCTCTTCTTCTTTTCTATACTATAACTTACTCCTGTTGGATTTTGAAAATAACTCATTGTATAAAAACATTTTATTTCGTTTTTCTGTAATATCTTTTCAAATTTATTTAAGTTTATTCCATCTTCATCAATTGGCACTTCAAACAAATTAACTTTTCTCCATTTAAATACTGATAATGCTCCTACATATGTTGGCTTTTCAACTATTATATTATCATTTATATTTAATATTCCTTTAGATGCTATATCAATTCCTTGTTGAGCACCTGATATAATTATTATGTCTTCATCGTTTAATTTATTATTCCAAAATACTTTATTTATAGTATAAATAAGATTAGTATATCCATTTCTGTTGTCTGAAAGTAACGCATTTGCTCCATCTCTTTCTAAAACTTCATTTATAATTCCTTTTAAATCATCAATAGGGAATAACACTTCCCCTGTAGTCTCCCCAGTAAAATCTATTACATCAGTTAAATCTCCCATGGATATCTTTTTTAATGCATTTGAATATTCTTTTCTAAAATTTGAAGCAACTTCTTTTCTTTTTGCATAACTACCGCTTCCTACCTTTTGATAGGCATAACCTTCTGATTTAAGCTTATTGTATGCACTAACTATAGTGACATTGTTTACGCCTAATTTTTTTGACAGCTCTCTTATAGTTGGAAGTTTGTCTCCTTCTTTTATCTTTCTTTTATCAATTAAACTTTTTATATAATTAGCTACTTGAATATACTTAGGGATATCATTATCTTTAAACGTAAAATCTTTATAAATATCCATAAAACTCTCCTTTAATTGATTGTAAGACTATTTTTTTGATTGTGCCTCATAACTCTTGTATGAATACACATTCTCTCTGACTAACTTTTCATTAGAAGGCAAATCCAAATTTTTAGTATCTTTCATTATTAATTTTCTCTTGTATAATTCCTTTAGTATATCTTCTATTTTTATATTAAATTCCTTGAACTCATCACTGTTTTTTATTTCAAAGGAGCTTAAAAATGCATTTTTTTCATATAAATAATCCAGTAAAGACTTAGCGGCCTCATTTATATTTTCATCTAGAAAATTCTCGATATAATCTACAGCGTTTTGTATATTTTCCTTTGCGCATTTATCATTAAACAAATTATCAACTATAACATTAAATTTATTATTTAAGTTTATAGCCATTTTTACTGCGTCTTTACTTACAGTGTATCCATTTAAATTTAAATATAACTTAGCAAAACTATCTAGAGCTCTTATTAAAACTTCATAAGATGTAAAAACACTATTGTTTTGCAAATACTTTTTAGTTACTCTAATATCTTTTATAACATTACCTAAATACACCAAGTTCCAAGTTTCTCTGTATTTATCTAAACTATATTTGGCTTTATTAAAAATGCTCTCAATTTCATCATCTCTTGAAAATATTATTTTAGAAGATATTAGTAAGTTCCTTATAACTCCCTTATTCCCATTACTTTCGTATAGTTCTAAAAAGCTTTCTTTATTTAGGACCTTTATATGTACCGGTACCCCTAGTATTTCAGAATATATGTCTCTAACATTATCAAATATTTCCTTATATACAATGAATAAATCTATGTCAGATTCCTCCCAAAGATCACCGCTAATTATGCTTCCAAATGCAAATATAGCTAACACTTTTTTATTAATCTTCAATACATTTATTAACTTTTCAGAGGATTTCTGATATTCTAATATGGATTTTGACACTTAATTTCACCTTCTTTTACTAAGACATTGTATACTTTGTTTATCAGATGGCTATCACCTAAAGCATTTATTCATTTTAATTAAAAAATAACAGTTGCAAGCTTCTTGAGATCTTGCCTTTTAAGGCATAAGTACAATTAAATTCTAGATAAAGCTTAATCACATCTGAATCAAAGTTTTACTTTATAACAAACTTACTAACATTATAACGTAAAGAAATATTTATTTAAAGGTACTACTTTACAGTACTACTCAAATCCATAATATTCGAAGAACAAAATCGCAGGCGACTGTGGTTAAGTTCCGTATTGTGCTTCGCACTCTTTTCATATGTGTAGATTTTTTCACGCATCTGCCTTTTCGAACGCATGTGAGAAAAATCTGCACATCAGAAATAGCAGCTCTGCTGCATATAAGAACATTTTATGCAGGCGAATAAGATTTCTTTTTTATTCTTTTTAAAATACAAAAACTAGTCAATCAACCTTTTTTAAATTATCCACAGATTTTATTGGAATATAAATTCCTAAAGAATAAAAAAAGATTCTTAAATATAATATCTAAGAATCTTCTGTTCTATTCACAAATGGCGGACAATCTTTATCCATTTTCTTTATCTGATGTATGTAAATCTTCAAACGCCTGCTTAATGACTCTAATATCTGATTAAGTTCGTGATTCATTTCATAAACAAGCTCCAATGATTCCCTTAGTTCTTTTCTCTCACCAAAAGTATTACTTTGTATTACCTGTGCAACTCCTGCTATATTTAAAGATGATATAGAGATAAAGTATAATGCATCAAGTAAAGGACGTACCTCTCTAGTAAAATAAGTTAAACTTATCTGCTCGACTCTAATTGAAGCAACATTAGTTTGAGCTGCACTTATTTGTGCTATTGCTGTACTCATATTTGATAATTGCGTTAATACTTGATTCTGCATATCTCTTAGTTCATTATTTAAATCCGATGATACATTTTCATTACCAGCGGCATCAGTCGCATTAGCACCTGTACTTCCCTGATTCAATGCCCTCTGAGCAGTTCTTAGGGATCTTGCGCTTCTAGGATCTAATTGATTTAATGGTCCACTTGTTTCCATAAACTATAGTCTCCTATAACAATTCTTATTTAAGTATATTACGGAAGAACTATATTTATTATTATATTTAATCAGTTAACCTTATATCTTAGCGTATTCCTGAGTTTTATTAAAAACTTCATCATCTACTTCTGCTACCATATATGTTCCATTATCTTTATATTCTTCTTCAAGTATTCTAGCATTTCTATGTAAGAAAGATTGAATATCGCCTTTCTCATAAGGTATTAAATACTCTACTTTTCTATAATTATATGGCAATTTTTCCTCAATTAAACTTAGCAATTTATCTAAATTTATTTTTTCTTTAGCCGAAATTTCTATTACATCAAAATTTCCTACTGCAAATTCTTTAATTCGCGCTTTTTGTTCTTCAGTAGCTTTATCTATTTTATTTAAAACTAATATTGTTTCTTTATCTATAGCCCCAAGCTCACTTAAAACCTCATTTACAGCATTATATTGATCTATTGCACTATCTGAAGATACATCTATTACATGGCATAGAAGATCTGAAAATATAACTTCTTCTAAAGTTGATTTAAATGCTTCCACCAAATCATGTGGTAATTTCCTTACAAAACCAACTGTGTCTGTAAGAGTTATCACTCCTTTTTTACTTAGAGTTACAGCTCTTGTTGTAGTATCTAATGTTGCAAAAAGCATATTTGCTTCAAATACTTTTTCCTTAGTTTTATTTTCATTTTTTGCTGCCAAATCACAAAGTGTATTTCTTAAAGTTGATTTTCCTGCATTAGTATATCCAACTAAAGATACTTTAGGAATATTTTCTTTTCTTCTCTTTTCTCTTTGTACTTCTCTAGTTCTTTTTATTTTCTTAAGCTCATCTTTTAAATCATATATTGTTTCCATTATATGTCTTCTATCTGTTTCAAGCTTCTTTTCTCCAGGTCCTCTAGTTCCTATACCACCACCTGTTCTAGATAATATAGTTCCGAGTCCCTGTAATCTACCTAATCTATATTTCAACTGAGCTAGCTCTACTTGAATTTTTGATTCTTTAGTTTTAGCCCTTGTTGCAAATATTTCTAATATTAATGTTGTTCTATCTATTACTTTGGCTCCTAATGCAGCTTCTAAATTTCTAACTTGAGATCCTGAAAGCTCATCATCAAATATTATTACATTAGCTCTTTCTACCTGCCTCATAGAAGCAATTTCCAACACTTTACCTCGTCCAATAAAGTATGCTGCATCAATTTTACTTCTGCTTTGGAATACAGTTTTTAAAACAGGTATGTTGCAGGCTTCTGTAAGCTCTGCTAATTCCTCTAGACTTTCTTTTGTATCAGAACCAACTAATATTGCTTTTTCTTCTGTTTCCTCTATGACATCATTGTTCTTAATTAAATTTTCTATAAATCTTATCCTATCTAAAATATTTATAGACATAATTTCATTTAAAGAAAGATTACTTTTTTCTTCTGTTTCTAATTTATTGTTATATAAACTAAGCATTCCCAAAGAAAAATCTATTATATTACCATCTGTTATAGCCACTGATATAATTGCATCTAGCTTTAATTTTAATAGAGCTGTTAAATCTAGCGCTGAAAGATTACAATAACCATTTGGATGAGTATGTATAACTCTAACACCTGATAATCTCTTTTCATCTATATCTATTATTGGAACCTCAACAGATGTAGAATCTCCAATTGCAACAGATGTGACATTACCTTTTCTATTTATAGCTACACTGATTTCTCTTTCAATAAAACTAGAAACTCTAGAAATAATATTTAAAATTTCTTCATTACATATTTCATCCTTTAAATTTCTTATAGAATAAATATTCTCTAACTCTTCTATTAAAGATTTTCTAATTCCTTCAATATTTCCATATATCATTAATAAACACCTCACATTAGCCAAGGGATATTTAAGAAAATAACAAAACAGTATGTTTATCTATCTCGTGTCATACTGCATCGTTAGGTTTACCTTGATAGTTCTCTATGCGTTAAACCTTCCTACTTTCCTGACGCAAAATATACATATTAGAAAAGAGCCTGTATGTTGCACATAAGAACTTTTCATTACATCTTTAACTCGCTATTTTCCTCATATCCCTATCTTGACAACTTTCATATAATTTTATACTATTAATTCATTAATTATAACTTTAATAATCTACACTTGACAATATACATTTTATAAATTTAGAGTAAATTATCACATAACTTGAAAAATATGCAACAATTTATAAATACCTATGAGTATTTTATCTGTAATCATATATATTGCAAAAATAATTCTTCATCATAATTCTAAAAATATTGCAAGAATTTTAGCCGTAATTGTGAATTGTGAAATGTGCATTGTGAATTGCAACATAATATATTATGTATTCTAAAAAATTAAATTCATCAAAAATAAATTCAAACTATCAGTTATTGTAAACCAAATAGAATGAATTATATTATTTTAGAACTTATATGTTAATAATAAGCTGTGTATTTTTAAGGAAATGTGTACATTTGAAAAATAAATATAAAAGGAGTTTTTTAAACATGGAAGATAAGAAACGTAACATTCTTTTTTCTGAAGAACAAATTAATACAAGAATAAAGGAATTAGGAAAAACTATTGCTGAAGATTATAAAGGTAAAAAACTTTACATTTTATCTTTACTTCGTGGAAGTTTTATCTATGCTGCTGATTTAGCTAGAGCTATAGATTTAGATGCTAAAATAGGATTTATGACTACATCAAGCTACGGACATAGCGAAACATCTTCTGGGTCTGTTAAAGTAGTTAATGATATCTCTGATAATATTGAAGGATGGGACGTTCTTATAGTTGATGATATAGTTGATACTGGAATTACAATGGATTTCGTTTATAATTACATAAAAGGTTTGAACCCAGCTTCTGTAAAGACTTGTGTTCTTCTTGATAAACCTTCTCGTAGAAAAGTACATATACAACCTGATTACTGCTGTTTTGAAATTGAAGATGTATTTGTAGTTGGATACGGATTAAACTACGGTGATTATTATAGAAATGTTCCTTACGTATTTAATTGGGAATAAAAAAAGAACCTCACGGTTCTTTTTTTATTCCAATTCACAATTCACAATTCACAATTCACAATTCACAATTCACAATTCACAATTCACAATTCACAATTCACAATTCACAATTCACAATTCACAATTCACAATTCACAATTCACAATTCACAATTCACAATTCACAATTCACAATTCACAATTCACAATTCACAATTCACAATTCACAATTCACAATTCACAATTCACAATTCACAATTCACAATTCACAATTCACAATTCACAATTCACAATTAAAAAAATCCCTTCGGGATTTTTTTAATTTTCTGTTCTTAAATTTCCCAAAAAACTTTATTATTTAATTGCAAATTGTTTAAATCTTTTTAACTTGTCAATAATTATGATATCTAAAAAAATTAGGATGGTGATTTAAATAGACTCTAATATTATCGTCACTAAATCTTTTGATTTTGCTCTTGATATCATAAATTTATACAAGTTCTTGATTCGTGATAAACAAGAGTATATTTTATCTAAACAATTATTAAGATCTGGAACAAGCATTGGAGCTAATGTAAAAGAGGGTATTCGTGGTTTTAGTAAGTCTGATTTTAAATTTAAAATGAATATAGCTTTAAAAGAAGCAAATGAAACCGAGTATTGGATAGAATTACTTATTAAATCGAATATTATTGAGCAAATTGTTGGAAACCCCATATTATTAAAATGTAGAGAATTATGTAAAATTCTAAATAGCATAGTTAAGAATTCAATTTAAAAAGAAATAAGATAAGGTGAAGCCTTGTCTTATTTCTTCTTACATTGTGAATTGTAAATTGTGAATTGCTAATTATTTTGTTCATTTGTAGGAAATCCAAGAGTTGTATTTGGTATTTTTCCAACTATGATTGTGTCTGAAACCGGAACTTGTGTGCTCACCTCAGCATCTTGATTCCTTAGTGGAAGTCTAAGCCTGATTTTAGCTGTAACATTTAAGTATATCTTATGCCTAGTTTGATTAATTCCAGCACTTTCAAATTTAGATTCATAACTTGTACTTATATTTCCTATAGGCTCTATCTCAACACTTATCTTAGGGCCAACATTATAAAAGGCACTTTTATCACTCATCCAGCCTAAAGGAACTTTTATTGCATTGTTCTTCATATCACTTAATTCTTTATTACATTCTGTAGACAATTCAGCTGCTATATAATTCAATTTTCCAGTATCCGCTTGAATTAAAATTATATTGCCTTGGTTGTCTTTTTCAATTTTTACCATCTCATCATACTTAAAATCTTTTGATAAAATATCTACACTTTTTTTATTTATTATATCTAATGTTTGGGACTTTGCCATTATTGTCGCTATTTCTGTCACAGAGGGCATGACCCTTTGATCAAAAAACATTACAGTTATGTTTAAAATGACAATAATAACTATAATAAGTACTATAAATGATATGTATTTATGCGTTTTTCGTCTTGTATAATATTGCATTGTCAACACCTTTATTATTGAGTTATTTATTTAATCATACTATAATTATGCTATAATGATATAGAATATTATTAAATTATATACCTTGTAATTTTAGGAGGATAAAATGGCAATTAATGATAACGTGAAAAAACCAAACAATGCCCCACGAAAAAAAAAGCCATCTAAAAAGAAGAAAAAGAAATCAAAAAAAATTTTTAAGGGCATATGTTTTGGTTTTATATTTTGTTTTCTTGCAATGTTAGTAGTATGCGCAGGTTATGCTTTTGCTATTATAAAAACTACGCCTCCTCTAAATGTCGATGCTGTATTAACTTTAAACCAACCTTCCAGTATATATGATAGTGCTGGGGACTTTATGGATAATATGCAGACTGATGAGGAACGTTACGTTATAGATTCAAGCAAAATACCATCTAACTTAAAAAATGCTTTTGTATCCATCGAGGATGAAAGATTCTACCAACATAATGGAATAGACATTCAGAGAATTGTAGGTGCAGCTTTTTTAGATGCAAAGAGATTTGTTACTGGACAAAAAGGACTACATGGAGCATCTACACTAACTCAACAATTACTTAAAAACACAATTTTAACTAATGATGTTTCTATTGAAAGAAAGATAAAGGAAGCTTATTTAGCTATTAATTTAGAAAAAGCATTAACAAAGGATCAAATTTTAACAGCTTATTTGAACACAATTCCCCTAGGTGGTCATGTGTATGGAGTGGAGGCTGCATCTTTATTATATTTTGGTAAAAGCACACCTGATTTATCTTTGATTGAATGTGCATATCTAGCCGGAATTACTCAAGCTCCAAGTTCATATAGCGCTTATAACAATCAAAAGGATCCAAGTCCTTATATTAACAGAACACTTACCGTTTTAAGTCAGATGCACAAGCTTCAATATATTGATGACGCTCAATATGATAAGGCCGCTAACGATGTTAAAAATGGTGGTCTAGTATTTAAATCAATTAAAAAGGATTATAGATTAAATTATGAATGGTTTGTATATCCTGCTGTGTCTCAGGTAAAAGAAGACTTAAAGGAAAAATATAAATATTCAGATGAAGAAGTATCTAAATTAATGGTTAATGGTGGTCTTAAAATCTATACAACCATGGATAAAGATCTTCAAGATTTTACCCAATCTACTTTAGATAATTATAAAAACTTAGGAATTAATAACAAGGAAAGCTACGATAAAGATGGTGTTCCTTTATTACAAGCGTCCGCAACAATAATGGATTACAGAAATGGTCATGTTCTTGCAATGGTTGGGGGACGTGGTAAACAAGGTCCGCAATCAATAAATAGAGCTTATAATGATTTGCGTCCTATCGGATCGTCTACAAAACCATTAACGGTATATGGTCCTGGCATAGATCAAAAAATTATAACTGCTGCAACACCTATAAATGATGCACCAATACCTCCTGAAATCGGAAAGAAGTATTCTCCAGCAAAAGATGGTCCTTATAATCCTCTAAATTCCCCTAATGAATATTCAGGACTTATGACCTCAAGAGATGCTCTTACGCATTCAAAGAATACTGGTGCAGTTTTAACAGAAGATAAGATCGGTATGAAAACTGGTATTGAATACGGTGAAAAGCTTGGTCTAAAGTATAATGCTGCTTCTAAGTCATCAATGGCAGCTGTTGCTTTAGGACAATTCAATAACTCTCCAAGTGATAGGGACGGTGGTAATACATCTATCTTAGCTGCTGCATATGGCAGCTTTGGTAACAACGGTATATATACAGAGCCTATGCTATATACAAAAGTAGTTGATTCTACAGGTAAAGTTTTACTTGATAATACTTCGCCAAAACAAGCAAAAGTTTTTTCACCACAAGCTGCATATATTCTATATGATATGTTAAAAGGACCAGTAAATGAATACAATGCTACTGGTGCAAAGTGGGGCAATATGCCTGTTGCTGGTAAAACTGGTACTACTTCTAATTCCACAGATTTATGGTTTGCAGGACTTTCACCTTACTTATCAGCTTCTGTTTGGATTGGATATGATAATCCTAAAGAACTCCATGGTAGTTCAAGTGGGTGCGCTGTTGTTTGGGGAAAATTAATGGCTAAAGCTCATGCAAAGTTAGAGGTAAAAGATATAGAAGAGCCTAGCGGAATAGTAAAAGCTAGTGTTTGTAAGGATTCTGGTGAACTTTCAACCCTTTTCTGTAATTTTGACCTTAGAGGAAGCAGGGTTTATGAAGAATTATTCATCGATGGAACACAACCAACTTCAAATTGCACAATACACTCTGGCACTAATCGATATAATTTTAATAACGGATCTTCGGCTAATTTAAACCCTGCAGATAATAATTCAAATTCGGGTAATGCCCCAGCAGATTCCGAGACTCCTCCTGCAACTAATAATGACGCACTAGCTCCACCTGTCGTTGGTAGTACGGAACCTTCACAGAAAACTGAAAATAATAATGAGAATAATAATTCAAATTCTAATAATGCCAGCACTGGTGGTAACAGGAATACTACTCATAATTCTTACGGACCTGGTAGTAACACTCAGCATCCACCAACAACGAATTAAATAGCTCAAATATATTATAAATTTGCTAAATTTTAAATTTATATAAAATGAAAAAGATAGAGGATAATCAAATTACAGATTATCCTCTATCTTTCTATTTGTTTGTAATAACTTCTTTTTCAGCGCCATCTTTTAATATATTTAAAACATCACCGCTCTCAGCGCTAATAAAAAACTTCCAACTAATATTTGCACCTTTATCATTCTTACCATCTATAGTTACAATGTAACACACTTCATATATTTGGCTTTTTTCTTTTTCCATTCTATTATCTGCATAAACTAAATCAGTTTCATCTTTAACTACAGTTTCTTTATTATATTTTTCAAAAGAGTCAACGGATATTTTTTTTGCTTCTCCACTAGAAATATTTATTACAGGATCTTTACATTCCCTTTGCATTGTAGAGTTGGAATACCCATCTAGAAATCCACTTTCTTTATCAATATTTAATTTTATTTCATCGAAATAAAACGGATATCCATTCTTTTGCTTTGTATATATGAATGAGTAATATGGCAGCTTTTTAGCATCCTCATTGCTATTAATTGTCTTTAAGACCACTTCTCCATCATATATGTTCTTTAAGTACCCTTCTGCTAAAGTTCTAGCATCTTGTAAATTAATTTTTGTTGCATTTGCTGGAATTTCTTTTTTTGCAAAACCTATTACATTATTATCTTTATCTAAATCTATACCAAAACCTTGAGTTACTATACTTCTATGAACTAATTCATTCTGACTATTTAGCGTCCTTCTTCTTTCATATTTTATAGATTCTAAATTTTGTTCAGTATTTATTGCATTAATTGAATATAACCTAGCCATAAAATCCTTAGATGCCCTAATATCTTTTGCACCTGGACCAATCAGATTATACAGTATTATGACTATTATTATGATGAGACAAACTAAAATTATTCCCCCTATAATACTCGCTTTCCTTAACTTCATTAATTACCTCCCTTGCAGACTTAACATTGCTATTCTATTTTATTATACCATATTTTTATACTAGTCACATTCAAAAAAATAACAATTCCATCTGTTCCAAATGTGCTAGTTCAAAGCTTATTCTTTGAGGCTAGCACCTTGGGTGCAACTTTATAGACTTAGAATCACCCATCAGAATTACCTAGAAACTGGAACAAAAGTATATTATTCATTTTGGTGATGCATACGCATAAGTATAGATTATATTCGTTTTATCTATATATTCTCCACACACAAAAAGGCCTACTTTAAATACTAATTGTATTCTAAGTAGGCCTTTTTAAATCTAATATTCAATTATTCATTCATTTAAAGTCCGTATTTTATATTTCTGGAAACCATAAAGCAATTTCTTCTTTAGCACTTTCTACAGTGTCTGATGCATGAACACAATTTTCTGTCTTACTTCTAGCATATCTATGTCTTATTGTTCCTTCTTCTGCATCTGTTGGACTAGTTGCTCCATTAATCTTTCTTATTCTTGCTACAGCATCTTCACCTTGCAATATTAATGCACATAGTGGGCTCCTTGTTATAAACGTTATAAGTTCCTCATAAAAGTCTTTTCCTTTATGTTGACTATAATGCTTTTCAGCAATTTCTCTTGTAGCTCTCATAAGCTTTAGGGCTACTATTTTTAAACCATTATCTTCATAACAACTTAAAATATTTCCTATTATATTTCTTTCTACTCCATCTGGTTTAACTAATACTACGCTTCTTTCAATCATACGAAGACCTCCATATAGTGTAATTAATTCATATTATTCCCTAATACATATACATTATACTAAAGATTCTGAAAATTTTAAATACTTTTGTGATTATCATCTAATTTTTAGATGTATTATGATATAATAAAAAAATAAATAATGAAATATATGTTAAGTTATATGAATCACTATGGCTAGGAACAATCAAATAAATAACAAGTATATTTGCCATCCTATTTTACATCATTGGAAGCTCGACTCACATGCGCTCACTGAGTATTCACAGAGTAAGCGGCCATCATCAAATCACAGATTTGAATGTCTGCTTAACTAATTCACACCAAATCATAGATTTGGTTTCTCTGCTCATCAGCAAATTGACCTAATAGGCCTGATATGAGAAAAACATATTTTATCAAAAGTATCGATTTATAAAGGAATTGGAGGATAAACACATGATTAGATATTCAGCAATAGTACAAGGAAGAGTACAAGGTGTTGGTTTTAGATATTTTATTCAACTTACAGCTTGCAAACTAAATTTAACTGGTTGGTGTAGGAATCTTATGAACGGAAATGTAGAAATTGAGGTTCAAGGACTAGAAACTAATGTCTTATCTTTCGTTTCCGAAATAAAAAAAGGAAATGGATTTGCTAAAGTTTCCGATATAGATTTAAATATAGTTCCAGTATTAGATAGCGAAAAAAAGTTTTCAATTAAATATTAGTCAAAAAATAGAATGTATACATAACCCAACTAATAGCTGAACTTCTGCAGATAACTCTCCGAAATGAATAACATACTTTTGTTCCAGTTTCTAGGTAATTCTGATGGGTGATTCTAAGTCTATAAAGTTGCATCCAAAGTGCTAGCCTCAAAGAATAAGCGCTCACAGAGAAAGTTCGAAGAACGAAATATAAAATTTCGATTCTCACTTTTTGAACTAGCACATTTGGAACAACTTATAGCCAAAGAATCACATCAATCATAATTACCAATGAAACATTCCACAAAAGTATATTACTCATTTCTATCTGGAGGATATTTCATAGTTTATGATTGGGTATCCATACTATAGATATCCAACCCAAAAGATATACCTATACTTTAATCTTTGTGAATTATACTAGAAATTAGATACATGTTTGAGAAAGCGGCATTTGAAATTGAGTTGTGATAGTTCTTAGTTGAAGGTTGTTCCATTTTCTGCTTGTCCTAAACTTGTTTTTGGACCATGCAGAAATGAGTTCAACCTTCCACTTAGAACTATCCAGCGAAAATTTCACTAGTCCGCTGGAACAAATTTGTATCTAATTTCGGTTTTCCCACACATAAATATAATTTTAAATTTGGATATCTATAAGAATTTAGCTTATCATACATTCTATTGTTTAATTTCTATTGCAATTATTCTACTTCTAAATCTTTTATTCTACCTTTTTTCTTTAATCTCAATAATAATTCCTTTGGATCATTATTTATTATAAGTTCTTCCGGGAATTCTATTGATTCTAGCATATTAATAGCTTCTGTAAATTCCCCAATACGAGTACAAAAGTGCGCATCACTATTTATTATTAGCTTAGTCTCATGTTCCTTACATAACGATGCTATTTTTGTACAATTACCTAAACTTCCAATTCTAGATGTTGTAAATGAGCTATTGTTAATTTCTATTAAAACATCATTTTCCTTAGCACACTTTATTACTTCTTCAAAGTCAACTGGAACTCCTGGATTTCCAAGATGACCAATTATATCAACTTTTCCACTCTTTATTACGTTTATAAAAGCTTGTGTATTTTCTGCAATATTTCCAACTTTGTAAACTTCATCATGTATACTTCCAATTACAATGTCCAATTTTTCTAATGTTAAATCATCCATGTCTAAGCTTCCATCATAATCAATTATGTTAGCCTCAGTTCCATAAAGCATTGTAACTCCAAAAAGTTCTCTTGGCAGCACCTTATAATTATTGAAATACCATATATGCGGAGAATGTGGCATAGTAATTCCGTGCTCTGTAGTACCAAGCACCTTTATTCCTTTCTCCGAAGCAGCTTTTGCATTTTCCATTAAGGTTGAGTAAGCATGGCCGCTTGCTATAGTATGAGTATGCACATCTAATGCATATTTCATTATATCACCCCATTTATCTATTTTTGGTAAAACTATATATGTTGCAAAAATAATTCTTCATCGTAATTCTAAAAATATTGTAAGAACTTTAGCTGTAATTGTGCATTGTGAAATGTGAATTGTACATTACAACAAATATAGTTTATAAAGTATTTAATTATTATTTTTCTCAATTACTATGTTATCATATTTAAATTTTTATTCAAATACGATCAGGTCCCCGAAAACATTTACTTAAAAATAATTATATTGGTCTCATATAGTAGGATCTACTGCTCCACTCTACTTATATAATAAAAACTTGACTTAATATATAATTCATTATTTTTTATTGTATCGTCTTCTTCTACTTCCTATTTTACCTTTATCGCTCTTGTCTTTGCTTTTGTTTTTATATAAATATAGAACTATAGCAATTACTGCAAATATTATAAACAAACCTATTATTATAAGCATTATCTTGGCATTGCCGCCTAATTCCTCTACCTTTTCATAAACTGGCTTTGTAGTTTCTTTTTTCATTTTATATGTTTTAATATTACCCTCTTCATCTATTATTGCGCAGTCTCCATTAAGTTTTTGAAACATCTCCGTTACACTTAAATAATTTAGTGAGTCCTCTAATACTTTATTATCTGGCGAGGTTAATACAAGCATTGCCTTTTGGTTGTTATATTTTGATATATCAAATTGGAAGTTTGCAATCTTATAGCTAAAAGGTTCTGTTAATTGAAGCTTTTCATTTGATAAAAATTTTGAATAGCTTTCATCATACTTAAACCATAATTTATCATTTATCTCTGAAATCAATTTATTAGTTTTTGGTGTTCCATAGACTATTATATTTTTCTTTTTATCATCAGCTGTCACATTTGAATTACTGATAACTTTAAAATCTCCATTGTTGTAGGCAACATCTTTTCCTAAAAAGCCAATGACTTTTCCTAATGAATTCATTTCTTTAGAACTTAGACTATCTGGAACAATCATTGCAGTATCATTAAACATTTCATCTTTTACAAATGGTGCACTGTAACTTGAAAAATAATATCCTTCCGTATCGTTATCACCAATATATAAATACGAATCTCTTGTAACAAGGGCCCAAGGCATATTCTCTTCTCTTTTTTCACAATATGTATCTTTTAAAATTAAATCAAAACCAATCTTTATGTCTAAATAGTTTGTATAACTTATATCACTTGGTAAACTAAGCTCCAATTCATCATTTAAAGCCTTACTCTTATCAAGTTTTTTACTTCCTATAGGTGTATTATTAACGTACACTGTAACTAAAGATTTATCAAAATCAAGATTGTCTGAATATCTCATAAAAATTTTAAGCTTATCGCTTTCAGAAAAAACCTTATTTTTAGGAATACTATAGCTTATTCCAGCTTCTCTTCTAAAAGCACCTTTTAACTGTATTTCTCCAATTCCCATACTATCAAAAGTGATTTTTCCACTTTTAGTATCTGGAACTGTATCTACCTTTAAATCTTTATTTACTTTATAAGTATCACCACTTAACTGAGATATTAACTCTTGGTTTCCCAGTGCTTTAACTCCTCTTATTAAGTTGTCATCATCATTACACAAAATCATCATGTTTTTAATATTTGTATTTTTTGAATACAATGAATTTGATATTTTTATAAGACATTCATCACTTTGATCATTTTCTTCTGTATACTCATTAGGAAAACTATTAAATTTTCCAATAAATATATTATTGGTATTTTCTCCTTTTTGAAAATCTCCATACTTAGTTATACTTATTTTATTTTCATATTTATCATTTAGTTTTTGTAAATATGAATTTAAGATGTATGCAGCACTAAGCTCTGAATCAGTGTAATCATCTGGAATTATAATTAATAAATCCTCTAAATCACTATCATTATCATGATTTTTTAAAAATGGATATGGAAAATCAGATATTTTATTATTGGAAATAATATTGTTAAAGGTTGTTTTTATGTTAGTACCATCTTTTATTACAAACCAATTAGCTGAATTAACATCATCTACACATGGGTCCTCAGATAATCTTAAGTAAGCTTCTATTTTTAATTCACTAGATCCAGTTTTTATTAGCTCCTTTGGTATATATACCGTTAACTGCTGAACCTCTGAATCTGCTCTGTAATAAACTTTTTGAGAATAAAAAGGCGTTCCATTAACGGATAATTTTATATAGGAATTTTTACTATTATCAATTAATTGATTTATAGAAAAATTCACTTGAACTTCAGCTTTAGTATTTTCCCACCATTTATCTACATTGAAATATATACTATGACTTGAAAAAGTTCCATTAAAGGATATGTCATTACTTAAACTATAAGTTTTTATACTTTCAGTTGTTTCTATATTATTTCCTTCAGATGCAGCAAATACTTCAGCACCTGTATTAAATATCAAAATCGCTGTAGAAAAAATAAAACACACGAAAAAAAATAATACTCCAAAGATGTGCTTTTCATTGTTCCTCATTACTTTATTTGAAATATATCCTTTCATGCTGCTCCTCCTTAAGAAAATCTTTCTGTCTTATACCACTTTGCTTCCTTTTTCAATACAACATCCCTTATATAATTGTAAAAACCAGCCACCGAAACTATAGCCCACATTTTGCAATAAGTAAAATAGCTTAAAAATATAATCAATACATTTTTTACATTCAATTCTCCTTTTTCTGTTGAAATTGCTACCATTACTGATAAGACAAATACTAATAATGCCATAAACCATAAAATAATCTCATACCCTCCAATATGAAGTTCAATTAAATTTGCTCCTCCAAGCAAAAATAAACAGTCTGATATTACGCTTGCAGATAAAAAAAAGAAATAAACCAAAGTATAATATAGAATATCAAATTTTGTTACTCCTGCTTCTAGTCCAAATAAATATTTCAGATTTTTTATTACTACATATATATTTCCTTTTGCCCATCTGTTTCTCTGCTTAAACCATACTTTAATAGTCTGAGGTTCTTGTTCATAAGTTACTGCAAGAGGCATAAATTTTATTTTATATCCCATTCTATAAATTCTAAAGCTGACTTCTGTGTCTTCTGTTATAGCCTTCGTATCCCAACCTCCCATTTCTTCCATCACTTCTCTTCTAACTACAAAATTAGTTCCTGGAATAGTGCAAAGTTTAAGCATATACCATCTTCCTGCCTGCGCCATCCATTGATATGTAAGAGTTTCTATATTAACAAAGTTTGTAAGTAAATTTACATCCTTATTTCTGCATCTAAACTTTCCAATAACTGCTCCCAATTTCTTATCTTTTATCAAAGTCTGCACCAAATACTTAAGAGCAT
The DNA here is from genome assembly GCF_018223745.1 of Clostridium beijerinckii. NCBI lineage: Bacteria > Bacillati > Bacillota > Clostridia > Eubacteriales > Clostridiaceae > Clostridium > Clostridium beijerinckii. The sequence continues at coordinate 4,750,993 of NZ_CP073653.1, forward strand.
TTTTATCAGGAGTATTATCTGCATCATAAACCGCCAAAATTTCTCCCTTACTTTTTTGAAGACCTATGTTTAAAGCATTTGATTTTCCTTTTCCCCCTATTATATTGTCAGTATTAATCACTATAAGATTTCTACCATAATAAGTTTTTTGGACATTTTCAAGTACATCTTTAGAATTGTCACTTGAATTATCATTTATTACTATAATTTCATATTTATCATTTGGATAATCCAATTCTAATAAAGAAATTACTGTCTTTTTTATTACTACAGCTTCATTATGAGCTGGAACTAATATTGATACAAATGGATAGCTTTCAAGCTCTTCATACATATATTCCTTGTTTACTTTTGAATAATACATATATCCAGCTATTACTAATATCACATTCATAAAAATTGTTATCCATATTACTATGAGTGAATATATAACTAAATAATCTAAAATATTCATACCATTATTTAAAAAACCTTTTTCTTTCTATATTTCTGCTTATTATAAGTATTCCTATAAATATTATTAAAGCTGCTCCACTGAATATTTCCAATCTTCTATTAGTAATAGTTAAATCCTCTTTAATTGGATTTTCTTTATTAATTGTTTTGTTAACAGCATTTTCATATTCTTCTGCATTAATAAATCTATCCTGAGTTACCTCTTGATTGTTAAAGAAAACTCTTCCATTATCATTCTTAATTTCACTTTCAAACTTTATATAAGTGCTCATTTTATTACTTGGAATAAGATTAATTTCTTTACTTAAAACTTTATCAATATTATTTTTAAATTCTTCTAAATTGCAGTTACTTTCTATTTTTATTGCATTTTTACCGCTTATTTTTTCATTATTAATATAGTCGTTTAAATCAACTTTTTGAATAAAATTGGTATAAGCTTTGATTTCATAATTATCTATATCAATGTTAATATCTTCATTGTAATTTAGAAATAAAGTATTAGTGCTTTCTAAAATATTTTTCAAATCTTCTCTATAGATAAATTCTTCATCAGCATTTATTCCAACTGGATAAATCCAATAATTAGTATAATTCTTAAAGGCCTCTTTAAGTTTATCTCCAATTATTTTCCCCCCTGTATCTGTGCCATTTACTCCTTTAGAATTAATTATAGGAAACTTAAGTATTACTTTTCCTCCATTATCCTGTGCATATCTTAAGGCTTCTGAAAATCTGCCCATGGCTTTCAAGTTTTCATTTACAAATACCGGTGCCGCTTCTATAAAAAATTTAATCCCCTTATCTTTTAAATAATCTACTTCGTCGATTAAATTGTTTAAATCATTAAATGGAGTTACATTATCAAGATATAAATAAGTCTCAGCTTTTAATTTCAAATCCTTTTTATCTAAAAGTTCCGAAGCTTTTTTTATCCAGTTAATCTTTCCGTTATATGATTTTAATTTCTCTTTTAATGCCTCTATACTATGATTTTCTTCTCCTATATTTAAAATGAATATTTCATTATACTGCTGAAAATCTTTTGGATTATCGATATTTATTTTAGATATGCTAATTTCCTTTTCCTCTGATAACTGACTTTTAACTAAAGCACTCAATAAATTTTTTTCACTACCATACTCCTTACTTTTATCATACAAAATAAGTACTTTGTTGTTTTCTCCATAACATTTCATGGGGGTAATAAAATACTCAGCGCCTATAAAGCAAATCAAAATTGTTATGACTTTATAAATAAAGCATTTATTCATGTATATCATATTCCAATTCCTTCTCTGCCAGTCTAATGAGCTCCAACGGATCTTTTATAGAATTATCAAAGGTATAACTACCAATTTGAATATCTAGCTTTACTTTTTTATAATGAGATCCTTTAGTAAAATCATATTTATTAATATTCTCTCTAAATCTCTCCTTTACAACTTTAGCTCCCCCCATATCAGTAATTGTCAAAAACCCAAAAGTCTTATCATCTATTATATATTTAATATCTTCCTCTCTTAAACTTTTTTCAAGAACTTGACTTGCCTGAATCAGCAAAAGCTTATACCCTTCTTTTCCTAATATACTTCTAAGTTTTTCTGCAAACTTAATCTTTACAATAAGTAAGGTAACAGGAATTTTATGTCTTGTGCTAAGCTTCATATATATTGGCAGCTCTATTAAAAGAGCTCTCTGATTTTTAATATTTGTTTCTTCATCTATCATGACTAATTCTGAATTTTCATTTATTAAACTTTCATTTTCTGTTTGAAGAGCAAAAATATTTCTTGAAACTAATGACATTAAAATAGCTGTACTTGGAATTAGAAAAATCCAGTAATATGAATAAAAATCAATATTTATATTTCCCCAGAAATTTAAATATAATTTGTAACTCATATAAATAAAATCGACTGCAAGAGTAACAACCAACGCCAGAGTAACATTAGTATAATAACTTACAAGAGCTATTATCATTACAACTTCGAGCATAATATAATTTTCAAAAGAATTTTCTAATTCAAAGATTTTATAGCTTAAACATAAAACAAAGAAATATGCTATAAGTATAGTTATTAGGATATCAACCTTTTTTCTTACATTAACTGGTTCCACATATCATTCCTCCAGTTCAAAACACTTGAAAGTGAATACAAAATCAAATTTTACTTATTGTTTCTTTCATATATAGATAATTCAACTAAGACCTGAACTTATGCATATAACTCGCCGAAATGAATAACATACTTTTGTTCCAGTTTCTAGGTAATTATGATGGGTGATTCTAAGGCCATAAAGTTGCACCCAAAGTGCTAGCCTCAAAGAACAAGCGCTCACAGAGAAAGTTCGAAGAACGGAATATAAAATGCCCACAGGGAAAGTTCTGCTTACCAAATGTAAAATTTGGAGCATCACTTTTCGATTCTCACTTTTTGAACTAGCACATTTGGAACAACTTATAGCCAAAGAATCACATCCATCAAAATTACCAATGAAACATTCCACAAAAGTATATTACTCATTTCTAGTTGAGATATATTTCATAGTATAAATCTAACTTATAATTGACTTATCTATATAGATAACACAAGTATGGATTAGACTTATACATATAGCCAACCGAAAGTAAAGACATTGTTGCTTCGCAGGACTATAAAAATTTCGCTGAAAGTGCTAAATTGCAGGTTGTCGCCACTCGTGCTTGCTCCCACTTTCAGTGTGACAAGCACAAGTGGAACAACCTACAATAAAGCACTTTTAACATCTCATTTTTAAATGCCTGCTGCGCAAAAATGTTTCTACTTTCTAGTATAGAATATATTTCAAAGTATAAATCAAACGCTAATTTTCAAATGTTTTCTCCATATTATGACCCTTGTGGTTACAAATATATTTATGATTTCTAGTAAAGATATGAGCTTAATAACTTAAACATATATGTTGTAAAAATGTTACAGGAATTTCAGCTACAATTGTGCATTGTAAATTGAAACATATATATCTATTTAACGTGAGTTCGAAAAGCTAGAATATTTTATGGGTAAATATGGTTATGAAAAAAAGCAAAAAAGTATCCTTGTAATCTTGTGGCTCGATATTCCAATTATTCCATAGTTAGATATTTGTCCAACTTAAGAGAAGGTTTCTTAGGAAGAAAACTATACGAAATCAATCCTGAAACTATATTAACCGCAAAATTAGTAAAACTTCTATGTCGATTATGCTCTATCTGACATATATTTTTTAGTTGGTCATTTATTGTTTCAATGATAGCTCTTTTCCTAAGAAGAATTTTATCCTCCATTAACATTAATTTATTTTTCATGTTTTTCTTTATCTTTGTTATAAGTTGAATACCTTTGGAATACAAAATATCGGAGATCTTTTTAGATAAATAACCTTTGTCACCAAAAAGTTTTCCAAATAAATCTTTTGCTAATATTTCTATAGTCTTAATTTCTCTATCATCTACATTTCCCGGAGTTAGATAAAAAGAGAGAATATCCCCTTTATCGTTAACAACAAGATGAAGCTTAAAACCATAAAACCAGCCTGTTGAACTTTTACCACGTTCTGCAATTCCTTTAAAAACCTTATGAGAGTGTATTCTTCTATTATGGCATACATTCAAAGTTGTAGAATCGATAAAAGAAATTCCTGTGCACTTGCCAGTTCTAAATTTCATCATGTATAATAGTAATGCAACTAATGATTGTTGCATTAATTCAACAAACCTATTGTAGCTCACAAGCTTAGGAAAATACGGTTTGAGAACAGTAGACACATGCTCAATATAGTATGATTTAAAAGTTCTGTAATTTGACAAATGAAAGTAGATAGTTATTGTCATAACTTCGCTTAATGATAAAGTTTTACTTTTAATCATTGCAAATTTGCGGTCGCTATTTTCCGTTAGGAAATGACTTTTACAGTAATTTTCAAATCCAATACAAAAATTGTCTACATCATAAAATATTTCTACTAATAAGTTTTGCATAAAATCCCATCCTTTGTTTTATTTATTTGGTCGCACTTATATAATAAAACATTTTGATGGGATTTTTTATCCCTTAAATTTTTCCATCGAACTCACGTTATTTATTAATTTTTGGTTTTATCTTAACTTGATGCTTTTGTAATTTTATAGATATAAAGTATATTAAGATTAAATCAAAACTCATATTATACATGAAAACATGTTTAGCTAAGTCTGCATCTCCTGCCCCTATAACAGATATTATAATTTGAGATATTCCAACTAAAAATATATAAAAATATGCCTCTTCTTTGAAAATCATAGTATCACAGTTGATTTTTCTCGCCTTTATGTATCTAACAGCTGAAGAATAAAAATACCCTATTATCACAATAATTGATAGTACAATATTTCCTGTAAATACTTTTTCTTTTACTGTGCTATATAATGCAAAAAAATATGATTTAGCCCCAAATTCTTTGTTTTCAGATTTCTCGTAATTCCCCATTGCATTAGGTCTTATGGAATATCCATTATCAAAAGCTATTTTTAACATTTTAAAAAATGCCCTTGGATTTGTAATATAATAAGAGATTATTTTTGTTGTAGTAAATTTTTTATAATAATCCTCTATAAGCTGTTTATCATATAAATTAACTAAAGTCACATCATCATAGAAAGTTGTATCTTTTAATAAGGAATACTGCTCATTTAAGTTAAAAAATTTCATAACTTCATCAGGGTCTTCTTCATATAATAAAATCCCTCTATTCATTGCATGATATCCATTAATATATTGAAAATCCCCAGTTATTTGCTTATAGAACAATATTGAACTTATCACAAATCCAATAGCTAAAACCATAGATAGCCCCTTAAATAATTTTTCCTTATTTTTAAATCCTATTCTAAGACATAATACTGCAATTAAAATACCAACTGGAGAAAGCTGCTGTTTTGAACCTAAAAATATAAAAGATGAGATTCCAAACAGCAATACATTTAGCTTGCTTAACTTATTGAATTCTGCCATATTTAATAAAATTCCTATGCTGAGCAGAAAGAAACTTATATTAATAGCTTCCCCATAAAAGGAATTATAATAAGCTAAATATGTTGTGTCACAAAATATAAAAATGGTTACTAACGTTATTATTAATTTATGTTTTTCTTCAGTAACTTGATTTATTAATACCTTTACAATTAAATAAATTCCAATTGCCTCTACAAATAAAAACATCCATGACATGAATCTTATATCTAAAATGAAATTTTTATTAATCATCTGGCTTATGTAAACTGCTATCTTAATAAAAATCCCCTGAGTTGATATAAAGTTTTTTTCTATATCATTATTGTATTTATAAATTCCATAATGCCTATAAAAATATCCATTATATAAATCACTATCATTGGGATTTAATTCATATACACCATTTGAACTTATCACTCTATAGAAATCCCCATTATCAGCCATGCCAATAATAGGTTTAATAAATAAAGTAAATATGCCTATTATTATTACTAGGAAAAAAGCTGCTAATGGATAATTGATATTTTTAAAAATACTGTTTTTTCTATTCAAAATATTTTTCATCTTTCTCCTTCATAAATAATAATTTGATTTTCCTTTACTTATAGGATGTGAAACAAGTTATAAATTATTCTTTAAAATGTAATCTATATGTACATATCTTCCATGGTAGAATCATCACCTTTATTAGTTCTTAAATATATGTTATCATTCTATATGTATATATTTTAAATTCGAAGCATTGGAAGGAGATTTTATGATTAAATTAGTTGTAACAGATATGGATGGAACTTTACTAGACGAGAATGGTCACTTACCAGATGGATTTACTGATATCTTGGACCGTTTAAGAGCAAAAAACATAAAACTTGTTGCTGCTAGCGGAAGACCTTATTATACGCTACAAACTAACTTTGGCCCTGTAGGAAGATATTTATCTTTTATTTGTGAAAATGGAGCTTTAGTTGTTGATAATAATGAGATAATTTATAAAAGTGTTTTAGCTAAAGATATGGTTCAAAATGTAATCAGTGAAGCTAAAAAAGTCAAAGCAAATGCATTAGTAGTATGCTCTCCAAATTGTGCATATATTGAAAATTATTCTGAAGAATATTTGACTGAAATAAAGAAATATTATACAACATTAGAAATTGTAGATGATTTAAGTAAAATTGATGATGATATAATTAAAATTAGTATTTGTAATTTGGAAGGCACTAATAATATAACTGACAGTGAATTAACCAATGATCTTAATATAGTTTCAACTGCAGCAATCTGGACTGACATTTCAAATAAAGGCGTTAACAAAGGCGTTGCTTTAAAGAGTCTTATGGATACTGATAATATATCAAAAGAAGAAACTATGGTATTCGGAGATTATTACAATGATATAGAAATGCTTGCTGAAGCTGAGTATAGCTTTGTCATGGAAAATGCTCCAGAAGACATGAAGCAATATGGTAAATACATAGCTGCAAGTAATGTAGAACATGGCGTTTTAAGAGCAATTCTTGAATATGCTCTTTAAGCACAATCGTAAGGCATTAGTATTGTGCAGAACTTAAAGTGAAGCGATAAACACCCGAAATAGAATACATATATGTATTCTATTTCTTTGTTTGGCTATCACTTTAAGTTATTTCACATATACCTTTGATTATTTCGCGCCTAGATAACGAGTGTAAAGTTAAACACTATCTTATATATTGTAGTATATGCCAGAAAGGAAGGTCATGCTTTTGTGGAAGTGTTGCATTGAATATTTAACCGCAGACATTTCCTTAGTAGAAGTTGTATTATTTTTGCTTGTCACGAGCTTGTCTCGGGAGCATGCAAAAATAGGACAACTTCTGCTATTGGAAATTCACGGTTAAATATTCTGGCAACCGGAACAAATGCATGACCTTCCTTTCGTTGTTTATATACCTAACTATAGCATCTAGCGCGAACTTCATTATAGCAAACTCATTTGCTGTACTTCTGTTTCTTTGAATGAAGATATGCTGACTCCAATAAGCCTTACTTCTTCTTTTAATTCCTCACTATCTAATAGTTCTTCTGCAACTTTATATATTTCAATCTGAGTACCAATATAATAATTTAATGTTTTACTTCTTGTATGATTTTCAAAATCCTTAGTTTTAAATTTAAGTGTTACAGTTTTTCCACTAACATTTTTTCTATTTAAAATCTCTTCAATTTCAAAAGAAAATTCTTTAATGTATTCTCTCAATTCTTCTTTATTTTTAGTATCGAATTTTAAAGTCCTTTCTTTTCCTATAGATTTCCTTTCACGAATTAACTCAACTTTTCTACCATCAATTCCTCTTATTCTATCGTATATCTCAATACCATTCTTGCCTAGATACTCTATATAAAATTCTTTAGGCATCTTATATAATTCTTCAATATAATATATCCCCATATTATTTAGCTTTGCTACTGATACTTTACCTAAACCATGAACCTTAGATATAGGAAGAGGAAATAATATATCAGGAATCATTTCCTTTCTTATTTCTTTAATTCCATTTGGTTTATTCCATTCTGAAGCAAGCTTTGCTAAGAATTTATTATAAGATATACCAATAGATAAAGTTAAACCAACTTCCTTAAATACTCTATTTTTAATATACCTTGCTGCTTCGATTCCATCTTTTATTTTTCCTTGAGACAAATCTAAGAAACCTTCATCAATGGATACAGGTTCGACTAGTGGAGTAACTTCATTAAATATTTCAAATATCTCCTGAGATACTTTAGCATACTTTCCATATCTCCCAGATACAAAGATTCCATTTGGACATTTCTCTCTAGCCATGAACATCGGCATAGCTGAATGAACGCCGTATTTTCTTGCTTCATAAGAGCAAGTTGATACTACTCCCCTTTCACTTATCCCGCCTACTATAACGGGCTTACCTTTAATATCTGGATTGTCTCTTTGCTCAACAGATGCAAAAAAAGCATCCATATCTACGTGCAATATTACATTATCCATTTTTATAAAATCACCTCTTTATGATTAACTAATTTTCAATATTTAATTGATCATGCATATAGATATCCAAATTTGAAACTAGATTTATGTGGTAACTTACCGAAATCATAAATATTTTGTTCCGAAAAGCTATGAAAATATCGCTGAAGGTTCTAAGCAGCAGGTTATATCCAATTTAGCATGCTCCAACTTTCAGTTTGACAAGCTAAATTGGAACAACCTAAAGCTAAGAACCTTTAACAGCTCATTTTCAAATGTTTTCTTCACAAATATATTTATGATTTCTAGTAACGATATGAGCTTAAAATTCTAGCAATTTTGTAAATCTGTTCATCTAATAAGTCGAATTCTTAAATTGGATACCTATATAGATAACCCGACTGAGACCTGAACTTATACATATAACTCGCCGAAATGAATAACATACTTTTGTTCCAGTTGGGATAATATTTCATGGTATTAAATCTAGTTTATCTATAAACAAATTGCACTCGTTTTCTTTATATAGCTTATAAAAAAATCTGTATATTATTATACAAAATAATCTATAAGTATTTTAACATACAAATCATCAGTTAATGAAACAATAATATATGGTATAAATCTTACGTTTATATTAATTGCTATACATATATATTGCAAAAATAATACTTCATCATAATTCTAGAAATGTTACAAGAATTTTAGCTGTAATTGTGAATTGTGAAATGTGCATTGTGAATTGCAACATATACATATTAAAAAGTTACCTAATTTTATTTGACATATGGTATAATAATAAAGTATTTTAAGTATAATAGCGTTATTAGCGATATTTTTATGTAAAGGAGTAATTATTATGGGTCTTAAAGAAAAAATAGGTAGTAAATTCAGTAACTATTTCCAAAATGCTTATATGGAAAAGTATGGTGACAGAATTACAAGCATATCTGGAACTGTTTTATCTGTAAAGCTTATTGAAAAAAGTTATGTTATCTTCAATAGATTAATGGTTGAAATGGTTATAAAGCCTGAAGTTGGGAAAAAAGTTGTTAAGTGTTGGTATAAAAAGAATAGATGGTTTAAGAAACCTGAATTTATTGCTGTAAAGCAGGGTAACAAAGTTATTGTTATGGGTGTTACAGGTGATAAGGATAGTAAGAAGGAAAATTCTCAAGAAGTTCAAATATTTAACCTATTAAATCTTACAACTAAGAAAGACTTAGTACCAATAGATCATAGCCAAATAAAAAAATCACGTCAACAAGCAAACAATATGATGAGAAGATAAAAAAAGGGCTAAGCCCTTTTTTTATTTTGTCTTTATTAATAAATATACACTGTTAATAAATGCTATTATCCCTGAAAAGAATAAGACTATAAGCCATTGATTAAGAGATAATGCTACTGTATGAAATACATTTTGTAAAAATGGTACATATAAAACTGAGCACATTAGTGATATAGATATTAAAACAGCTCCAACTAAATAAGGATTTGTAAATAATTTAATTTGGAATATGGAGTATCTTTCTGATCTACATTCAAATACGTGTATCAATTGAGATAAAACTAATGTACATAATGCTAAAGTTCGGCATGTTTCTAAATTCATTTTATAATATCTTCCTACCATAAATGATAGCAACGTACACAATCCTATTAATGTTCCTCTTATTACTATTTTTTCAACTAATCCTCTTGCAAATATACTTTCCTTTTTTTCTCTTGGAGATTGTCTCATTATATCTTGCTCTGGCGGATCAACTCCAAGTGCTATAGCTGGAAGACCATCTGTAGCTAGATTTACAAGTAATATTTGTATTGGGCTTAATGGATTAGGTAGATAGAATAAAGTTGCCAAAAACATTGTTAACACTTCTCCAAGGTTACAAGATAGTAAGTATCTTATAAATTTTCTTATGTTATCATATATTATTCTTCCTTCTTCTACAGCTGCAACTATAGTTGAGAAATTATCATCCATAAGAATCATAGATGATGCTTCCTTCGTTACATCTGTACCCGAAATTCCCATTGCAACTCCTATATCTGATTCCTTAATAGCAGGTGCATCATTTACACCATCGCCTGTCATTGCAACGATATTTCCTTTTTTCTTAAAAGCCCTTACAATTCTTAACTTATGGTTAGGTGAAACCCGCGCAAAAACTCTTACTTTTTTTATTCTTCCCTCTAATTCTAAATCACTTATAGCCTCAATTTCATCACCTGTCATTACCTGATCTGCTGTATTACATATATTCAAAGATTTTGCTATTGCAAGTGCAGTATTCTGATGATCTCCTGTTATCATTATAGGTTTTATTCCTGCAAGTTTGCATTTTAAAACTGCATCTCTAGCTTCTTCTCTTGGTGGATCAATACTTCCTGCTATACCTATAAAAATTAAATTCTGCTCTAACTTATCACTTTTTGTTAGATTATCTTCCTTATATGCTGCTGCTATACATCTAAGTGCTCTAGATGACATTGCTGTAATAAAATCACTAACTTGCTTTTTCTTTTGATATGTGAATGGTTTTATTTTGTTATTCTCTAGTATAAATTCACATCTATCTATTACTCTTTCAGGAGCTCCCTTAACGTAACATGTTTCATTTGCTCCCTCCTTAGCGCCTTCCTTGATTATAACCGACATCATCTTTCTATTTGAATCAAATGGTATATCATATATCCTATTTGCATCATTTATAAAATCTTCTAAATCATTAACATCATTGAAAAACATATTTATTAGTGCAGTTTCTGTTGGATCACCATGAAGTGCTTCACTCATTTTTTTCTTTGTAAAATCATAATTACAGTCATTACAATATACAAGAGCTTTCATGAACTTTGTATAATTACTTAGCTTTTCTTTTTCAAGTTCATGAATTCTGCCATTTAAATATACCTCTTTTACAGTCATCTTATTTTGAGTTAATGTTCCTGTCTTATCAGAACATATTACAGATGTACATCCAAGTGTCTCTACAGCTGGAAGTTTTCTTACGAGTGCATTTTTCTTAAGCATTCTAGACACACCTAGAGCCAGTGAAACAGTAACAATAGCAGCTAAACCTTCTGGAATTGCAGCAACTGCTAAGCTAACGCCAAGTAAGAACATCTCTGTTATATCATTTCCTCTAATTATTCCCATTGCAGTAACAATTGCACATATCACAAGGCAAATTACAACTAGTACTTTCCCTAGAGAGTCTAATCTTTTATTTAAAGGGGATTTTTCTTCTTCAATATTTTGAATTAGGTCTGCAATCTTCCCCATTTCGGTGTTCATTCCTATACAATCAACTTTAAATAATCCTTTTCCTTTTACTACAGTAGTTCCCATAAATCCTTCGTTATTCTTCTTTGTCTTTTTACCATCAGCTTTATATGGATTGGCTTCTTTGTTTACACCAACTGACTCACCTGTTAATAGTGATTCATCAACGACTACTGATGAACTTTCTATAAAGAATCCGTCAGCAGGTATCCTATCTCCAGCCTCCAAAATAACAATATCCCCTATTGTTAAGTAGATAGAATTTATAATCTGTATACTTGAATCCCTCAAAACTTTACATGTAGGTGCCGCTAATTCTTTCAACGCTTCTAAAGATTTCTCTGTTTTAAATTCTTGGACAAATCCTAGTATTGCATTAATAACTATTATTATAAGTATTGTAATGGCATCTGCCTTATCTCCAATTATCCCGGAAATTATAGTAGATGCAATTAACACCCAAACAATGAAGTCATTAAATTGAGATAGAAATATTTTGAATGCTGATGCTTTATTATGGTGCTTCAATTCATTAAGTCCAAAGTTCTTAATCCTCTTTTCCGCTTCCTTAGTGCTAAGACCAGATGTCAACTCTTTTTCCTGTACCACAACTTTTCCTCCTAAATATAGAACTTTATATAATATATATATTTTCCATTACAAAAGTTATGCACCTAAAAAAAAGAAAAGTGCGTAAGCACTTATAAATTCTTTTCACATTTAAAAATAAAAGTGCTAATGCACTTATAAATTCCTATCACCTAAAAAAAAAAAAGTGCGTAAGCACTTATAAAGTCTTTCCACACAAAAAAGAAAAGTACTGTGGTTCTTACTAATCCTTTTCACATTAAATAAAAATATTCTGGAGCATACTAAATATACAAATAAATATCAGAACCTCAATCCACCATATTGATTCCTAAGTATTTCACACCTAGATACCGAATCAAAAGTAAAACATATATTTTTAATTATTGTATTCACCAGAAAGGAAGGTCTTGCTTTTGTGGAAGTGTTGCATTGAGTATTTAGCTGTAGATATTTCCTTAGTAGAAGTTGTTCCGTTTATTGCTTGTCACGAGCTTGCCTCGGGAACATGCAGAAATGGGTACAACTTCTACTGTTAGAAATTCACAGCTAAATCCTCAGTAACGCGAACAAATGCATGACCTTCATTTCGGTATTTACATATGTAACTTTAAGCTTACTTTAGGTATCTAGCTCATAATACCTTTATTGTTTAAAAAAAAGAAAAAATCCCCTAAAGGATTTTTTCTTTTTAAAAATTATCTATTTCATTGAGTTAACTACATTTGTAAGTGGTGGTATTACCTGTTTCTTTCTTGATAGAACCCCTGGTAAAAATGCCATTGAATCTACTAATTGAATATTAAATGTCTTTTCAACATAATCATGTCTTTCACCAGCAACTAGAACTTGTGAACCTTCTTTTAATATATCTGTTAAAAGTAACATTACTACAGCATAACCTTTGCTATCTGCTTCGCTCTTCATGTAACTTAACATTTCATCTTTTAATGGCATAAATCCATCGATGTCCATTGTGTTTACTTGAGCTACTCCAACTCTTGATTCTCCCATATTAAAAGGCTTAAAGTCTTGATTAAATATTTGAGATACAGTCTTTCCTTTTAAGGAAGTTCCAGCTTTAAACATCTCTTTTGCAAATTCTTCTAAACTTGAAATACCAGCTATTTCAGCCAACTTATGACATATGTCTTTATCTTGTTCTGTACAAGTTGGACTCTTGAATAATAAAGTATCTGAAATTATTGCACCACATAATAATCCAGCAACTTCTTTAGGTGGTGTTATATTACGTTCAAAAAAGCTTTTTCCAACTATAGTTGAAGAGCTTCCTAGTGGTTCATTTCTAAAGAATATAGGGTTACTTGTTTGTATATCAGCAACTCTATGGTGATCTATAATTTCAAGTACTTCAGCATCTTCTAATCCATCAACTGATTGGCCTCTTTCATTATGATCTACTTGAATAACTTTTTTCTTATGCTTTGAAATAAGGTGATATCTTGAGACTGTTCCTATTACTCTTCCATCTTCATCAGTTACAGGATAACTGTGATATCTAGTTTCAGCCATAACATCTTTGATATCATCAACTAAATCGTCTTTAGAAAATGATATTAAATCTTTAGTAGCCATAACATGACTTACAGGTATACTTTGAATTAATAATCTTGAAGCTGTGAAAGAATCATGAGGTGTACTTATTATAGTAACTCCTTTTTCTCTAGCTTTAGAAAGTAAATTCTCAGCAAGCTTATGTGCTCCTGTAATTATTATTAATGATGTATTAATATCAATTAAAGCTTCTTGTACATCTGGTCTATCTCCTACAATAGCAATATCATCTTTATCTACAATTTCTTTTAAACTATCTGGCTGCATTGCTGTAACTGCAATTTTTCCAGGGAATGTTTTGCAATTTTCATTTATATATACACTAGTAGCAGAAAGCGTATCTAATATATTTTCAATTGATGTATTACTTTTTCCTAATATATTATTATCCCATATATCCATAAATGATGAAGTTAAGTTTGAAATCGAAAGAATTCCCACTAATCTACTATCATTTCCAACTACAGGTAGTGATTTCAAATGATTGTCTCTCATTATATTCCATGCTGCTTTTAAAGAAATATTAGAAGTTATAGGTCCAATTGTATCAATATCTAAATCTTCTACTTTTAATCTAACTGTTTCTAAAAGTCTTGGAGCCTTAACACCAAAATGATCTAATATAAATTGTGTTTCTGCATTTACATTTCCTAATCTCACAGGTATAGCCGGAATATTACCAGTCTTATTTTTAAACTCTGCGTAACCATATGCAGCACAAATAGAGTCTGAATCAGGATTTTTATGTCCAGTTACGTAAACTACATTTTCCAAAATAATTCCTCCTAAATTTTTTGTTTTACTTTAGTACATTAGGCACATAAAATAATGAATTTGCTATTTTCATGTGCCTTATATATAGATAACCAACTAAGACCTGAACTTATGCATATAACTCACCGAAATGAATAACATACTTTTGTTCCAGTTTCTAGGTAATTATGATGGGTGATTCTAAGGCTATAAAGTTGCACTCAAAGTGCTAGCCTCAAAGAACAAGCTGTGAACTAGCACATTTGGAACAACTTATAGCCAAAGAATCACATCCATCAAAATTACCAATGAAACATTCCACAAAAATATATTACCCATTTCTAGTTGGGATATATTTCATAGTATAAATCTAACTTATAATTGGCTTATATATAAATTGACATATTAGAACAAGTATATTACTTAATTCACACATATTTATTTTACTTATAAAGTTAATTATTGTAAAGCGTTAATTGTATTTACAATATTATTTACAAAAAAATACTCTGTGAATAACTTTCTGCAAATTAAAAAAATTAGATATACTTGTTGAATATATTGGAAATTATACTCTTCCTCTTCAGCAAACATATATCTAATTTATCTAAAACTCATATTATTATTATTTTAATTATCTCATATTATTTATCATACTCCAAAGATCATCCGCTGTAGTTACAGCCTTTGAACTAAGTTGAAAAGCTCTTTGTGTAAGTACTATATCTGAAAATGTTTCTCCTGCATCTACATTTGAACCTTCTAACATACCTTGTTCTATATTATAGTTACTACTTAGTGCAACCTGTGCATCTGAGCTTGGAACAAAATAACTGTTTCCAATAGGTATAAAGCTCTTATCACCTATAGCTGTAAAGACAGGAATTGTACCTATTTTAGTTGTTTGTCCATCAACTTCCATAGATATTCCTCCATCTTTATCTATAGACATCTTCTCCCTATCTAAAGCTGGATTTCCCTCTGAAAATCCATTCTCATATTGAACATAAACTTTAGTTCCATTTGAGTCTACTAAAGCTCCATTCGAATCTATTTTAAAATTACCATCTCTAGTATATACTATGCTTCCATCTTCCTTTGAAAGTGCAAAATATCCTTTTCCATCTATAGCAAGATCTGTTTTTTGACCTGTTGTTAAGAGATTCCCTTGTTTGTTATTAGCATAATTTACTCCTAATTTAACTCCAGTTCCAGTAATCGCCTTTTTTTCCACAAGTGGTGTTCCTCTTCTATCAAGTGATTCAGTTAACAAATCTTTAAAGTTAACATCTGTACTCTTATAACCTGTTGTTGAAATATTAACTAGGTCATTAGAAAGATAATCTAGCTTCTCTTGATACGCATTCATTCCACTCTTTGCTGTAGCAAAAATATTAAACATAATTTTCCTCCTTTACATTAGGCAAAATCAATAAATTTCTCTTAACCACTTTAAACATTTTATTTTCTCTAATTTGCCTTATACTATTATACTCGACCTAATTCACTTGCCGCCTTTTGTACTGTTTCATCCTGCATTTTTACAAATTTTTGGTTTGTTTCAAATTGTCTTTTTATTTCCATAAGTTTTACTAGTTCTGTTGATGGATCAACATTTGAGCTTTCAAGAAAGTTCTGTCTTACATTTACTTTTGCATTATAAATAGGATTGTCCATAGTACTATAGTTATCACCAATTGGTTCCAAAGTATTATAGTTTTGAAAATCTGCTGTTAATAACTTATCTGCAGCTCCAACTCCATCTATATTAATATTGTTGTCACCGTCTATTGAAAACTTTGAATCGCCAACATATATTGGTTCTCTTGCACCTGTAGAGTTATTTATTCCCAATACTTGTGATCCATCATTTGTTATTAGATAGCCTTCATTATTGATTTTGAAATTTCCGTCTCTTGTATAAACTTCTTTATTTCCATTTTGAGCTACAAAAAATCCTCTACCATCTATAGCAAAATCCGTCATACTATCTGTTGATTTAAATGCTCCTTGTGTAAAAACTGTTTCAACATCATTAACTTTTACGCCCATATTTAAATTTCCAATGTCATTTTTAACGTATTTATCTCCTACAAGCTTTTGTCTGTTAGATATCATCACGTCTTCAAAGCTACTTTTTGTAAGCTCACGTTTTTTATATCCTGTATTATTAACATTAGCTATATTATTAGTTACTACTTCCTGATCATTTTGAAGCGCTATTAATCCTGAAACAGAAGTATAGAATCCTCTTATCACTTTAATTGTCCCCTTTCAAAATAGATTTACGTTCGCTTTCATAAATCATACCTAAAGCTCTAGCCTTTTCCTCTATCTGGCTATCCGAAAGACTAGCAGTATATTTATATCCAAACATAAATATAACTCCTAAAACCAATCCTATTCCTATACCCAATAAGATCTTCCTATCCATGAGAAATATAAATTTATTTTTTATTTTTTGAATAAGCCTTTTACTAATAATACTTCCCCCTTACTCACAGATAATTCGCGACATATTTCATCTTCTGTTAACCCTGCATTTAAAAGTCTTTTTATGCTCTGAGTCTTGTTACTATCCGCACTTTCTGAAAAATTAATTTCAGATATCACTCCAATTTCTTCGTCTATATCAGTATCTGTTAAAGATTCAGTATATTCATCATCCAGATCCATTATACTATCATCCACAATGTACAGTCTTTTAGATTTTTTATGATCTTCTCTATCTTCGCCATAATTTATACTGTCATCTATATCATATTTATCTAGAAAATCTTCAATTTCTAGATCTTCTTTATTTTCGTATCCTTCTTCGCCATTCTTAAGCTCTTTTAAATCACTTTTTATTTTAATAATTTCTTCCTGTAATTCAGTTAGACTTTCTGCAATATCTCTTCTTAAAAGTCCTATTTCCATTTTATAATCATTTAATTCCTCTTTACTATCTTGTAACACACTTTGAAATGATATATTTAATGCATCATTTTCTTTATTTATATTATTTTCTCTCTTGATAACACGATAATTATAAACTATTAAACTGAATCCTATTATCAGTAATATTAATGGCATAAAACACCTCTGTTCAATGCACAATGCTTAATGCTCAATTCACATTTCACAATGCACAATTATTTGTTAAATTCACACTGCTCAGTTCACAATGCATAGTTATTTATTGAATGCATAATACACATTTATTCATTTGCAGTTTTCAGTCCACAATTTATTATGCCACACTTCATGTTATATTTTCACACTTCGAAAATATATTTAATTTTTTAAGCCATAGCAAAATGTAATTCCAACTTTTTATATTCCAGTGCTTAAATTTTTAACGATTATCTACAACTCACAATCTCTTTTAACCTAATCAACACATATATCTCTGTCTAATCTTAATTATGTAATTTGAATTGTGAATTGTACACTGTGAATTATATATTAATCAATATAATGCAATTTTCTCATGCACTCTCTCAAGCTACTAATAGCTCTACTATGTAATTGGCAAACTCTAGATTCGGAAACGCTTAATACTGTTCCTATCTCTTTTAAAGTTAATCCCTCATAATAATAAAGATTTAATACTATTCTATCTTTTTCCTTAAGGAGATCAATTGCCTTTGTTAAAATCTCTAATTGCTCCTTATCTTGTAAGTAAGCATCAGGACTTGGACTATTTTTATCTTCTATAATTCCAATAAGGTTTACATCTTCATCATCCGAAAAAATTACATTTTCCAGTGATACCATTGAAATATAATTTATGTAATTTTCAATTTCTCCTACTTCACTTATAGATATCCCAAGATATTTTGCAATCTCATCATTAGTAGGTTCCCTTAATAGTTCTAGCTGCAATGTGTCTATAGCTTTATTGTATCTATTTAGTTTGTCCATTGCCCCTTTAGATATAGGTCTATTTTTCCTCAGCTCATCTATCATAGCACCTTTTATTCTTATAGACGCATATGATGAAAATTTCATTCCTTTCGTATTGTCAAACTTATTTAACGCATCCATAAGCCCAACCATACCATAACTAACTAAGTCCTCATATTCCATATATTTGTTCTTTCCAAACATAACCCTCGAGGCAATATACTTTACTAACGGGATATATTCTTGTATGATCTGCTCTTTTCCATCAACGTCTTTTAATGCGTGCATATCCTTATTACCTCCCCATAAACTCATTTCTCAATTTATATTCACAAACTCTTTCAATTTTTACTTTTAAGCTATTGGAGCAAAACTCGCCTTAAAAATCCAAAATTTAATTCACTAAATTTACATATTAGCTCTTTGCCTTCTCATTATTTCGAAAAGCTCTTGAATCATTTTTTCACTTTGAGCTGGAGTAATATCAATAAATCTTAATCCACACAATTTTTCT
The DNA here is from genome assembly GCF_018223745.1 of Clostridium beijerinckii. Taxonomy (NCBI): domain Bacteria; kingdom Bacillati; phylum Bacillota; class Clostridia; order Eubacteriales; family Clostridiaceae; genus Clostridium; species Clostridium beijerinckii. The sequence continues at coordinate 4,770,054 of NZ_CP073653.1, forward strand.
TTATCTGGAGTGTTTTCAATTCTTACAATATCACACTTAATTTCGACTTCAATTTTGCTTAATTTTAAGCTAACCAATATCAAATCTTCTTTAGTAATTTCTTCATTTATTTTAAATTTTAATCCACCAGCACTCAAATCAACCATTAATCCATCTTTATAAGGTATCTTAGGAATATCTTCCTCATCGATCCCAGTAATTTTTTTATATTGAACTGGATTCAATAACCCGACTCTGAAAAAATTCCTTCTTTGTATTTTTACAATATTAAATGGTGTTGAGATTTTATAATATATTATGCTTCCTTCTTTACCTCTTGAAATTACTTCGCATGAAAAATTAAAACATCCATTTTCACTTAAGTAAGTATTCATTTCGATCTTTTCTCCTGCGTGAAGCATTAAATAATCACCATCACAAACAGGAACATTCATTTTTAAAAAGTCATCCTCTACATCCATTATTAGAGCTTTATATGCTTTTTCTCCTATTATTACTTCCACTCTATCATTAACTTTTAAGTTAAAATTAAGCACCTTAAAATCCTCCTATGAAAATATATTAAATAATCTCTTAAACATTCCTTTTGCTCCATCTGATGAATCCACTTCTTGTCCCAAAAGTTTCGAAGCTATTTTTTCTATATCTTTAGATGCATCACAATTAGGATATAATATAACAAAAGGTTTTTGCTGCCTAACACTTTGCACTAATTTTTTATCTTCTAATATGCATCCCAAATATTCAACATCTATCTTTAAAAATTTAGTAACTGCCCTATTAAATTTATTATAAGTTTCTTCACCTTCTTCTTTAGTAAAGGCTTTATTTACAATTATTTTTGCCTTAGTCTTAAGATTATAGTGATCTGTTGCTTTAATTAAACTATATCCGTCTGTTAACGACGTAGGCTCAGGAGTAGTTACAATAATTAATTCTTCTGAAGCTGCTATAAAAGATAAGACATCTTTATTAACTCCAGCTCCTGTATCCATTAATATATAATCATACTCATCCAATGTCTCGAGTTTTTCTATAAATAATTTCTTTTGATCTTCTTCTAATTCTTGAGCTTTACTTAAAGCAGACCCTGCTGGAATTAAATCAACGCCATTGGTTCCTGTTATAATTATATCTTTTATTTCCAATCCAGTAAATATAATATCAAATATATTGTGCTTGGGATATAATCCCATTAATACATCATCATTTCCCATACCCAAATCAGCATCAAAAATCAAAACTTTCTTTCCTTTATTTTGAAGTAATATTGCTAGGTTCACAACAAAATTACTTTTTCCAACTCCGCCTTTTCCAGACGTTACTGTTATTATTTTTGTAGTTGTCTTATTTATTTCTTGTTCTTCATTGTTAATCAATTTTCGTAATGATTCAGCCTGATCTAGCATAGAATCTCCTCCCCTAGGATAAAATTAGCAATTTCTTCCTTTGTAGGTACCATTATATCATCTGGAACATTTTGCCCTATAGTTACAAAGCTAACTGGCTTGTTAGCAATTTTAGCAATATTATATAAAGAACCATACACAGTAGTCTCATCAAGTTTAGTAATAATAATATTATCATATTCAAGCCCTGAATAGCCTGTAAGTATGGATTTTATATCACTATTTTTAGTAGTTGCACTTATTACCATATTTACATGGTCAGGGTTTGCTTTTTGTACAAATGCTCTAAGCTCTGAAATTTGCATCGCATTTTTGCTGCTTCTTCCTGTAGTATCTATAAGAACAACGTCACAGTTACTCATTGCTTCAATAGCATCTTCCATTTCCTTCATTGTAATTACAACTTTAAAAGGTATATTCATTATTTCTGCATATGTTTTAAGTTGCTCAATAGCTCCAATTCTATATGTATCTACTGTAATTAATCCTACCTTCTTTTTTTCGATAAGTGCAAGTCTTCCAGCAAGCTTTGCTATTGTGGTTGTTTTCCCTACACCAGTTGGCCCTACTAATACAACGCGCCCATTCAAGCTCTTAGTGGATACTAAGATATCTCTCTCAAAAACTTCTCTTAAAACTTCTACTTCATTTAAAGCCTCTCCAGAATTTATATTCTCTACTGACTCTATAACTCCATCCTGCAATTCTTCATCAATATCCAAACTTTTTAATCTTTCTTTTATAAAGCTTACTGATACATCTTCGTTGGACGTATTTTTTATAACCTTGCTTAATAAACTCTTTAATTCATTAACTTCTTTATGTATTGATTCTATATTCGCCTCATTATTTATGGCCTTATCTATATAATCCATTCCCTTTTGTTCTTTACTGCTATTTTCCATTTTTGTAGAACTACTTTTAATTTCCTGTTTATTAATATTTTCTTCGTATATATTATTACTAGACGCTTCCTTTTCAAGATTAGCATTATGTTCTAATATCTTATCTCTTATGGTATCAGCCTTAGGAATTTCTCTCAAATCTTTTGAAACTGATACTTCATCCTGCATTAACTTTTTAATACTTTCTAATGAATTTTGAAACTCTTCATCCATTTTGTTGTACTTACTGCTGTACTTATTAGAACTACTATTGTCATCACTTTGTGAATTTTCAATAGCAGCTGTAACCTCTATCACTTTCTTAGAAAATAAGCCTTTTAGTCCTGGTTTTCTAACCTTTCTCTGACTTATTATAATAGCATCTTTTCCTAGTTCATATCTAATCCGAGTCAAACCTTCGTTCATATTTGCTACAAGATATTTTTTTATAATCATCTATATTCTTACGACTCCTTCACTATTAATTTGAACATCATTAGGTACTTCATTTAAAGAAATTACCATAATGTGAGGAAATACCATTTCGATTAACTTTCTAAATACAGGTCTTATATTTGGTGAAACAAGTATAAGAGGTTGATTGTTGTAAAAATAAACTGATTCTATAGTATTCTTTATTCCTGTAAGTATTTTGGTAGTTGTATCCGGATCTACTGTTGGGAATGACCCTTGCACTGATTTCTGAGTATTATTTGCTATTATCTCTTCTATACTTGTATCCAAAGTTACTACAGTAATTGTTCTATTTTCATCAACCACTTGATTACAAATCGTTCTAGCTAATGAGAATCTAACATATTCTGTTAGAACCTCTAAATCTCTAGTATTTTTAGCGTTATCTGCTAGAGATTCCATTATCGTAACAATATCCTTAATTGGAACTTTTTCTCTAAGTAAATTTTGTAGTACTTTTTGAAGTTCTCCGATACTTAGTAGGTCTGGAATAAGTTCTTCAACAACTGCGCTATATTTTTCTTTCGCATTATCAACAATAAGTTTAACCTCTTGTCTTCCAAGCAATTCATATGAATGGCTCTTTATAGTTTCAGTTAAGTGAGTTACCATTACCGTTGTTGGATCAACTACAGTTAATCCCTTAATTTCGGCCTCTTCCCTTTGATCTTTATTTATCCATACTGCTGGAAGTCCAAAAGTCGGCTCAATTGTTTTTATACCTGGCATCTCTGAATTTTCTCCTGTTGGATCCATGCAAAGAAGCATACTCGGCATTAATTCTGAAGAAACAACCATGGTTCCTCTAATTTTTACTATGTACTCATTTGTCTTTAATTGAAGATTATCTCTGATTCTTATAGGTTGAACAACGATACCCATTTCTATAGCACATTGTCTTCTAACAGATGCAATTCTTTGAAGTAAATCTCCGCCAGATGCCTCATCTGCAAGTGGTATAAGTCCATATCCAATTTCAACCTCCATTGGCTCTACTGAAATTAAATTCATAACATTTTCTGGCTCTTTACGCTCTGCTTGGATGATTTCTTCTTCTTCCGATACAAATTCTTGTATCTCTTTGGCAGCTGCATCTTTATAAAGTAGGTATGTTAACGTCCCCATTGCTAAAGATGCTGTAAAAAATGGAATTTTAGGCATGCTAGGTATAATGCCTAAAAACAACATTATAGCGCTGGCAATTCCTGTAGCTACTGGAAAAGCTGTCAATTGAGCAGACAATGTATTTCCTAAATTCTCTTCACTTCCTGAACGTGTTACCAAAATACCTGAAGCCGTAGATACTAGTAGCGCTGGAACTTGGCTCACAAGACCGTCTCCAACAGATAAAATGGTATATGTTTGAGCGGCAGTCGCAGCCGTCATATTTTTTTGAAGTACTCCAATGATAATTCCACCTATTATATTTATAATAGTAATTACAATACCAGCTATTGCATCACCTTTAACGAACTTAGATGCACCATCCATAGCCCCATAAAAATCAGCTTCTGATTGCAAGTCTTTTCTTTTCTTTTTTGCCATAGCTTCATCTATTATTCCAGAGTTTAAATCAGCATCAATACTCATTTGCTTACCTGGCATTGCATCAAGTGTAAATCTTGCAGATACTTCTGCAACTCTTCCTGCACCGTTAGTAATAACCATAAATTGAATTACTACTATAATCAAAAATATTATAATACCAACTACATAATTACCACGTATAACAAAGTTTCCAAATGCCGTTATAATAGTTCCTGCATCTGCTTCTGTAAGTATTAGTCTTGTTGATGATATGTTAAGTGCCAATCTAAATAATGTTGTAACCAGCAATAATGTAGGGAAGACTGAAAGCTGCAATACATTAGTTGTGAACATTGTAATTAAAATTATGATTATTGAAATTGTTATATTTAAAGCTAAAAGTAAATCTATTACCTGTTTAGGTAAAGGTATTATTATCATAAGAACTATCGCTATAACACCAAATGCAATTAATACATCTAGATTATCTTTTACCTTTAATTTTCTATTGCCAAACTCCAAAAATCAAACCTCCCTTTTTGATCAATTCACAATGCACAATTACGACTAAAATTCTTGCAATATTTTTAGAAATATTATGAAGAATTATTTTTCCAATATATATTAGAAATTCTGTAAGAATTTCAACTCAAATTGTGAATTGTACATTGTGCATTGTGCATTGCGTATTTAAATTTTATTTCTTCTTGAGCTTCATTACTACTACCAATATTTCCGCTACAGCTTGATATAAATCTTGTGGTATGTCTTCATCTATTTCCACCCTATCGTACATCAGCCTTGCAAGAGGCTTATTTTCGATAACCGGGACTTCATTTTCTTTCGCAATACTTTTTATTTTAAATGCCACATAATCAGCACCCTTCGCTACAATTTTAGGTGCCTCCATATCTTTTCCTTCTTCATATTTTATAGCAATTGCTAAGTGAGTAGGATTTGTTATTACAACCGTAGCATCTGCAACAGATTGCATCATTCTCTTCATTCCTAATTCTCTTTGTCTTTGCTTAATTTTCCCTTTTAGCTTAGGATCTCCTTCAGATTGTTTGTACTCATCTTTAATTTCCTGCTTAGTCATTCTCATCTCTTTATTATGCATTCTAACTTGTAAAAAGTAATCAATAGCTGCAATGATTACCAATACAATGCATATCTGCTTAAATATTCCCACAACTAAATTTTTAACTTCGTCGCTTAGGGAAGGTAGATATAAATTTGAAATTCCCAGTATACTTTGGTAATTTCCTGATATGTATTTATAACAAATAATTGATATTATAGTTATTATAATTAAATTTTTAGATAAGTCTACCATGCTTCTTTTTGATATCATATTCTTTAGGCCATTTAAAGGATTTAACTTTCCAAATGATGGTTTTAAAGGTTCAGCAGTTATTATAAAACCTGTTTGCAGCAAACTTGCAATAATTCCTCCAACCATTATAGGTAATGCAAAGGGTAATAAATAACTTCCTATCTTTATAACAGTAGTAATTGCTAAATTAGAAATAGTTGCATTATCAAAATCTTTTATCATGGGAAAATTCAAAAAATAGATTAAAACATCTTTAAATCCACTTGTTAACATCCCCCATAAAGATGATATTAATAACGTACAAATAACCATTGTAATTGCTACAGATACATCCTTACTTCTTGCTATTTGTCCTTTATTTCTAGATTCTGACTTTTTCTTAGGTGTTGCTTCTTCAGTCTTATCATCACCAGCAAAAATTAGAACTAAAGGTACCGCAGGTATCAAATTAACTATTTCCCGGAAAATACTTGGTAGATTGTATATAGCTGTTCCAATTAACTTCAACATTAATGGAAGCAATATAATATATGTAATAAGTCCTAATAAATTTTTTATAGGCATTCCAAAAATCATGATTGGAATTGTTGGTACTGTTCTAGAAATCAATCCCAAACACACGTCAGTTATAACAATTATCAAAACTATTGGTATTGCTATTTTCACACCTAAAGCAAAATAGTCAAAAATAGTCTTCATAACCCCCATTAAGGTTTCTTGATAGACTATAGTTTTACCAATAGGTACTATCTTTGTGCTTTCCACCAGCATATTTATAACAACATGATGTCCATCAACTATAAAAAAGAATGCTAAAGAAACAAAATATGATAAATTTCCAAGTAAAGTCGATGTAGTCTGAGTTGTTGGATCTAGCACTGATACCATTGAGAAACCTGCATGGATATCCATCCATTCTCCCGCAAGCTTTACCACTTGGAAAATTAAATTAGTTATATATCCTAATATTAAGCCAGACATTATCTCACTTATGGCATAAAACACCAGCATGTAGCCACTATTTAAAGCACTCAATGTAGAATGATCTATCCCTGCTACAATTCCAAATGATAATATAAGTGAAAATACTCCTTGCATAATTTGTGGTGTTCCAGTTGGAAAAAATATTTGAACAGATATAAAATATGAGGTTATCCTCAAAAAAATTAGAAACAATGCAAGAAAGTAGGATATATCCACCATACTGTCCTCCCCCCTATGTAATAACTTTTGAAATCAAATCAAAAATCCTATTTGTGAAAGACATAATTGTTTCAAGCATCCAACTCCCCAAAAATATTCCAACAATTGCTGCTGCTATTAATTTAGGAACAAAAGTTAATGTCTGCTCTTGTATTTGAGTTGTAGCTTGTATAATACTTATTGCTAACCCCAATACTAGAACTACTATTAATATAGGAGCTGATACTTTCGCCGCTGTTATTATTGTATCCTTAACTACAGCATTAAGCATTGTCTGCGTCATCTTATTTCACCTCACATAAAACTCTGTATCAAAGATTTCACCAGTAAATACCATCCATCTACCATTACAAATAATATCAATTTAAAAGGCAATGATACCATTGTAGGAGGTAGCATGAACATACCCATAGACATCAGAACACTAGATACTACCATGTCTATAACTAAAAATGGTAAATATATTAAAAATCCTATTTGAAAGGCTGTCTTTAATTCACTTATCGCAAAGGCTGGGATTAACGTTGTAAATGAAACATTCTCTTTTGTTAAATTCTCTTTATCTACTCCACCTATTTCAACAAATAACTCTAAATCCTTTTCCCTCGTTTGTTTGAGCATAAATGATTTTAGAGGTTTAGATGCCTCTTCAAAAGCTTGATCCTGAGTTATTTTATTTTCTAAATATGGCTGTATTGCTTTAGTATTTACCTCATTATAAACAGGATTCATAATAAACAAAGTTAAAAATATAGCAAGTCCTGTCAATATTTGATTTGGAACAGCTTGTTGTACTCCCATTGCACTCTTAAGAAATGAAAACACCACCACTATTCTGGTAAAAGATGTCATCATTATCACTATTGATGGCAATAATGCTAGAATCGTAAAAAATATTAATATTTTAATACTCGATACATAATCCTGCGGTGTGCTATTTCCGTCTCCAAAAGATACATTTAGTTGCGGCACGCTTGTACTACTTGGAGCTGCATATGCACTTATAGTGCAAAACATCATAATTCCAAGAGCCATCATGAAGGTAAATGCAATTCTCTTCTTATTATTTTTCATGCTTCTCTTCCTTTGATTTTATATTCTTTGTAATCTTAGAAAAGTTCTTTTTCGATTTTAATACTAAATTAGTATAATATTCTGCCATTTCCTGCGATGCTTTCTTCTTATCTTCTTCAATATTATCAATTTCTTCTCTTGATAACTCTGATAATTTTTCCATATGCCCTGCAGTACTAGTCATTATATATCCTTTTTCTCCGATTTTAACTATTAATATAGAATTATCTTTTGTTACTTGTACTCTTTCAATAACCTTAATATATTTATTATTATTAATAACATTAAATTTTGAATTTGCTAACTTAAAACTTAAAAATATTAATCCTAAAGTAACTCCCAAGGCCAAAATAAGCTGTACAATCATTCCTAAAAATCCAAAATTCATATCTCTTACCTACTGAATTATCATACTTTTAAATCTAACATCAGTAATCTTGCCTTTTGTTAAATCCTTATTAATAGAATCAATTAATTGTCTTTTTATAGCATCCCTATTCGCTACATTATTTAAATAATCAGCCTTTTGGCTCTTAAAGAAAAATATAATATCATCTCTTACAACCACTTGATTAGCTGTCAATTCTTCCTTTAGTTTAGTCTTAGTCTTATCATAGCCTAAAGCAAGTTCTCCCTTAAAAAATCTTTTACCACCTTCATCACCTAAATTTACTGTGAATTCAGCTAAATCCATATACTCATTTTCAACAACAACTTCTTGAGCATCTACTGTATTTTTAGTTTTCATAAATAAATACACTCCACCGAAAGCTGCTGATCCTAATACTAATAATCCTAAAATAAATAAAACTATCATAAGACCTTTTCCACTTTTACCTGACTTTTCACCTTTTTCTTTTTCCTTGTCCTTACCTTTTCCTAAAGCCACTATTACCACTCCTCACCACTTGCAACAATTAAAGTATTAACCTTTTTATTATTAGCTTTATTTTAATAAAGTCCCTATAATTATATTTTATAAGTAAAAATTTTGTTTTTGTATTTTATAACCGCCTGCCTAACTTCTTCTACGCTTTCAAGTACTATATATTTTCTTCCATTGGTTAATGTAATTATTGTTTCAGGCACTTCTTCTATCTTTTCTATATGATCTGCATTTAATATGAAGTGCTCATGGTTCATTCCAGTTACATCTATCATAAAATTCTCCCCCTTTAATAATAAACTGTACAGTTCACAATACACACTTAATTATTATTATATTCACTATATTATTTAAAGTATATAGGTTTTTTATAATACAATAACTTACCAATTGTGCATTGTGAATTGTGCACTATAGAAAAATATTACTTATAAATAAAATCCCCTAATAGCATTTAGTTGCAAGCTGGGCTTTCACCCAACCTGCTTTAATGTAATATTAACTATCTTTATTATCTAGGTTATCTCATAAGCCCAGTAATTGTTTGTAGAATTTCATCTCCTGTAGTTACCATCTTTGATGCAGCTTGGAAACTTCTAGTTGCTGTGATCATATCTGTAAATTGTTCTGTTAAATCTACATTTGAACCTTCAAGAGCTCCTTGAATTAATGATCCGAAACCGCCTTGATTCCCTGTTGCAGTAGTTGTTGAAGATGATGTACTAGTATCTATCTTTCCAGTTTTATAAACTATAGGCCCTGAGTTAGAAGAATTTATGCACATATTACCACCAAGATCAGTCAATCCTTCTGGATTTTTAAAACTTGCCATAGCAATTTGACCAATTGCAGCTCTCTTACCATCTCCTAATACAGCAGTAATAATACCATCTTTTCCGATTTCAAATTTCTTAACAGGCTGTGTTACAGCACCTGATGCACCTGGAGTTCCTGAAATAGTGACACTATCTGGTATTACTAAAGGTCTCATTGTATTATCAGATACTTTTAAATCTTTAGAATCTGCATTTACATAGTTAGCACCTATAACATTATTTGTTGAATCATAAGCTAAACTTTTAGCACTAGCAGTTCCACCATCATTTGTAGCGCTAGTTAAATAATATCCCATAATTCTATGCCCATCAGATGTTAATAAATTTCCTTGATAATCCAATGTAAGATTTCCATCCCTTGTAAACAAAGTTTCTGAAATTTGTCCAGTGGCATCAGAGGCTGCCGCATTTGGTGCACCTGTAGCTTGATCAGCACCAATTCCAGAATTCAAATCGCCTTTAGATACTACTAGGTATCCATCACCATCAATACATACATCAAGGCTTCTACCTGTTGATAATGCATTACCTTGTCCCATAACTTTGTTAATACTTGAAAGTTGTGCTCCTAACCCTATCTGCTTAGCATTTGTACCTCCAAGTACTGAAGTAGGTGCTGTTGCCTCAGAAGAATTTTGATAAAGCATATCCTTAAATCTTGCACTTGAAGATTTAAAAGCTGTTGTTCCTACGTTTGCTATATTATTACCTATAACATCCAATTTAGTTTGGTTAACCTTCATTCCGCTTATCCCAGAATACATACATCTTAACATAAACATACCTCCCAATCTTTTTTCAATTTATATAACTTGCTTCTGTCGATCCACAAGTTCAGGCTTCCGTAACCAATTCACAATTATCAATTCCTAATCCACAATGATTGTACATTGTGAATTGTGCATTGTGAATTATGCATTGTCTAAAGGTCCAGCCTATAAAATTACTACGCTATCTACGTTCGTAAATATATTATCTTTCGCTCTATCCTTTTCTACAGCTGTTATTAGAGTCTTGTTTTCAACACTAGCAATTAATGCAATATCTTTATATAACATAACTGTATTTTTAGAATTTTTATCCTGAGCTATTTTAAAACCCTTTTGTATTTGTTCCATATCTTCTTTAGTAAAATTAATCTCATTTAATCTTGAAGCAGCATGCTTTGATACAGTAAAACTCTGATCTCTATTTTTAACACCATCTAGTACATCCTGAAATTTTGCTTCCTTCTGCTTGCTATTAGGACTATCACCTATAGCCTTTTGAGAATTTGCAAATTGCCCAATATTCCCTACAGAATAAGCTTGTCCATTAATAATTCTATAACTCATTTATACACCTGCTATTTTAGCTAGAATTGCATTTTCTGCATCTGTCGAATCATTAGTTGCACTTGAAATTGTATTTATTGTTCCATTTGAAGATGCATTCGTAGTATCACCTGCTGTTCCTGTATTAGTATTAGTGTCTGTAGAACCAGAATCAGAAGTTGTTCCGCTGCCACTAGAATTACTGTTACTTGAACCATTTGTACCTGTTTCACTTGTACTTTCATTAGCAGTATTGTTATTTAAATTCACTTTCATATCATCATCTGCCAGATCTCCAGCTCTTACTATATCTCCATAATCGTAAGTCTTATTTTCTCCTGTTGGCTTACCGTTATCATCCAAAACATCAACTTTTATCTTTACAGTAGCACCACTGACAGTATCAATATAAGCACCAGTAATCTTTCCTTTTATTAAAACAGTCTTCTTTTTATCATCTAAAGTCGCAATCACAACTTTTTCTTGTTTATCTGCTAAAGCTGAGGCGGCTAAGAAATCAGAATTAAGAGCAGTTCTACTATTTGCATTAGTATTAGAATCAGTTGTTTGTACAGTTCCAATTATATTTTCAACTGCAATTTTTGCTTCTTTCCCATTAATTAACATTCCTAAATATGTTCCACCAGATTCTTTCAATACCTGAGTTACATACCCCTGTATATAAGAGCCATTGTCGTCTTTTTCATTGGTTATTACTGTTCTACCAATCATTTGCTGGTATGCTGAGTCTGACATAGTAGTATTTAAATTCTGCATTTGTTCCATTGATGCGAATTGAGCCATCTGACTTACATATGCACTTGAATCTTGATTTTGGGTTGGATCTAAATTACTTAATTGAGCAGATAATATCTTTAAAAATGAATTTTTATCCATAGTATTATCATTTTTCTTTAAGATCTTAGTTCCATTCGCAGTTGTACCTGAACTTGCAACATTTACTGTCGAATCATTTAATGGACTTAATGTAGTACTCATACTTATACCTCCTATGCAAAAAATTCTATATTATTATCATTAGCTTCAATATTCTCCACTAAATCTTCTTCACTAGATGCTAAATTATTTGCTGCATTACTATTTCTAGTATTGTTTCTTCTTTGCTCTTCTGAAAGCTGTCCGCCAAAACTTTGTTCACTAAAAAATGTAGTATCATCTTGATAAAGTTCAATATTTACATCTGCTATTTTTAAATTTTGCTCTCCAAGCTGCTTTTTAATATCAGATAAATTTTGAGAAATTAAAGCAGTTGTATCTTTTGAATTAGCTTTTAAATTCGCTTTTATTACTCCATCCTCTTGAACCAGCTTTATAGTTATCTCACCTAAATTTCCAGGATTGACTTTTACTGTTAATTCCTTAAGTGAATTAGTGTTCATAAACTTAACGTCTTTTATTAAATCATCAACAAAAGTAGCCTTATTGATTGTAAGTCCTCTAGTATTATTTACGCCTTGATTCTGTATTGTTGAAGTTCTAGATGCAAACAAATTGATTTTATTTAATGAGTCATCTTTATTATCATCAACTAAAGAATTTAAGAACTTCTCCTCTTTTGAAGCTGTCGGAGTATTATTTTTTGATGCTGAAGAATTATCACTTTCACTATTATCTTGAGAATAACTTTTACTTAACATATCTTCAAGTGTTAAAACTTTATTACCTGCATTCTGATTATTTTCTAGCAAATCAGATATTTCAGACATTATTCCTTTTAAACTACTTTTAGTAGATTCTGTAGCATTTTCTTTAATAGTACCATTTAAATTTCCTAAAAGCTTTTCCATTAAGTTTAGTGAATTAGAATCTAACTTACTTTTTACAGAATCATTTTTTAGTAATTCCATTATTTTTTCCATAATACCATTTAAACTACTATTAGATAGTGTACTGTTAGCTCCATCAATTCCAACTTTAGAATTAATTGCTCCATTGGCATTTATGCTATCTTGTTTTATTCCCAATTTAGCAAGTAAGCTTAACAATTCTGATAATATGTCCTTCAGTTTATCCTTAGATGCTGTCTTACTTTCCTTTTCTAGTTCCTCAAGCTTTTCATTTAATTCTTTTGTATCCTTATCAGTATCTTTAACTTCAGTTGAATTTTGTTTTTGATTTGCAGAAGATACATATCCATTATCCTCATGATCCTTATAATCACTTTTTGATTTTAATACATTTTTAAAATCATCTTTCCTAGAAGTGTATGAATTATTCAGCGTCTTAGTAACTTCTGAAGTAGATTTGCTTGCAAAATTTGTATTAGAAGTAAATGACTTCACCATACTATCTAAGCTGTTTGACGAACTATTTGAATCTTTTGTAGCTGTAACCATTATTTTCACCTCCCTTCAAGCAGTTTAATTCTATTTAGATGAAATTCAATTAAGATTAACTGCATCTCAACCTCCAAATCATAGATTAATATTTTTTAATTTTTTTGATTTCTTACATATGCATAAAGAGCTAACTCATCAATATTGATTTGTTCTATTCTATCCTGCTCTTTTACATATTCAGAATACTTCTTTTCTTTTAAGGTCTGAACCGTCTTTCTTTCCATCTGTTTAGCCGTTAAATCTTTTCTTCTATTTTCAATCTCTTGATTTTTGACCGCTAAATCCTTCTCCGTAGATTTTATTCCACTTTGAACACCTTGAATGTAATATCTTTTTAATTTCTGATATACAACATCCTCATTAGGAGATATACCGTTATATTTTTGATAATTTGCCTTAAGTTCTTCTAACTTTTCTTCAATCTTCTTTTTCTCTCTCTGACTTTCAGTAAATAATCTTTTACTTTCTTCTTCTTTTTCCATTCTCATTTCAAGGAGCTTTTCTAAGCCAAACTTAAATCTCTCAGCCAAAATAAAACCTCCTTTATTTAAACATTGATATTAAAGAATTTTGTGTACCTTCAAAAGAAGTTTTTTCATCAATTCCCTGACATAGAAAATCATTTAATGATTCATTATAGTTAATTGCCATATCAATCTTTTTATTGCTTCCTTTAACATAAGCCCCTATATTTATTAAATCCTCAGAGTCCTTATAAGTTGCTAAAAGATCTCTTGCCATAGATGCAGCTTCTTTATGTTCTTTAGGTGCTATTGTGTTCATAAGTCTGCTGACACTATTTAAAATATCAATGGCTGGGTAATGATTTTTATGAGCTAAAGATCTTGATAAAACTATATGACCATCTAATATTCCTCTAACAGCATCTGCTATAGGCTCATTAAAATCATCTCCATCAACAAGCACTGTATAAAAGGCAGTTATTGAACCATCGATAGATGTTCCAGATCTCTCCATAAGTTTAGGTAATTTAGCAAATACTGAAGGCGTATATCCTTTAGTAGCTGGTGGCTCCCCTATAGCAAGTCCAACTTCTCTTTGTGCCATTGCAAATCTTGTAACTGAATCCATCATAAGAATTACTTTTTTACCTTTATCTCTGAAATATTCAGCAATAGCTGTAGCTGTTAATGCTCCTTTGAGTCTTATTAATGCCGGTTTATCTGATGTAGCACACACTACAACAGATTTTTTCATACCTTCTGGTCCTAGATCTTTTTCTATAAATTCTAGAACCTCTCTACCTCTTTCACCTATTAGTGAAATAACATTAACATCAGCTTTTGCCTCTCTCGCTATCATTCCTAGTGTAGTACTTTTTCCAACTCCACTACCTGCAAAGATGCCAATTCTCTGCCCATCTCCACAAGTTAAGAAACCATCTATTGCTCTAACTCCAGTAGGCATTATTTCTTTTATTCTTTTTCTCTTTAATGGATCTGGTGCATCATTTTCTAATGGATACTCTTCTCCATCCATAGATATACTGTCGCAGTCTAAAGGATTTCCAAGTCCATCTATTATATGTCCAAGTAGCTTATCTGAACATTTTACACTCAGCGGCTTACGTTGCGGTACAACTCTGCATCCAGGTGAAATTCCTATAAGCTCATCAAGAGGCATTAATATTACAAATTCATCTCTAAAGCCAACAACTTCACAATTTACAGGAACATTTTTCTCATTATATATTATGCAAAGTTCACCTACAAAAGCCTTAATACCTTGTACTTCAATAGTAAGTCCTATTACTTTCTTAACAACGCCTTCACTATATATTGTCGAAGTATCACTTGCTTTTTTAATAAGTTTATCGAAATCCAAGTCTAAATCCAGCACTTATAACTACTCCTTTACAGTTTCCAATGCACAGTGCACAATTCACAATTATTGATAACCCACTGAAATTGTTTTTAAAAATTTTTCAAACTCTATAGAAACTTGCTCTCAATTGTGAATCGTGAATTATGAATTGTGAATTATTTATCCAAATATTGCTTTTCGTATTTGTTCCATTCCAATATCCACGCCCACTTTTACTATGCCACTGTTTTTTTCCAAAACTGCATTTCCCGGTTCCATAAAATCATCTGCAAGCACAAAAATTTCATTTTTTATATTGTATGATACCTTCCATCTTTCCACCTGCGATTTTAATTCTTCAATATGGGCTGAATTCACCTTTAAAATAACATTTTCTTCTCCTTTTGAGATCTTAAAAGCTTCTTCAATAATATTATTCATCGCTTCATTGGTACTCAGTGTTTTCTTTGTAATATTTTCCGCAATTTCTAACGCTAATTGTACTATCTCGCTTTTCTTACTTTCTAGATATCTTTCATAGTTCTCATGCGCAGATTTCAGCATCAATTCTGCTTTATTAACAATCTCTGCCGCCTCTGCTCTTGCACTTTCAATTGTTTCATCATAAGCTTTCCTATATCCATCATCATATCCATTTTCTAATCCTTGAGCATATCCTTTTTCATATGCTTTTTTCTCTGAAGCATTGGCATCCATTTGTGCTCTCAAAACAATAATCTGCTTTTCGTTTTTAGCATCCTGTATTATCCTTTGTCCAATATCTTCATACCTTTTTAAAAGTTCTTCAGGATCAATCTGTGGAGCTTTTACTACAATTTCTTCTTCCTCTTTTTCCTCTTCTATTTCTTCAGATGCTGCCTTTTTACTAACATACTCTGTTGAAATAACTTTACTTGTTCCTGACTTTGCAAAGTCCTTTTTTATTAATCTATACGATGATTGCATCTTCTCCACCTCTTGCAATGATGATTTCATTAGCATCATCTAACCTTCTAATAACAGAAACAATCTTTTGTTGTGCCTTTTCAACATCCATAAGCCTTACTGGTCCTAAGAATTCCATATCTTCCTTTAATGAAGCAGCGGCTCTCTTAGATTGATTCCTGTATATAGAATTTGCAACTTCATCAGAACATCCCTTAAGTGCAAGTGCAAGATCTCCAACTTCCACTTCTCGAAGAATTCTTTGGATAGATACATCATCAAGAGATATAATATCTTCAAATACAAACATTGAACTCTTAACTTTATCTGCAAGTTCTGCATCTTCTCTTTCTAGGCCTTCTGTAATATTCTTTTCTGTTGTTCTATCAACTGCATTTAATATGCTAACTAAAGTTTCTACGCCACCTAAAGTCGTCATTTCAGTTCTTACTACAGAAGACAACTTGCTCTCAAGTACAGCTTCAATTTCTTTAATTACCATTGGTGACGTATTGCTCATAGTTGCTATTCTATAAGCAACCTCGCTTTGAGTTTCTTCTGGTAATTCAGCCATAACTTGTGCAGCTTTATCTGGCTGCAAGTAACATAAAATTAAAGCTATAGTTTGAGGCTGCTCTGATATAATTACATTTAACAATTGATGAGAATCTGCCTTTCTTGCAATTGAAAAAGGTCTATATTGAGCTGTAGCTTCTGATACCTTATCTAATATTTCACTAGCTCTTTGAGTTCCTAACGCTTTTGATAATAATGTTTTAGCATAATCCATACCGCCCTCAATTATATAATCTCGGGCTTTATTCATCTGATAAAACTCATTTAATATTTCTTCTCTTTGTTCTGGTGTAACAGACGTAATATTAGCAATTTCATAAGTTATTTTTTGTATATCTGCCTCTGGTAGTTTTTTCAATATCCCCGATGAGGCTTCAGGTCCAAGAGTTATAAATAATATTGCTGCCTTATGCACCCCTGTCAATTGATTTGGTTCTTTTGACATAGCCATCACCTCTCATTTTCAGTCAACCATGACTTGATTATTTCTACTACTTGCTCTGGTTTTTCTGTTGCATATTTCTTTATCTCTTCTTCTAAGTGTGATTTTTTAGTTTTAGCCTCAAATTCTATTGGTTCAAAAACATCATCTGTTGGTTCTTTAGGTAATATAGTATCATCAATTAAAGTATTTAATAATTGTTCATTTTCTTCTTTCTTCTTCTTTCTTCTCTTTGCGACGAAGTAAATAATAATACCTAAAAGCAATGCTCCCAAAATTCCTGCAACAATCATCATCTTATTCTTGCTAGCTGTAGCTGTCTCTGCATTCATAGCATCAATTTCTGCCTTAGCTTGATCCTGAGCTGTTGTGTCAAATGCCATTCCAAGCACCGAAACTTTATCTCCTCTAAGTGTATCCAATCCAATTGCATTTCCAACTGTATTTTCAAGTGTCTGTTGCGTCGCAGCATCTAAATTTCCATCAATCACAACTGATGCTGTAAGTCTTTTAACTTCTCCTGGTGCACTAATAACTTTAGATTCACTTTTGCCCACTTCATAATTTGTCTTCTGATCTTCCTTACTTGAAGTCGAAGGGTTATTATTTGTAGCTGTAGTTGTATTACTCATATTATTATCAACAGGACTTTGACTTGTAGTTGTTGATCCTGAGTTATTCGATTCCTTTGAATTTTCTTGACTTACAATTACTTTATTCGGATCTACTACTGTTTGTGTCTTTTGTTTTGAATCAAAATCCAAGTTTACATTAACAGTAGCCTTAACTTTCCCTTTACCAACGATTGGCTCTAATAAACTAACAATTGCCTTTTGCATCCTATCTTCATATGCCTTTTCAGCATCTTGTTGCTTTGATATTGTTTCAGAACTTACTGAATTATTTTGATCTGAATTTATATCCTTAGTAAGTAAATTCATATTATCATCTATAACATCTATGTTTTCTCTAGGTATGTTTTCAGTTGCCCCAGATACTAATGCTACTATTGATTTAACCTGATCCTCACTAATAGTTGTCCCTTTTTTTAATTTCAGATAAACTGCTGCCTTTCCAGGTTCTTTATCCTTCACAAAAACAGAATCCTTAGCCTCAGTTATATGTACTCTCGCTTCTTCTACTTGTGGAAAACTTTTTATTGTCTTTTCCAACTCACCTTGCTGCATTCTAACTTTTTTTATTTTAAATTCTTCATCCGTCATTCCAAAGGAACTTCCACTATCCATTAATTCATAGCCTTTACTTCCAGATGTCAAAGTTGGTGCTAGCTCCAACCTTAATTTATCCACTTGATCCTTAGGAACCCAAATCGTATTTGTGTTACTATCTATTTTAGTATCAACTTTTTTTTCATTTAAACTATTAACGACAGTTTGAGCATCAGCTGCATCAAGATCAGAAAATAGTACTTGATATTTGTTAGAAGATGAGTAAAAAATCCCACTTATAATTGCAATAATAACTGCCACGATTGCTACTATTATAGCAGCTTTTATCTTCTTATTCTTGGATTTAAACTTTTCCAAAAGCCCCTTAACTTTTTCTAAAAGTTTTTTCATTATTAAGCTCTCCTCACCTTACTACAATTGCAACCTCGATAATTGATTATATCCGTCCAATAACTTGTCTCTAGTTTGTGCTAAAAACTGAAGACTCAAACTAGCCTCCTGATTCTTAACCATAACTTCATCAATATTAACATCATCACCTTTAATAAACTTTGTTGCAGTTTCATCAGCTTGTGTCATCTTACCGTTGGTATCATCTACTGCCTTTTTTAAGACATCTCCAAAATTAACTGAGTTATTGCTTTCATTATTGCTCTTATCACTATTGATATCTTTAAATTTATTATTAAATATAATTTCATTTTGTGCAAACTTATCTTCTATTCTCATTTTTCATCCCCCTACTTACCAATTTCTAAAGCCTTTGAAAACATGCTCTTTAAAGCATTAAAAGTATCAACATTTGCCTCGTAAGATCTAGTTGCTACCATCATATCTGCCATTTCATTTAATACATTCACATTTGGCATTGTAACGTATCCATTGCTATCTGCATCTGGATGCGTTGGGTCATATACCTTTCTTAAAGGTGATGGATCATTTTCAATTTTAACTGCTTTAACTCCTGCCATATCCTTATTAGCATCAAGAGCCTCTTGAAATACAGCTACTTTTCTTACATATGGGCCTTTGCCATCTGCACTTCTTGTTGTACTTGCATTCGCCATATTAGAAGTTATAGTATCCATTCTTAATCTTTCTGCTGAAAGACCCGTTGCACTTATTTGCATGGAAGTAAATGCATTCATTTATAATCCTCCTTTATCTAATCAATAATTCCAAATTTCATAGCTTGTCTAAATATAATTCCTAATTATGTATTGTTTATCACTATTTAATAACAGTTTTTAAATTATTAAATTTATTATTTATGTCAGTTATTAACGCATTATATTTAAGAGTATTTGCTGCTTGATTTACCTTTTCTATATCTAAATCAACATTATTTCCATCACTTCTCATGCTAGTACTCTTATCCTGTTCAATTGATATATTATCACCGCTATTTGAACCACTACTTGAAAAGTGACGTGGATTAGTGCGTTTTAACTCTAATTTTGAAAAATCTCCCTGATTCTTTAAATTTTCCTCAAATACTACATTAAATCTCTTATAATCTTTCGTATTGACATTTGCCATATTATTAGCAATTGTTTTAGCTCTAACATTTGATGCTTTAATGCCTTGTTTAATCAAATCATAAGTAGCATCTGAACTAATAGATTGTATTGCCATAAATTCACATCCTTACATTTCGCCTTCTACTTGCATAAATATCTAAAACTTTCAGTACAAATATTTTATTTTACACATTATTAGAAATATGTAAAATAAAATGCTTTTTTCCTCACAATTTTTACCTGAGTAAAATATTACAATTTATTTTGACCAATTAATAATTTAATTATAGAATAACTATGCAATTTTATCTATAATTTTTTGAAAAATGTTTTCCAATTTATTTACTAATTCCGATTTTTTTTGGTTTTATTGTAATATTCCCCCACATAATAAATCTTCTAAAATAAATTAAATGCCATTTTTAGACTTTCTGCCGTATTTATCCGTACTGTGGCCTACCATATATCTAAAAAATAAAAGGTGTCTATAAATTATAGGCACCAAAAATATTTAAAGCAAAATAAATATAAACTTTATTAATATGTTGCAATTCACAATACACATTTCTCAATTCATAATTACAGCTAAAATTCTTGCAATATTTTTAGAATTATCATGAAGAATTATTTTGGCAACATATATATAATTATCTTATGCCTAGTTTTGTAATACTCGCATGTTAACAAATAATAAAACAAATCAAACAAAATGAAAGATCTTACTTTCCAATATTCTTCATTAATATTCGAGATAACAATAACACGACATTAAATAAGTCCAATTAGTCTTCAATATAAATTTTTTCATGAAGCTAAGAACTAAGTTTCACTTTATATTTTGGCAACCTGACAATCCTAGAAAATAAAATTCTCCTTAGACTCATGGCTTTGCGGCCTTATTTTTCAATAAGTGTGCTAGTATCAATATAATTTGTCCTTTTAAATTATAATGTATTTTGGTTTATTTAACCACAGTTATTTTTAATTTTCGATAAAATCATCTAATAAATTATAAATTTCATTATAATTTATCCAATAATTTTCGATAATAGAATTTTGTATAAATATAAATCTAATATTTCACAAAATTATCCATTAAAATTGTTTAAATCATTTATTTTAGTTTCAAAAAAATAAACTATAGTAAACTCTGATAATCAGAATTTATTATAGTTTATTTTAAAATAATCCTCATCTCTGTATTATTTAACATTAGCTAAAATATTTAAGCAATCCTTAGGAAAGTTATTACTCTGTGCCATTAATCCAATTGAAGAATTAACTAATAACTGACTCTTTGAATATTTCATCATTTCTTCTGCAATATCTGCATCACCAATTCTACTTTGAGCAGTTTGTACATTAATATCTTTATTGCTTAAATAATCAGACGTTCCTTCCAATCTATTTTGTATGGAACCATATTTACTTCTTATCTTTGCAACCATTTGAGTTGCTTTATCTATAGATCGAAGTGATTCATCAATATTATTTATATCCAAATCACTAACCCCTAAATTTGATGCACTTACATCAAATATAGGTATGTCAACATTTTCATCATCCATATTCCCTATAGCACTCTTTATGATTTTTGTTGGATTTAAATTTAAACTTGAAGCACTTGGTTCAGATAATTTAATACCATTAAACTCTGTATTATTCGTTAAATCATTTATATCGGCTTTAATACTGTTAATTTCATTTTGAATAATTTTTTTATCTGAATCTGTTAGAGTATCTGAACCAGCACTAACTGCTAATTCTTTCAACCTACATAAATTATCATTTATTTCTTGAAGAGAACCATCAAAAGTTTGTAGCATAGAATTAGTATCTTGAATATTCTTACTTGCAGCATCGTTAGTCAGTACCTGTATCTTTAAAGTTTCATTTTTCCCTACCTTTCCCGGATTATCTTTAGCAGAATTTAACCTGCTTCCAGTACTCACATTATTTAGCGCCTTAGCATTATCCTCAATTCTATTTTTATATGTTTTATATATGCTTAATGAGAACATATTATGAGAAAGTCTCAATTTATATAACCTCCTTTTTCATTTTACTTGTATCATTTTGTATTATTTTATATAACTACTGCGATTCACATCAGCAATACTAAATAAATAATAGAAAAAATTTTTAATATAAATTTCTTTTCTTGTATTTATTATCGTAAGGATTAAAACTATCTTTAGTTTTAACATAAAACATATCATATTAAAGTTTTTTATTCATTACTTAATTATAACTAAAACAGGTTTTATAAGCTTCTATAAAATTTTTATTAAAACTTATTATTAACTATATATAACTAATTATATTAAAAAATATCTACAGTCATCTTTTTCAGCTTTACGTAAGCGTAAAAAAATTAACGGATAGATAAATGTAAACCTCCATTGTTAAAATTAACATAGATTTTAACAATGGAGGTTTACTTATATGAATAATAATGAAAATATAAAGTGGAGAGAAATTGTTGCTGGCTTTTCTTCTTACGAAGGAACGTTAGGAAATTTCTGCAATGCAAATCACATTACTAAAAGTCAATTTTATTACTATAAAAAGAAATTTAAGGATGAAAATAATAATTTACAGTTTCATGCAATTTCCATGAGAGAAGAAAGAGTAAGAACTGAAATCACTGTGGTTCCAGCTGATAGACCTAATATAATAATAGAAATAGGAACAGCTAAAATATATGTACCGGCTAATGAAATAGCCGTTTTGAGTAATTTACTTAAGGATCTGATTGCAAATGTTCAATCTTAATAAAGTTAATACAGTTTATCTTGCATGTGGAATAACAGATTTGAGAAAAAGCATTGATGGACTAGTAGTGATTGTGCAAACGCAGCTAAAGCTGGATCCGTTTGAAAAAGCCTTGTTTGTTTTTTGTAATAGACAAATGAATAGAATTAAGATTCTCCACTTTGATGAAGGATTCTGGCTATACTATTTTCGACTTGAAAATAGTATATTGAAATGGCCGATGACTCCAGACGAAGCTCTTAAAATTAACAAAGAAGAATTGAAATGGCTCCTTATGGGATATGAAGTTAGAACTAAGTCTAAATTTAAGCCAATTGAAGTAAGAAACAGCTTTTAAAGTAAATATTGCTATAAGCCCTTAATTTTGAACTTTTACAAGTTTCGGAATTAAGGGTTTTGTGGTAATATATGCCTACATTTGTTGTGAGGTATGAAAATGGATATTTTAGATTTAGAAGATCAGCTTGATGAAAAAACAAAATTATTGATTTATAAAATGGAAGAACAAATTGAATCAAAGGATAAAGAAATTGATAATTTAAAAAAGGAATCAGCTTTTCTTAAAGGACAAATTCTAAATAAAAACAGAAAAATTTTTGGACAATCTAGTGAGCAAGTTGATTCAAGACAAATCTCACTTTTTAATGATGCTGAAAAAAACAGTGATCTTAAAATAAATGAGCCTCTCATTGAAGAAATTACATATACAAGAAAAAAATCATCTTCTCATTTAGGAAAGAAAGATAATTTATCCGGCCTAGATAGAGTTACAATTGAGCATAAACTTGATGAATCAGAAGCAGTTTGTGATAGATGTGGAAATAATTTAGTTGTAATTGGCAAAAAATCAAAAGAAATTTTAAAATATAAGCCAGCAGAACTTTACATAGAAGAACATATTTCATATACATATGCTTGCAAAAATTGCGAAGCGGATGCTGATAAAACCAATATAATTTCTGCAAAAATACCAAATACTTTCTTATATAAAAGTATGGCTTCAAATGAATTGTTAGCTCACGTTGTGAGTATGAAATATCAATATGCAATGCCATTATATAGAATGGAATCATACTTTAAGATGATGGATGTTAATCTTTCAAGCCAGACATTATCTAACTGGATAATAGGTTGTGCAAATGAACTTCAGCCTGTTTTTGATTATATGAAAGAGGATCTCTTAAAAAGAAATTATATTCATGCTGACGAAACATATGTCAAGGTTATTGAAGAAAATGGAAAAGATTCTAATTCAAAAAGATTCATGTGGCTATATCGCTCCGGAGGCATTGAAAATCCAGTAATTCTATATGATTATCAGAAAACAAGATCTGGTTCTTGTGCTGAAGAATTTCTTGAAGGATTCTCAGGCTATCTTCAAACAGATGGATATGATGGATATAATAAAGTTAAAAACATAAAAAGTCTATATTGTATGGCACATATTAGAAGAAAATTCTTTGAAATAATATCACTCTTAAGCCCCGAAGCTTTAAAGCAATCACATGCGCTAGAAGGGTTTAATTATTGCGAACAACTTTATGAAATTGAAAAAGAACTGAGGGAACAATATATAGATAGTGATAATTATTATGATGAGCGACATGCAATAAGACTTAAGAAATCTTTACCTATTCTTAAGAAATTTCAAGAATATGTAGATGTTGAAATTGTTAATGCTCTTCCTAAAAGCCATTTAGGCAAGGCGCTTGCATATGCTCAAAAACTATTACCTTATACGAGAACCTTTCTGACAAATGGATGTCTTGAGATTGATAATAATTCAGCTGAAAGAGCTATAAAGCCATTTGTAATCGGCAGAAAAAATTGGATGTTTTCCAAGACAGCAAAAGGTGCAAAATCAAGTGCACTTCTTTATAGTATTGTTGAAACTGCTAAAGCCAATGGCTTAGCAGTAGAAAAGTATTTAGTATATTTGTTTGAAATGCTTGCAAATGCAGAATTTAAAGAACGTGATATATTAGAAAAATGTATGCCGTGGGCAGAAAGCACTCCAGATGAACTGCACATTAAGATTAGCAAATGATCATTTCTATATAGGGGGTGCTTTAAAACCCCCTATATTTATATGTAGTATTCCAAAATATAGTAATTTGTAAAATGGCGTAGAATGACCCTCAATTTTTTATCAAGGTTCATTACAAAAAATGCCATATTAATAACGCACTCAGCAGTTTCTTTTAAATCTGCAAATATTCTGGCTAAACCATATCTAGTTTTACCAGTACCAAACTTTCCCTCAACTTCATTTCTTTCGCATGTATCAACATACTCTTGATTTTTTTCAGCTTTAGTTTTATTCTTTTTAGGTCTGCCTAAAGCAGGGCCGGTAATGCTAATTCCATTTTCTTTGCAATAGTTTAAGTTTTTTCTATTTCTATAAATTTTATCAGCCAATATTCTTTCAGGATAAAAGCCATTTCTTGCTTTATAACTCTCTGTTATAGGTATTAAGCTTTCGCATTCGTTGTAAGCATCCCAACTCAACTTTTCCATTCTAACATAACCATTAGCAACACTTATTTCAACTTTTGCCCCGAATTCCGTAGGAGCTTTAGTTTTTCCTCTAACAATTGGTCTAACATGTGGTTGACTGATACTAACAATCCTATTTTCTACTGTATGTTTTCTATTATCAAACATATATTTTTGTTGATGATATAACTGTAAAATCACTTCATATTCTTCTGATTGTCGACTATTAAGCTTTTTTCCATTCGCAATAAAATTTACTACATATCCAATATCTCTAGCAATATAATTTAATTGTTTCCTTATAGCTTTGCGCATCTTTTTAGAATTTTTCTTTCTGGCCTTTGAAACATTTAGAAAATCCTTACGCGCAATTTTCCTATAAGTTCTAGGCTTTTTAGATTCAGAAGGATTATGCAATTGATCAATATATCCTTCAAGTTTTTCTCTTGCAGAATTTAAAAGATTTAAATCTTGTGGATAAGTTATATCGGCTGGAGTACATGTTGCATCAATAATGATAGTGCCTTGATTAGATTGATCTGAATCATTTCCATCATCATTATCGTCATGCTTATCTTTATCATCATTATTTTTAGTAGTATCTTTAAGAATAGTATTATTCATTTCAATAATCATATCATCATCAATTCTTTTTCGAAATTCAACCATTGAAGACGCTCCAAATGGTGCGGAATTTTGGAATTCTTTCAAACCAATAAAATATTGAAGGTAAGGATTTTCGGCGATAGCAGATACCGTTTCACGATCGGAACAATTAAGTTTTTGCTTTATTATTAAGCTTCCTAATACAATTCGAAATGGTTTTGATGGACGACCATTATTAATGAATTGTTTAGCATATGTTTCTTCAAATTCATGCCATGGTATTATTGACGCTAATTTAACCCACCTATTATTTTTATCTAATTCTCCGTATGGAAATATAAAATCTTCTATTTTTAATTGGTTATCAATTGAATACATATAAATTCACTCCTAAGTGCAAGGGTTTTTACCCTATATTTAAAATATCTATGCACTTAGTATTCCATAAAATATCATACATAATACTATTCCAAACACTTAAGCCAATTTGGAGCAGCCCCTATATAAAATTGTACCCAACAGAAAATATAAGTTTTTCTGTTGGGTTTATTTTATCACTTAAGTTTAGGCTGCTGCTACGCGTCGATTTTTTGACGCTTACAGCTTTACTATGCAAAAATGAAACTTTATTCGTTCTAAATAAATTTGGCGCTATATTTACTAAAAAGAAAAATGAGTATCCATATCTATTTTGCTAGCTATTGATGCTCATCTAATCATTTTCCAATCTTCACTTTTTCTACTTTCACTATCTAAAGCTTTAACTTGCATAGCTAAATCATTTAATTTAACGTTTATCAGTTCCAATTCCTTTTCAATAAGATTATCATACTTAGCCTTCTCTGTTAACTTTTTCATTTGTAATAATTTTTGTTCCATAATATCCAGCAGTCTTTGTCTATAAATTATCCACTGAAGTTCTTGTTCTAATTCTTTCTTTAACTCCTCTCTCTCATCCATCTAAACTAAACTCTAGCATCCAAGTTATTTCCTAAATTAGGATCTACTGTAACATTCTTTAGTACTTCAGTCATTTGAGCAGCACTTTCTTTTTCAGCATTCATCATCATTTTTGCCAATTGTACACCAGCTGATTGTTTTACACTTGATTGACTCATTACCGTTGATAATTCTGCTATATCCATATTTACTCCTCCAATATTTATTAATTTTTCTAAATTATCGTTATATTTAATATTTTCTAAACTTGATTTAAAAATACCTTAAGTCTATTTTTTGCTAGTTCATAATCATTGCACATATTATAATACTCTATAGCCTTCTCTTTAAAATCCAAAACTTCATATATCACCCCTATATTATAATAGGAAATATATGAAGTTATTCCGTCCGCTTTACTGTCTGAGAATTTAGTACACTCTAAGAAACTATTTATTGCCTCTGTAAATTTGGCATTATTCATATATATTAAGCCCATAAGAAATAGAAAATCAGCATACTTTGAATAAGTTCCAAGACAATTCTCCAAAATAAGAGCATCAGAATATCTGCAGCTGTTAATTAAAGAATATCCATAAGTTTCAACCAAATCCTCTACATATTCCAATCTAAAATCTAATTGAAATGATAATGCATTTTCAAAATACTCAATAGAAGTTTCATAATCCTTTAACATATAATAAGACTTTCCTAGTTGAAAATAAATATATGGATCTTTTGACTCATCTTTCAATGCCACTTCTAACAAATATATATTTCTTTTAAGTTTATCTGTTCTGTTTAATATTTCCTTTTTATAACCTATATGTTCAGCTAATATTTCTAATATTTCTGTTTCATAGTCCTTATTATCTAAAGCTACTATCTGCTCATGAATAATTCCTTCATAGTGAAAATAATTTTTGTTAAAAAGTCTATTTCCTCTTTCTGTATATTTCTTATTTCCATTAGAATCATCCATAATATTAATTCTTTGGATTCTACCAACTTTATTTCTATTCGTTACCTTACTTATAAATTCATATAACATATCTTTATTAAAATTTATAATAAATTCATCTGCATCTAATACAAGTACCCAATCATTTGAAGCTTTTGATATTGAAAAGTTTCTAGCTTTCGAAAAATCATTACACCATTTAAAATCATAAATTTTATCTGTGAATTCTGATGCAATAATCTTTGTATTATCATCAGAACCTGTATCTACTATAATTATTTCATCTACGAAGGTTTCTACTTTAGATAGACAACTTTTAATATTTTGTCCTTCGTTTTTAACTATCATACATAAACTCAACATCTTCTTAACTCCTCTAGTAACCATTTATGCTTCTTTCATATAGTATTTTAATCTATTCTTGTAAATTAAAACACTATTGATAAATTCCACCTTTTACAAAAACCAATTATCTGTATTACTCCCCATAAGTACCAATCACTTGCATAGACCTTTCCTAAAAAAATATGATATCGGCATTCTGCAGTACAAATATTATAATTTCTAGTAGAATTTTCGCTGTATTTCTTTCTTCACGTTTATTATAAAATACATTTACTTACAAACTCAAAATATTATAACATTTCCTTAGATTTGATATTTCCCTCAAATAATTTCACTAACATAATAAATACAAGTGGATTTAATATGTTTGAGTAAATATAATTATAATATAAATTTTATTTTTCACATACTGCAATCATAGTAAAAGCATTATGCTTCATACCAAAATTAACTTTGTAATCACTAACAGAATAATATTCAATCTTACTATACTGTTTTTCAATTATATTTCTAAATTCTTGAAAACTATATTCTTTTATATGAAATGGATTATTTATATGTTTTCTCATTTCTGCATTTGGAGTTGAAATTATAAACTTTCCATTTCCTTTTATTACTCTTTTTGATTCATGTAAATATTGTTCAATTAACTCTAATGGTAAATGTTCAAACACTTCATATGAAACATAAATATCAAACTCATTATCTTTATATGGAAGATTTGTTACATCTCCATTCACCCAATTTATATTATCGAAACCATATATATCTTTTCCAAATTTAATATTGTCTTCTGCTATATCTAATGCTTCTACATTCGAACAAATTTTAGAAAAATAAGCTGCTCCATACCCAAAACCACAAGGAGATTCTAAAACTTTGTCACTACTTTTAATAAAGCTTGCAGCAAATATATACCTCTCAGCTATTTTTAAATATCCTAGCATTGGCATAAACTGTGATGCTGGTATAGCCCTTTCCCAACTATATATCACTGAATTCTTATTTACATCATCAACTATACCTTTATCAAAAATAAATCCTGCAATATTATTAACGAATTCTACTTCTAATTCTAATATATTCCTCAAAAACTTAGTAATATATTTTATATTTCCATTCTTCTTCATTGGTTCCGGCAGAACAATATTTTCATCTTTTATGTTGTACCAAATATTATTAAATATAAGACTTTTATTTTTATTATTTTTAAGAATAAACTCTATTAACTCGTACTCATTACTTACTCTTTCCCTTTTTCCAATAGTTATATCTGCAGATTTAAAATCGTAACTTTCAAAATAGATATTTGGGTAACTTATAAATTCATTAAATCTTCTATAGATATAATCCAATGTAAGTTCTTCCTTCTCTATTTTACTTAATTCTTCCTTGCTTCGAGTTAAATTAATAAGTTCCTTTATTTCATCTACTTGCTTATTTAATGAATAGTTATCTTCAATAAACTTTCTATATTCTTGTGAATTATAATCTTTTTCAGTAATCATATTAACAGCTTCATCAATAGAATTAAAAAGATACTTTTTATCCCATATTTCATCTGCGAAGACAAAATCATGTATTACAGGTTTTATCCCCCTTGACATAGCTTCTGCAATACCGTAGCCAAAACTTTCATGTATACTTGAAGATAGAATATAATTCTTATTTTCTAACCATTTACTTATATCTTTTTGCCAACCTTGAAATATAATATTATTATTTAATCCCATTTGTTGTATCTGATAATTCCAATATAGTTCAATTAACGAATCTTGAAATTGCCCTGCAATATATAATTTGTATCTTTTATCGATTTTTACAAGATTATTTATTATTTGAAGTAATAAAACTGGATTTTTTCTTTGGTGTATATAACCTATATAAGCAATATTATAACCTGATTTTCTTAATTTTAGTTGAAATTTATTTAAATTGACTCCATTATGTATAGTAATAATATCGACTTTTTCCTCAATATCTTGTATCTGAGATGCTAAGAATTTTCCAAGGTGCTCTGTCACTAAAATTAATTTATCAACATTATTCCACTCTACATTTTTAGGATAGTTAGTAAAAACTTCATATCTATGCAATCTACATATTATTTTCTTTTCTTTAGCCAACTTGTGCTTACTTCCATAAGCCACAAGTTCATCGCACCATTCAAACCAGCAAATGTCGGCCCATTCCATACCTTCATCTATTTGTTTATATTCCGTCGTAATGATCTTTTTAGTTTCATATTCTTCTGATAAATTATTTATTATATCATCAAGAAAACTATCCATACCTTGCTTCACAAAGAAAATCACTTTTGTTTTATCATCTGTTACCATACTACTATGCTTATTGGATATTTTTTTAATAGAATTTATTATATTTAATTTTATTTTTTCATCATTACAATTTTCTAAAGCTTTTTTATAGTACTTTAAAGAATATCTAATTTCTCCCTCTTGTTCATATATATAAGCCAAATTATAATTTAAATCGAAACTTTGATCATAAATATTAAGTGCCTCTTTTAATACTTTTTTTGCTTCATTTATTTTCTGCTGCATTATATAAACAACAGATAACATCGAGTATAATTCCATATCATATAAATCTATTTTCAAATATTCATCAATTAAAACTATTGCATCATCTAATTTATTATCATTAATAAGTACTTGTATATTTTCTTTTATCTGTTTTTTCATTATCTCTCTTTCATCAGACACATTATCACTTCCTACCTTTTGAATTATTGTGACTTTGTTTAGTCTACATCTTATAATTACTATTACTTTTTTCCCTTAATCTCTCAATTGAAATTTCAGATTTAAATAAAACTATTTCCATATCGTTACTAACTATACTTTCGTATTCTTTTATTAATGATTCAGCCACATCTATATTGCCACTTTTGATAAAATTTCTTATATTGTTTTTTAGTTGGATTTTAAGCTCTTTCATTTCTATACTTTCAAATGATTCTTTCTCTTTCATTTCATTTAACAATAATCCAATTCCCTTTTTCATCATAGGAACTTTTTCTAAAGCTTTTCTTAAATATTTTATATGCTCTAGTTCGTTACCTTTAAATAGAATTTCAGCCTTATACATATATAAGAAGAATATTTCCTCATCATTTTTTACATCATAAATAAATTCATTTTGCAGAAAACCTTCGTTGTATATATTAACTATATAATTTACTCCATAATTAATATAACGCTTAAAAACAAGCAAATAAGTATCATCATTTAATGACTCTGACGAAAGTAAAATTCTACTTAGAATTTTATTTGTTTTCAAATCCTTAAACTCTTGATTTTTTTCATATACAGATACGTATTCTTCAATTTTATCATACAAATCATTATAAGATTCCTTAATATATTTAAAATATGCTTCTATATTGCTTTCGCTCATTTTTAAGAATAAGTTCTGAATTGGTTTTTTTAATGATATCAAATAGTAAAAGACATCACCATAATAATCAAAACACTCGTTCAAATCTATATTATTAATTAATTTATTAATTTTCCCTTCATCCATATTTGCTTTATTAAAATAATCACTTCTAATAGAATTTAGTAATGAATAATTTTCATTGCCATAACAACAAAGCTTATCATAAAGATTTATCCTTTCATCAACGTTTATTAATTTCATTTCTTCTTCTATTGCAGATAAAAAAGTTATTTCTAAACTATCAAACTGGCTTATCTTAAGTCTATCAAAATAATCTAGTAATTCTTTGTATTTTTTAATTTTAAAATAACACTTAACCACTTCATTATAAACTGAAATAATAATTCTTATATCATCAACAAACTCTATATGTTCTATTGCTCTTTCCATATTATCAAGATGAGTATACATTTTGAACATATCAAAATGTGCCTCCGGTTGCCTATTAATCGTATAAACTAATGCAATTATATCAGTTACTTTTGTATTATTATAATAGCTATAAATCAATTCAAAATATTTAGAATAATTCTTTATTGAATCATCGTATTTATTTAATAAATATTGAGATTTGGCCAAAAAATAATATAAATCTATATTTTCACTATCTATCTTCACTGCTTTTTTACATATTTCTTCTGTTTCTTCAAACTTATTATTTGTATAATATGCTGTTGCTAATCTATTATAAACATAAATGTAGTTTATAGTTTCATCTAATGCTTTATTTTTTAGTACATCGTATGCTTTTAGTATTTCTTCTAATCCCTTTTCATGGTCTCCATGCATTCCATATGTAACTGACAACTGAGATCTATTATAAATATTATCCGGTTCTTTTTCTAATTCACTTTCCAACAACTTCCAAGTTCTTTCAAACTTCTTTTTCATTAATTCTTTATCAGTAGTTATATATCCATAATGATCAAAGACTGTTTTCACCTCAACTATTGGTTTCTTAAATACTGGTTGATTATGCACTGCACCAACATACTTAAAATCTAAACTTCTTCTAAATAATCTGGTTGATTTTAATAGGGTATCTGCATATCTATTATTCATATCAACAATGTTATTTACTGTTACTATTATTGTATTAAATTTATCTGAATCTTTACTTTTTAAGAAACCAACAAGCTCATCACTATTTCTTACTTCCTCATCTGCATCAATAATTAAAATCCATTCTCCTTTTGCATACTTAATCGAAATATTCCTCATTTCCGAAAAATTATTGTTCCACAGATGAAAATAAATCTTATCTGTATACTTTTTAGCTATTTCTACTGTATTATCCTTAGATCCAGTATCTACAATTATTATTTCTGAATCTATAGAATTAACTATATTATTTAAACTTGTTAAACACCTTTCAAGGTTTGTTTCTTCATCTTTTACCATCATACAAATACTAAGTTTCATATTTATGCTTCCTCTCATTCATCTAAAGTGATACTAATATAATTATCGCACTATTTATCCATTACTTTAGATATATCTATGAATATAGCGTAATCACTTACAAGCAAAACCAATATTACATCCCCACTTAGATATTAGGTAAATTTAAAGGGCCAGAGTTAATTACTCTGACCCTTTATTATTAATTCATAAATTTAAGCTTCTACTTATCTCAATAATTGAAGTACTTGTTGAGGTTGTTGGTTAGCTTGAGCAAGCATTGCTTGTGCAGCTTGGCTAAGAATGTTATTCTTTGAGAATGTTGACATTTCTTTTGCCATATCAACATCTCTTATTCTAGATTCTGCGGAAGTTAAGTTTTCACTTGATGTTCCTAGGTTAGCTATTGTATGCTCTAATCTGTTTTGATATGCGCCAAGAGTTGATCTTTGTCCTGATACAGCTTCAATAGCATTATTTATAACCTTAATTGCTGCTGTTGCAGTGTCATGAGAAGATACATCAAGTGCATATTCTGTTCCAGTACTTGTAGTTCCATCAGTTACATCTTTTGTTGAAACAAATTTAGCGCCCTCAACAACTCCCTGATCGTTTCCAGCAGTAGTTCCTGAAATTTTTAATGCTTTTGATCTCATGTCTTTAATGTCTATCTCAAAACTTTGTCCTTGATTAGCACCTATTTGGAACTTAGCTGAGAAAGTTCCACCCGAAGCTGATGAACCTGGCACAAAATCTCCTAATACAGTATTTAAATTATCTCCTGTAATACTTACATAAGGCTTTTCACCCGTACCTGCCTCTGTAGATGATATATCAGATGTTATAGTAATATGACTAGCTGATATTGCCATAACAGGATGGTCAGTTCCGAAAGTAGCAGTAGATGAAGCATTAAATGCAGTAACTAAGTTACTTAATGATGTCCCAGCAAAAGTAGCTGATATAGTTACGTTCGCTGTTGTTCCATTATTATCTACAGTAAATGTTTTACCAGCCCAGTCAGATGCAGTAATTGTATCTGTACCTGCAACTGTTTTAGATCCTGTGATAACAGCATTTGTTTCTGCTGTTCCTGTTGCAGTAAGATCTACATGGGTACCATTTGTAATTCCTAACACAGCATTCCAAACAGTAGCTGCAGTAACCTCTAGGGTACCTGTTCCAGCAGTTTTATTTGTAAATGACATGACCCCCTCTTCAGAGACATTAATATCTGCTTTTGTTGATAATTTAGTACCATTACTAGTTTGAGCATTATTAAGCAATATAGTCTTTAAATCATCGCTTGTTTTACCACTTGCATTCCATAATACTCCAAACGCATCTCCAGCTAAACTAAATGACGAACCACCTACAGTAAAAGTTACCGCATCTGATGTTCCCGCAAGTGTAGTAATTGTACCAGCTGTTAAATTCAACTTTTCAATGGAAGTAATAGTTGCTCCTTTAGCTGCTATACCACTAGCTTCAGTGCTTGAAGTTTTAACGCCACTCGCTGATGCACCACCATCAAGTAAATTTTGAGTATTGAATTCAGTTGTGTTACCTATTCTGTTTATTTCAGAAGTTAATTGATTCATTTCTTTTTGGATTTCACTTCTATCAACTGATACATTTGTATCATTACCAGATTGAACTGCTAGTTCTCTCATTCTTTGAAGAATACTTTGAGTTTCCCCTAAAGCACCTTCTGCAGTTTGTATCATTGATATACCATCTTGAGAATTAGCTGATGCTTGGTCAAGACCTCTGATTTGTCCTCTCATTTTTTCAGATATAGCTAGTCCTGCTGCATCATCAGCTGCACTATTAATTCTAAGACCTGAAGAAAGTTTTTGCATTGATTTACTTGCATTACCTGAGTTAACATTCATTTGTCTAATAGCATTAGCACCTGCTAAGTTGTGATTAATTATCATAATATATTCCTCCTTGATTTTTAAGTTTTGGACTTCCCTGTCCATTTTAGTTTTTTTATTTATATCAACTCTTAAGAGTTAATAGCTTATAAGCTATATATTTATATATTCGATTTAATTAAATATAACTTTATAGTTTATTTTAAATTTTCAAGTTTTTTTATTATCTTTTTTAACTATACAAAATAATAAATACTTAATCTCATATTTATATATTCGACTATAAATTTTAATACTTTATAGTAATTTAAAATTTTATATACTTAACGCGTTGTGCTAATTTTTGTATTGCAATTATTGTAGTATAAAAATGCGCAAAATATCCTTGAGTAAAATTTAATAAATTTTAACCAAATGCAAGATGTTTAATTTGAGCTATATGAATAGTATTTCCTGTAATTGCATTTAGTACAAATGATATATTATGAGTAAGTATTTTTAGAGTAATTCTCAGCATTAACCCCCACTTTGACTTAGCTAGAACTCTTGCAATATTAAATTGGCCAGCTAATTGAGAAAAACTAGTTTCAACTCTCCGACGCGCTTTTGATAAAGCGTTACGAAGTCGTTTTTCTAGCGGTGTTTTACTATTTTTTCTCTTCAGCGATAAAAACAAGATTTCTTTTTCTTTAGCTAATGATACTTTAAGCTCATTGCCGACGTATCCTTTATCAGCGAGTATCTTTATATTGGTGTTTGTTTGAATGAGTTCGAATACAGCATCTCTATCATCAGTATTAGCAGTCGTTAAAAGAAAATCTGTTATGAAACCATCAGTAGTAATTAAAGCGTGAAGTTTCAATCCAAAATAAGTTTCCTTTTTTGAAGCGCAATAACTATAAGTTGATATGTCCTTGAATAATTTACTAAAGTAGGCTCTTCCGAATTTGCATACTGGGATAGGCATACTGTCAATAATTCTAGTATCATCATCACTAAATATTGCCAGACTTGAAAAGTATCTTTGGATTTCTAAAATTACTTTGTATAAATTTCTTTTGGTTCTGTTAAATCTTGTTCTATCGCAAATATTAGGAAATAAATCTGAATAATTCTTTTTAACAAAATAGAACCAAGCTTTTTCAGAATCAATTGTAAGGGCTTCGCCTACGATACTAATTGTTATTATTTCTGAGTCTGAGAGCTTAGATTCAGAAATATTTCTTCTATTTTTGATGGATTCAGGAATTACTTCATTGTAAACATCATCGATTAACACAAAAGAAACTGTAAAAAAATCTTTTAAATTAGCAATTTTTTCAGTATTATAATAAGTGAACTCTAACATTTTAATCATCTCCTTATTATACTTTTAGTGTTAATTTAATTATAATTGGGATGATTAAATTTTGTTAGAGTTTTCTTTATTAAATTTTAACTAGCACAACGCGTATACTTAATATTTTTTTATAACTCTTTACTTAAAAAGACGGCTTTAGTTTGAAAACTATTATATCCATTCATTCCTACTTTTCTTTTTTGATTTTCTTTTATTTTGTTTAACAACTCATATTTTCTATTCTTCATTTCTTCTTCTAATATCTTATCTATTTTGCCTACATCATGTTCTATATAAAGCTTATTTAATTCTTCTTTTGAGTAATCCAATTCATTTATATTATTCAAAATTAATTGCCTTTGTAAAAAAAGCTCATCTAACTTTTCATAGTTTTCTGCTTTAACTATTTCCATAATAATTAAAGTGATGTTTTTATATTTTTTAAATTGTTCATCTATTTCCAATTCTTCACCCACTTTGTTGTATAAAATTTGACAACAAGTCATCATAAATGCTTGTTGTCAATTATTTTTTATTAATTATGATGTTCCAAGCATCGAGCTAAGCTGACTCTGTTGAGAATTCAACTTATTCATAGCTGTTTCTAATGCCGTAAATTTAGCGTAATATCTGGTTTCAGCATCTGACATTTGAGTCTTAAGCTTGCTGATACTTAAAGTTTTACTATAAACCTGATCAGGTAATGTGTTTTTACTTGCGGATCCTGAAGCGCTATAATCATATTGTTTATTTACAAATATATTCATGCTACCAGATAATGTGTAAGTACCATCTTTACCTAATCCTGGCGTTGCCACATAACTACTAAGTACAGTACTCATTCTCTTAAATAATCCATCTTCCATATATTTTTTTGAGCCAATATAAGCCTCCTCTTGACCTGACGCATTTTTATCTAATGGAGTACTTGATGCTCCACTAAACATTTTTTTAAAATTATCTAAATTGTTAGTAATAACATCTTTTAGTTTTGTTTCATCTGTAATAACAAGCTTACCTCCATCAGTAACATCAGATGAAGTATCAATTCCTATAGCATTAGAACCATATTTTCCTAAACTTAATGGTATTTTTGTATTGACTGTTGAACTACTGTAACTGCTGTACACGGGTGATGAAAATATTCCTCTTAGTTGAGTCATTACACCATTTAAATAGTCATCATTTCTAAGCAATCCAACTTTAGCTTTAGTTTCCCATGCAGTAATTTGACTTTCACTCATACTTGATTTTTGATCATCAGTAAGCGGAGCATAATCAGTATTTTTCTTTTCTGTTAATTTTGTATTAATTGTTGAAATTATAGTATTATAATCTGTTATAAAATTTTTAAAATTAGTAACAACTTGATCTGTATTGGCAGTTACTGTTATATTAGCTGGATCCCCAATATTAGTGTTCGAAATATTATAACTAACTCCATTAATTGTAAATTTATTCGAGCTTTGAGTTGTTGTTGTAGCAGATTTTCCTGGCTCAGTTATTTTTACCATTGCATCTTTACCTGTTGCACTAGCACTCTTGGTATCTACATCTATTTTTATACCTAAATCAGAAATACTATTAACCCCTTCACTTGTATCTTTAATTGTAATACTTGAAGCTGATCCAGTATTTTTTGATTGGAATGAAATTTTTCCAGTAGTATCATCTATATTCATTATAACTGAACCATTTGTTGCACTTTTAACTTTATCCATCAGACTTTGTAATGTATCTGAGCTTGTTGCTGTAATAGCTATCGGCTTAGCTATTGTTGTTGAATCATACGATAATTCAAAACTTATACCCTTACTATCATTAATTCCTAAATCCGATAATTTTGAAGTTGCTGAAATATTCCCACCGATACTTTGTCCTGCTCCTAATTTAGTACTGTCACTTGATTTAGTAATATCAGATATGCTCGCTGACTTTCCACTTGTGTTAGTAAATTTTATATAAGTTAATCCGTCATTTACATAAGAGGCGGTAATTCCACTTAACCCTTTTGATGCCATTTGACTATTTATATCAGAAACAACTTCATCTAAAACAGTACCATTGGAATTACTACTAGTTATAGTTCCTAATGTTATATCAGTTGCTTTTCCATCTATTGTTAATGTAAATTTAGCTCCGCTCCAATCAGAAATAGTAGTAGAGTTAGAAACTTCTACCATAGAGTTTTTTGAAGTTCCAGTAATCTTTGCCTGTTCCGCCAATTGACTTACTTCTATTGAATAAGTTCCTGCTTTAGCTGTTGAATCTGTCGTTGCTGACACCACTGAACTTGTATCACTTGTGGCTGTATTAATATTCATGGCACTATCACCAAGAATATACTTGCTTGAAAGTGGATCAAAATATTCTTGAAGGCCTTTCACACCTTTTATAATATCTCTATAACTCTCCTGTTTCCATTGTAATATTTGTTTCGCCTGATTCTCTTTATCTATCTTAGTTTGATAGTTTGAAACCATAGATTTAACCACAGAATCTGTATCAATACCACTTGCCATACCTGATATTCTCAATAAATTTTTGCTTGAAGTACTGCTGCTTGAACTAGTACTACTACTTGGATAAATACTTGTCATATTATATCACCTCTTATTTATTTTTTAGCTCTCTTATACGCTTCTTTCCATGTCTCATTAATATCTTCTATAAGTGGAAGAATTTCATCTATTATTTCTAATTTTTTAGTCATATTAGCCTCAATCAATCTATCTTTAATAAAAGTATATACTCTCAATAACTGAACTGCCCACTCACCTGCACTTGTATCTAAACTAACCATGAGTTCTGAGAATATATCCTGAGTTTTTACTAGTGCATCATGTGCTTTTTTTACATCTCTATCTACTATAGCTTGTCTAGCTATTTTACAAAATTTAACTGCACCTTCAGTTAACATTAATAATAATTGTTCTTTTGATGCATAATTTACGGAATTATTTTTATATACATTATATCCATTAGAATACATGGTAACTCCTCCTATTTTCTTGTATCTAAACTTCTACCTTTGGAATTATCTTCATTTATATTTTCTATTTTTTCTGCTTTAATATCTATATTTTTATGTTTATCCTTTACTCCGTCTATTGTTATATATCTATTTTTTATTTCTTCATCGTTTAATTTTTGCGTTTCTTGATGTGGTTCATCTTTTATATCTTTTTTTATGCTTATGTTCTTACCTGAATGCACTTTATCTTCCTTGATTTCTTCTTGCATTTTTTTTCTAATATCCGTATCAATTTTATTTAATTTAAATTCCAAATAAATATTTTCTCCTTTAAATTTTATATTGAATTAAGCTTTCTTATCTAACAAACCTACCTGCCTCAACATACTAGCTACCATATCCAAAATCTTTTTCGGTGGAATTTCTAATACAACTTCCTTAGTATTTTCATCTATTACTTTTACCATCATTGTCTTCATTTCTTCGTTATAAGTATATTCTGCGTGAGTTTTATCATCTTTTAAAAAGTTATTTATTTTCTTCACTGCATCATCTAGATCTTTTTTGCTATATTCTTGATTTTTAGCATTATTCTCTTCTGAAGATTGAGTTTCAACTTTTTGAACTTGGGTAATCGATACCCCTGTATTAGCATTAGTATATTGGGATACATCTGGATTTACATTGTATGAATTTGTATTAATTGTGCTTTGTCCTATGTTATTAACTTCCATGTTAATCCTGCCTCCTTGTTATTTATGACTTTAATATTTATTTTTTATTTATATCCTTTAAAATGCTGATATCAAATTTCGTTGCTTCCTTATTTTCCTTCTCTACTTCGTCATATAATTCTTTTCTGAGTATTGATATATCTTTGGGAGCTTTTATTCCAATTTTTACGCTTCCATCATCAATCTTACTTATAACAATTTCTATATCATCTCCAATCATAAGAGATTCACCTTTTTTTCTAGTTATAATTAGCATAACTTACCTCCCTAAATTAAAGGATTCTTAACTTTGTATTTAGTATTATCTAGTATTATTTGTTCCCCTAAATTATTAGAAGTATTTATAACTATAGGTCCTTGTAGATTGGTAGTGATTTTTCTTACATCTGAATTTATCGTTACTGTAGTAATAATATTTACTTGCTTTGGAGAATCTATTTTCAAATTTTTAATAGTTTCTTCGCTTAACTTAATTTCATAATCTTTAAAGAATTCATATGGTGAAGTAACAATGAGTGCAATTTCGCCATCTTCTAATGATAACAACAATTTAAATGGATAGTATTCCTCTAAATCAATAAGAATAAACTTTCTTAATTCGTTAAAGCCCGGAAGCCCTTTATTAAAGGTAATTATATTATCTTTTTCATATTCAATTTCACCATGAATTTTTGAAATAAATTTCATACTGCTGTTCTCCTAACTATAAGTAACTTAATATTGTCATCGGTAATATCTTAGCACTAGTCTGCAGTGCAGCTGTATATACTGTCTGCATCATTGAATATTCCATGGTCTTATCCGCAAAATCTATATCTTCTGTCTTAGATAAAATATCTGTCATATTATAATTTTGTGTTTCATTATTTGATTGAGCTGAATCCATTCTGTTTTGCATAGTTCCAACTTCTGATCTCTTTTGCAATAAATTAGCAGTGACAGATTGTATGTCAGTTAAATTACCAGTAATTAAATTACTAGAATCTCCTGACGATCCCAAATTATTGATTATGTCTGATAGCAGATTAGAAACGTTTATACTCTTTCCATTTTTATCTTTAAACTCTAACACATCGACAGCTGTTTTATTGTATATGCTTTTAACACCTTGTGATATATCAACCTCTAAACTTGAGCTAATTTGATCCAGTGCACTATATGAAGATACTGCTTCTTTAGCGTCATTAGAATTAAAATTTGGAGCTAGCGCAGTTGTGAATAATGATTCTAAAGTTTCGGGAGTATTTGAAGGTGGCGTTACAGTTCCAACTTTAGTAAGATCGATTGTCGGCGATGGAGTCACTTGCGTTGCAGGAGTGTTAGTATAATCCTTAACCATTACTGTTATATTACTCCCTGATTTATCAATGCCTTCAATTTTCATATTATTTGAAGGTTTAATACTACTTACAATCGGGTTAGTAGATAAATCTATGCTCATACCAGTACTTGTTTTAGCTATTCCATTTCCATTCTTATCAGCATATTCCAGCTTACCATCCACCACTGTAGTCGGCTTAGAACTAGTTTTTGTCCCTCCAAATATATAAGAACCATCAAAACTGGTATTTAAAACTTGAGATAATTCATTAACTTTTTCCTTAATTTCATCTTGAATAGCTGATTTTTCATCATCTCCATAAGTCCCATTTCCAGAATTCACAAGCAAAGTTTCTATCCTTCCGAAAATATTCCCCATTTGTGATAATGCTGTGTCTGTTGTATCAAGCCAATTTGATGTATCTTTAATATTCTCATCATATTGCTTATTGTAAGATATTTCTGCATTTAACTGCATACTTCTTGATGCTACATATGGATTATCTGATGCTTTATTTATTTCTTTTCCTGACGCTAATTGATTTTGCAACGCTTGCATATTATTCATATTTCTTTTCATATTTTTCAAATAATTGCTGCTTAGCATGCTATTTGTTATTCTAAACGACATCTAAATACCTCCTATCTCTTTAATCCGTTTATTACCACATCTAATAACTCGTCTATTGTTGATATCATCTTTGCATTTGCTTGATAAGCATGTTGAAATTGTATTAAATTAGTCATTTCTTCATCAAGAGATACTCCTGAAACTGATGCTTTCTGATCTTCCAAGTTCGATAATACCGCCTCCTGATTATCAACCTGCCTGCTAGCCTCTTGAGTAGTTGTCGCAAGATTATTTATTATAGTTTTATAGTAGCTATCTACTGTTGATCCGTTTGTTCCAGCATTTAAATTTAGACAAGTACTATCTGAAAAGCCTGTTCCAGATGTATCATCTATTCCCATCTCCTCCAGAAATTTCTTTCTAGTCATTGTATTTAAATCTTCTGTAGATTTTACGTTACTTAAATTCATCTTCATCGAGTTAAGATTTGCTATTGCATTGGCTCTCTTTCCATCCCCTACTCCACTGGTTGAAGTTGTATTACAATTTAGCAAAGTAGGATCTTTTACTAAAGCATCATTCACTTTTATAGTAGCCGCTGTAATTCCTGTATCTGTTGCTGTATTTCCCGCATTTGTGAAAATTAAATTTTTAGATAACCCCTGTGAAAGAGTAGTAGCATCTGCATCAATATTTCCAGTTTGAATTGCATTAACGGAATAAGCTAGACCTGCTGCAAGTCTGTCCAAACTATCCATATATCCTTGTATAGTTTGCTGCACTG
Source organism: Clostridium beijerinckii (assembly GCF_018223745.1). NCBI lineage: Bacteria > Bacillati > Bacillota > Clostridia > Eubacteriales > Clostridiaceae > Clostridium > Clostridium beijerinckii. Next base: position 4,812,440 of record NZ_CP073653.1, read on the forward strand.
ATTGGTTTGCAGCTATTTCCCCTCTTATATGATTATCATCTACATTATTAACTCCACTTTCGCTATCATATTTATAAGTTTGAAAAACGCCACCCTTCAATTGTGTATCGGTTGCCGGTGGTGTTGATTTTACTAATGTAGTATATGTTGTTGATCCATCTGTATTTTTTATAGCTGTTACATTTGTAACTGTTGTCACACCATTTACTGTTGACGTTGTTGTTCCAACTGTAGGCGCAGGGTTTGGATCTTTAGCTGTAGTTTTAGTCATTCCCACTGCATTTCCATCTTTATCTGCAATTAAAACTCTATTTTGCATCAAATTATCTGCTAAATCTTTAGCTTTACTAGGATCTGTTGATATTTTAAATGACTTAGTTGGAGAATTTTCATTTCCTAAAGGATAATACTCTACTGTAACCTCTCCAGTGAAATTTCCAGATGCATCTTTTGTGGCTACTGCACTCTTAACATACGAAAGCCTAGAATAGTCTGTATCATTTGGATCTGATTTTACTAAAGCCGCATCCGGATACTCTGTTGACGAAAGATTTATAGTATCGAGGCTATCTCTATCAACTTTTATTCCAAATTTATAGCTTAATTGATCTAAAAGATTATCTCTTTTATCCATTAAATCATTCGCTGTTTGTCCAACTGAAGAAATACTTCTTATCTGCTTATTTAGTTCATTTATTTGATCAAGATAGCTATTTACATCAGTAATATTAGTTTGAATAAGTGCTTGACTATCTTCTTGAGACTTTTTTAATTGATTGTAAGTATAATTTAATGCATCTGCAAGTGCTGAAGCATCTTTAATAGCTACCGTTTTAACATCAGATTTATCTGGACTTTTAGATACTTCCTGAAATGCATTAAAAAATTGATTTGTAAGTTCTTGAATTCCTGTGTCAGATGGTTCCCCAAATACATCTTCAACTTTAGATAAGGTCTCACTTGCCTGTGTATAATATCCTGATGTTCCTGACTCGCTTCTAACTTGATAATCAATAAAATAATCTCTGATTCTTTGTATTGATGTAATTTCAGCACCTGTTCCAACTTGTCCAACGCCTGCTGTATCAAATCTCGACATTCCACCAAATGGTTTTGTTGTCTCAGCTACAGCCCTCTGTCTTGAAAACCCTGTAGTATTTGCATTTGCTATATTATGAGATGTTGTATTTATATTTCCTTGCTGAACATTTAACCCTCTTTTAGCAATAGTAAACGTATCAAATAGTCCTGCCATGTATTTCTTTCCTACCTTTCAATAATACCAACTTCCATGTTTTATATATTGTAACATCCTTATTATTTTTCACTTATAAGCTATTAGTATAGAAATAATCCATTTAAAAATTTGTGATTGCTGCTTTTACAACATTTATTAAATTGCCAAAAGTTTATGTGCAATCCAAATGTTTAATCTATCTAGATAAATTTCCATATGAGTTATATGTCTTTATTTCTCTTCTCGGATTTATTATTTCTAACATTTTATTATTAAATATTATTTGTTGCTTTAATAACATATCATTTGTTTCTTTTTGAGAAATAACTGAATTTAATGTTCTTTTTATCTTATTGTAGTTTTCTCTTAATTCATCATTATTTGAATTATTCACAACTTCTACTATCCCATTATCTCCAAGTATATTTCTTCTCTCTATCTCTTGTTTTGCAATCTTCTTACCGCATTCATTAATCTTATCAACTAATCCCTCTAAACCAAATACATCTTTACTCATTATCATTTTATATTGAGTTTCTAACAATTCTAAAAGTCTTTGTAATTCTTCCTCTTGGCTTTGTATTAATGTAATAAGTTCATTTATCATACTTATGCCTTACTCTCCTTCATTGCATTTAACATACTTTTTGCAGTTAATCTTGCATCAACATTGTATGTCCCACTATCTATTTTATTTTTAATATCAGCTATTTTTTTTGCATTTTGTATATTACTATCTAATGAGTAGCCTTTAAGGCTTTTTCCTAGTTCTGAAATTTCAATTCTATCTACATCATTAGTTTTCTTTGTCTTTTCTACTGCTTTACTGCTATTTGAGTTATACGCATTTATATATGTCGATCTACTTATTCTATCAATACTCATAATACATTTCTCCATTTCTTAGGCTCCTGAAAGAAAATAACACTTGTTATTTTTTAATTGCGCCTTACTACTTCATTAATATACTTATCGTACTTTTCTTTTATAAGTTTATAGAAAAGTCAATAAAAAATAATTTGTGCAACTATTTTAAGAAAATAATTAGATATGAAAAAAGCTCAGTGTTATATAACACTAAGCGAATCTTAGATTTTTTTCTACCATCTCCAAATATATTCTACTGCTAATTTAAAAATCATCCTAAATATCTTCAAATTATTAACTTATCATTTATCTATATAAATTCTCTTATTTTAGCTTTCACCTTGTCAATAATCCAAATTCTCTCCTTGAGTAACTCTAACCTCTTTTCCTTTAAATACAATAGCAAGCTTTATTATATTCTTTACTTCTTTTTGGAACAATTCCTGAGCATAATTTTTTTCTTCTATTTGCCTTAAAGCTTCTTTGGTTGCTTCTTCTATAGTATCATCCAAGAAATAATCGATTTTTTTAAATTCAATTATAATTCCTATTTTTGAAATATCTTTTGGAATTATCATAACGTCATACCTGCCATATCCACTTTCTTTATTTGACTTTACTTCATACTCATTTGAAAGAGACACAAGCATTCCAAGAACAAAAGCATGATAAACTCTTTCTGGCTCTTTACCGGATATATCAAAATAACTCAAGTTATTTATCACAAATTCTTTAAATAATCCCGCAAAAATTTTTATATTACCAGTTATCAAGGTATTTAACATTAACTCATATTTCTGATTTGTTAAAGCTTCTTTAAACCATTTCTCAATCAAGTTTCTATAAAAAATTAGAACTTCTTTATTGGGAATTTTAAGCTCACAATTTAAAATTCCTTCTATATTTTCAGTTTTTACCGCTTTTAAATACCCACTCATCAATAAAAAACTCCAAATATTCTCATTTGAATCCTCGACCTCTGCCATTACTATACTGTCATCAATCTTTTTATTTATTGAATTCCCTTCTATGAGTTCTTCAAGTTCAAGCTTTATATTATTATCACCTTTTAGCAATAATCTTTTAATTAGATCATTGCTACTGCTATTAATCCAATAAGGCATAAAGCCTTCTCTAGTATTTTTTAAATAATTTAAAACAGACCATGGATTATATATAACTTCTCCACCAAAAATATAGCCGTTATACCATTTTTTTATATTCTGCATATCATCTTCACATTTATAATAACTTAGCAATTCTCTAATTTCATTTTTAGTAAAGCCGAATTTGTCGTTAAAAGTTTTTCTTAAAAGAGTATTTACTTCTAAATTATTTAAGCCTGAAAAAATGCTTTCTTTTACAACCCTAAGTATTCCTGTTATCAATGATTTTTCAACATATGGATTATCTTTAAGGGCTGATGTTAGTAAATTTCTAATTAAAACAATCATATTATCGTAAAACCCACGCAAATATGCCTCTTGGATTGGTACATCATATTCATCTATGAATAGCATTACTTTTTTTCCATAATGTTTATTCATATACATCATCAAATTACTTATAGCTTCCGAAAAAATTCCAACTGGTGCCTTTCTGGATATTATCTCTTTAAAATCCGCTTTATCAAACTCTGATAAATTATTACTTTCTAATAAATACTCATGTTCCTTATACAAATTAGATAGCAGCATTTGAATTCCAATTTTAAAGTCATCATAAGACAAATGTTTTTGATTTTTAAATGTAATAAAAATTACTGGATATTCTCCTTGAAGCTTCATTATTTCTTTTTCATTCTCTATTTTTAAGTCCTTAAACAGATCTTTAGTTTCATTCTTAGTTCTTATATCAAAAAAATATCTCAGCATACTTAAATTTAAAGTTTTACCAAAGCGCCTTGGCCTTGGAGTTAATATTATATCAGCACTATTTTCTATGAATTCTTTTATTAATAAGCTTTTATCTACGAAATAATTTTTTCCTTCTATTAGCTTTTTAAAATCAGATGTTCCTATTTGTATAGTTTTTCTCACTTAAACCACCTTCTCCTTCCTTTCAATTTTTTATACCTTATTTAATTTTATATTCACTATTTATAACTTTTAAATTATAATAAGTTTCGTTTAATATTTTGTAAGTATTCTAAATTGTTTTTTAGAGCACCTTAATGTAATTATATATTATTATAGACATTTTCACTAATTAAAATGACATTTCAAATATTACTTTTTCTCCCTCCTTAGGAATCATCTCGTCTTCAGTTAACCAACAGAATATCTCTTTTTCTTCTTCAGCTACATTACTAAATTCATCATTTTCATTAGTTTCAACGATATCATCTCTAATTTTCTTCTTCCTTGCTCTTTTATTCTTTTTATCTGTATTTTGACTTTTCTTCATTTCTAAAATTACAGGAGAATTGTTATGTTGACTAATATTATTTTTCTCGTCTTTATCTTGGTTTTTTCTTATATTATTTTCATTATTAACTCCATTATAAACATCAACCTTTTCTTCTTTAAACATTACACCCTTATTTAAACTTTCTGGAGTTTCAATATCTCTATCTATTTTACTATTTCTTAAGTTTTCCGCAATTTCACTATTGCTTTCTATTTCAATACCATTTATATTTTTTAACTCCTCCTCAGTAGCTTCTATTTTACTACTTTTCGAATGGCCAATCTCACTATCTTTTTTCACAATTTCATTTTTTTCTTTAACTTTAATATTTTGATGCTTTACGAAATTTTTCACCTTGTATATATTATTATCTATGATTTCAATCATTTCCAAATTCATTAGCACATCTAATGCTGCTTTTATTTCTTCGATATCTCTATTAAATTCTATTGATAAAGTCTCTATTGTGTATGGAATATTTCTTGACATATATAATTCTCCCTCTTGATTTACCTTTCCAGCCAAGACAACCATCCTGTTCCAAACATAATGAATAAGATCTCTATTAGTCATCCTATCTATTATTTTAAATTTTGTGTCCTCATACATATCAACTCTAAATTTAACATACTTTCTTTCTCTCATATATACCGCTTCCCTTCATAATTTATATACCACAACAAGTTAATTCACAAAAATGTTATTATATGCAGAAAAGTTCCACATTGCAGCATAGCTGCTCTTTTCAGTAGTGCATAGCTACTCTTTTTATAAGTGTATATTTATCCTTCTAATTAATATATACGCAAAAAAAGAAATATATAAAGGGTTCTAACAAAATTTTTTTATTAAATTATAATTTTATAATTGGGTTACGGGTAATTATTCAAACGCAAAAAAAAGCTCAGTGCCATATAACACTAAGCAGATTTAATTTTTTAAATCACACTATTATTTAATTGCTTTTATTTTAGCTATATCATACCAATTTTTAGATGTTATCATTTCAACACTATTAAGATCATGCTTTATGCTTGTTATATCTTCCGCAGTTCTTTCCACTTGTTCATGTGTTGATTCTAATTTCTTCTCAATTCTCTCTTGACCTTCTTTTAGCTCTCTAACATCTTGTTTAAGTACCTTAACATCTTCTTCGATTCCACTAATTTTAGTTTCTATCCCAATAATTTTATTTTCCATTGATGTAAATCTTAGTTCAAGCCTTTCAAGGATATCTAAAACTTTATCCTCCACTTTCTCACCTCACATATTTATTAGTAAGTAAATTAATTATATCATAATTTTATATTAGTTCTACTATTATTTTTAATGTATACATATTGCAAAAAGTCCAAAAATAATCTTTCATCATAATTCAAAAATATTTAAAAATTTTAGTCGTAATTGTGAATTGCAACATATGGATATTCAAATCAAACGATATACTTATACTTTAATTTTTGTGAATTATACTAGAAATTAGATACATGTTTGTGAAAGCGGCATTTGAAATTGAGTTATGATAGTTATTGGTTGAAGGTTGTTCCATTTTTTGCTTGTCCTAAACTTGTTTTTGGAGCATGCTGAAATGGGTTCAACCTTCCACTTAGATCTATCCATCGAAAATTTCATTAGTCCACCGGAACAGATTTGTATCTAATTTCGTTTTTTCCGCATATGTTTAATTTTCAAAGTATAGATAAAACAATCATAAACTATACTTAAACTATTAAATATTTTTCAATCAGAAATGAGTAATATACTTTTGTGGAATGTTTCATTGGTAATTGTGATGGATGTGATTCTTAATTGAAATTCCAAATCTATGATTTGGTCAATTGAAATTACTCAGTGAACGAAGTGAGTCGAGTTTCCTTTGAACTGTTCCAAATGTGCTCGTTCAAAAAGTGAGAATCGAAATTTTATATTTCGTTCTTCGAACTTTCTCTGTGAGCGCTTGTTCTTTGAGGCTAGCACTTTGGGTGCAACTTTATAGCCTTAGAATCACCCATCACAATTACCTAGAAACTGGAACAAAAGTATGTTATTCATTTCGGCGAGCTATATGCATAATTTTAGGTCTTAGTTGGTTTATCTATATCCAAAAATAAAAACTCCCTCTCGGGAGTTTTTATTTTAGTCTCTTTATTCTTTCAACACTACTTACTATATTAGTTATTCTTATTCCAAAGTTTTCATCAACTACAACAACTTCACCTAAAGCTATTTGTTTTCCATTAACTAATATTTCAACTGGTTCTTCTGCAAGTTTATCTAACTCTATTAAAGAACCTGTTCCTAAATTTAAGATATCCTGTATACTTTTCTTTGTTCTTCCTAGAACTACGGATATATCTAAAGGAACATCTAATATTAAGTCAATATTCTTTATTGGCGGAACGCTATTTTGCGGTACTAATGGTTCAAACGTTGCCGCATGAACTTCTACCGGCTGTTGCATTCTTGGCTGCTCATATTGTGGTTGTTGGTATTGCTGCTGATATTGAGGTTCTGGTTGATATTGTTGTTGTGGCTGCTGTTGAACAGGCGCTGGCTGTTCGTATATTTCCTTATTTACAATTGTATCTTTTTTATTGTCTTTTGCTGGTTCTGATGCTGCCACTTCTTTTGCCTTATCTTCTCCAGTCATTATTGCAACAATATTTTTAGCTGTCTCTATTGGAAATATTTGCATTATATTACTATCTACAATGTCTCCAATAGTCATTCTAAATGACACTCTTACTATTGGTTGATCTTCTGGTATTGCATCAGAAATCGGTATAGATCCATCAACCACAACCTTAGCTGATGGTGGTGATATATCTACTTTTCTTCCAAACATAGTAGCCATAGATGTAGCCGCAGATCCTATCATTTGATTCATAGCTTCTGAAACTGCACTAATCTCTATTTCAGATAACTCATGAGTCTCAGTTACATTTCCATCTCCGCCCATCATAAGGTTAGATATAACCAAGCCATCTAATGTCTTTATGATTAAAATATTTCTTCCTATTATTCCCGCTACATATTCAATATCCAATACAATATTCGGTGTTTCAAAACCTTCTTTTATTTCCTTCAAGGTAGTTACACTAACTACTGGAGTAGTTATGTTAACTTGTTGATTTATAAGCTGATATAAGGCAGTTGAAGCTGATCCCATAGAAATATTTCCGATCTCTCCAAGCAGATCCTTATCAATATCAGTTATAACTCCAGTATCTATTTTATTATCATCAGCTGATGCATCTGCACTTTCAGCTTCAGTAGAAGCTAAATCTTCACCTGCTAATAACGCATTTATTTCTTCTTGCGATAAAAAGTTATTGCCCATACCCATTCACTTCCTTATCCGTTATATCTAAAATCATAACACCTGCATTTTTTCCTACTACACCCGGCTTAGCATAATAACATTCTTCATTACCTACATATACTTTTATTGGTGATGAACTTTTATTATCAAGTTTAATTACATCACCTACTGTTAGTTTCAAGAAATCATCTACTGTTATATTAGCAGTTCCAAGTTCTGCTACAATTTCAACATCAACTTTATTGATTCCTTTTTCTATTTTTTCTCTCGATTCAGCGATCGAAGCCTCATTATCATTCTTAAATGCATATTGTACCACTAATTTATCTAGTATTTTCTCTACGCTTAAATAAGGAAGACACATATTAATAAATGTGCTTCTCTTATTCATTTCTACTGAAAATGTTATTAATGCCACAGGATCATTAGGTGCTAGTGTTTGATTGATTGCCGGATTAGTTTCAATTGCTTCTACTTCTGGCTCAACTTCTATTACCGAATCCCATGCTAACTTTAAATTGCTTATCATTCCGGTAGTTACTTGTCGCATTATATTCTTGTCTATATCTGTAAATTCTTTTGTTTCAGCTTTTCTATTTCCCTTTCCCCCAAGTAAAACATCTATTACTTGAAGAGAAAATTGAGGATTAGTTTCGAATATTATTGTCCCTGATAATGGAGCCATTTTAAATATTGTAATAATGGTAGGGTTTTGCACAGAGTGAATAAATTCCTCATATGTTATCTGCTCTACAGATTCTATCTTCACCTTAACATTTTGCCTAGTTTGACCTGTTAAGTAGTTGGAAATAATTCTCGCATAATTATCATGAACTAATTCAAGTGTCCTTATATGCTCTTTTGAAAATTTTTGAGGACTCCTAAAATCATAAACCTTAACTTTATGTTTTTCTTCATCTTTACCAACATCTTCTGACTCTATTTCACCTGTAGATAAGGCAGATAATAAGGCATCTATTTCACTTTGCGATAAGACATCTGCCATATTTTTCCCTCATTTCAATAAACTAATTTAATAATTTGTCGATATCTATTATTGTAAGAAGTTTTTCATCATAATTTAATATACCTTTAATATAAGGCTGTGCTTTACCTGCATCTTTTTCTATTTTTTGTATATTTTTCTCATCTATATCTAAAACTTCTTCAACCTCATCCACTGATATTCCGATTTCTTCATCTTCTACTGTTAAAATAATTATATTATTTTGTTCTTTCCCAGGAGTTACATCAAGTAATAAATTTATGTCAACAAGAGATTTAATGCTCCCACGTAAATTTATCAACCCTTTAATATAACTCGGAGCCTTAGGAACTTTTGTAATCCCCATAGTATCATTGATACTTTGGACTCTATCTGTTTCTACTGCAAAATGTTCTTCTCCTAGTTTGAATACTACTATTTGCATTCATACTCCTCCTCTACAATAATATACAATCAACCATTAATAATTGACACTTAAATTAAAATTTCTTTAAAATTTGCAAAGATTTATTTATAGCATGTTATAATTCATTTCTTGTATTATTGCTTTTATATTAACCTACAACTTTCTTTATAGCTTCTAAAACTCTATCCGCTTGGAATGGTTTTACTATAAAGTCTTTTGCTCCAGCTCTTATTGCATCCATAACCATTGATTGTTGTCCCATTGCTGAACACATGATTACTTTAGCATCTGGATCGAATGCTTTTATTTGTTTAACTGCTTCAATTCCATCCATATCTGGCATAGTTATATCCATTGTTACTACGTCTGGTTTTTCTTTTTTATAAAGATCTACTGCAACTATCCCGTTATTTGCTTCACCTACTATTTCAAAATCATTTTTTTCTAAGATATCCTTTATCATCATTCTCATGAACGCTGCATCATCCACAATTAAAACTCTAGCCATACAATTTTACCTCCAAAATTTAATTTATTCCTATAGATTTCAATATTTTCTCTAACGAACCCGGCATAGGGATATAATAAAAATGTCCACCTATATTCTCTTCTGTATCACTGTCTAAGAATACAGTTTCAATATCTAGTATATATTCATCATATTGATTGGACTCAATAAATGTAGTTGTGAGTATTGCACCTAACATATCAAATGAAGTTGCAGGCACTGATGGTGCCATAACAAGATTAGTTAACTGTGCAATAGCATTCATATATGATGCTGATATTATATTTGCTATCTAGCATAATACAGAACTTCCCATTTCACTTTCTGGAGACTGCTTGCTTCCAACTAATTTTTTTATTACATTTTCAGCTGTTTCCTGTTCGAATACTAAAAGCATATTTCCTGAAATATCGCCTAGCACTCTTACAACTGTTCCAGCTACAGCACATTCTCCACTTTCTTGAAATACTTCTTCTAGTTTTACTACATTTACTGCTGGTACTGTCATATCTACTTTTTTTCCCATCATCATAGAAAGAGCAGTTGCTGCATTACCTGCACCTATGTTAGAAACTTCTTTAAGTGCATCTAATTGCAAAGTGCTTAAATTAGAATACTCCACTTATAACCCTCCTTTAAAATTTTTCACCCTAAAGGGCCAATCATCTCACATTTATATATTATTATTGCCTTTATAACATAACAATAATAATATATCTTGTCCACTCCAAACCTTTAGCCTTTTGCTCATTTTTATGGAATTATAAGTCAAACTAATTTTAATTAGATTTAAAAATCTTACTTAAAAATTTCACTTTATAATAATGCCCCTACATCTAGTATCAGCGTTACTAAACCATTACCAAGTATAGTCGCACCAATATACTGATCTAAATTCTTTAATGTTTTTCCGAGTGGTTTTATAACTATTTCTTGTTGTCCAAGTAATGAATCGACTAATAAACCTATAGTTTTATCACCTACATTAACTATTATAACAAATTTCTTATCAGTATTACTAGCCTCTATATCTAAAGTTTCATTTAATCTTACTAATGGAATTACATTTTCTCTATAAATAATAACTTCTTTTCCATTACTTTTCTTTATATTTTCCTCTTTATAGTCAATTACTCTATCAATAAATCCTAATGATATTGCTAATGTTTCCTCTCCTACCTTTACAAGTAAAGCTTGTATTATTTGTAATGTAAGCGGAAGCTTAATTACAAAAGTTGAACCTTTGCCTTCTTCACTTAGTAGATCTACAGTACCACCGAGTGCTGCAATTTTTGTTTTAACAACATCCATTCCAACTCCTCTTCCTGAGATATCTGTTACAACTTCATTAGTACTAAATCCTTGAGCAAAAATCAAGTTCTTAATATCACTATCTGATAATCCTTCTGTGTTTATTCCCTTTTGCTCTGCTTTAGCTTTTACTCTTTCAAGATTTATTCCTGCACCATCATCTGATACCTTTATTAATGCTTTTGTTCCTTCTTGGTATGCAATAAGCTTAACTGTTCCAACTGGAGGCTTGCCTTGTGCAATTCTCTTTTCAGCAGATTCTATACCATGATCCGCTGCATTTCTTAATAAATGTATTAATGGTTCACCTATTTCATCAATAACAGTTCTATCAAGTTCAGTATCAGCACCTTCTATAACAAAGTTAATTTCCTTATTTAATTCTACTGATATATCCCTTATCATTCTTGGGAATCTATTGAATACTGTATCTAATGGAAGCATTCTAATCTTCATAACCAAATCTTGAAGATCAGATGTTGTTCTTCCTACTTGTTCCAATGTTTCATTTAACTCTTGTGATTTATGAACATTTACGATTTGTTCTAATCGAGTTCTATAAATTACAAGCTCAGAAACCATATTCATTAAATTATCTATTCTCTCTAAGTCAACTCTTACTGATTGATGTGCTTTCTTAACTTCTTTCTTTTGAGTAGACTTTTTAGCAGCTGGTTGCTTTGTCTCAACTTTTGCTTCAGCTGGCTTTTCTACTGGAGCCTTTTCTATAACCGGTAGCTCTGGTAGCTGTGGCACTTCTTTTACTTCTGCTTCTTTTGGAGCTATATCTGAAATTTCTAATTCTATTAAAGAAGCTTCAACTTTTGCAACTTCTGAAATTCCATTTACAACAGTTAATATTTCATCTACAGTATTTTTAGTTACTAAGATAAATTTCAATTCAAAATCAAACTCTTCATTTTCAATTTCTTGAGTTGATGGGTCTGATTTTAATATTTCTCCGTGATCTTCAAGATCTTTAACTATTAAAAATGCTCTTGCTGATTTTAATAAAGTGTTTTCACTTAATGTTACTTTTAACTCAATAGAGTTAAATCCTTTTTCTCTAGCTTGTCTAATAACAGATGTGTCATATTGATTTAAATCTAAATCAAATTCATCACCTGATATCATTTTATTTTCATCTTCTGACTTAATTTCACTAGCTTGTGTTTCTTCTTGTACGTTACTCTTGTTTCCATTTTCTTTTATATCAGCTAAAGCTTTCATTATTCCATCTATATCTATTTTTTCCTCAGAACCTTCTTGAACATTGTCAACCATCTTTTCTAATGTATCAAGACAATCAAACAATACTGTCACTACATCCTGAGTTACTTTTAGTTTTCCTTCTCTGAATTCAGCTAATACATCTTCCATCTTATGGGTAAGTTCTGCTAAATCAGTAAATCCCATAGTCGCTGCCATTCCCTTAATTGTGTGAGCAACTCTAAATATTTCATTAACCTTATCTGTATCATCTGGATTTTGTTCTAAATCTAATAGTGATTCATTCAATGTTTGTAAATTTTCTAATGACTCCTCTAAAAACATTGACATATATTGAGATGTATCCATCCTTACTCCTCCTCTATATCTTTTTATAAATAAAGGTTGATGCTTTTTCAAATCCATAGTCTCTATAATTATAAATGCTCTCTGTAGCTCCTACAAATAAAAGCCCACCCTTTTTTAATGAGTTACTGAATTTTTTATAAATTTCCTGTTTAACATCATTATTAAAATAAATAACTACATTTCTACAAACAATTAAATCAAAGCCAGTATCATATCGATCTAAAATCAAATCATGTTTCTTAAAAGTTACCATATTCTTAATTTTAGACTCTACATAGTATTTATCGTCCCTTACTTTAAAATATTTACTTAAATCTGTATTATTTACACCTTTCATTTCATTTTGAGTATATTCTCCAAGCTTTGCTCTAGAAAGTATAGTATCATCTATATCTGTAGCTATTATATTATGTCTTCCATTTGGCGCTAACTTATCCAATATTATTCCTAATGAATATGGTTCACAGCCTATTGAACAAGCTGCACTCCAAATTTTTAGACTTGAATTATTTGGTAGTAACTCCTTTGCAATTTGTTTTTCTAAATCAGTAAATAATTCTGGATTTCTAAAAAATTCTGTTACGTTTATTGTTATGAAATCTAAAAACTTTTGTCTTTGCTCTGGATTACTTTTTATAGACTTGGAATATTCATCTAATGTTTTTATACCAACCCTTGTCATTAAGCTGTTTATTCTTCTATTTAGCTGTTCTGGCTTATATGCTGATAAATTTATACCCAACTCTTTATGAACCCATTTGTGAAATTCATTAAAATCCATATTTCCTCCTATAACTGTTTAATTATTTTTACTATATTTTCAGCTATTTCATTAAGCGGAGCCACTAAATCTACTTTTCCAGTTTCAAACGCAGCCTTTGGCATACCATAAATTGTACATGTAGATTTATCCTCTGAAATTGTTATACCACCATTATCTTTTATGTTTGCAGTTCCATCAGCACCATCTCTGCCCATTCCTGTAAGAATTACAGATATTAAATTTCCTCTGTACACTTTTATAGCAGAATTAAATAACTTGTCAACTGCTGGTCTTACTCCCCATATAGGCGGCTCTTCATTTAAGTGAATTAAATTATTTGATCCTACAGTCATATGTTGACCACCCTTAGCAATATATATTGTATCATTACTAATCCTCATACCTTCCGTTGCCTCAACCACTTTCATATTGCAAGCTTTATCTAGTCTTTCAGAAAATACTTTTGTAAAACCTTCTGGCATGTGCTGAACTACAAAAACTGGTACACCTAAATTTTTAGGTAATTTGGTTAACACCTCCTGAAGAGCCTTAGGGCCTCCAGTAGATGCCCCAATTACAACTGCATCTATCTTTTTATTTTTAGGTATACTATTCACCCTATGTATAGTTTTTTCTTTTATTATATTGGGATTATTTAAACCAATCTCATTATTAGTTATTGGGTTATTTTTATTAGCTTCTAAACTTGTTAACTTCTTTCTAGAATTAACATTGCTAGTTATACTTTTTATTTGTTCTATTAAGTTATTTTTAACTTTTGCTATATCTAGCGAAATACTTCCTGATGGCTTAGTTATAAAGCTAATAGCTCCATTATCTAAACATTCTAAAGTTAGTTCCGATCCTTCTGTAGTTGAACTACTAAGCATTATTACAGGATAACTTTTCCCAAGTCTTTTTAATTCTTTAAGAGTTGCAAGTCCGTCTAAATCCCTCATATGTACATCTAATGTGATAAGGTCCGGATTGTACTTCTCTACCTTCTCAACTAATTCTCTACCATCTCTAAATTTAGCTACAACTTCAAAATTACTTTCTGATTCTATCATATCTGATATCGCCTTCCTCATAAAAGCCGAATCATCAACAACAATAATCTTTATCTTACCCACCTAATCACACCTCTCTCTTTATTCTACAATTCTACAATTCCAAGCCCTACAACTTTAAGTATTACTTTTCCATCACTTGCATAAAGGATCATAGTTCTACCTTTATTTCCACCTGTCTCCTCAGCAATTATAGGTATAGATTCTTCTTTTAAACTTTTCTTCACTGCATCACTATTCCTTTTTCCAATATCGCTTATTATGCTCTTATCAGAAAAATTAAACATTGAAGCTCCACCAGCTATTTTAGCCACGAGATTTCTCTTTTTACACCCTTGCTTTTCCATTTTATCAATTAATAGTGGAATAGCTAAATCTGCAAATTTCATGGGGTTTGTACTACTTTTAAATTGTGTACTATCAGGAAGCATTATATGTGCTAATCCTGCCACCTTAACTGTCCTATCATATAAGGCAATTCCTATACATGATCCGAGTCCTATTGTCATTATTGTTCCTGGGTCGAGTACTAAATTTAGATCAGCTATTCCAACTTTTACTTCTGCACTTACCATCTTTACCCCCTAAAAGATTTTTTCTTCATCCTCTGAAGACAGTATCTTTTCTAAGTCTAATAAAATAACTATATTATCTTTTAATTTTATTAGACCTGCTATATATCTTTTGTCTATTGTTGCTGTTATAGGAGGTGCTTCTTCCATTAAATCACTACTAACATCTCGCACTTCGTAAACATTTTCTACAATAATTCCGAATTTATTTTCATCTCTTTTTACAACTATTATTTTTCTATTTTCATTTTCTTCATCTTCTCCAAAATTAAACTTTTTGGATAAGCTAATTATTGGAAGTATACTTTGTTCATAATTTATTACTCCCTTTACAAAACTAGGCGAATCAGGAAGAATTGTTGGTTCTTCATATCCTAAAATCCTCTCAACTTCTTTTATATCTGTTGCGTAATGTTCTCCATTTAATCCAAATATTAAAATTTTCACTTCATTACTTGACATTACTTTGAACCCTCCTATAGTATAAATTTATCAATTGTTATTTCTCCAGTTTTATCTATATATGCCTCTACATTTTTAGAAGAAACCTCTAACATAATTTGTTTTTCTCCAAAGCAGAAAATAGTATTGTTATAAGCTATATCAGCTGTAATTCTTCCTTTTTTAGAGACTTTTAAAACAGTACTAACTCCAGCTGCACTTCCCACTGTCTTTAACTTTATTTCAGATCCTGCTGAAAGTGTGCCACCTCTACAAACAGCTTTTTCACTGGTAAACTCTATATTTTCCAATGCTATTATGTTACAGGTATACTGTCCTTTACCTGTAACAAAAACACTCCCTGATGCTTCTATGGTAGACCCTTGAGCATACGCTAAATGCACGTTTGTAGGAATTACCATCAAATCTTCCATTTCGCAAATTTCTTCATCTAACAATTCCTTAAAAATATCAAATTCATTAATATTATTTATTTTAAGTGGGCCTAAGCCCAATAGCTTATTTATTATAAATGTTGTAACGTCACTATGCTGAATTCCTTCAGACATATTATAATTCAAAATATTTCTACATATTTTAGGTAATGATTTCAACTTATTCTCTATTAATATTTTAATTATTTCTCCATCTTTTTTTGAACCTAGTAAGTTATGTTCTTTTACTTGCACTGTTGAATCAACTAAATCATCAATAATATGAGCCAGACTCTTCAAACTTTCTAAATACTGCTTTTTCTCAACATTCTCACATCCAGCTGTCACTGTTGAATTCAATATATTTCCGCCTATAAAAATTTCTCCTGAAGACCTGATCATTGCAGATTCTACATTTTTGCCAACATGAAGCTCATTCCCTGCTTTAACTTCCATTCCTTCTAAAATATTACCAACAACTTCAACATTGCCAACAAAATCTATGTTTCCGCTTTTTAAATCTACTTGATCTACCTTGTATAATTTATTTACTACAAATGTATTTGCTTTATAAGCTGGCTTACCCTCAGACGTTGCTATAATACTATTGTTTTCAAGTTTACATCCCTCTCCAAGTCTTACTCCCGTCTTTTTAAAAGTCTTTCTTTTAACAGGAACACCATATATATCTTGTCCATCATTTCCCGATTTTCCAGGTATTATTTCGCCTATAACGTCTCCAACTTTAACATTTGCAATTAGAAATCTATTTCTATAATCAACTTTTTCTTCTGAGTCTTTGTAATGAATTAATTCTTCTGAATCGTGAAATAGAACTTGAATCTCATCTGGAATGTCATCTACAGCAGGCACTCCTTTTGCAACTAACTTTTTTTCTATATTATGTTCATTGCATATACTTTCTAATTCTTTTTCAATAATTCCATATTTAATTCCATTACTCTTTAGCAACTCTTTTAATTCTTTTACTGTATATTTTGGTGGATATTTATCATCAACATTCTTCTTTTTGATTGTTAAATTTTTTTGATATTCTTGGTTAACTAATTCATATATATGAGCTGGGGTTGATTTTATATCAACATATGCCTCCATTTTATCATCTGTAATTGATATATTTATGTTTCTTGTCGGCTCGTTCTCTTCAAATTTATATTCAATTTTATCTCGTGATGTTACAGGCGTTATTCCATCACATTTTTGCCCATTAATAATTAAAATTACACCCGGACAAGTTTTTATAGTAATAATTTCATCTTTATTATCATATTCTGTTATTATTATTTTCCCATTCTCAATCTTAGCTCCAAATTCTTCTTTAGTTTCTGGTAATTCTTCAATTATTTCCTTTTCTTCAATGCTGCTCTTATTTTCGTCAACTTCTATTATTTCTATCTCTACTTTCTTTCTAAAAAACTTCTTTTCTTCCTTAATTATTCTATATTTTAAAACTTCTTTCGAAAGATTTAATTCAGAAGATGCTTTTTCAAGACATTCATTTAAGGATGCTCCAGAAAACTTCAAGTCCATAAATATCTCCCCCTAAAATACTCCTTTATCTAAGTATACCACAGCCTATTTTAATTTTATATCCATTATTTATATTAATCTATATTATTTTACATGAAAATACAAATTAACTTAATTTTAATGATTTTTTATATATTTTTCTATCTCATCATCATATTCTTTCATCAATTTTCTAATCAAGTTATTATCTGCATTAAAATTTATGCTATTTACTGTTTTTATGGGTAATATTTTAGGGGATGTACCCGAAATAAACATTCCATCCAATTTATCTATATCAGAATATTTATATTCTACTTCCTCGACTTCAACCCCAACCTTATTTGCAATATCTATTATTTCTCCTCTAGTTACTCCCGGTAGTACAGCTTTTACAGGTGATGTAAGAAGTTTATTTCCTTTAACCATGAAAATATTTGATCTGCTGCCTTCTGTTACATGCCCATTTGAATCGACTAAAATAGCTTCATACGCATTATTATCCTTTATCTCTTTATTAACTCTTTCTCTAAAGGTATCATTTATTATTTTCGCATTAGGATTTTCTCTTTCTCCAAAATAAAGTATAGTGTTAACCCCATTCATATACATTTCATCAGATGGATATGAGTGTTCAATAAAAAATACTCTTAGCTTTTTTTCATTTACTCCAAATGTTATTTTTATATTTCCTTCAGATCTATTTTCACTTTCTATTAGTTCCTCAATTTCCTTACTTATTTCTTCGTAACTTACTAAAAATTCTTCATTTATTAAATTAAAAGAATTTTTCATTCTTTTTAAATGACTTTCTAGAAAAATTGACTTTCTATCTATTACTCTTAAAACTTCATAAATTATTTTATCTTCCATGCCTTGCCATCCCTTTCTATTATTATATAGATATTGCAATTCACAATGCACATTTCACAATTCAGAATCATTGCTAAAATTCCTGCAATATTTTAGAATCATGATAAAGAATCATTTTTGCAATGTATATATTATATATATAATCTGTAATATTAAATTAATATTATTAATTGCATAAGTCTAAACTTTAATCATATACTAATGTAAATTCTTTAACACAGCTTATACTATGTAATCAAATCAATTTTATTTCTTAATAAGACTGATATCTTAATTTATATTTTATTTCCATCTTAGTATCTCTATATCATGATTCTTTTTATAGTTTATTAAATATGGCTTACCTACTAGATCCAATAATGGTTTATCTGATAAGGAATCAGAAAACATATACGATTCCTTAAAATCCACCTCAATTTTTTCATCTTTAAGTACTTCTTTCAATCTTCTAACCTTCTCTTCTCCCTTGCAGTTATTCCCTACCATTTTTCTTACGAAAGTTCCATTTTCAAATCCAAATTTAGTTCCTATTACTTTATTAACTTCTTTTATATTGTAAAATTCATTAACGTAAAATTCAGGAGATGCTGAAATCAGGTATATATCATATCCCTCATTTTTAAGTTTTTTCATCATTTCCAATGCATCATCATATAAAATATTTTTTAGCCTCTCATCATAAAACGCTTTAACAAGTTCAGCTAACTCCTCTTCTTTTATTCCATCTATAAACCTTAAAAATGTCTCTTTTACTTTTCTCTCATCATATATTCCAATTGCGTACATAATTCCACAGTATATAGCTCTTGGTAAAAATCTTAGATTTTTTTTATTTTTCTTAATTACATACTTAAATAATTCCATTAAGGTTTCTTTTTTAGTAATGGTATAATCTATGTCAAATATAGCAAGTTTCTTCAAAACACAAATACCTACCTTTTTAATATTTAATTCTTAACACTCAAGCATATGATTTAACTTTGCTTTAAATCATTAAGTGTTTAGAGCTAAATATTATAATGATTAATTTCGATTAAAAATTCTTAGGCTTTTCTTTCTTTAAACTTAATCCCGTTATTATTTTTTATCACTCGTTTATTTTAAGTAATAATAACCTTAATTATTACAACAAAATCGTAAATGTATATATTGCAATTCACAATGCACATTTCGCAATGCACAATTACAGCTAAAATTCTCACAACATTTTTAGAATTATGATGAAGAACTATCTTTGCAACATATATACAAAAATTAGAAATAAATTCTAACTAAATATTCTTTCTTCATATTTAGTATAAATAAACAACTTTAAAACTAGATTTACGTGATAACTTACCTAAATCATAAACTATAACTATACTTAGACTATGAAATATATTCCAATCAGAAATAAGAAATGATTAATATACATAAGTATAGATTATAGTTGTTTTATTCTATAGATAACCCAACTTTAAGTTAGATTTATACTATGAAATATATCCCAACTAGAAATAAGAATTATGCTTTTGTGAAATGTTTCATTAGGAATTTGATGGCTTTGATTCTTAGATTAAAAGTTGTTCCAAGTATGCTAGTTCAAAGCTTGCCTTTGAGGCTAGCATCTTGGGTGCAACTTGTGAGCTTAGAATCATCCATCATAATTTCCTTAGAAACTGGAACAACAGCATAATTCTCATTTCGGCGAGTTATATGCATAAGTTCAGGTCTTAGTTGGATTATCTATATACATTATTTAATTTTGCTTAAAAATATTGAAATTCTATCTATTCCAGTTTCTATTATATCCATAGATGTCGCATATGATAATCTTATATAATCATCTAAGCCAAAACCAGAACCTGGTATTACTGCAACTTTCTCTTCTTCTAGTAATACCTTTGCAAAATCTACAGAGTTGTTAATAGTTTGATCCTTAAATGTAGTATTCAAGTACGAAGATATATTAACCATTATATAAAATGCACCATTAGGCTTTATAATTGATATTTCATTTAACTTTTCTAATTTATATATCATGAAATTTCTTCTATTCTCAAATTCTTTAATCATATTGTTTAAATCTTCTACTGGACCATTTAATGCCTCTATTGCAGCATATTGGGCTATTGTATTCACATTAGATGTCATGTGACTTTGAATGCTTGTCATAAGCTTAGTTATGCTTTCACTTGCAGCTGCATATCCTAGCCTCCACCCTGTCATTGCATATGTCTTAGAAACGCCGTTTATTACTATGGTTCTTTCATAGGCATCCTCATTTAATGCTGCTATACTTATATGCTTTTCTCCATCATATATTAGTTTTTCATAAATTTCATCTGATATAATTATTAAATCATGTTCTTTTGCAAAATTAGCAATTTCTAACAATTCATCTTCGTGATAAATTGTTCCTGTAGGATTATTAGGGCTATTTAATAAAAGCGCTTTAGTTTTACTAGTTAAAGCTTTTTCTAGATCAGCAACTGTATATTTATAATTATTTTCTTTTAATGTTTCAACAAACACTGGAACTCCATCAGCTAACTTAACTAATTCAGGATAACTAACCCAATATGGTACAGGAATTAATACTTCATCTCCTGGATTCAAAGTTGCCATAAATACATTTGCAAGACATTGTTTTGCACCTGTAGAAATTATTATTTGACTTGGCTTATATTCTAAGTTATTATCATTTTTAAACTTACTGCATATAGTAGTTTTTAATTCTAACAAACCTCCTGCTGGAGTATACTTAGTTTTCCCGTCATTCATAGCTTTTATAGCTGCTTGAATTATGTTTTCTGGTGTATTAAAGTCTGGTTCCCCTGCTCCAAAACTTACTACATCAACCCCTTGACTTTTTAGTTCATTAGCTTTAGCTGTGATTGCTAATGTAATTGATGGTGTGATATTCCCCGCTTTTTTAGATAATTGCATTGCTTTTTCCCTCCAATTTTGACCTTAAAATGAATTATAAAAAATGTTCTAATTCATTTATATATACTTTTGTCGCATAATAAAAATATATCATTAATATATTGAATTGTAAACAATATGGAATATTTAAGGGACATGAAGGAAAATAACAAGTCAAAATGCAATGATTATTTTTCATTAGACAATGAAGCAGATTGGTCTCATAGTGGGCCTATTAGGACAATCTGCTGAAGCAGTATAATGGAAAATGGGCACTTATGAAAAGAGCAGCTATGCTGCAATAAGGAACTTTTCTTAGCAGATTCACTTGTTATTTTTTTGAATGTCCCTAAGACATATTAAACAAAAGACCTTAGTAATAAATTACTAAAGTCTTTAACTTCTTATTCTTCGCCTACTAACTCATTTTGATAATAAGCTGATACTCTATCAAATTCTTCTTCATCCGGAACAACAAGTTCATCTTCATCAAGTCTGAAAAGATAAACTGAATCTTCTTCTGGATTTTGAGCTAAATAATATGCTTTTCCTTCATATTCAAATTCGTCGATTATAGGGCATGTAACTACATTTCCATTTTCATCTTCTAAATCTATAACGAAGTTTTCTTCATCATTGCATCCACATCCACATTCATGATCTTCATCATGGTGATGTCCACCGCATCCACAACTTCCTTCTTCACTATTGCATCCACATTTTTCTAAATCTTTTTCCATGTTTCAACCTCCTTTTGGTTCTTAATTAATTTTACCCTTAAATCATAAAAATTAAAACCCTTAAATAAAAAAATTGTAAAGTAATTTTAATAAATATTCTAATTATATATGTTCTAGAACATTTTATTCATCAAAATTCAATTCAAATTACGATTTATTAGAAAATAAACAGTTCTTACAAGAAAATATAATTTTATTATTTCAACCATTATATTAAGTTTCTTCTAAAAATTAGATCTCAGATCACTTTGGATTTGGATCTTTTAAGGATCTGCTTTTTCGAATGCATGTAAAAAGAAGCCACTTCCTATAGAATAATTTCTACAAAGAAGTGACTCCTCTTTTTGCGCAAATTTAGTTATTTCAATATTTTAATTACTTTACTATTGTTGATTAGCTAATTTCTTGTATCCTTCTAATCTTTCCATAGCATCTTTCTTAGTCTTTTCAAATAAAGCATCAGCTTGTTCTGGGAATGCCTTAGCAAGTGAAGAGTATCTAACTTCTCCCATTAAGAATTCCTTGAAGTCTGCAGTTGGTTCTTTTGAATCTAATGTAAATGGATTCTTTCCAGCATCTTTTAATTCTGGGTTGAATCTGTACATTTGCCAGTAACCACATGCAGTAGCTCTCTTAGCTTCTTCTTGGCTGTTACCCATACCAATTCTTAATCCATGATTTATACATGGTGCATAAGCTATTATTAATGATGGTCCTTTATAAGCTTCTGCTTCTGCAATAGCTTTCATAACTTGGTTCTTATCAGCACCCATGTTAATTTGAGCTACATATACATAACCATAACTCATAGCCATCATTCCAAGATCTTTCTTCTTAGTCTTCTTACCACTTGCAGCAAACTTAGCGATTGCAGCAGTTGGAGTAGCTTTAGATGATTGACCACCAGTGTTTGAGTAAACTTCTGTATCTACTACTAGTATATTTACATCTTCTCCTGAAGCTAATACATGGTCAACTCCACCGTATCCGATATCGTAAGCCCATCCGTCTCCTCCGAAGATCCATTGTGATCTCTTAACGAAGTAGTCTTTTTCAGCTAATATTTCTTTAGCTAATTCAGTATTAGATGCTTCTAAAGCAGCTGTTAATTTATCAGCTCTTTCTCTAGTTCCTTCACCTTCATCTACGTTATCTAACCATTCTTGTAATTCAGCTTTTGCTGGATCATTTGCAGCTATAGCAGCTTCAGCTTTTTCTGCAATTCTTTCTCTTATAGCCTTAACTCCTAAGAACATACCTAATCCATATTCAGCATTATCTTCGAATAATGAGTTAGCCCAAGCTGGACCATGTCCATTTTTATTCTTAGTGTATGGAGTTGAAGGAGCTGATCCTCCCCAGATTGATGTACATCCAGTTGCATTAGCAACCATCATTCTATCACCAACTAATTGAGTTATAGCTTTAACATATGGAGTTTCTCCACAACCTGCACAAGCTCCTGAGAACTCAAGTAATGGTTGCTCAAATTGGCTGCCTTTAACTGTCTTCTTGTTCATTGGGTTCTTCTTAGCTGATATATCATGAGTTAAGTAATCCCAAGCTTCTATTTGATCATGTTGAGATTCTTGTGGTTTCATAACTAATGCTTTTCCTGGTGCTGGACATACTTGAGCACAGTTTCCACAACCTGAACAGTCAAGTGGTGTTACACCCATTGTATAGAATAATGGTTCTTCTGTCTTTAATCCTTTAGCAGCTACAGCCTTATTTGCACTTGGCGCAGCATTCTTTTCTGCTTCAGTTAATAAGAATGGTCTTATAGAAGCATGTGGACATACCATTGAACATTGGTTACATTGAATACATTTATCTTTATCCCATTCAGGAACATTTACTGCAATTCCTCTCTTTTCGAAAGCAGCAGTACCATTTTCAAAAGTACCATCTTCCATACCTGCAAATGCTGAAACTGGAAGTTGATCTCCTTCTTGTCTGTTCATTGGAATAACTATATCTTTAACAAACTTAGTAGCATGTTTAATTTCTACTGGAGCTTCATCTGCAACTGTCTTCCAAGCTTCTGGAATGTCTATTGCAACAATTGATTCAACACCTTTATCGATAGCAGCGTTGTTCATGTTAACAACTTTTTCACCCTTCTTACCGTAAGAAGTTACAACTGAATCTTTTAAGTGCTTAATAGCATCTTCAACTGGAATAATGTTAGCTAACTTGAAGAAAGCTGATTGCATTATCATGTTGATTCTTCCACCAAGACCGATTTCTTGAGCAATACCTACAGCATTGATAGTGTAGAACTTAATGTTGTTGTTTGCTAAGAATCTCTTATATGAAGCTGGTAATTTTTCTTCTAAATCTTCTGGAGACCAGATAGTATTTAATAAGAAAGTAGAACCTGGTTTTAAACCTTCAAGTACATTGTATTTGTGGATGTATGATTGGTTAGAACATGAAACAAAGTCTGCTTTGTTTATTAAGTATGGTGACTTAATTGCTTTCTTACCAAATCTTAAGTGAGATACTGTAATTCCACCTGATTTCTTTGAATCATAGAAGAAGTACGCTTGAGCATACATGTCTGTATTATCCCCAATGATCTTGATTGCACTCTTGTTTGCTCCAACAGTACCATCTGATCCTAATCCCCAGAACTTACAAGATGTAGTTCCTTCTGGAGTAGCATCTATATCTTCAGTTACTTCTAATGAAGTATTTGTAACGTCATCAACGATTCCGATTGTGAATCCGTTCTTAGGAGCATCTTGTGCTAAGTTAGCATAAACTGCAGCAATATGTCCTGGATTTGGATCTTTTGAACCTAAACCAAATCTTCCACCAACAATAAGTGGTGCATCAGCTTGTCCATAGAATGCATTTCTTACATCTAAGTACAATGGTTCTCCAGTTGATCCTGGTTCCTTAGTTCTATCTAAAACAGCAATTTTCTTAACTGTCTTTGGAATAGCAGCTAATAATCTTTCATTTGAGAATGGTCTGAATAATCTTACTTTAATAACACCAACTTTTTGTCCATTAGCATTTAAGTAATCTATAGTTTCTTCACAAACGTCTGTAGCAGAACCCATAGCTATAATTACTCTATCAGCATCTGGTGCTCCATAGTAATCGAAACAGTGATATTCTCTACCAGTTAACTTAGTGATTTCAGCCATGTAATTTTCAACTGTTTCTGGTAATTCATTATAGAATTTATTAACAGATTCTCTTTCTTGGAAATAGATATCTGCATTTTGAGCAGTTCCTCTAGTTACAGGATGATTTGGGTTTAATGCTCTTTCTCTGAAAGCTTTAACTGAATCCCAATCAAGTAAACTTGCTAATTCATCATATTCTAAAACTTCAATTTTTTGTACTTCATGAGAAGTTCTGAATCCATCAAAGAAGTTTAAGAATGGAATTCTTGTCTTAATAGCAGTTAAATGTGCTACTGCTGCTAAGTCCATAACTTCTTGAACTGATCCTTCTGCAAGCATTGCAAAACCAGTTTGTCTTGCTGCCATAACATCTTGGTGATCTCCAAATATGTTTAAAGCAGAAGTAGCTAATGCTCTAGCTGATACGTGGAATACTCCTGGTAACATTTCACCAGAAATTTTGTACATGTTTGGTATCATTAATAATAAACCTTGTGAAGCTGTATAAGTTGTTGTTAAAGCTCCAGCTTGTAAAGATCCATGAACTGCACCAGCTGCTCCAGCTTCTGATTGCATTTCCATAACTTTTACAGGTTGTCCAAATATGTTCTTTCTTCCTTGTGCTACCCATTCATCTACATGTTCTGCCATTGGTGATGATGGTGTAATTGGGAATATTGCAGAAACTTCTGTAAATGCATAAGATATATGAGCTGCTGCAGTATTACCGTCCATAGTTTTCATTTTTCTCATCGCGTTGACCCCTCTTTCTAATTTTAAACATAAATTAGTAATTTAAATTTATTAATAAGTTAGTCTTAAAGACCACCTAATAAACATATTAATATTTAGCTTAAGAGATTTTTAACAATAGACGCACGAAACAATATGACAAACCTTATATTAATTAACTAGTTTTTTTCCTAATTGTTTAATAATGTTTGCCTGCGTTTTAGTTGGTGAATCTTTAATTGTTAAATCTCCAATTACATTAAAACCATAAGATGACATTTCATCTTTCCATAATTTCATAAAAGTATCTTCAATCCACCCGTAAGTTGCAAATAAAATACAATTTTTATTTATGTTTACATCTCTATAGTTTTGTAATTGATCTAAAAATGGTTTCATTTCTTCCTGCTCGATTTTAGTGGCATCTACTGCTGGACTTCCAAAAGCAATAGAATCAGCTTCTAAAACATCTTCCAATGTGGCATCTGCAACGTGCTTCACACTTACTTCCGCTCCCTGCTCCCTAGCACCATCTGCCATAGTGTTCGCAAGTGCTTCTATATTTCCTCCACAACTCCAATAAATGATTGAAACTTTTTTCATTGTAATGCACCTCATCTTCTTGTTAAATAATTAACTTATGTTTTCACTAAAATGAACTTACTCTTTTATTATATCTCACATATTTTTTTTTGCAAGATTTGATTGTATAATTTGTGCTTTATTTAAATAATAATTACAAATTTAATAATTTATTTTTTTACCTTAACACTTCTTAATAATACATTTATTATTGCTTCAACACCGCTTTTAGCTTGACTCTTTTCCATATTATTAATTAATTCATCTTTTCTTTTTTTTAGCTCAAGAACTTTTTCATATAATACATTATTTTTAATTTCTTCTTCTTGCAGCATTAATGAATACCCTTCTTTTTCAAACGACTTAGCATTTAATATTTGATCTCCTCTACTTGCCTTTTTTGAAAGTGGTATTAATAGTGTTGGTTTTTTTAATGCTAAAAATTCAAATATAGAATTAGCACCTGCTCTTGAAATTATATAGTCACAAGCCTTCATAAGGTCAGGCAATTCTTCGGTTACATATTCAAATTGCTTATACCCTTTTTTATTTAAAAAATTATTATCCACATTACCTTTTCCGCAAATATGAATTATATTAAAATCTTTTAAAAGCTTATCTAGATTTTTTCTTATTTCTTCATTTATGAGCTTAGAACCCAGACTTCCCCCCATAATAAAGAGAATCTCCTTATTGTCAGAAAATTCACATATCTTTTTTCCTCTAGTCTTATCTCCGTTAAGTATTTCTTCTCTGATTGGGCTTCCTGTAAGTACTCCTTTATCATCCTTTATAAACTTTAGACTTTCTCTAAATGTGACACATAGTTTATCACAAAATGGTGCCGAAAGTTTATTTGCAAGCCCTGGAGTCATATCTGATTCATGCGCAACCACTGGTATTTTTTTAATAGATGCTGCTATTACAACTGGAACAGCTACGAAACCACCCTTTGAAAAAATCACATCTGGTTTTTCTTTTGATAATATTTTTAGTGCTTGAGCAATTCCCTTTAAAATTTTGAATGGATCAGTAAAATTTTTCACATCAAAATATCTTCGTAATTTCCCGCACGAAATTCCGAAAAAAGGTATATTGTTTTTAGTTATTATTTCTTTTTCAATGCCGTCAAAACTTCCGATATATTTTATCTCAAAGTCCTTTTGCTTTAGTTTAGGAACTAAAGCAAGATTAGGAGTAACGTGACCAGCAGTTCCTCCCCCTGTCATTATTATTTTATACTTAGCCAAAAACTATCATCCTTTCTTATAATAACTCAAAATATATGATCTTAAATTCACAACATCTTTTTATACTTAACCGAAAACTCTATTCTTTTACCTATAGTTTTGTATTACTATTTGTATAGTAGTATTACCATTATATTCATTAACATTTGGATAAAATACTAAATCAAGGTTCACATGATTATATTCTCCATTATAGAGTTTTTGCAA
Organism: Clostridium beijerinckii; assembly: GCF_018223745.1. Taxonomy (NCBI): domain Bacteria; kingdom Bacillati; phylum Bacillota; class Clostridia; order Eubacteriales; family Clostridiaceae; genus Clostridium; species Clostridium beijerinckii. The sequence continues at coordinate 4,840,325 of NZ_CP073653.1, forward strand.
TTCTTCATTTCCATATTTACTGCTAACTTCTTCTTCAAACTTTTCAATATCACCAAAATAAATAGCATCCAGAGCTTTATTCATCCTGGTCTTGAGTTTTAATTTTAGCACATTCCTATTCTTTCCAAGTATTGTTGCCCTTAATAAATTAATATTTTTCTCAGCAAACAATGGTTTAGAGTTTGATTTACCAAAAGGCTCTAATCTTTCTAAATCATTTATCACATCATAGTTTATAGCATCAAGCGGCAAAACCGAGTCTATAGTAACTTTTCTCAATAAATCCTCGTCTTTTAAAATTGTATTTTCATTTAATCTTCGCCTAAATTCATCTATATTTTCTTCTTTTAATGAAAAACCTGCAGCCATAGGGTGCCCGCCAAACTTTTCAAGCAGATCCTTGCACTTAATAAGTTCTTCAAACATATTGTATTCTTCTATTGATCTTCCTGAACCCTTCACACCATGTTCTGCTTTTGTTATAACTAAAGTTGGAACATTATATTTTTCTTTTATTCTTCCTGCTATTATACCTGCTAAACTTTCATGTATATCAGGAATATAGATAACAAATACTTTATCATTTATCATTCCACTTTTCTCTATGATTTCAACAGCAGCCTCGACGCCATTCATGGTCATATCTTTTCTATCTTCATTTAATTTAACTAATTCTTTTGCGAGCCTTACTGCTTCCTCTTCATCATCTGAGAGCAATAATTTCAATCCTCTTTTAGCCGAATCTAGCCTTCCTGAAGCATTTATGCATGGCCCTATAATAAATCCAAGATGATATACCGATAAAGTTTTTTCTGTTAATTCGCATTCTCTTATTAATTCTTGTAGTCCTAAGTTAGTTGTACTGTTAATAAGTTCTAATCCCTTTTTAACAAATATCCTATTCTCATCAACTAAATCTACAACATCGCAAACTGTCGCTATTGCCAAAAATTCTATGAATTTGTAGCATTCTTTTTTATCTATATTAAAAGTCTCATAAAGAATTTCTACAAGCTTAAATGCTACACCCGCTCCACACAATTGTTTAAATTTATAATTGCATTCACTTTGCTTTGGATTTACTACAGCATCAGCACTTAAACTTATAAATTCTCTGACGTTATTTTCTTTCTCAACAAATGGTATATCATGATGATCTGTAACTATTACGGTAATTCCTAATTCTTTTGCGTATTTTATTTGGTCTATAGCGGATATACCATTATCGCAAGTCAGTATGGTATCAACCCCATCTTCTTTTGCCTGCTTTATAATATTCATATTAATTCCATATCCATCTTTTATTCTATCTGGAATTTCATAATCTACATTTGCATTGCACCTTTTTAAAGCTGAGTATAAAATATAAATACTTATTACACCATCAACATCGTAATCTCCAACAATTCGTATCTTATTCTGAGCTTTTATTTTCTCACGCAGTATATCAACCGATTTTTCTAAATCTTTCATTTCTCTAGCCTCATGAAATTTATCAAAATCCGGGTTAATATAACTTCTTATCATTTCATCGCTTATAATATTCCTGTTTACTATAAGCCTACTAACCAATTCTGAAAGTGCATATTTTTTAGATATGTATTTATAATCAGCTTTTATATTTTTTATAAACCATCTTTCTGCCATTTCTTCTCCCCTCACAGCATGCCGCAACAATACCCCTAAGACCTTTGATCCTAGAGGTTATATACTTTAGATTTCTATATTTTTCATTTCTCTTATACTGAAATAAAGTGAAAACTTTCCCAGTAAATTTGATAACTTTTACCCTATAAACATCTTATATAACATACCAGATGAAATACTTTCTACTTTATTCCCATATCCAAGAATATCTAACAACTTATATGCAAATGCCATTGCTGTTGCTGGACCTCTGCTGGTTACTATATTCTTATCAACTACTACAGCATCTTCTAAATATTCACAATTTGGTAATTCATCTTCATATCCAGGATAAGAAGTTATATTTCTTCCTTCTGTGATTCCCGCTCTTCCAAGAACTATTGGTCCTGCACAAATCGCTCCAATTAATTTTCCATCTTTGTTTTGCTTTTTAACAAATTTTATTACTCTCTCATCATCTCTTAAGTTAGTAGCTCCTGGAATACCTCCTGGTATTACCACTAAATCATATTCCATCTTCTCATCAAAAAGCTTATCTGCTTGAACTACCACGCCATGACTTGACTTAACTTGCTTTTCTGCAATTGATACTAAATCACAAGTTACATCCGCCCTTCTTATTATATCAGATACAGTTAAAGCCTCTATTTCCTCAAAACCTTCTGCTAATAAAACGCATACTTTCTTCATATCAATTCCTCCTTAAATCTAAACAATGAGGATATCCTAAACTATTTTTTAGAACACCCTCATTCTGCTTCTCTTCAATTTATACCTACATTATACCCCATTTATTGTTTAACTACCACAACTTAATTGTCAGAATTGGAACTTTCCAATCTATAATTTTCTTTACTTTCTTCCAACCACCTGCCATAAACGATTCACACATAATGATATATTTTGTGTGAGACATTCACTTTGCTAAAAAGTAAGAATCAGAAATTTTTATTTTATATACAACATAACTTGTTATGTTTAGTAAGTTCTGCAGTGCGCACTTTTTTTATGGGCAATATGTTCTTATTTGTACTTTTCACTTTTTTATAATTATAAGTTCTTGGTTGTGCTTAATAAGTTCCGTATTGTGCTTCTCACTCTTCTTAGGAGTGCGCACTTTTTTTATAGTTATAAGTTCTTAATTGTGCTTCGCACCTTTTTATAGGTGCTAGGTTCTTAATTGTGCTTCGCACTTTTTTTATAGGTGTACATCTTTTATTTCATCATCAAGTGAAACCATCATTATACTTGTTCCTCTTCCAGCCCTATTTTGTAACTTAATATCACTTATATCCATTACTGATCTCTCCTTGCCTTTAGAAACAAGTGTAATTTTTGTATCATCCGAAGATAACATTACGGTATTATCATCACTTTTCTTGTAATTACTATGATACTTTCCAAAAATGACTTGATCTTCATCCCTCAGACTTATTCCAGTTACCCCTGAAGCTATTTTACCCATAATATTTACATTTTCAACCGGAAATCTTATTGCCATTCCTTTTTTAGTTATCATGATCAAGTGACCAATCTTTATTTGATTCATTTCTACAGATACAACTTCATCATCTTCAAACTTAAACTTATAGCATGCTTGCTTTAGAAAGTCACCTTCAAATTCTTTTAACAATGTTTTCTTAACCATTCCTTTTTTCGTAAACGTGTATACTCCTAAGTCTTCATCATAAGAATCAATGGAAATCAGACTTATTATCTTTTCTCCCTTTTCCATTTTACCTATAAATGCTTCTACATTTATTTCTTTATTCAAAACATTTCTCATTAAAAATACTGGTATTTTATATACATATCCTCTGTTGCTAAAGATAAGCAATTCTTTTAAAGAATTTGTTTTAACTTTTAATGAGTCTTCTTTTATCCTCTCATAGAATTTAAACTTATTCTTATCAGTAACTCCAACACTTAATTCAAAATATTCAATTTCATTAGTATCTTCTACTTGGCTAATTTCATCTTCTTCTGAGAAATTAAATAGCTGAGTAGGTAAAATATTTCTAGCCGTTTCCTCTAGATTTTTTATTTCAAGAGTGAATTCTAACCCTAGTTTACTCTTAACTTTTAGGAACTTCTCTTCTTCTTCCAATTCTCTCATGGATACGTCAATCAACTCATCACCATCTCTAAGTTTTAACGCTTGAAGTTTACCATATGCAGTTTGGAATTTATCTAAAGAACTTAACTTAATTCCTCCATGTTTTGTTATAAATCTAAATGCCTTGCTAGGATTGAAATTATCTATGGATATAGCTGCAATTATCTTCTCATTATCAAGATTTAAAGATTTAATAATCTCATCCAATCTATCCCCTTTTTCTTTCCATCTCATTTCAGGAATATTAATACCTTTTGTTTGATACATAAAACCTTTATCTGTAAATACAAGAAGTGTATCCTTAGTATTCGAATTTATTAAATATTTTAAAGAATCTCCTTCTCTATACTCAATATCTTCTGGATTAGAGCTAGATCTAGTGTAATTTTTTAATGGTATTCTCTTTACAAATCCGTCTTTAGATATTGTTACCATAACTTCTTCTACAATAATTAATTCTTCAACATCAATTTTACTTTCATTATCATCATGTATAATTTCAGTTCTTCTATCATTTCCGTACTTATCGCTTATTTCTTTTAATTCACTTTTAACAACTTTCAAAAGTTCTTTTTCACTAGATAAAATCTTCTCAAGTTTTTTTATAAGTTTCTCAAGTTGCGCATATTCTTTTTCAAATATTTCTATTTCAAGACCTGTCAACCTATATAACATAAGTTCCAATATAGCTTGTGCTTGAGCCTCAGAAAACCCAAATTTGCTTATCAAATTTTCCGATGCATCCTTTTTAGACTTTGAACTTCTAATGGTTGCTATAACTTCATCTAAAACACTTATAGCTTTAATAAATCCTTCAACAATATGATGCCTCTTTTTTGCCACATCAAGTTCTTTTTGGGTTCTTCTAGTTATTATTTCTTTCTGGTGCTCTACATAATATCTTATTATAGCCTTTAAACTCATAGTTTCTGGCTTTCCATTTGCAAGGGCTACCATGTTAAAACTTATGTTACATTGTAAATCAGTTTTTTTAAACAGATACTTTAGCACTTTATCTGCAACATCTTCATCTGCATTTTTCTTTAATTCAATTACAGCTCTTATTCCACTTCTATCAGATTCATCTCTAATATCTGTTATAGATTCCAATGCTTTTGCATGCCTCTTATCACCAGTCATTTCAGATATTGTTTGGAGAATCCTAGACTTATTTCTTCTGTATGGGAATTCTGTTATAATTATTCCGATTCTTCCATTTTCTAATTTTTCAATTGAAGTCTTTGCTCTATAAGCTACTTTTCCTTCACCAGTTTCATATGCTGATAAAATGGATTTTTCTCCTATCAAAATTCCACCAGTAGGTAAATCTGGTCCCTTTATATATTTCATAAGTTCAGAAGTAGTTATTTCATTATTATCAATATATGCCAGTACTCCTTCTGTTACCTCTCCCAAATTATGTGGAGGTATATTGGTTGCAAGCCCTACAGCTATACCAAACGCCCCATTTACAAGTAAATTAGGATATCTACTTGGTAATACTTTAGGTTCCATTTCACTATCAGAATAGTTTGGAACCATTTCTACCGTATCCTTTTCAATATCTCTTAGCATTTCCATTGCAATAGGAGATAATCTAGCCTCTGTATACCTCATAGCTGCAGCCCCATCACCATCGATAGATCCCCAGTTCCCGTGACCTTCAATTAACGGTGCCCTAGTTGAGAAATCTTGAGCTAGTATTACCATAGATTCGTATACAGATGAATCACCATGAGGGTGATACTTACCTAAGATATCTCCAACTATTCTTGCAGATTTATAATAAGGTCTATCTGGAAAGGCCTTAAGCATATATGAACCATATAAAATTCTTCTATGCACAGGCTTAAGACCATCTCTAACATCAGGAAGTGCTCTATCTTTAGCAACTTCTATAGCATATGGTAAATAATTCTCTGGCATTGCTTCTTCTAGAGGAATACCAATTATATTATTATCTTTAGGTATAATATTTTCATTCTTTTTTGCCATACTCTTCTCCTTTTTTGATGCATAATGCACAGTTCACAATTAATGGTGAAATTCCTATGGAATTTCTTTTAATTCATAACTCTCTATTTCTAAATAAGAAAGTTTTTCCTGTAGTTAGTAACTTTTTAAAGTATATAAATTTTTCAAGTTCCATGGGAACTTGTTCAAATTGTTAATTGTGAATTGATTTAAAATTCTCCGTATTTATACATATAGTTCTTTCTAGGTTCAACAATATCTCCCATAAGTAACGAAACCATCTTTTCTGCTTTTGCCGCATCTTCTATGGTTACTTGAAGCAGAGTTCTACTTTCTGGATTTAGTGTTGTATCCCATAATTGATCGGGATTCATTTCTCCTAGTCCTTTATATCTTTGAATCAGTGCACCTTTTCCAACTTGTTTCTTTGTATTTTCAAGTTCGTCATCACTATACGCATACTTAACTATAGTTTTTCCTTTAGTTTCCCTATACACTTTATACAATGGGGGCTGCGCTAAATATAAATGTCCATTAGCAATAAGCGGTCTCATATATCTATAAATATAAGTCATCCATAATGTCCTAATATGATATCCATCCACATCAGCATCACTCATTATTATTATCTTGTCATATTTTAAATCTTCTTCTCTATAATTATCCAAAGTACCTGTTCCAACAGCAGTGTTAAATATTTTTAATTCTTCAGAAGCCAATACATTTTCAAGTTTTTGTTTTTCAGTATTCATTATCTTACCCTTTGAAGGCATGATAGTTTGAAATCTTCTATCTCTGGCTTGCTTTGCAGATCCTCCTGCCGAATCTCCTTCCACAACTATAAATTCATTCACAGTTTTATCTTTCAATGTACACACAGCAACTTTTCCTGCAAGCGGTGCTGTACCTTTTCCTATTTTCTTTTTTTCTGCTTCATTTATTTTCTTAATCTTGTCTCTTCTTTTAGCTGCTTCTAATGCGTTATTAATTATACTTGTTGCTAAAGTTTTATTATCTTCTATCCATTCAGAAAATTTAGTATACACTAAATCATTCATCATAGTATATGCTTCATTATTTCCAAGTTTAGTCTTAGTTTGACCTTCAAAGATAGGATTCGTGATTTTAATTCTTACAATAGCAGTCATACCTTCTCTTAAATCATCGCCTTCAAATTCCTTATCTTTTTCCTTAACCAATCCTAACTTTTTAGACCATTCTTTAAAAGATCTTGTCATTCCAGTCTTAAATCCAGTTTCATGAGTCCCTGCTTCTGTTGTTGGAATGTTATTTACATAACTTGCAATATATTCAGTAGTTGAATCTGTAAATTGAATACATACTTCACCATATAATTGAAGTTCCCCAACAGTTCTTTCACCGTCAAAAATTATGGGCTCTTCATGAATTGGTGTTTTACTTTCATTTAGATAATTTATGAAATCTAAAAGACCATTTTCTGAGTAATATTCTTTAGTGATTTCTTGTCCTTTTCTTTTATCTATTAATTCTAATCTTATCCCTTTATTTTGGAATGCCAGTTCCTGTAATCGGCTATCTATTATATCAAATTTAAAATCAGTAGTTGAGAAGATTTCTTTATCCGGCTTAAATGTGATCTTTGTTCCAACTTTATCTGTTTTTCCAATCACCTTCAAGCTGCCAACAGATGTTCCTGGCATTTCTCTTTTTAATTCTTTATCAAAAGCATATTCAAATCTTTGTCTGTATATATTCCCGTTTTGGTAAACTTCAACCTCTAACCATTCTGATAAGGCATTTACTACTGCTGCTCCAACTCCATGAAGTCCTCCAGATGTTTTATAATTTTTATTATCAAACTTTCCTCCTGTATGAAGTTCAGTAAATACCATTTCAACTCCAGATTTCTTTTTGATTGGATGAATTCCTGTAGGGATACCTCTTCCGTTATCCAATACGGTTACACTTTTATCTTCATTTAACGTTATGGTTACTTTGTTACCATATCCGTTAGCTATTTCATCTATGGAGTTATCTATTATTTCCCATATACAGTGATGTAACCCCTTACTACCTGTAGATCCTATATACATACCCGGTCTTATTCTTACAGGTTCTAGCTTTTCAAGTGATGTTAAATCTGTTACATCATAAGCATTAGTATTTTTTAATTCCATAAAACTCCTCCATCTGAACACCAGTTCTTATTTTTTCGTAATTATTTCGCTCTATAAAATATACTGCCTTTCTGCTTTAATGTCAAAAAAAACTTAAGCAGACATCTCTAATCTATAATTTTATGATGGTCGCTTACTCTGTGAGCCCTAAATAAGCAAACGTGAGTCGAGCCTCCTTATAAAAAACGCTCTGACATTTCTTATTTTTTTAATCTTCTAAGATCTCTGTTCCTTGCATTGCATGAAACAAACAATATTTCATTATTATATCTCATTAATATTTATATTAAAATATATATTTCTAACAATACTTACTACTTATATATATTTATTTGACATTTTCATAAAACATATACCTTATCCTAATAAAAATAGGATGTCAAAAAGGTCTTTTAACCATTTTACGACATCCTGATTTCTAATTTATACTTTTGTTTAGAGTATTACACATCACATATTTCTATCTTTCTAACATGCTTAGTATGACTCCACTCTTTATTATTCTTATTTAATATACCTTGAATTGTAATTGGTATCCATGTTAATGTATATAACGCATATAACCAGAATCTAAAGAATAAAATTAATTCTTTCTTTCCTAGTAATATTCCTGTTAATATCAAGAATGCTAAGTTATAAGCTAAGCCACTCACCCAAGCAATAATCCAATTATCCATATTAGCTGTTAAATAAGGAACTACGAAAACATTACTAGAATATAATACCATCATAACTAAGAATGGTTTTGTAATTTTTTTATCAATTGTTAATATTAACGGAGTAATCAAAAATTGAATAGCCGCAAATGTCTTAAATCCAACATCACTAAACAAATAATTTATAATAAATATATTTACGCCTGTAGTATTTGCCTGTATTAAAGTTAAAACTGCTGAAATACCAAGTAATAACGTTACAAAAGGCTGCAATACATATAGTGCGCAGTCAAATATATAAAACTTTCTTTCCATTATTGACTTCTTAACAAGCTTAAAGAAATATCTTGAAGCAACATCTGTAAAACCTTGCATCCATCTTTTTCTTTGAGTCCATGATTGTTTAAGCTTTAGTGGTTTTTCATCATATATAATCGCATCATGAGCCCAACCAACTTTTTCTCCATTTAGTACAAGCTTACATGAGAATTCTAAATCCTCTGTCAAACAAGTGGCACCCCAGCCTAACTTCTTCAATGTCTTAGTTTCAATAGCAAATCCTGTTCCACCAATTTGATTAGAAAATCCTATATTAGCTCTAGCTAACTGGAACATTCTATTTTGAGTCCAAAAAGCTATTGAATAAGCAGCAGCAATCCATGAATCATCTGGATTCTTACTGTCTATATATCCTTGAACAACTTTGTAACCTTCCTGCATCTTTGAATTAATCTCTTTTAAGAAATCTTTATGTACAAGATTATCTGCATCGAAGATAGCAATAGCATCATATTGTTTTTCCATTGCAAATAACTTTGCAAACATCCACTCTAACGCATAACCTTTTCCTCTTTTATCTTTTGCAAATCTTTCACAAACATTTACCCCGTAACCTTTAGATATCTTAGCTGTATCATCTGTACAATTATCTGCAATAACGAAAACATCATACATTTCCTTAGGATAATCTAGTTTTAGCATACTCTCTATGAGACTACCAATAACAACTTCTTCATTATGTGCTGCTATTAACAATGCAAATTTATTTTTAGGTTCATAGTTCTTATTTTCTTTCTTTCTGAAAAGCCCTATAAGTCCTAAAGCTAAATAGTAACATGTTATTGCAAAAACAAAAATTTGAAAAAATGCTGTTATGGTAAAAATGTATTTTCCCATTACATTCACTCCTAATATTTAATGAGATATATTCCCATTTATTATTTTATATCTATCATCATACTATACCTATTTAATAATATTTCAATAAAAATAAAAAATCAACCCTATTTTCTTAAGATAAAATTAATATTGCCTTAATAAAATCCTTTACATTTGATTTTTTCTAGCTCAATTCATGATATTTCCCAAGCAATAAAAATATATAAATTTATCTAATTTTTCAACTGTTTATTTAATATTTTGTAAGAGACATATCCAATCAATGCTCCTCCAATAAGTCCACCTATGTGTGCATAATTATCAATATTTTTCACACTTAATCCTATAAATAAATTTATAAGTATTATCTGTAGTAAGCTAGATATATATTTTTTCTGCAATCTATGTCTTTCCATAATTGCAAAAGCTAACAAAGCTCCCAAAAGACCAAATATGCCGCCTGATGCTCCTACTGATATAGTATATGGACTTGCTAGATAACTTAATATTGATGCTGTTATACAAGAAGTGATGTAAATAACTAGATACTTTTTAGCCCCATAAATCTGCTGAATTTGTGGACCTACTATATATAAAGAATACATATTAAATGCTATATGTATAATGCTAGAATGTAAAAAGGCACAAGTTAATAACCGCCATACTTCTCCATTATTTATAAGTGCATTATATTTAGCTCCAAAGGTCACTAGTACTGAATTATTTATTGCATTTATAATTTCCTCTGACAACAACTGAGATGAACCTAATGAATGTTTAATATTATAAATATCAATTTGCATTATTATAAATATTATTACATTTATCAATATTAAAATCATAGTTGGAATTTTATACCTAAAAAATTCTCTCTTATTATCAATATTTTTCACTTTACTTTTATTTATATATAGTTCAAGTATTTCTTTTAAGGGAAGACATGATTCATCATACTTAATAACTGTATAGTTTTCTTTATCCACAATAAGTTTATTTACCATAACTGTTTTATTTACATTTGTATATTCGCCTTTAGATAAAACTATCATATTTAGAGAAAAGTCTTTTCCTAAGGTTTTTATATATTCAAAAGCTTCTAAAAAGTCTATATTTTCATTTTCATCCTCGCTTATCAAAACGCAGTATATTCCATTTGATAACTCTTTAATTGCAAGAAATATTTCTCTTTTATGAAAATCACTATAATATTGTTTCATATAGAAATTCTCTGCATTTACTAAAATTTTATAAAATTCTTCTTTAAAGTTATTCATAATACCTTACCTATTCTTATATAAAAATTCATAACTTATTATTTTATAATGCAAATTCACAATTATAGACAATTTTATTTTATGTCACAATTGTGAATTTCACATTCTATATATATCGCAAAAATAATTCTTCATCATGATTCTAAAACTATTGCAAGAATTTTAGCCGTAATTGTGAAATGTGCATTGTGAATTGCAACATATATATATTAGGCATAATCAAAAAAATAACAAGTCTATCTGCCAAGAAAAGTTCCTTGTTGCAGCATAGCTACTCTTTTCATAAGTGCCCATTTTCCATTATACTTCATCAGCAGATTGCAGTAATAGACTCGCTATGAGTCCAATCTGCTTCTTCTCCTAATGAAAAATAATCATGGCATTTGTGACTCGTTATTTTCTTTCATATGCCTTATTGAAATACATCTTGGGTTTCTGAATTACCTTGTAAACCCTAATTATCTATCATATCTAAAAGCTCATTAAATCTCTTTATTGTAGCTTCTATTGGTGCATCTGTTGTCATATCTACTCCTGCATTTCTTAAAATATTTATTGGATAATCACTTCCACCAGATTTTAAGAATCCTTTATATTTTTCTACTGCATTTTCTTTACCATCTAAGATAGCCTTAGAAAAAGCTGATGCTGCTGCGTAACCTGTAGCATATTGATAAACGTAAAAGTCTGAATAAAAATGAGGAATTCTTGACCATTCGACATCTACTTCTTTATCTATAACAATTTCATTTCCAAAGTACTTAACATTTAGATCATGCCAAGCCTTATTGTAATCTTCTGCTGTTAATGGTATTCCTTTTTCTAGAGTCTCATGTGTATATAACTCAAATTCTGCAAACATCAGTTGTCTAAATACAGTTGTTCTTATTTGTTCCAATTCTTGATTTATTAAATATAATTTTTTCTTTTCATCCTTTTCATTTTCAATTAGATAGTGAATAAGTAATGATTCATTTGTTGTTGATGCGACTTCTGCGCAGAATAATGTGTAATTTGCATAATAATATGGCTGCTCTTTTCTTGAATAATATGAATGAATTGAATGCCCCATTTCATGTGCTAAAGTTGAAACATCTCCTAGCTCATTATTATAATTTAACAAAACATAAGGCATGGTATCATATCCACCCCAAGAATATGCTCCTCCTCTTTTTCCTTTGTTTTCATATATATCTATCCAACCATCATTAACTCCACTTTTAAAGATATCTAAATACTCTGTTCCTAAAGGATTTAATGCTTTCAATACTATATTTACTCCATCATTAAACTCAATTCTTTCCTTTGGAATTTCAATGACTGGAACATATAAATCATACATATGAATTTCATCTAATCCTAATAGTTTCTTCTTAATTTTCACGTATCTATGAAGTGAATCTAAATTATTATTTATTACTTTAATTGCATTTTTGTAAACTTCTAAAGGAATATTATTAGGTTTCAATGATGCTTCCAATGCATTATTATATTTTCTAACTCTGCTGCTAAAATTGAAAGTTTTTATTGATGCACTTAGAGACGTTGCTAGAGTATTTTTCAACTTATCATATTCCCCAAATAATCTTTCAAATGCTGCTTTTCTTACCTCTCTATTTTTACCTCTTATGAATGAAGAATAGTTTCCTTCTGTTAATTCAACTTCATTACCATCTTCATCTTCTATTTTTCCAAATGTCATATCTGCATTAGTTAATATATTGTGTATTGCTGAAGGAGCATCCAAACAATCTGATGCCGCTGCTAACAATTCTTCCATCTCTTTAGATAATATGTGTGGCTTTTCTTTTAATATATCTTCGATTAAGAATTCAAATTGTTTTAATCCATCTAATCTGTTTATTTCGCTTTTAATAAAGCTATCATCTAAACTTAAAATTTCCGGTACAAAGAATGCTGTGTAACTTGCAAGCTCTGCCATATATATATCAACTTTACTCATTAAACTTTGATAAGTGGTATTTGAAGTATCTTCATCACACTTTAAATGAGCATAAATAAATAAGTTTTCTGCCTTCCTAGATACTTTTTCATTGAATTTTAAATAATCTAGTATTGCTTCTCCATTCACAAGTTTTCCTGAAAAATCTTTTAATTTAACCGCTTCATTTTTTACATCTTCAAAGTCCTTTTCCCAATCCTCTATGCTTTTATAAATCTTATCAACCTTCCATTTAAACTTATCTTCTATTTCTTCTCTTTTCTTTAAATCACTCATATAAATACACCTTTCTTTACAAAAATTTTAGTAAAATTCTAAACCTTATTTATCTCAAGAATATTACCATATATATTCTTAAGAATATGCTTTCGAAATGCACACAAATGACTATAAAATATCTTTTATCTATTCAGTATATTCAGATTCTTTTCCTTTAATAGCTTCAAATACTGCATTCATCTCATTATCTATTATAGATACCACTTCTTGTATCTTCCCTTTCATTACATCATAGTCATCCACATAATTAAATTTTATTATATATGTAGGATTGTATTCTTCTAAATCCTCTTCAATTTCATATCCTTTTTCAGTAAATGCTTTATTATTAAATAAATCATATATTGCTGAGTATTCCCATTCTTCTACATTTTTATTTGTATCGAAATACATATATACAATATCATCCAACACATAAAGTTTTTTTACAAACAATGCTCCTTCATTTACTTCAAAACTTCCTAGCTCTTTCTTTATAAATCCTGTTTCTTTATCTTTTTCTATTAATACTAAACTTGAAAAATCCATAGTTCCACCATCCTGTTATTTTTATAATAATTATTTTTATATTAGTAAATCAAAACATATATAAGTTTTATGAAATCTCCTACATTACTATTTTTAGCCATAGTTCAATAAAGTATAGACTTAATTTAAAACATATATAGTTAATTTCTCATATAAAATTATATCAAAAAAGACATTTTATAACCATAAAAATAAAACCTGGTAAACTTTTTTCCAAATATAAGACTATATTCAGAATCCACTCAGATAATAATATTTTTTCCTTAACTTTGTCATACGCTTTTGTTTTTATTATATGGAATTATATGGTAATATTTTCTTATGTTCACTCATATACTGTGAATTTAATCTTATTTATTAATTTCTTCAAACTATACTTTAGGTACATCAAAAATAAAGGAGGTATACAGTATGCTGAATAGCGCACAGATTCAAGAAGAGTACTTTGTTTATAAAAAAAGAAGAAGACGAAGACTCCAGAAAAATATTACTCTAAAAAATAAAAGAAGACTCATGTTATCTTTAACTATTTCTTTCGGAATAATAATTATAGCTTCATTCTTTATGACTCGTGATATTTATATATCAAACAATTCCAAGGACCTCGGATTTTCTGTAGAACATAGCTTTACTTCTGGCTTCTCATCAGAAAACAAACTCCTTAGAGTTCAAAAAATGTCACTGCTATATAATGATGGTGAAACTGCTGTTGTTGAAGCATCTGGACTTTCTAAGGCTGCTCCCCATAAAACCATTTCAGTTAAAGGAAGCTTTAAAAAGGATGATAAGAAAAGCTGGTGCTTAGAAAAAATATTTGACGAATAAATAAATTCATACTTATGCAATAAACTAGCCGAAATAAGGGTTAATCTTTTATTTCGGTATGCTGGAGAATAGGGCTGTGGATTTCTAACATTAGAAGTTGCACCCATTTCTGCATGCTCCTGTGGCAAGCACAGGACAAGCAAAAAGTGGAACAATTTCCAATGAAGAAATCCTACAGCCTTATTCTCAATGCAACACTGCACAAAAGATTAACCCTTTTTCTAGTATCTAGAATTTCATATCATAAATCTGATTCTTTTTTTGTATATAGATATCCAAATTTAAAACTACATTTATGTGATAACTTACCGAAATCATAAATATTTTGATTCCGAAAAGCTATGAAAATATCGCTGAAGGTTCTAAGCAGCAGGTTGTAGCCACCTTAGCACGCTCCAACTTTCAGTTTGACAAGCTAAAATGGAACAACCTACAGCTAAGAACCTTTAACAGCTCATTTTCAAATGTTTTCTTCACAAATATATTTATGATTTCTAGTGAAGATATGAACTTAAAGTTTTAGCAAATTTGTAAATACATTCATCTAATAAGTTGAATTCTTAAATTGGATATCTATATAGATAACACAATCAGAGATGAGTAATATACTTTTGTGGAATGTTTCATTGGTAATTTTGATGGATGTGATTCTTTGGCTATAAGTTGTTCCAAACGTGCTAGTTCAAAGCTTGTTCTTTGAGGCTAGCACTTTGGGTGCAACTTTATAGCCTTAGAATCCCCCATCAGAATTACCTAGAAACCGGAACAAAAGTATATTATTCATTTCGGCAAGCATACTGGTTTATTATTTTTTTGATTGTGCCTAAATGCGAGTTCACATTTAGATATCATAGATTTTATCTAGTTTCTAAGAACGCAGCCAACTTATTAACAGTTGACATATCTTCTCTTTCTAAATCTGTAGGTTGTAATTTGATTCCTAGCTTTTCTTCTATTTGAATTAAAACTTCAATTATTGCTAGAGAATCTAGTAATCCAGCTTCAAAAAGATCTAAATCAAAATCTTCTGCTATTTCATCATTTCCTGTAACTTCAGTAAATATTTCTAAAACTTTGTCTTTCATAATAGTATACTCCTTCTTATAGTACTAATTTTTTTAATTTCTTAGCTTGATTATTTCTATTTAAATAAATATCCTGAAAATATCAGCATACCAAAACATACTATGTGAAATGTTATTAAAACCTGAGCATAATTAAACCATTTCTCTTTTTTATGTTTCTTATAAAAACTTGATTTCCTCTGATAAATATCAGTTAGAACTAATGCAATTCCTTGATATAATCCATAAATTATATAGTATGCAGTTAGTCCATGCCATAATCCCATTATAAACATAGTGATAATTTGAGCCACGTGGGAAGCGATAAACCTATTCTTAAACCTCTTTTTTCTCATAGAATTTAACACAAATCTTGAGAAAATATAATCTCCAAACCATCGTGATAAAGATATATGCCATCGTGTCCAAAATTCTTTCATATCCTTACTTAAGAAAGGTTTATTAAAGTTATCTGGTGTTTTAATTCCAAAGATATAACTTGATCCAACCGCAAATAAGCTGTATCCCGCAAAATCAAAGAATAAATACATCGTGTAAGCATACATATAATTTACACTATTTAATAGTGTAATACCTGAAGGTATTTTTAACAACCAATATGTATCAATTAAATATGCTAGTATAAATTTATAAGCAATTGCAATAAATATCTTTTTCAGACCTGGAATTAAATATTCTTCTAAATATATATTCTTTTCTACTTTTCTATTTAAATCATCCTCAAATCTTTTCCATCTGTCTATAGGTCCAGAACTTAGGGTCGGAAAAAATGTTATAAAATGAATAAATGTCATAAAATTTATTTGAGTTATTCTACCATCATAAATTTCTATTACTACCTGTATTGCCTTAAAGTTTAGATATGATAAACCAATAAACCCAATATATGAAGCATAATGTGTAACCCCTGCTACTTTAGTTAATATAAGCGGAATTA
Source organism: Clostridium beijerinckii (assembly GCF_018223745.1). Classification (NCBI taxonomy): domain Bacteria; kingdom Bacillati; phylum Bacillota; class Clostridia; order Eubacteriales; family Clostridiaceae; genus Clostridium; species Clostridium beijerinckii. The sequence continues at coordinate 4,856,926 of NZ_CP073653.1, forward strand.
TTGATGCAAATAAGAATAACCAATATAAATATTTGTTATCTGTTTTTTTTCTAACAAACAAATATAAGTATATAACAAAAATTTCGCCAACTAAAAACATTGAAAATAAAGCTAATCCTAAACTTTTTCCCATAATCAAATATATCATTAAAGCCGAAGCGATTATTCCATAATATTTTGATTTAATCCCATTTAGCCCTAAAACTATGGCAGGAATAAATGTTAGTAGCAAGATATATAAGTAAAAGTAATCTCCGTATTGTGTCAACTTCATTATACTTCCTCCAATAGTTTTTTCCTATCAATCTTTCCATTTACATTAGTCGGAAATTGCTTAACAATTTTTATATTTCTAGGTACCATGTATGAAGGAATCAAATTGGCCAACTCTTTCTTTATCATTATTCCATTTTTTAATCCACTTAAGCCATTATCTTCTTTTAACTCAATAAACGCAGTTAAATATGCAATTTTTCCATCTTTCTCTATTGGAACAACAGCTGCATTTTTTATATTACTAACTTTAACTAAGTTATTTTCTATATCTTCTATTTCTATTCTAAAACCATTAAGCTTTATTTGGAAATCCTTTCTTCCACAATAATATAAATTTCCATTTACATAATAACCTAAATCACCTGTTCTATATGCTCTACATTTAGATCCATTATAATCATCATAGAAAAATGCTTTTGCAGTAACTTGTTCATTATTAAAGTATCCTTTGCTTACACTAGGACCTACAATTACTATTTCTCCTTTTTCTCCATCACCTAACACGTTGCCTTCATCATCAACAATCTTTACAACTGATGTTTTCATTGGATATCCAATAGGCAAGCTTCCTTCTTCTAACAATAATTCTTTGCTCATATCATTAGCCGAAACTGCTACAGTTGCCTCTGTTGGACCATATCCATTTACCACTCTTGTTCCCGGGAATCTATTTATAAGTTCCTCGCATAATGGCTTTGGTAATACCTCTCCTACAAATATCATCGCTTTTAAATTCTGAAGCATTGTAGAATCAAAATCTTTTTCTGCAACACACATTCCTGCAAATGAAGGAGTTGATACCCATATATTAATATCAGATTTTCTTATGTCATCAAACATATTCTTTAAGTTTGAAAGTGTTTCTTTTGAAAAACCATGTAATGTTTTCCCATAACATAATCCTGGGTAAATTGATGTTACAGATAAATCAAAAGAGTATGCAGCCTGATTCATGAATACTTCTTCTTTTTCATCTAAATTTAAATATTCTGCAATCCACTCAACAAAATTATCTAAATTGTTACTGCTTATTTGAACACCTTTTGGCTTTCCAGTACTTCCAGAAGTGAATAATATGTATGCATTTTCATCTTCTTTTACCCAATTTTCTTTTTCTACTTTAACATCTTTATATTCTTTTACTATTTCTTCAATATCTTTATCTTTTAAGATCCTTATACTTTCGAAATTGCTTTCTTTACTAAAATCAATAAGAACCTTTGGATGAACCTCACTGATAATTGCCTCCACTCTCTCTTTTGGATAGCTAATATCTATTGGTATATAAGCTCTTCCTGACTTTAAAGAAGCCATCATAACTGCCATCATTAAATTTTCCTTATTACCATATATAATAATAGGCGTTCTATCATCTTTAAATTCCCTTAATAAAAAAGCTGCTATGCATTCTGATATTGTATCTAATTCTGCATATGTCATAATATTTCCATCACATTTTAATGCGATTCTATTACTATTTGAGTATTTTTTTATGCCTTCTAAAATCTTCATTATTTATATCTCCCTTAAAATTGATTATATACAAATGGTATTTCAGCAAATGGTTCAAATGTTAATACTAGAATTGCTAAAATAACTACAATTGAACTTACTAATGCAAATCCTAAAGCTCTATTTTTCTTTATTTCGTTTATAAAGTTGCTCATCAATTTCAAGCCATCCTTTCCATCCTAGATGCATTACATCACACATAAAATAAGGCGTATATTCTTGATCTTTTAAGTTCAAAACTTCAAATCCTCTTTCTTTAGCCATTTCTTCCACTTTATCGAAAAACTCATCTCTACTTTGCTTAGTCATTCCAGTGTAATCATACCATCTTCCATTAGTTGGTGCTAAAATTATATATGGCTTTATACCAAGATCAACACAAGTGTCTAAATATAATTCATAGTCATCAAATTCTTTTGAATTCATTAAATCAACATTTTTATTTATATCTTTTTGAGATTGTAAATTATTTTTTAAATTCTTGTCATAATATGTGTCATATACGTAGAACTCATTATTAGTTACTTGTTTCTTTGCTTCTTCCTCGGCCTTCTTATGCTCTTCATTCCAATCAACTGTTCTTAGCTGTTTTTCTGATTTTTCAGGTAGTTTCTTTAACCTTCTATATAATAGACCTTTGTCTTTAAGTTCAACAATATTTTCCCTTGCAACAAAATATGGCTTAAATATAACACTTGATACTTTAGATATTAAATTATCGTTTGTATAAAGTTTTGCATAAAGCTTTTCTGGTATATATTGTGAGCTTCCTGATAAAAGCTTATCCACTCTAGCTGTATATGTCTTTTTATGTTCTTCACTTATTTCCTTATTTGATAAAAATTTATAAAATTGCACTGGTGCAAAATTAGCTTGAAAGTCTGTCCCGTCAACACCATGATCACTCATAAACCACTGAAGTGAAATTATAAATGCAACATTTGGTTTCCTCTGGGTATTCTGGCTTCCTAAATTAGATATCTGAGTCAAGTCCTGGCAATATGCTCTACCATTAGTTACGATTGTATCCATTCCTTCTACAGGGAAAAAGGTTGTAGCTAATTGTGAGACTGGTGCCCCTAACTCTGATGACCCCTCTAATATTTGATAGTTATTATTTGTAACAAATTCATTATATACGAGTCCTCTATCTTTATAGCTGCTCCCATACTCTATATTTATTTCAGTTAAATCCTTGCTTTTTAACATAGCTCCTATTTCTTTATCCAAAAAAATATTAAGTAACATAACGGTTACTACAGCTGTAATAATAGGGAATAACATATATATAAGCTTTTTTTTCATTTGTCCCTCCTATTTCTTGTTTTTCTACTACGATTTCCATTTAATTCTATACTAATTTAAGACATATTTCAATGCAAAAGTCCCTTCTATCATAGTATATAAAATCATATGATTAGAATATATTTTCATAATCAAAGGCGGCTTTCTATGACAAATTTTTATAGTACTGTAGTATAAAATAGTTATTGTATTGGATATTAATCATAATATAAAAATATATTCTATTGCAAATTATTTGCATTTGAGTGTATAATATAATAATGCTTTAAGGAGTTGATTATTTGATTACTATAAAAAATCTATCATTTTCCTATACAAAAGGAACAGATTTATTAAAAAATATTAATCTTAATATACCTACTGGAATTTATCTATCTATACTTGGTGAAAACGGAAGCTGTAAGAGTACACTAGTAAAACTTATATTAGGTCTTCTAAAACCTGATAGCGGTTGTATAAGTTTAGATTCTAATAAAATTTCATACGTTTCGCAAAGACTTGATAATTTTAATGCAGAATTTCCAATAACAGTTAAGGAAGTTTTGTCTTGCCATGCCAAGACAGTGGGAATTAAGAATTCAAAGTCCATTCAAAGTTCTCTAAAAAATGTAAACATGAGTGAATTCAGCAATAAGTTGATAGGAAACCTTTCAGGTGGACAACAGCAAAGAATTTTTATTGCTAGAGCGTTAATAGGTGATCCTGATTTAATAATATTAGATGAACCATCAACTGGAATAGATGAAAAGAGCCAAAATGAAATCTATCCTCTACTCCAAAGTTTAAATAAGGATTTAGGAAAAACTATTATCTCTGTTGAACATAACACTAAGGTTGCATTAAAGTATTCAACACACATTTTAAAATTAGAAAATTGTTCTATGAAATTATATACAAATGAAGATTTTAAAAGATATTTAGAATCTGAGGATTCATTTTACAACATAATTTAAGTAGTTAAACTATATTTAGGAAGGTAATAATTTATGTTTCAATTAGGTTTTATGCAAAATGCATTTATTGCTGGCTTTATTGTTTCTATGCTGTGTCCTTTTATAGGACTTTTTATTGTTCTTAGACGTTATTCAATGATTGGTGATACATTATCTCATTCATCTTTTGCTGGCGTAGCAATTGGTCTTGTTTTAGGGATTGACCCACTTTTAACTGCATTTTCATTTACTAGCATTTGCGCTCTTGTAATAGAATTTCTAAGAACGTATTATAAAAAATATGCAGAACTTGTTATGTCAATTGTTTTGACATTGAGTTTAGGAATAGCTATTATTTTAATAAGTAGTGGTAAAGCTTCAGCTAAAGTAGATTCATTTTTATTTGGAAGTATTTTAACTGTAACAGATTCTGATATCTGCTTAATCGCCATTGTTGGAGGAATATGCCTTATATGTCTTCTATTTCTATACAACAAATTAATATATGTAACTTTTGATGAAAATGGAGCAAAAACATCTGGAATAAACGTTAAACTCGTTAATTATATTTTTACGCTGCTTGTTGGTGCAACAATTTCTCTTTCTATAAGAGTTATGGGTATCCTTGTTGTTTCATCAATCATAGTGGTTCCAGTTGCAACAGCTATGCAATTAAAAAAAGGGTTCACTACGACCCTAATTTTTGCTATTATTTTTGGTTTTGTGGATGTTATGATAGGACTTATATCTTCTTATTATATAAATAGTGCACCTGGTGGTACTATTGCCTTAATATCGGTTATAGTTCTTCTATTAACACTAATATTTAAAAGATTTTTTAGTTATGAAGATTAGGCTAATACAGGTATTATTATATAATACCTGTAAAATACTCTTCTAATATTTTTACAAATCTCCTCATATCATCTTGATATATATCACCTATATTAGCTATTCTAAATGTGTTTTCTGAAGATATCTTTCCTGGATATATAGTAAATCCCCTGCTATATAAGTAATCATGTAATCTATCGAATTTATAATTTTTTATCTGTGGCTCAATTACTGAAGTCAAAAGCATTGATGATATGTTTTTATCTATTAGTCTATTTAAATTGAGTTTATCTAGTCCATCCCATAAAATTTCACAACACTCTTTATATCTCTTATATCTCTTCTCTATTGTCTCACCCTTAGCCTCTATTATCGCCTGCTTTAATGCATAAAGTATTTGAACTGGCGGCGTAAATCTCATTTGATAATTATCTTTAAAATATGAATATTGTTTGTATATATTAAGGTAGAGGTTTCTAGGTTTTATATTTTGAGTATTATTCAAAGCCTTCTTATCTGCTACTACAAAGCTTATTCCAGCCATACCTTGTATACATTTATTTGAACTCGATGCTAAATATTTTATATTCATCTTATACATATCTATAGGAATACCTGCAAATGAACTCATAGCATCTACTATCATCTCAATACTATATTTCTTACAAATTTCACCTAATAATTCTATGTCATTTAATATCCCTGTTGTAGTCTCATGATGAACTACCGCTAAATGGCTTATAGCTCCACAATTATTTATTTTGCTTTCTTCATTATTCTTTTTAATTACTTCTTCCAACTCTTTTAAGTTTATTGTTTCTATTTGAGAGCTTTTAAATTCTATATAATTCAAATTATATATTTCTGCAATTTCACACATTCTCTTGCCATAAGCCCCATTATTAATTATCAATATTATTTTATTATCAACTACCGAACTTAAAATCGCCTCAACTGCTGCAGTTCCCGATCCTCCAAATAATATAGTTGTATACTTTTCATTTGAACCTACTAATTCAGTAAGTTCTCTTGATACAAACTCCATAATGCTCCCAAATTCTTTTTCTCTAGGGCAAATATCTGGTACAATCTGAGCGAATTTTACTGTATCCGATGTGGTAGCTGGTCCTGGATTTAATAATATATTTCTTCTGATTTCCAAATTAATTTCCTCCTATACAGTTTTATCAAAAGCAACATCTCAGCCGCCTGTCTATTTTCTTTTATACATAAATTCTAAATAATATAATTCATTCAAAGTATCCTGTTTGCATTTATAATTATTTAAAACAGGCTTCAATGAACTGAAATTTTTATAACATATATATGTTGCAATTCACAATGCACGTTTCATAATTCACAATTCTAAAATTCTTGAAATATTTTTAAAATTGTAATGAAGAATTATTTTTGTTACATGTATATTAATTCTCTAAAAATTTCATAAACATTTCTTTATTTTCAATTGGTGTTGTTGTAGGTCTTCCCAAATTTTTTCTTGAACCTTTTTTTACTTTTATCTCTAAAAATATAGGACCTTTTTCATTTCTTATTTTTTCTGATAACCTGAGTAATTCATCTCTTGAACTACACGAATAGAATTTCTTATATCCACAAGCTTTAGCAATTGCTAAAGTATCTATTTTAAATCCTACGGTTTCCTGACCTCCTACTGAATCATGAGCTCCATTGTTTATCAAAATATGCTTAAGGTTATCTGTATTTTGATTTCCTATTATAGCTAAACCACCAAGATGCATTATTAAAGCACCATCTCCGTCAATACAATAAACATCTCTGTCTTTTCTGCTTAATGCAATCCCCAATGCTATTTGAGATGCATGTCCCATAGATCCTACTGTTAAAAAATCCTTACTATGATCTCCATTATATCTTTCTCTCAATTCAAAAAGCTCACGAGAAGCCATTCCAGTTGTCGATACTACAACTGATTTTTCTTTCGCTTTAGATATTAATATTTCTATAGCATCTTCCCTAGTCATTTCTAATTTCAAAGTCTCATCATACTTTATTTGATATTCATCAAAAGTATCTTTTTTCACTACCAATGCATAGGGCTCGTTATTCTCCTTCATATAATTATTTGCTTTCCTTATCTTTTTCCTCATTTCATCATTGCTTGTATTATTATCTAAAATATCATATTTAATGCTTAGAATGTCTAATGTTTCTATTGTAACAAGTCCTTGTTTCTTATGTTGAGGTTCATCTTTCTTATTGGGCTCACCTCTCCATCCAACTATTAAAAGCACTGGTATACTATAAACCAATTTATCTGTAAGTGATGCAAGTGGATTTAATGCATTTCCAAGACCTGAGTTTTGCATGTATACTAGGCCAATTTTCTTTGTTGCTAAGTGATATCCCGCCGCTATTCCTATTGCATTCCCCTCATTAGCTGAAATTATATTCTTTTCGCTACTTACATTTTCCTTAATGTATGCACAAAAAGACTTTAGTAAAGAATCTGGAACACCCGTAAAGAAATCTATATTGTTATTTAATAGCTCATTATAAAACTCTTTTACTTCAATCATTCTTTTTAACTCCTTTAATATTACGCTTATGAAAACTATATTTTAGGCATACTCCAAATATAATATTTTAATAGTAAGCAAATGGAACAAGCGCTCAAATATTTATAATTTCAGTTGTTTAATTAATTTCTTTACATTCCTCCTGGAATCAAAGTAAGTATTTCTTTTATAGGCATACAGTTGATTGAAGCCTCTTTTGACCTTTCATTCTCTAAAATGCTTTTAGCTGTATTTACCATTGCTGGATATGCACTTCTTATCAGGTGATTTGCATAAATAATAACGTTAACTCCTAATTCCATTAACTCTTCCTCTTTCATAAAATTATATGAAGTTGGGACTACTACTAAAGGTACTCTTTTTTCAAACTCATTGTATCTTCTACAGAATTCAATGATTTCTCTTCCATCTTTCTCTTTACTATGAATCATGATTCCATCTGTTCCTGCTTCAATATAAGCTTTAGCCCTTTTTATAGCATCATCCATTCCAGCGCCTGCAATTAAACTTTCAATTCTTGAAATTATCATAAAATCACTAGTTACTCTCGCCTCTCTCCCAGCCCTTATTTTGTCACAGAAATGTTCTATTGTATCTTGCGTTTGCTGCACCTCTGTTCCAAATAATGAATTTTTCTTAAGACCAGTTTTATCTTCAATGATAATAGCTGAAACGCCTAATCTCTCTAAAGTCTTAACCGTATAGACGAAATGTTCAATTTGTCCTCCTGTATCACCATCAACTATTATAGGTTTTGTTGTTACCTCTAAAATATCATTAATTGTATTTAATCTTGATGTTAAATCTACCAATTCTATATCAGGTTTTCCCTTAGCTGTTGAATCACATAATGAACTAATCCACATTCCATCAAACTCTTTTATTTTCCCATCCTTTTGAACTTTAGTCTTTTCAACAATAAGTCCCGTTAAACCATTATGAGCCTCAAGTATTCTTAGTGGTTTTTTTGAATAAATTAATTCTTTTAGACTTTTCATCCTCTTTTGAGGTGTTATGCCTATCTGAGCTAATTCTTCATCTAATTTTGAAATAGAAACACCTTTAGTATATGGAACTTCTATAAGTTCTCCTTCCCATTGTTTTAACACCTCTATAACTTTTTCTCTTAATTCTTTTTGCAAGCCTTCCTTCCAATCATCCCCGTGAAGAACATAGTTAGGTCTAATTTTAAGAAGGTTTGGAACTTGATCTAAGCTTTCTTGAGGAACTACAGATATAACGCCTTTAATATTACTAATCACTTCTTTTCTCTCATCATATTTCATTATTGGATTTCTCCAGTAACCTCTTATAACCTCATCTGTATGCAATCCCACTATTATATCTCCAAATTTTCTTGCTTCATTTAGTACGTTTAAATGTCCTTGATGAATTATATCAGCACTCATAGCAACATAAACTGTTTTCATATTCTTTCACACTCTCCTATTTTCTGCATTTTTATATGCATATTTCTAGATGTTAAAACTTAACTATAAAAAATCTATTAACCTAGAACACATCCAAACATTTTCCTCTATACTGCTCTCTCTTCTGAAATTTTTTCTAGCTTTGGTATGATTGATTTCTTTATTCTTTCAAGATGATTTTTATCATCTATTTCTCCCCATACTAAATTTTCAATCTTTAGATATCCTACTTTTCTTTTTTTAGCAGAATCAAATATTGCATCCTCATAATCGTATTTCTTTGTCACCTCGCACTTATCTTCAAAAATACTATCATAATCATATATTTTTCTATTAAATTCTTTATATTGCTTCAACATTTCCTTATACAACGCTAATGATATTTTAGAAATCCCAACCAATTCCCCATATACATGTCCTATTTCTTCTCTTCTTTTAGATATTTTATATAAGTTATTATCTCTAACTTCTACAAAGCATTCATCTCCGGAATCTGTTTTTCCACTTAGTAAAATACAATCATTTTCTTCAAAATTTATAGTCTTTATTAGTGCATAAACCTCATATATTAAATCACTTTCAAGTAACAAAAAGTCTTCTTTTAATTCATTTTCAAGAATTGATAGTGAGGTCATGCTGCCAGTAGCTTTATATTTTCTATTTTTTCTTGTTTCTATATAATTTTTATCTTTTGCTAGTTCATCATAAAATTCATGCAAATGTCCTGTTACTATATAAATCTTATCTATGCCTAGACTTCGTAATTTCTCAATAGATCTTTCTATCAAGCTTTTCCCATTTACCTTTATAAATCCTTTTGGTAACATATCCTTTGTTATATCCTGCAATCTTGATCCCATTCCAGCTGCTAAAATTACTGCTGTTCTTACTTTACTCATTTTTCCCCTCCATCCAGTTCATATTTTGAACAAAATTATCTTAACATCTTTCATTGTTCAAAACAATATGTTCATACAAAAATTTACTTTAATTCTAAAAATATATTCAAAAAAAGAACCACTCCTTATCTGCTTGATAGGAAGTGGTTCTTTTTTATACTGCTTTTATTTTAAAATATTATTTTGATACTACATTTGTAGATGATGCTATAGTTGTGTTTGTTGCTGGAATCATTAATTTGTTAAACTCTTCTTGAGAAACTTTTAATGTGCTAGTTGGGAAAGTTATCCCTTTTACATCACTCTTAGTATCTGTTGTTTTCATAGTTAATGCAATAGTTCCAAAATCTTTAATTTGTAAATTCATATTGAAATCTGAGCTATAATCATTATCTGTGAACACTTCTTTTGAATTAATAGTTGTTCCAGATAATGATGCCTTAATTTCAGGTAATGATTTATCAAATTCTGTGCTGTTAGCAGCAGTTTTCATCTGTGTAATACTTTCAGCTGGCAATCCTAACTTAAATGTACTATTAAGATTATCTAAATTATTAGCTGTTGCTTTTAATGCTTTTGCGGCTAAATCTACAGTTTTATCTGCATCAAGATTTATTGTATATTCTCTTCCATTTTGAACGAAAGGTAAATCAAGATCAGCATTTCCTCCAAATATCATCTTTCCGAATTCAACCATTCCATCTGGTTGAGTCATTAGTGCTTTTAATTTTGTTGTATCAACACCTGATGCTTGAGTATCAATTCCTATATACTCTTGAGTTATATTATTTAAACCTGTTGGAGCGCTTTGTCCAGTTAAAGAAGATATCCCTTGGTAAAAGCTCTTATTTATATAACTTGTAGTTCCATCTGAATATGCTTTAAGTTCTGGAATATTAAGTTTTCCTGCTGGATCAGTAAATGTCATATCAACATATGATTTATCTTTTGCTGTATATCCAGTAGCTGCAAATTTTATTTCTTGTTTTGTTTCAGTCCCATCTTTTCCTTTTACATTGATATTTAAGTCTCCATCAATGCTTGATGTTGTTGCTTCCCATTTAGCCGTATTTGAAAGTTCCTGTGCATAATTAAGTGTTGCTTGGCTACATCCAGCCATTGTTCCAACAGTTAACGCTGCTGTCATAATGAATGCCAAAGTTTTTTTCATTTTCATTTTTCTTTCCCCCTGTAAATACTCATATTTATCCGATAGCTAGCATCCGTAAAACTCCCACTTCTTTAAGCCTGAGATAACGGCTGCACGCTCCTGGATAAGTTCAACTAAGATTCAGATGGGGATCACCCCCCACCTGAATAAAGTTTCACTTGATGATAAAAATACAATGTATGTTAATAATTTACTTTTCATCATATTTCTATTATACATATTTTTCATTAATAAATGATAGAAAAAAATATTAAATTTACCTTAATTTATACTTAATATTTCTAAATATTTTTTAACAAATATCTTTACACACTATATTTCTTTTGCTTTACAAATTTTATATGAAATTTTATATGAAATATATCCTATAATTATTGTGACTAACATGCTGATAATTATTAATATTAACTTATTATTTATAATAAAATCTAAAGAATTCTCTAATATAAAACCATCCTTATTGACCAAAAATGATGGTAACGCAAATATGAAAAATGCAGGTAACAGATATACTAATATTGATATTGCTTTTCCTTTTTCCATCCCAAACTTATAATATATAGGATATTGAATAAAACAAGTTATTAAGCTCATTAACCCGCAAAAGAACATTGTTAGAACTTCAAAGTTTTGAACTCTACTAATCTGATATAGATAAGTCACAATAGATGTATTAATGAGAAATATAAACAAAGCTACACCTATTAAATATAAAAATCTACCAAGAACCATATCAGAAATTTTACCAGGAAACATATAATACATTTGAGTACTTTTTTCATTACCTTGAGTACTAAATGGTACTGTTGCTAAAATTATTAAAAAGAAAAATAAATATGATAATGCCATAGTGTATGTTTCTCCTGAAAACATAAATAAAGCACAAAATATTGCTGGAGCTAACACATAAAGCTTAATACTTTCTTTTATTAATCTTAAATCAAATTTTAAATAACTTATTGATCTACTCATATTTTAGAACCTCTTTCTCTTTATAAATTCTACATAGAATTAATACTAAAACATAATATATATGTCACAATTCACAATTCCAGTTAAAATTCTTGCAATATTTTTAGAATTATGATAGAGAATTATTCTTGCAACGTATATGCATAGAATATTTTATTACTGATCCCTTTTTCCATTGATATAAAATATCACAATGTCATCCATCGATGGTTTTTCTACTAACAAATCTTTACTTATATACTCTCTATTCTTTGAATCAATTAATCCTTCAAATCCAAAATTAGAAGACTTATATCCAATTAACTTCTCTTTTAATTCTTCTGTTAAATCATCAAGACCACCTTTAACCAATAGATGATTTTCTAGTACATTCTCTGTTATATCATAAAATACCTTTTCTCCATTATTAATAAAGAATAGATAATCTGTTATCTTTTCAAGATCACTTGTTATATGGGTTGAAAATAGAACACTTTTTTCTCCATCTGCTATATATTCCTGTAATATCTCTAAAACTTCATTTCTAACTACTGGATCAAGGCCACTTGTTGGTTCATCTAATAGAAGAAGTTTTGTATTTCTTGATAAAATACTTGCAAAAGATAATTTAACTTTCATTCCCTTTGAAAATTCTTTTATTTTTTTCTTATAAGGAAGGTTCCATTTTCCAGCATATTCATTAAATTTGCTTTCATCAAATGAAGTATAAAAATCTTTGAGTGTATTAATTACATCTTTTAATGTAAAATTTATTGGAAAGTAGCATTCATCTCCGATAAATCCTATCATGTCCTTATAAACTTCTTCTCCATCCTCATAACTCTTGCCAAATACTTTTATTACTCCACTATCTTTTTTCAATTGATTCATTATAAGTTTTATAGTCGTTGTTTTCCCAGCACCATTTTGTCCCACATATCCTAATATATAACCTTTTGGCAATTCCAAATTTATATTTTTAAGTTCAAAGCCATCAAATGTTTTATTTAAGTTCTTTATTTCAAGTGCATTCATATTTCCCTACTCCTTAAAATCATATTCTTAATAATAACGTGTATTGTAATAATTAAACTTCCACATATTCTATCCGATAGCTAGCATCCGTAACACTCCCTTATAACGGCTACATGCTACTGGATAAGTTCAATTAAATTCAGCTTGAGTATAAAACTCCATCTGAAAAGTTTCACTTTATGTAATTTGCTCATCTGCCAATGTTTTTAGCATAACCACCAATTCATCATTAGATATATTTGCTAGTTTCCCATTTTCAATAGCAACCATGAGGGCTTCTTCTATTTTCTTTAAATATTGTTCCCTTACCATTTCGCTATCCTTAGGAAGTACATAACTTCCCTTTCCTCTAAGAGTTGCTATAAACCCTTCACTTTCAAGGTCAGAATAAGCTCTGGTTGTGGTAATAACACTTATCCCTAAGTCCTTCGCCAGCTGTCTTATTGATGGCAAAAACTCATTTTCTAAAATTTCGCCTGACAGGATTTGTTCTTTTATTTGAGCTTTAATTTGCTCATAAATAGGCAAATCAGATTTATTAGAAAGTAATATTTTCAAATTACTACTTCGCCTCCTTTGTGTTCATACTGTATATATACAATATATACAGTATGAACAGTTTTGTCAATAATTTTTTTAGTACACTCTCAATTCAAAAAGACCATTAGGTGATTTATATTCTCACCTAATGGTCTTTAATATCTTAATTCTATTTTTTTAATTTCCTTCTGCTATAACTTTATCTTGAACATTATTAAATACATCTTTATCCAATTCATTAAAGCTCTTAGCAACTGTTACTGCTGTAACCATTGATCCATCAACATTAAGCGCTGTTCTCGCCATATCTAATATCGGATCTATTGCAAGTATTCCTCCTGCAAGAGGGAAGAAACTTCCCATTCCCATTCCTGATATTACTACTGATACTGACATTATTGCTGTTCCTGGTAATCCAGCTATTCCAAAGGAACTTATAATTATAGTAATTACCAGCATAGCGTAGAAGCTAAAATCCATTGGAGTTCCAGACATATTTGCAATTGTAACAGCCATTAATGCTGGATATATAGCAGCACAGCCATTCATTCCCATATTAGCTCCAAGGCTTCCTGCAAAGCTTGCAATTCCTTTTTCAACTCCGACTTTTTTATTCAAAGTCTCAATAGTAACTGGTAAAGTTCCAAGACTTGATCTAGATGTAAAAGCCAAAACTAACGGCTCAATTACATTTCTTAAATATTGAATAGGATTTAAGCCATTAAGTGAAATTATTACAAGATGAATTACAAATACAATAATAACACTTACATATAAAGCAACTATGAAATTAACCACATTTATTATTGCTGATATTCCATTTGATGCAACTGTATTTGAAAGTAGTGGTAATACAGCATATGGCATAAATCTGATAACTGTTCTAGCTACAGTAGTCATTATGTTATAGAATGCCTCTATAACATCTATTGCTGGTTTTATAATATCTTTGTTAGTCTTATTTAGTTTTCTTATAGCTATTCCAAGAAATGCTGCAAATATAACAACAGCCACTATGTTTGCATCTGCCATTGCTTTTATTGGATTTGCTGGTAAAAGTCCTCTCATAGTATCTACAAAAGATGTTATTTCTTTTAATTCAGCTTTACTTTGGATTGCTTCAACTCCAACGCCAAGTCTAAATAAATTCCCGATTATTATAGCAACTATTGAAGCAATAGCTGTAGTTCCTAATAAAACAAATATTGATCTAGAAGTAAGTTTTCCTAAACTTTGTTTTTCATCCATGTTTATTATAACTTTTAACATTGAAAGAAAAACTAATGGTACTACTAACATTTTTAATAGGTCCATGAATCCATTTCCTACTAGCCCATACCATTTTGTAACCTCACCTATCCAAACAACATCTCCTGTATTACTCGGAAATCCTGCTATAAATTGTATTATAACTCCAAGTAATAATCCTACCACAGTTGAAATAATCATACGTTTTGAAAAGTTTAATCCAGCCTTTTCTAACTTATAAAGTCCATAGAATAGACCTATTAAAATTGCTATAAATATTATTGGTTTATAGCTTGTTATCATTATAAATTTCGAAAAAAATGTACTATCCATTGTTACCTCCTATAATTCCTACAATTCCTATATAATTAGTATATTTATAGTATCAATTATATGATCATATGTCAATAAAAGTTAATACTATTTTTAAATATATTCTTCCTGAAAACATATACTTCTTAATACTTTATAATAATTATGTAATACTTATTATTACATTAATCAAAATATCATTTAAAATTTATGACAAAAAAATAACCACCATGAATATAACTTTCAATTATCAAAAGCTAATATTCATAATAGTTATGTAAATTTTACTCATGAAGTCTTCTTATTATTTTATATGCAACCACATTTTCCATGACCATTGGTGATTTATGAGCAAAAAAGATTATTCCATCAGTAGGAGATGTAATTTTTTCAATAATTTCACCTTCATATGGATGAATTATTTCTGCAAGAACATCGCCTCTTTCCACTCCATCTCCTGGATTTTTTAACCTTCTATATATTCCACCTGTAGTAGTCTTTACCGAAAGCAAATCATCTTCCTGCAAAACACTAGCTATGTATCCACTGTGACTAGTATACTTTATAACTCCCATTCTAGTTAAAAATCTTAATACAGCCACTACTGCATGTTTGGCAGAAACTTCATCAATTTGATCTGTTGCATTTGTATATAAAGAGAAGGCACTTGCATTCCACATCTGCCAATTGTAGTTTAATGTCATGGTATCATAAGGTTTCGGCTTACGAATTAATACATACTGAAGTCCAAATAAATTTGCAAGACTTGGACTCTGATATCCTGTTTCCATCATCCTTATATGCGGAATAAAATCTCCTGGCATATAAAAACTAGCAAACTGTATTCCATACGTATAATCCTTAACTTGTTCAAAAACACCACTTGCAATTCTCTGAGTTGTTTCCCCATTCACTTCTCCTGGGAACATTCTATTTATATCAGTGTTGTCCATTGTCCAAAATCTTTTTCCTATATTCATTGAATGAGGATTTACACAAGGAATCACAAGGATTTCGCTATGTCTTGAGATTGCTCCCCTTTGCTCTAACTTAGTTAAAGTTTTAATCAATTGAGAACACGTATATAATTGCTGTATCTCATTTCCCCTTATTGCACCTACTATGCATGCTGACTTTCCACCTTTTCCAAATTTATATCCTGTTATTCTCATATCATCTCTATGAGGTGACTTTAATGTATATATTATTTCTTTTATCATTTTACACCTCCAAGTACCCTCGCAATAAGTGATCCTTCATAAACAACTGGGTATTCTCTCAATGTAAATACTACTCCATCACAAGATGAAATAACCTCTTCTTCTATCTCTCCAGTTAAGGAATTAAAAATCTCTCCAATTTTTTCTTCTCTTTTTATTTCATCCAAATGTTTTACACAAGGCATAAATATTCCTGATGAATTAGCATTTATAAAATTCACTTCTTTTTCAGTTGATATTATGGGGTCTCTTACAGGATTTACTGTCCCATTCCATATGTCCAATTTTTTCATTAAATTAAATATACCTTCCACTAATTGATCCCCATATTCTTGTGTAATTCTCATTCCAACCCCCATCTCTACAAGCAATGTTGGTATATTTTTATTATTTAAGCTATATGTAAGTGTTGATTCCAGAACAGTAGACTCTGGATGAACCCATATAAAATCCATATTCAACAGCTTTGCATAAGGTACTAATTTCTCCTTTATATGCTCACTCACTCTAACTTGAGGCACTTCTCTCAAAAATATATTGCTTGCATGCAGGTCTATGCATATATCAGCCCCTTCTATATCTTCAATAATTTTAGCTGCAACATGTTCTGCCATTGCTCCGCTTTCAGATCCTGGAAATATTCTATTCATATCTAAATCAAATGTTGGCATTCCCCTATGTACTGAATCTATTCCAAGCGGATTTAAAGATGGGTATATATCAACAATTCCATTTAAGTATTTAATATTTTCTTTAATTTTTCTTATTAATTTATAACATACATATTGACCTTCAAGTTCATCTCCATGAAGACCTGTTATAATACATATTCTTTTAGCCTTTTCATTAATATTTACTGACGTAAGTCTATTTTTTTTGATTACTAACTTTTCATCAACCGCTAATCCTAAAGATACTACCGTTTCTACCATGTTCCCCTCCATATGCTCACACTCAAAAACCTATTCTGTAAAAACAATCTAAATTAATATTATTATTGTAAAAAAATTTTCTTTTATACAAAAAATAAGCAAAGAATCCCACTGTGTGAGCTTCTTTGCTTTAATCTAATATTACTACTTGGATATTTTATTGTCAAACTTTTTTACATGCCATATATAAAATTACTTTCCAAAATATTTGAATATTATTTATATACACTCTTTTATTGATTCTTCCAATACATCAATTCCATATTTAACTTGTTCATCTGTCATAACTAGTGGTGGTAGGAAACGAATTACATTTCCAAGTATACCTGCATTTAAGAATATAACACCATTTTCATAACATTTTTTAATTATAGATTTAACTAAATCTGCTGCTGGCACTTTTGTGCTTCTATCTTTTACAAATTCTAATCCTACCATTGCACCTAAGCCTCTTACATCACCTATAACTGTATACTTTTCCTTCATCTCATTTAGTCTTTCCATAATATATCCGCCAAGTTTTAATGATTTTTCACATAGATTTTCTTTTTCAATCTTCTCAATAACTTTAAGCGCTGCTACGCATCCAAGAGGACTTCCAGAATATGTTCCGCCAATTCCACCAACACATGCTGAATCCATTATTTCCTTTTTAGCCACAACTGCGCTTAGCGGTACTCCAGCAGCTATTGATTTTGACATAGTGATAATATCTGGTTCTATACCATAATGCTCATGTGCAAACATTTTTCCTGTTCTTGCAAATCCTGCTTGTATCTCATCAACTATAAATACTATATTGTTCTCATTACAAACTTTTTGCAATTCTCTCATGTATTTTGCAGATGGAACTACAAATCCACCTTCACCTTGTAACGGCTCAATTATTAAACATGCAATCATGTCTGGAGAAAGTGTTGTTTTAAGCATAGTTTTTAGTCTATTAATACATTCATCTGCATATTCTTCTTCTGAAACTCCAAGTGGTGCTCTATACGAATAAGGGAAATCAAATTTATATGTTTCTGGTGCAAATGGTCCAAAACCATTTTTGTATGGTTTATATTTACTTGTTATTGACATAGTCATATTTGTACGACCATGGAAAGACCCAGTAGCTGAAAGTACTCCTGTTTTCTTAGTATAAGTCCTTGCTATTTTTATAGCATTTTCTACTGCCTCTGCTCCACTATTAGCAAACATTACTTTCTTTTCGTAATCTCCAACTGTTATTTCAGTTAATTTTTTTGCCAAAGCACCGTAAGATTCATATGTTACTACATTATAGCTTGGGTGAATAAATAATTCTGTTTGTTTCTTTATCTCTTCAACAATCTCAGGATCACAATGTCCAACATTTTGAACACCAATTCCTGCTGCAAAATCTAAAAATACATTTCCATCTACATCTTTAATTAATGCTCCTTTTGCTTCAGCTATAGCAATACCAGTTGATACTGAAACTCCATCGGCAACATATTTTTTTCTTTCCTCTAATATCTCTATTGATTTAGGACCTGGTATTGATGTTACTAATTTTACATTTGATTCTTCTATCATTATAAAACCCTCCATTAACGTTTATTTTCTTAATATATTTCTAATTCCATAAAAAAGGAGCCATCATGTTTATTTACACGAAAGACTCCATTGCCTATAAAATTTATTTAAATTTCTTAACTTGTTTATATAATAATACTTTCTATTTTTCTTTTCTATGTCCAAGCATTATAATGTTTTTGTCTATTTTGACTAAAGTCCCAACATCAAATACACATAAACATATTAAAACTTAGATTAATACATGATCAAAATTAATGTATTAGTGCACATTGACTATATTATTTATCTTCCTATTTAAGAATTTTACCAATGTCTAGTGCAATCTTTACTTTAATACAATCATTAAAATTCCGTAAATCACAATTTAATAGTTCTTCTATTTTTTTAATTTTATATTTAAGGGTGTTTCTATGAAGAAATAGCTTTTCTGCTGTAACTGTGATATTACAATTCTCATTTAGATACATCTCCAATATTTCAACTAAATTGTTATCTTTACTATCAGAACTACTAATTGGACCTAGAACTTCTGAGAAATAATTTTCTAATATACTCCTATTCTCAACGCTGAAAAGTATGCTGTAAATCCTTATATCTTTGTATCTTGTAATTGTGCCATCTAAACCTTGGCATTTAGCACTATTTATCGCTAGCTCCGCTTCATTTAATGATTGTTTCATCATTTTTAAATCCTTGTACGAGTTTCCTATTCCTACACTTACAGACATTCCATCCATGCGATTCTTTGTAGCTAACTGTATCTCTTTTAACGCCTTATCCAATCTATTCATGCAATTTTCTTCTGACCTAATAAAAAAGATTACAGCATCATCCTTATCTATTATTGGTACCTTTAGTGCATGTTTATCAAGTACATCTTGAACTATTTTCCTAAAGTTTATTTTAATCTTAGATATACTTTTCTCATCACCTAAATTCTTTAACTTTAAATATCTCTCGAAACCATCAATATCTATAACACATATGCAACATCCGCCTGACAGATTATATCCAAAATATGCAGCCTTTTGTATTGCATCTCCTTCTAATTCACCATCTCCAAATAGAATATTACTCAAAAAATGCGATAAAGAATTTTCCTCAATACGAGATAGAATAATAGCATTACTAATTTCCCTTGAGACTTCAACCAATTTAACTTCCCAAGGTAATGTGAACAATGGGATTTCAAGTTCATTAGCTAGTTTAATCGCCTCTTCAGATACATTCCTTATGTATGGACCTATATTTACTACTAAGCCCGAACCATTTTTCTCACTAATTCCTTTAATAAAATCTAGTAATAGCCCCTCATTTTCTCTAATTCCAACGCCGGTTATAAATATGATTTCTCCACCTTGCAGCCATTTAATTCCCTCCAATGGATTCTCAAAACATTCCGCCACATATATCCACTCTATGCTTTTTTCTAAGCCACCTTCTCCACCAACAAGATTAATTTTTCTTAAGGAATCTAATTTAAGTATATCTTTTACCGAAATTGACATAAACTTCACCCTTGCCCCTCTAATTATTTAAAATGTCATCTTTATTTATTATATTTTTATAATAATATCTCCTCATAAAAAAAGATATAATATTATGATAATTTTTTCATATTAAAAAGAAGGTTGATCAAATTCTTCTTACTCTCAATATTTATTGATATAATCAGAATTTGCTCAACCTTCTACTAACAATTTTTCATATGCTCTTTTAATATGGGTAAATACCTTGATTCTTAGTTACAGTTTTTACATAAACGTTTATAATAGAAAATAATTTACCAGGTGACACCTAAATAATTGTTCACCATATACCCCACTAGTTAAATTTCAACATCTTCTTTTCTACTAATTTTACTAGTTGTGAAAGTGGCAAACTTAATATTAAATAAAATCCTGCTAAAATTGTATATGATTCAATAGTTAAAAATGACTGAGACGCATAACTTTGAGTACGTAATAATAGTTCACTAACCGAGACATATGCAAGAAGTGATGTATCTTTTAACATCATTACAAGGTAATTTCCAAAAACAGGTATTACATTTCGAAGTGCCTGCGGTATTATTATTCTAAACATAGTTTGATTACTTGTAAGTCCTAATGCTAATGCTGCTTCTGTTTGCCCTCCATCTATTGATAATATTGATGAACGAATAACTTCCGATATGTAACATCCATAGTTAATCCCAAGACCTAGTGTTCCCGCAACTAGCGAACTTATTTTAAATTGATATCCTGGATTCCAGATTTGTACAATGATAGATACTAAAAGCGGTACTACATAATACATATATACTAATTGAACTAATAAAGGAGTTCCTCTTATAAATTCTAAAAATACTAATAAAAATCCTCTTAAAATTTTTATTTTACTAATACGTCCAATTGCAATAAATAATCCTAAAATTATTGCTAAAAAAATCCAAATACCGTCGCTTGTACTACAACCCAAAGACCTGCCTTTAATGAAGGTACTAAGAACTTGAAAGCTGTACCAAAATCCAAATTAGATAGAATATCCATATATATTTCCTCCCCTTCTAAAAAAGAACCCGTCTGGATTCTTTTTTAGTTTATATTGTTACTTGTCAGAAGCTTTACCATCTTCTACTGATACAAAATAATCTTCATTCATTCCATACTTCTTAAGAAGTTTTAATATTGTTCCATCTTTCTTCATTTCATCAATCTGTTCGTTAACTGCATCTGCTAAAGCTTTATCATTTTTTCTAACTGCTGCTGCTATCATTCCAGATGTTTCAGCTTTATATGGAGATAATATCTTTAAATTAAGACTGCTATCTTGTGATAGTGTGTATCCGGCAACCATTCCGTCAGTTATACATGCATCTACCTTACCAGTATTTACTGCTAACATTAATTCAGATTGACTTCCAAATACTTTAACATCTTTCACTGATCCATCTTGTTGCCACTTTTGAGCTGTTTCAAGAAACGCTGTACCTTTTTGCCCTCCCAATGTTGCATTCTTTAAATCGTCTTTACTTGCAATTTTTGAATCCTTAGGAATTACTATGGCTTCGCCTTCCTTATACCATATGTTTGTAAATAATGCTAATTTCTTACGCTCGTCTTTAACATACATTCCATCTGTTACTATATCTACTGTATTATTATTTAACTCAACCAACAGGTTTTCAAATGGTATTTGCTTCATTTCAACTTTATTAATTCCCAATCTTTTTGCAACTTCTGTTATGATTTCTGCATCAATTCCAGTAAATTCATTTGTTTTAGCATCCATAAATGCAAATGGTTCATCATTTGATGAAGCAACTGTTAATACCCCTTTTTCTTTTGCAGCTGCTAATGTATCCTTTGATTTATCATTACTTGATGATGTTGATGTAGTACTAGAACTTCCCGAACCACATCCTGTCATAAATCCAATACAACTCATTATAACCATTGTTACAACTAATAATTTTTTCCCTAGTTTTTTCATAATTAATTTCCCCTTTTCGTAATTATTTTTAATGTTGAATCTTTTTATTATCTATAGTAATTTCAAATTTAACATGTGAATTTAGTTTAAGACTCTAGATAAAAACTCCTTTGTTCTTGGATTTTTGGGATTTGCAAAAATCTCTTTTGGTTTCCCCTCTTCAACTATATAACCCTTGTCCATAAAAATTACTCTGTCAGATACATCTCTAGCAAATCCCATTTCATGAGTAACAACTACCATAGTCATACCATCCTTAGCTAATTGCTTCATAACATCTAACACATCACCAACCAATTCTGGATCTAACGCTGATGTAGGTTCATCAAATAAGAGCATCCTTGGTTCCATTGCTAGCGCTCTTGCTATTGCAACTCTTTGCTGTTGTCCACCAGATAGAGTCCTAGGATATACATCTGCTTTGTCTTTTAAACCAACCTTTTTAAGAAGTTCTAGAGCTATTTCCTCAGCCTCTTTTCTATTTTTCTTTTTTGTAAGCACAGGTGCCAAAATAACATTTTCTATCACTGTGTGTAGTGGAAATAAATTATATTTTTGAAATACCATTCCTACTTCTTCCCTAAGAGAACGGCTATCAACATTCTTACCCAGTATATTTTTACCATCATAGAACATTTCCCCACCTGTTGGAACTTCAAATAAATTTAAACACCTTAAAAATGTGCTTTTACCAGATCCTGATGGTCCTATTATGCAAACTACTTCCCCTTCTTTTATATCCACACTTATATTTTTTAAAACCTCTAGCTCTCCATATTTCTTTGATAATTCATTAACCTTATACATATTCTCAACTCCACTTCATCTAAAGTAATAAGAAAAAGGCGCACCGTTTTTTCTTACAGTGCGCCTTCGCATTTAATATTAAATTATTACATTGTTTTGCGTTAGGATAATATTATCATGGTAGTTACCCTATTTCTATAACCATAAATAACAATTTTTTTGTGCAGTATGCACACTATTTGATTCAACACTAAGTTTATTAAATAATGTCTAAATCTATCAATCCAACTACAATTTGTATGCAATATCTAACTTCCTTGTTAAATATTTTAACTTGTAATTACTCTTTTATTATCTCTTTGTATAGTTCAGGTCTTCTATCTTGAAATAAAGTGTAGTATTCTGATCTAAGCTTTCTAGGCAATTCTAAATCTATTTCCCCAGATACTATTCCCTCTATCTCATCATTTAACTCTTTTAATGGTCTTCCAACAGGATCTACTATTTTACTATGGCCAAAAAAGCCCAATTCTTTATCTTGTCCAATTCTATTAGCTGCTACTAAATATATGCAATTATCAAATGCTCGTGCTCTTGTTACTAGATCCCAATCATCAGAATATGGCTTTTCCCAATTAGTATTAACCACAAGAAGCTCAGCCCCTTTCAAGCAATACGTCCTTGCAACTTCAGGAAATGCAGTATCCCAGCAAATCATTACTCCAATTTTTCCAAAAGAGGTATTAAAAATCGGGAACTCACAGCCTGCTTTAAAATATCTTTTTTCTGTATCAAATAGATGTACTTTTCTATATACTCCTGCCACTCTCCCGCTACTATCTATACACACAGATGAATTGTAAAGAACATCTGTTAGATTACCATCTCTTTCTGGAAAGCCATAAACTATATTGGTCCCAAATTTTTTTGCAAGTTCACTTATGACTTTTATACTATTACTACTTTCCACTACTTCAGCTAGTTCTTTAAATTTATTACCACATTCATATCCAGATGTTATTAACTCAGGAAATACTATTAAGTCAGTTTCACTATCTTTCTCCATAATCTCATTTATGAATGTAACCATCTTTTCTAAATTATACTTTACATTATTTAGTTTTGGCTCCATTTGAACGCAAGTAACTTTTATTTTCATCTTTCCATCCCCTTACTTCTAATACGTAACCCTCTCTCTTTTCATCACTTTTAATCTTACTTTTTCCAAATATATTACTAATAACAAAACCTATTACAATCCATGCCAATACTATATATGGGAATAGGTTATTAGGAAACTCTGGTATAGGATAAACATTAGAATATAATACATATAACAAGGCTGCTATTGATGCTATTGGTATTATTAAATGAGTTTTTCCCCATACTTTGTTTCTTGTAAAATAAACCATAGCTCCTATACTTGTAAATATATACGAAACAAGTATAGCTAATGATCCTATTGTTGCCAAATAACCAAACACTTCTATACCATCATGTTTAAATAATGCAATTTGAACTATATCTGATATTATTATTATTAATATCAATCCAAAATATGGTGTATTGTGTTTAGGATGTATTTTCATCATCGCTTTTGGCATTATTCCATCTCTACCTAATGCAAATAACATTCTTGAACCAGCACAGTAAGATCCAAGCGCACAAGAAAAGTTTGAACATGCAGCAACCAACATCAATATTGTACCAAATCCTGCTGTCATATATTTTGTTGATAAATCTGAAAGTGGAAGTGTTGAAGAAGATAACGCCTCAAGTCCTTTTGCATCAAGACCAAAACCTATAACTTGTGCATAACTACAAACTAAATAAAATAAACCTGATAAAAATACAGCACTTATTATTGCTATTGGAATGAATTTTTTAGGATTCTTTGTTTCTTCACCTAAACTTGAAGCACTTTCAAAACCTATAAAAGAAAGAAATGCAAATACTGAAGTTGAAGCTAAAGCTGATGTGCTAACCCCGTTACTCTTAAAAGGAATCAAGCTCAAACCATTTGTAGTACCAACTTTAATTAAAATTACAACTGAAAGTAGTAGTATAAGCAATATTGATATTCCTTCTATTACTAGAATAATTCTATTACATATCTTTGCATCAATGATTCCTAATGCAATCATTGCAATAGATGCTATTATTGAGATTGGCATCCAATTTACATGAAATCCAAATACAGATAAAAATCCAGAGAAGAAATTACCAAACCCTGCTGCAGTGCCTCCTGCTAATGCAATATAGGCAAGTAATAGTGCCCATCCAGATGTAAATCCCATTTTATTTCCTAGGGCTGTTTTAGTAAAAGCATAAAGTGAGCCTGATGCAGATATATAATGATTAAATTTTATAATCGAATATGATACAAGACCTACTACTATAGTTGAAATTAGAAATACAAGTGGTGCAGAAAACGAGCATGTCTGCGCCATTAGAGATATATTTAATGACATCGCTGCTGTTGGTGCTATAATAGCCACTGATAAAGCCACTGTTTCAATAATACTTAAATTATCCTTCTTTAAACCTGATTTTTCCATAATTATTCCTCCTAATAAATATTTTTTTAATCTTGATAACACAAAAGGCGCACTGATTTTTATTTCAGTGCGCCTTTGCATCTAATAAATTATTTTAAATTTCTATATTATAATGACTTGTAATATATATCCTTAATTTCTTCTAATGAAAATTCCTTAGGATGATTTGCTATACTTGGTTTTGAAACCTTCATACAGTTTTCAGCCATCCATTCTACATCTTTTTCTGTAATCCCAAGCTCTCCTAAAGTAACTTTCAAATCAATTTTTTTCAGAAAGTTTCTTATAGCATCTGCACAATCTTTTGCATCAGTTCCTCCTAATAATTTAGATATGTTACTGTACTTTTCTAAATTACTTTCCCACGATTTTTCAGCAATAATTGGTGTAAGGGCTGCCAATCCTTTGCCATGAACAATATCATGTAATCCGCTAGCTGGATGTTCAAGTCCATGAGGTGCAGTTACTCCTGCTATTCCTATCACCATTCCACCTAATGTACTTGCTAAAGTTACACTATCCCATGCATCTAAATCACTTGGATCATTGTACACTTTAATTAAGTTCTCTGATAATAATTTTATTCCATAAAATGCTTTCATATCTGTTAATGGCTGTCCTATTTTTGATAAATACGCTTCCATATTATGCGCTAATGCATCAAATCCAACAGATGCAAGTATGCTCTTTGGCATTGTCACCATAAGTTCTGGGTCAATAATTGATGCTTTTGCAATAATTATATTTGTTCTAAGGGATTTCTTATCCTTAGTTTCAGGATTTGTAAGAACTGAAAAACAGTTTCCTTCACTTCCAGTCCCACATGTTGTCGGAACTAGAACTATAGGCAATGCTTCACTCCCTTGTTTAATACCAAATATATATTCTGATATATCTCCAGGATTTTTAGCTGAAAAGGCTATACTCTTGGCTGCATCCATAATGCTTCCACCACCAAGTCCTAAAACAACATCACATCCAGTTTCTTTTATAACATCTACACCTTCATATACAGTTGTAGTAAGTGGATTTTGTTCTACTTTATCAAAAATTTCATATTGAACTTTTGCTTCATTCAACAAATCTATGGTTTTATCAAGTAAACCACTTTTTTTTGTACTGTTTCTCCCAGTTACAATAAGCGCTTTCTTTCCATACTTAGCAACCTCAGTTCCTATTTCATTACTTCTCCCTCTCCCAAATAGAAGATTTATTGGTAAATTATAATTAAAATTCATTTTAACTCCCCCTAAGTAGTTTAATTGTTGATTCTAAACTACCGATAATTTCTGTTTAGCTTAGCATTTTCTTATAATCTTAATTTTCAATAAAAGAATATAAAAAAATGCCTTTATTAATAATAAAGACACCTTTGTCAAAACTATAATACCATATTGGCAATATATATTCTATAATTTTATAGACAATAATTTAGTGCAGATTGGACAATTAATAATTTTCTTGTTATTTCAGTGTTAATACTAAAATTTTCAGCTATAAGATAAATATTCATAAACAAATAAATATTGTAACTTTTGTTACATACTTATTATCATATAAAAACTATACTTTAGTTAATGAATTACAAATATTAATGAGGTGTTAATTATGAATATAGATAATTTGATGAGAGAACATAAAGGTATTTTTGAGGAAATAAATTATATAAATGAGTCAATTAATAATAAAAAATTCGAATCTGATCTTTTGGATATAACTACTCATATAAACAAACTTGCTGGAAAGTTGAAAATTCATCTAAGTTCAGAGGACAAATTTTTATACCCTAATCTACTTAATGGAGATGATAATAAACTTAAAAACCTAGCAAATTCATATATTAATGAAATGGGTGGAATTTCAGATACATTTACAAATTATAAAAATAAATTTAATACAAAGAGTAAAATAATATCTGAAGGCAATGAAGTTTTTACAAGCGAAACAAAAAAAATCTTAGTTGCTATAGAAAAGAGAATTAGTAAAGAAGAAAGTGAGTTATATAAATTAATTAGATAAATTTATATAATACTTCGCATCTAATCACATATAGGGTTCCGCAATGAGAATCGAACTTATGTGAATCCCCAACGAAATTGAATACATATTTGTTCCATAGGACTATGAAAATTTCGCTGAAAGGTTCTAAATGGCAGGTTGCACCCATTACTGCATGTTCCCACTTTCAGTGTGACAGGCAGTAAATGGAACAACCTCCCCTTAAGAACCTAAGCAGCTTATTTTCAAATGCCTACTACACAAATATGTATCCAATTTCTATGTTTGTGATATCTCAAATTTTCAAGTTGGAACCCTATAGACAAATAAGTGTTGAACTTATGCATATAGCTTATTGTTGGTTTATCTATACCAAATCTATAATCTTATATACCGAAAATAAACTCAATTCACTTAAAACTAAGCGAATTGAGTTTATAAATGCTTTTCCTATATATTCTTATTTATCTTCAAATAATGCAGTTGATAAATAACGTTCTCCTGTATCTGGTAATAATGCCACCACTGTTTTTCCTGCATTCTCTGGACGTTTTGCTAATTCTGTTGCAGCAAATGCAGCAGCTCCTGATGAAATACCAACAAGTAAACCTTCTGTTTTAGATAATTCCCTAGCAGCAGAAAATGCTTCTTCTGTTGTTATTTTTATAATTTCATCATATATTTTTGTATTTAAAACGTCTGGTACAAATCCAGCACCAATTCCTTGTATTTTGTGAGGACCTGATTTACCTTCTGATAAAACTGGTGAATCCGCTGGTTCTACTGCAACAATTTTAATATCTGGATTTTTAGATTTTAAGTATTCTCCAACTCCTGTAACAGTTCCACCTGTACCAACACCTGCAACAAATATATCTACTTTTCCATCTGTGTCTTCCCATATTTCAGGACCAGTTGTATTTTTATGAACTTCTGGATTCGCTGGATTTACAAATTGTCCTGGTATAAATGAATTTGGAGTCTCATTTGCTAACTCACTTGCCTTAGCTATAGCTCCTTTCATTCCTTTTGCTCCTTCAGTTAGAACTATCTCAGCTCCATAAGCTTTTATAAGACTACGTCTTTCTACACTCATTGTTTCTGGCATAACAATTATAACCTTATACCCTTTTGCAGTACCTACAGATGCAATACCGATTCCTGTATTACCACTAGTTGGCTCAATTATTACTGATCCTGGTTTTAATAAACCTTTGTTTTCAGCATCTTCTATCATAGCCTTTGCAATTCTATCTTTAACGCTTCCTGCTGGATTAAAATACTCCAACTTAGCTAATATTGTTCCTTTTAAATCTTTTCCCTTACTATAATTTGCAACTTCTAATAATGGGGTTTTACCTACTAATTCTGCTAAATTCTTATATATCTTTGACATTCCAACCACTCCTTAAACTTTCTCATATAATTCTTATCAGTTTACTATGTTATAAGTATATTCTTCTGTTTTTATATAGTCAATACTTTTTTGTATTTTTTAAAAAGTTTTGACTAAATTACATATATATGCAATTGATGATAAATATACATACTAATAATTATTTTAAAAAATAAAATAGTAAATTTTTATTTTTGATATATTATTACATTCTATTTTCTAACTATTTATAGTAATTTATTCACAATTCAATTATTACTAATTTTTAAAGAAGAAAGTTTAAGGTGACTTTAGATAAATTCTGTCTTGTGCTTCAAACTCTTTTTATATGTGTAGATTTCCTACAGAATAAAAAATAAGCAAATTCCTAGACTCAGGATATTTTGCTTATTTTTCTCTATATTGAAACACATCTTGATTCTGATATTTGTTTTAATAGATATTACTTTATGAATTTAATCACTCCATCTTTTCTTCCGTGTGCCTTCGGTGTATTAGCCGGATACCCTAAAGCTGCCATTCCCCAAACAATATGATTTTCAGGTATTTCAAAGCTATTTAATACTTCTCTTACTTCTTTTTCATCACAAATATTCTTTAATTGATTAACCCAACATGAACCTATTCCTAGTGAATTTGCCATTAAGAATATATTTTCTAATGCACAAGAACAATCCGCAAGTCCATTTGTATTATCTCTATCATTAGACAACATAATTAAAGTTGGAGGCGCATAAAAGTTATATCCAGCATCCCTTTTCAAAGCTTCTCTAACTACTTTTGCAAGCTTCTCCATCTTTTCTTTGCTTTGAACAACTGTGAACTGCCAACTTTGTTTGTTCATTCCGCTTGGTGCATTTACACCTGCCTGTAAAATTAAATCTAATTCTTCATCTTTTAACTGTTCTTCCTTAAAAGCTCTCACACTTCTTCTTGTTAATATGTTTTGTAATACTTCATTCATGATAACATCTCCTTTTACGCAAAAATGTTTATACGTTATTTTTCCATTTAATTTAAAGATAATTAATTATAGTTTTATATTTAAATTATACCACTATATTAATTTTATAACTAATTGCACTAAGCAGTTTTTAATTAACATCAGCTTTTCTATTCATTAGGTAGTTTAATATAATCAATGCTACTTTTTCTATATTGCACAGGTGTAATATTAAACTGTTTCTTAAAATGTTTATAAAAAGTAGGAGTATCCTTAAATCCACAAGAATAAGAAATCTCTGTTATATTCATCTTCGTGGTTTCAAGTAAATTCACAGCAGTATTTAACCGAAAAGATATAAGATATTTCTGAGGTGAAATTTTATATTCCTCCATAAATATTTTATATAAATATGTTCTATCAATTCCAACGTATTTAGCTATGTCGCTAACTTTGATATCATAGCCAAAGTTATTATAAATATAATCGCGAGCCTTATCAGCATATGATCCACAAGTGTTTTTTTCTTTTATATTTACCTGATCATACATGCTCGAAAAACACATATACAACTGACCAATGAGAGCATACTCATTGTGACTATCTTCTTCATAATTATGTATTAGTAAAAGTAGTCTTTCTTTGAAAACCCCATTACTGTTATCCTTGAAAATTAAATTATTTTTCGATAATCCACAATTTTTTAGAATAGTGCTAGCATCATTCCCATCAAAACTTACCCAACAGTACTCCCAAGGCTCTTCTTTATCTGCTTTATAATAGGTAGATTCACCCGGACAAATTAAGAAAGCCTCTCCACCTTGTAATTCATAGCATTTGTTATTTACATAATATTTCCCTTTTCCATTTAAAATATAATGCAAAAGATAGTGATGGCGAATGGCAGGCCCAAAAGAATGGGATGGCGCACAGACCTCATGACCTCCATAGTATATTGTTAAAGTACTGATTGATCTATATTTTGAAGTAAATTCTGACTTTGCTTCCATTAATTAATCCTCCTCTATGGTACTTACATATAGATAACCTAATTTAAAACTGTATTTATGTGATAACTTACCGAAATAATAAATATTTTGATTCCGGAAAGCTATGAAAATATCGCTGAAGGTTCTAAGCAGCAGGTTATACCCACTTTAGCATGCTCCAACTTTCAGTTTGACAAGCTAAAATGGAACAACCTACAGCTAAGAACCTTTAATAGCTCATTTTCAAATGTTTTCTTCACAAATATATTTATGATTTCTAGTGAAGATATGAACTTAAAGTTTTAGCAACCTTGTAAATATGTTCATCTAATAAGTCCAATTCTTGAATTGGATATCTATACCTTATGAATATAGCTATCCAACTTTAAAACTAAATTTATGTAATAAACTAAAAAAATCATAAATCCACTTTTAATTTTTATTAATAAAAATATACAAACATTCAACATAAGCACAATTTTTAGAAACATAGAACATAGAAAGTATACATTTACAATTATATAATTTAGTTATAATAAAATCAAAATTACTCAAGGAGGATGATTATATGAAAATTACATTTATGGGAGCTGGAAGTACTGTATTTGCAAGAAATGTGTTAGGTGATTGTATGTGCACAGAAGCACTACGAGATAGTGAAATTGCACTTTATGATATTGATGAGGAAAGATTAAAGGAAAGTGAAATAATCCTAAATGCAATCAACAAAAATATAAATAATGGCAGGGCTAATATAAAATGTTTTTTAGGCGTTGAAAATAGAAAGCTAGCACTTAAAGATGCAACTTTTGTGGTTAATGCTATTCAGGTTGGAGGATATGATCCTTGCACAATCACAGATTTCGAAATTCCTAAAAAATATGGTTTAAAACAAACTATTGCAGATACAATGGGAATTGGTGGAATTATGAGAGCTCTAAGAACAATTCCTATAATGGCTGACTTTGCAAAAGATATGGAAGAAGTATGCCCTGATGCATATTTCTTAAACTATACTAATCCAATGGCTATGCTTACAGGTTTTATGCAACGTTTCACTAAAGTAAAAACAATTGGACTTTGTCATAGTGTACAAGTATGTTCAGAACATTTGTTAAAAGATTTAGGCATGGAAGATAAACTAGAAGGTAGAAAAGAGCTAATTGCTGGTATTAATCATATGGGTTGGTTATTAGAAATATATGATAAAGCAGGCAATGATTTATATCCTGAGATTAGAAAAAGAGCTGAGCTAAAAAATTCTGGTGAAGAAAAACATAAAGACATGGTTCGTTATGAATACATCAAACACCTTGGATACTATTGCACTGAGTCAAGCGAACATAATGCGGAGTATAATTCTTTTTTCATTAAATCAAAATATCCAGAACTAATTGATAGATTTAATATCCCCCTAGATGAATATCCAAGAAGATGCATTGAACAAATTGAGGGTTGGCAAAAAGAGAAAAATGAAATATTACGTGATGGTAAAGTTACACATGAACGTTCAAAAGAATATGCATCTTATATTATGGAAGCAATTGTAACTAATACCCCTTATAAAATTGGTGGTAATGTGCTAAATACTGGACTCATTGATAATTTACCAGCTGATGCATGTGTAGAAGTTCCTTGTATGGTCGACGCTATGGGAATTCATGCAACTCATGTAGGAAAACTTCCAACTCAACTTGCTGCCATGAATATGAGTAATATAAACTCTCAATTATTGACAATTGAAGCAGCAGTTACAAAAGATAGACGTAAAATCTATCAAGCTGCCATGATGGATCCACATACAGCTGCTGAACTATCCATTGATGATATTATAAAAATGTGTGATGAAATGATCGAAGCTCATGGAGATTATATGAAAGACTTTAATGTTTAAACACTATATTATTAAAAATCCCCTAAAAACATTCACCTAATCCTTTTAGGGGATTTTCTTTCTTCTTAACTTATTTAGAGACTTTCCCTTTTAATATTATTTTTCCATATAATATTGTAAATAATGCTCCACATGATATTGCAATACAATGTGCTATTATGTAATTTACATACCCCTTATTTGCACTTGATGCTATTGCAAAACCAGGAACACCTGTAGTTCCAAATCCTATTGAAACTAGTTTACTAATGTAAACATAACCTCCTGCAATTGCTGCTCCCAAGCAGCCTGCAACTAAAGGAAATTTGTTTCTTAAGTTCACACCGAAAATTGCTGGTTCTGATATTCCAAATAATGTTGAAGTAAATGCTGGAATTGCAAGTTCTCTTATTTTTATGTCTTTCCAATGCAGTGCTAAGTATCCTAAAACCGCTCCACCTTGAGCTGCTACTGCAACTGACATTAATGGATTCAAGAAGTTTGTGCCTGTATCTGCTAAAAGTTGACTTTCAATAGCACCTAAAATATGATGTATTCCTGTAATAACTATTATTTGCTGTACTCCTGCAAAAAACATATATCCAAAAATGCCAAAACTTTGAGTTATCCATAGTAATCCCATTGTTACTCCACTAGCCAAAGCACGTCCTACTGGTCCTATAATTGTGAATAGTAAGAACGAAGCAACAAAGACTGTAAGCATTGGTGATACTAGTAACTTAACGCTGTTGTGAACTTTTCTATCAAAGAAGGTATCAAGTTTTGCAACCACAAATCCCATCATTAAAGCAATAATTATTCCACCCTGAAAGCCAACTAATTTTATATTAAGTCCTATGACATTTATGATATCTGGATTTACAGCACCTTTAGCGGCTTCATAGGCATCTGCTAAATTGCTATTTAACATAACTGCTCCGATAACCAATCCTAATACTGGTTTTCCGCCATATCTTCTAGTAGCAGAATACACAACTATTAATGGCAGAATACTAAAAACACTAGATGAAACTATGCTAACAAACCTATTTACACCTGATAAAGCTGGATATATTTGAATAATTGATTTTTCTCCAAATAGTCCCGCCTGTCCAAGTAATCCTGATAATCCCATTAGTAATGCTGCTGCAAGTATTCCCGGCATAATATCAATAAATACATCTGATAAGGATTTAATTCCTCTTTGTAATGGATTAAGCTTCTGAGCTGATTTACTCTTTACGTCAGATAAGGACATATTCTCTATTCCTACTAATTTAGAAAAAACCTCGTAAACTTCAGTTACAAGTCCAGCTCCAAAAATAATTTGAAGCTGGTCTCCAACTATAAATACTCCTTTAACTAATTCAATATTGTCTAGTTTATCCATCTTAGCTTTAATATTATCATCTAAAACTATTCTAAGTCTTGTTGCACAATGAGCAACACCTTGTATATTATCTTTTCCACCGATATTCTGTATAATTTCTTCAGAAATTTTTAGATACCTCTCTTGTTTACCCATAATTTATCTTCCTTTCGTATTATACATCTTGCAGAATTTATATCTTTTTGAATCTCCATTGAATGCTAAGAAAATCTTGCTTTACCCTTTCAATGGTAATCCCGACATTCATTAATTCATCTCCACCAAATATCTCTCCTGTTGAAATATCTTGATAATCATATTCCGAATTCAACCCTTTAAATTTTATTGTTCTAATTGGCGCCGCTGGAAGTGATAGTATTCTAACATATGTTGCTACAAATTCACTTTTGTCATTAGACACAAAATTCCATGCAGCTTCATTTCCATCAAAAGGATTAAATATTCTATATAATTCTCCGAACTGTACTATTTCTCTTATATCATTATATAATTTAACTTGCTCTCTAACCATTTCTTTTTCTTCATTTGTAAGCTTTGTTAAATCTAATTCATACCCAAAATTTCCTGTCATAGCTACATGTCCTCTTGTCTCAAGTGGTGTTATTCTTCCAACTTGATGGTTTGGAGCAGTTGAAACATGCGCTCCCATAGTTATTGCTGGATATACAAAACTCGTGCCATATTGAATCTTTGTTCTACATATTGCATCGGTATTATCACTTGTCCAAGTCTGTGGCATATAATACAGCATTCCTGCATCAAATCTTCCACCACCACTCGAACAGCTTTCAAACAGTACATTAGGAAATCTACTTACTAGTTCCTCCATTACCCTATATAAACCTAAGATGTACCTATGACTTACTTCTTCCTGTCTTTCACAAGTCAATATTTCTGAGCCAATATCTGTAACATGACGATTCATATCCCATTTTACATAAGTTATTGGGGCGCTTGATAATATATTTGAGACTGATTCTATAATATAGCTACAAACTTCATCCCTCGATAGATCTAACACAAGCTGATTCCTTCCTAATGTATGAGGTCTGTTTGGAACGTGTATACACCAATCTGGATGTTTTCTATACAAATCACTATCTATAGATACCATTTCTGGTTCAAACCAAATTCCAAACTCCATTCCAATACTTGTTATTTTATTTGCCAGTGCCTCTAATCCATTTGGAAGCTTACGTTTGTCTACAATCCAATCTCCTAAAGAGCTATTATCATCATCTCTCCTTCCAAACCATCCATCATCTAATACAAAGAGTTCTATTCCAAGCTCTCTTCCTTCTTTAGCTATACTTTCAATCTTCTCTTCATCAAAGTCGAAATACGTTGCCTCCCAATTATTTATGAGAATAGGCCTTACTTTATTTTTAAATTTTCCCCGGCATAAATTTTGACTGTACAATTTATGGTAGATCCTAGACATTTCTCCTATTCCATTTTGTGTATAAACCATGACAGCTTCTGGTGTTTGGAATCCTTTTCCAACTTCTAGAAGCCATGAAAAATCAAAAGGATTTATTCCCATAGATACTCTAGTATTATTATAAGAATCTACTTGTACTTGGGCTGTAAAATTTCCACTATAAACCAAATTAAAACTATATACTTCTCCACTATCTTCTGTTGTGTCTTTCCTAACTAATGCTAAAAAAGGAGCTTGCTGTGGGCTGCTTGCTCCTCTGCAGCTATCTATAAGTTGTACTCCTGGTACAATCTTTCTTCTTGCTATATTCTTTTCATTATTGTGAGCTCCATATAGAGTTATCATTTCAAAATCATCATCTCTAAAATCAACACTCATACTTAATGCTCTAAGAAGCCTTATACTTTCTTTTCCTTTATTACTAAAGCTAACACTTCTAGTTATTACATCCAGTTCTTTAAATAATGTATAACTTAAAGTAACTTCTAACCCAATCACAACATCTTCCATAATAATTTCAAGAGTTTCCGCTTCATCTATATAATTTGCATAAGTAGCAGGCAAACCTTCAAGCTCTCGTTTTCCTTTATATAATCCATATCCCTTATATCGAAGATCTGAAATTCTATATCCATCATTAATTCTGACCTGATACGCTGGAATTCTAAAATCTCCATTTCCAAATGCTTGATATTCTTGAGGGATAGTATCAAGGGAAAAAGTTCTGTCTTTATCGTCTGGATTGGGAGAAAATCCTCTATCCATAAATACTATTTGATTACTTCCTCTATATTTATTGATTCTTTTACCCCAGTATAAATGTGCTAAATACCCATCTCTTATTACTTGCATTACATAACTAGTATTCTTCCCCTGCAAATGAAACAGTAATTTTTCTTCGTTTATCTTTATATTCATATGTATCTCCTAATCTATCTTTAAAATTCTATTTGGTTTAAATATTCAAAATATATTATTTTAAAATTGTGCACTAATTTTAAAGTAATATGGAATTAAATATTTTATACTTTAATTTTAATTGTTTACATGATATATTTATATAGAAAAATGTAGACTCAAAAAGCATTCCTGTGACAACTAATATTTTTATTCAAAATCTTAAAAATATATAAACTAATATATGATTTTAATAATGAGAGGTATGAAAAATGGCTTTTGTTTTTTCTAATAACAATGATTACTCAAACATTGAACTTAACCTTTATACATGTGGCATAGAATCTTGCGAAAGTGAACATTCCTATGGCCCTGCTGTACGAAGTGGCTATATGATTCACTATGTACTTGATGGAAAAGGTACATATAAAGTTAATGGAAAAACCTATAACTTAGAAAAAAATCAAGGGTTTCTAATTGAACCAAATGTTCTAATATATTATAAAGCTGATAGAGCATTTCCTTGGAAGTACACTTGGATTGGATTTAATGGAATAAAAGCAAAAGATTATTTAAAGAGAACGACTCTATCTTCAGATAATCCTATCTTCTCTTTTCCCGAAAACAGTAATTTGCTTAATTCACTTAGTAATATTGTTGATTCATCAAAAACAACCTCTAATAGAAATTTAATTATTTTATCTAAGCTTTATGAATTTTTATATCTTCTATGCGAGAACTTCCCAAATCATGAAGTGATAACAACCGATCGACCAATAAATTATATTGAAGAAGCCTTATTTTTCATTCATCAAAATTATGCAGATAAAATAGCTATTAAGGACATTGCCGCTCATATCTGTATCGATCGTTCTTATTTACATAGAATATTTAAAAATTTCACAAATAAATCTCCACAGGAATATCTTCTTTCTCTACGAATGGAAAAAGCAGCTTCATTACTTCAAAACACTGAGCTGAGAATAAGCGATGTGTCTCGTTCTGTCGGTTACTCCGATCCACTTTTATTTTCTAAAACTTTCAAAAAATCAAAAGGATTAAGCCCTTCTGACTTTCGGTATAAATACTCAAACCTAGAATGATATCTTATATTTTTACTGAATAATATTTCTCTGCCATATAATATAAATATTCATATGAATATTTATATATTTAATTAAAGGCTGCTCCCACTTTATCTTGTCCTAATTATCAATTGGGACAGGTAAAAGTAAAGCAACCTTTAATCAAATTCTTTAAATAGGATATTTTCTACTGCTCAATTTGGATATATCTATGTAATTTAATTATATGAGCAAATTAATGATTTGAAATATTTTTATACATTCTTACGCAAATATATTAAGATAATATTTATTTAAAAGATAAACTCTTTGAACAAATACGTGTTATTATTTTATTTATAATATCTATTAACGGACCTACAAAAAGTGTAGCAGCTATAGTGCCAATTCCTATAGGCCCTTTCAAAATAAATGCAATTATAATACATATTCCGTCTATAGAAAGTTTTGCTTTCATTAAACTTATACTCTTTTCTTCTGTAAGTGCTACCATTAAGTCATCTGTTGGATTCACAGGCAACTTCGGAATAATATATATTGATATTCCAGTTGCAATTAGGAATATTCCAATGAAATATATAACTACTTTCTCATAGGTTGTGCTAAACACTATTCTTTCAGTTATCATTACCCACATATCTGTAAAAATCCCTATTAGTATTGAAGTTAAAAATGTAGTGAATTTTAGAAACCTTTTTCTTACCATTGACGAAATAACAGCAACAACAAAAGATGTTATCCATATTGCTATTGAAACATTAACCTTTAGCAAGTTAGCTAATCCAAAATTTATAGAATCATATGCTCCCGCTCCAACTTCTGATTTAACTGTCAATGATACTCCTAACGTCATTAATACAATCCCACTCAAAAATACCATAAATTGTTTTACATTATATTTCATATTCTTTGCCATCCGATATTCTTAAGATTTTACTTTGATAATCAGATATTAGGTATATTTATTGCTTCTTGCGCTTTTCCAAATAGCTGTAACTCTTCTATATGAATCATTCTTAGCTCTTTGAACCAGTACTAGCAATCCCCTCAATAAACTGTCTTTGGAATATGATAAATAATAAAAGCATTGGCCATATAGCTATCATCGAACCTGCCATTAGTTGCGGAAAGTTTGTTGAATATTGGCCTTGTAGTGATGCAAGACCTGATGATAACGGCATTTTATCTATCGAAACATTTACTATTAAAGGCCACATTAGATCTTTCCAAGCAAATAATGCAGTAAATATTCCAAGAGCTATTAACCCTGATCTAGTTAAAGGCATCATAATCTTCCAAAATATCTGCCATCTATTACACCCATCTAATATTGCGGCTTCTTCAAGCTCGTTTGGTATTCCAATAAAAAATTGTCTAAGCAAAAAGGTACCAAATGCGCTTACTATTCCAGGAATAACTAAGGCTGAAATTGTATTTAGTAATCCCAACTTTGAAACTATGTTATATTGAGGGATGATAAACAATTGTCCTGGTATCATCATTTGAATAAGTACAATCATGAAAAAGAAATTTTTACCTGGAAATTTTATTCTAGCAAAAGCGTATGCTGCCATTGCACTAAAAAATACTGAACCTAGTATTCTAAATATAAGCATTAGAATTGTATTTATATAGAATCGCCCAAAAGGTAGTAAGTCCCATACATCCTTATAGTTGCTAAACTTGAACTGTCTAGGAATAATTGTAGGTGGGACTTGTGTCGACTCAGTTAGATTCTTTAGAGATGTTATTATCATCCATATGAATGGAAGTAACATTGCTAAGGAACCTATTATTAATATACCATGAATTATGATTTTTTTTGATTTCAGACTTTCTTTCATAAAACTGCACCTCCTAACTATTGATAATGAACCCACTTCTTCTGTAACTTAAGCTGAATCACTGTAATTATTAAAATTATTATTAGCAATAACATAACTATTGCTGAACCATAACCTTTATCATTGGTAATAAAGGAATACTTATAGAATAAATAAACCAATGACTGAGTTTTTTCCATTGCAATATTAGTTTTATCAATCATCATAAATATATAATCAAACACTTGAAGTGAACTTATCATCGTTGTAACTACAACAAAGAACATTGTTGGAGATACTAAGGGAAATGTGATAGCGAAAAATTGCCTTATAGGTCCCGCCCCATCAATATCAGCAGCTTCGTAGAAGCTTTTTGGTATTTCCTGAAGACCTGCAAGTAAAATAACCATGTTATAGCCTATAGTACTCCATATGCCTACTACTATTACAGATATAAGAGCAATATTGGGATCAGTAAGCCATTTTACTCCCGATATTCCTACTAATGAAAGTAAATAATTAAACAAACCATAATCTGAACTATATAACCATCTCCAAACCATAGCTATAGCTGCTGGAGCTGAAACCATGGGAAGAAAATAAATTGTACGATAGATAGTTTTTCCCTTAATCTTTGAATTCAATAATACAGCAATGAATAAAGAAATAATTACACCTACTGGAACTGAAATAACTGTATATTCAAGGGTATTTATAACTGCATGCATCACACTTGAATCAGAAAACATACGTATATAGTTATCTAAGCCAACCCACTGATTCTTTCCGAAACCGCTAGTTTTAGTAAAACTCAAATAGCACGTTTGAATTAATGGCCATATATTTAATACAATAAGTCCTAATATGGTTGGAGCTATCATTAAATAAGCCCAACCATAATCACGTAAGTTCTTTCTATTTGTTTTCTTAACTTCATCTGTAACTTTTCGTGTGTCTCTTTCAATAACCATAATTCTATATTTCGCCTCCTCTTTATAATATTTATATCTTGGATCGATAACAGCCAACAACTAGTTTACTGACTGTTATCATTTAAATTCCTACTGTTCTGTAGCTAAAAGATCATTCATTTCCTTAGCCATTTGATTACACCCATCTTCTACTGATATGTCACCTGACCACATTTTAGAGAATATTTGTGTTTCTAATGGATCCCATTTTGATCTTGTTTCAGAATTAGGGAATATGTGTGCATATTCTAACATTTGCGGGTATACTTTTACATTAAATTGTTTGTTATTATCTATCCATGCTTGCTCAGTTCCTTTGAATGCTGGAATTGCTGCAGCTTTTTCAGCTTGAATAGCATTTGCCTCTTTTGTACCCATGAACTCTAAGAACTTCCAAGCCGCATCTGGATTCTTTGTTTTTGCTGAAACCGCATTTCCTAATCCGTTATACATAGTTGCTTTTTTCTTTCCAAAAGGAAGAATAGCTACATCACAATTTTTAGCTACATATTCATTTGCTTTAAATTCACTTACCATCCATGATCCAAAAAATGCCATAGCACCTTTTCCTGATTCAAAGTATTGATCACGGCTCGTATCTGCGAATTGTTGTACTGTTGGAGAAACCTTATACTTTTGACTAAAATCAACTGCAAATTGCATTGCCTCTTTAGTTTCTGGTTTATCATAACCTGATTTTTTCTTATCTGCAGATAAAACTTCTCCTCCATTTTGATAGATGAAGTCATAATAATTTTGTTGAGTATCCACAGGCGATAAGAATCCATATACTCCGTTTGCTGGATCGTTTAATTTCTGAGCTACTTCTAATAGCTTGTTCCAATCCCATGTTCCATCTGGATAAGGTATACCTTTGGCATCAAACATAGTCTTGTTATACCATAGAGCTATTGTGTCATAATCTTTTGGTATTGCATAATTCTTTCCTTTCGCAGTATATAAATCTACAAGATCCTTAGGAAAATTATCTAGATTTACATCGCTGCTATTCTTTAGCTTATCAGTAATATCCATTAGCGCGTCGCCGTTAGCATATTTCAAGAAATTACTTGAATGCATCCAGAAAACATCTGGTAGTGTTCCACTTGAAGCTCCAGCATCTAACTTAGTCCAATATTGATCCCATGGTGTGACTTCAACATTTACAGTAATGTTAGGGTTTTTTTCATGGAAAGCTGCTGCAATTGCTTCCATGCCTGGTTTTTGATTCTTATCCCAGATTGCATAAGTTAAAGTAACATCACCTTTCGAGCCCCCACCAGTGGAATTGGTTCCACCACACCCAACAACTAAAGTACTTACAGCCACAGTTGCTGCAATAATGCTTATAAATTTCTTAATGCTCTTTTTCATTATTTGACCCCCTGTTTTTAATTATGTTTGAATACATATCCTAATTCTTAGCACTGTTATTTATTCAATTGCCATACATAAATAATATTATATTGTACTTCTAATTCAAATGGTTTAATGTAATCGTTTGATGGTTAAATGTGTACAAGTGAAAACATTTTCTCCAGATACCTGTGTAAATTTTAGTTACTAATATTTAAACTTAAACTCGATATATGTTTAATTCAGTGAAACCAGTAATACTTCTAATAGATAAAGTTAAATGGCAGGCGGTCCCACTTCCCTACCTGCCCTTAATTTTATTAGTTCAAGCAAAAGCGAAACAACCTGCCGTTAAATGTTCTCTTCAATTAATTCTCACATACTTCTCAATAAACATTAATGTACTTTCTTTGCTTTCATGCATATTTAACAAAAACAATTTATCTTCATATCTCTATTATTATAAAATTCATAACTGATTATTTATAATAATAAAATTTTATATTTTTCTCAATATCCACTGTTTAGCTGCATAATCACCTTTAAGCTCTGGTATAACTAATCCAATATTCATTAATTCATCTCCGCCAAAAACTATCTCTTCATCAATTATTTGATATTTCGCATCATTTTCTAAGGCTGTGAGCTTTAGCGGTTTATTCCATTTATTTGGCTCGGCATATTGCTTAATGTAGCTTATGACAATTTCCTTTTTATCTTTTGAGATATTCATCCATGCAACTTCGTTACTTTCAAAAGGGCTTATTAATCTATAAGTGTCTCCAAACTGAACTGTTTCCCTTATTTGCTTGTATAACTCAACTTGATTTTTTATTGCTTCCTTTTCTGCTTCTGTCAACTTAGTAATATCAAGCTCATACCCAAAATTTCCTGACATAGCAACAATTCCTCTTGTTCCTATAGGAGTAACCCTTCCAACCTGATGATTTGGCACTGCTGATACGTGGCAGCCCATTGAAGCACTTGGGTAAACTAAGGATGTTCCAAATTGTATCTTAAGTCTTTCTATAGCATCGGTATCATCACTTGTCCAAGTTTGTGGCATATAGTACAGCATTCCTGGATCAAACCTACCGCCGCCTCCAGAACAGCTTTCAAATAATATCTCTGGGAACTTTGCTGTTATTTCCTCGAGTATTCTATATAAACCTAGCATATACCTATGTGCTGTTTCTCTTTGTCTTTCAGGTGGCAGTCCAAGTGAACCTATTTCACTCATATTTCTGTTCATATCCCATTTTACATATGAAATAGATGCATTCTTTAATACACTACTAACTGTTTCTATTATATAATCACATACCTCTTTTCTTGATAGATCTAATATAAGCTGTTCTCTAGCAGTTGACCTATTTCTACCTGGTATATGAATGCACCAGTCAGGATGATTTTTATATAATTCGCTGTTTGGAGATACCATTTCAGGTTCAAACCATAATCCAAATTGTAATCCTATTTCATTTATTTCTTTAGAAAGCTTTCCAAGTCCACCTTTTATTTTTTCTTCATTAACAAACCAATCACCTAAAGATGTGGTATCATCATCTCTCTTTCCAAACCAGCCATCATCAAGAACAAAAAGTTCTATTCCTAAATCACTTGCTTCACTAGCAATTTCCTTTATACTAGTTTCATTAAAATCAAAGTAAGTGGCTTCCCAATTATTTATAAGAATTGGTCTTACTTCATCTCTATATTTACCCCTGCATAAGCGTTTACCGTATAAATTATTATATATTTGAGACATTCCTGTTAATCCATCTGAAGAATATACGAGTACCGCTTCTGGAGCCTGAAACTCCTCATTTTTTTCTAATATCCAATTGAAATCAAAAGGATTCATACCAATCTGAGCTCTGGCTTTACTATACATATCAACTTCGATAGCAGCTAAAAAATTTCCACTATAAACTAAGCTAAATCCATAAACATCTCCATTTTGTTCACTTGCACCTTTTCGTGCTAATGCCATAAAAGGATTTTGAGCATGACTACTTGCTCCCCTTCTACTTTCTATTGACTGCATTCCAGACCTAAGGCCTGTTCTAACAATATGTCTTTCCCTTGCCCAAGCACCTGATAAATGTATAAAATCAAAATTATCTTCTTTAAAATCGACATTAGCACTTAAAACTCTCAATATATTTATATTTTCTTCACTCTCATTTACTATCCTAACTGATTTTGTTATTGAATCAAATTCTTCAAAAACACTATATGTTAATATAACCTTTACATTTTTTAGTTCATCT
This sequence comes from Clostridium beijerinckii, assembly GCF_018223745.1. Taxonomy (NCBI): domain Bacteria; kingdom Bacillati; phylum Bacillota; class Clostridia; order Eubacteriales; family Clostridiaceae; genus Clostridium; species Clostridium beijerinckii. The sequence continues at coordinate 4,900,858 of NZ_CP073653.1, forward strand.
CGTAAATATATTTCTAAAGTTTCTGCTTCATCATCAGCTTCAACATAGGTTGATGGTAATCCTCTAAGAAAAGGCTTTCCTCTATAAATTTTATGGCCATCATACCTAAAATCAGTAGCTGAAGTTCCATCTTTAAACTGAATTTCTATTGCTGGTGAACGTAAATCAGTACTTCCATATCCAGGGTATTCCTGAGACACCGCTTCCAATTGAAAAGTCCCTATACTATCTGTATTAGTAAGAAAACTTCCCCATAAATTTTTTTCAATAAGGTAATCTAAATTATTAGTATTTATTTTTCTCCCCCAGTATAGGTAAGTTAAATGGTTAGTTTCTAACACTTTTGCTATATAACTTGTTTTTTGGGTTTTTAGATGAAATGTTCTTGTATTCTTTTCATAAATAATTGCCATATTAATTCCTCCATTTAATATATACTCTTTGGATACAACTATTTTCAGAACATATTTACTTTAGTAAACTAGTTGATAAATAATTCTGTTAATGTTATCATTTCCTCATAGATTTTTTTAGACTAAGTTTATCTATGTATTCATTATAATTACATGAAAGAGCGAATTATATGGTGTTATGTATATTGCTTATGTAGAAATGTTATGTTTTGCGACTACCAACTTAAGGAGTGTGTAAATATCATGGAAATTAAATATGAAGAAAGTAACAAATCAAAATATCTTGAACCACAAAAGAAACAATCTGTAGACTTGTTTCTGTGCTATTGCGGTTCAGAAAATTGTACTCCTGGTTATTCATATGGTCCAGCAATAAGGCCTCAATATTTAATTCACTATATAATTGACGGGGAAGGTTCCTACACTGTTAATAACACAACATATAAACTTAAGAAAAACCAAGGCTTTTTGATTTGTCCAAATGTTTTAACTTATTATAAAGCAGATGAGAATAATCCTTGGACCTATATGTGGGTTGGTTTTAATGGTGTTAAAGCTCAAACTTATTTAAATTATGCAAATCTAAATGAAGAAAATCTTATATTTGAATATTCAAAAGACGACTCCTTAAAAAACTACATTTCTGAAATGCTTAAATTAAAAGAAATGGATTATTCGAATGAATTAAAACTTGAAGGACTTTTATATTTCTTTATGTCTGCATTAGCTGAAACAAGAAAAGACTCTTATAATATAAAAACCTATAAAAGTACTGAATTATATTTAGAAAAATCTATAGAATTTATAGAAAATAATTACTCAAACAATATAAAAATAAATGATATCGCCAGTTATATTGGTATAAACAGAAGCTATCTTGCAAACATTTTTAAGAGAAATATTAATATGTCACCACAAGAATTTTTAGTAAACTATAAAATAGATAAGGCTTGCGAGCTTCTAAAAAATACAGATTTATCAATTAAGGCTATTGCCGCCTCAGTAGGTTACACTGATCCACTAACCTTTTCTAAAATATTCAAAAAAATTATAGGTAATAACCCAAAAAGTTATAGGGAAAGTGCTTTTCCTAATAAAATATAGTTATTTAGCTAAAAATACGCCATTCTAAAAATTAGATGACGTATTTTTTCCGGATTAGAGCAATTATTCCTCATTAAATAATAACTATTGATTATCTACAATGATATAAACTTAGAAATTACTACTATGCTTCAATAGTGAATTCATGAGTTTTTAAATCAGCTTTTATAATTGCAATGTGTTCTCCGCATTTTCTAGTTATTACAAGTTTACTTCCATCAACTTCAGTAATACATTCTCCCTCTAATCCAAAAGCAAGATTATTATTTCTAAATTTCATTAAATCTCTCATATCATTTACTATTTTTCTGTTTTTAAAATTTTCTCTGATTTCTTCCTTTGAGTAATAATGACGATTTATATCTCTTCCATTCTTAGTTGATTCCATTAGCTCAATATCATTTTCACCTGCAAGCATTCCTACATAATAAACTTGCGGTATACCTGGTGCGAAGAATTGTATTGCACGAGCTAATAAATATGCTTTATCATTATTTCCTAATGCTGAATAATAAGTACAATTAACTTGATAAATATCTAAGTTATTGTAGGCTGCTGTATTGTAAATCTTTTTAACATTTGCACCTTTTGTGAACATAGCTTCCTTAGTTTCTTCTATTTCTTCATCTGTCATTAAGTCCTTTACATCAACAATACCAATGCCATCATGAGTATCTAAAGTTGTAAATTGCTTCATTGGACTCATATCAAGCCATCTCTTTAAATTATCACCTTTCCCTGAATATAAAGCATTTAAAACCAAAACTGGAAGAGCAAAATCATAAATCCAAAAACCTTTTTCTGAAATCTTATGTTGTATAGTATAGTGTTCATGAATTTCTGGTAATATGTCTACCCCATATTCTTTAACCGTATCTTGAATTTCATAAAGTAAATTCCACATTTCTGGCTCAATGAAGAAACAGCTTGTCCCCGATTTCTTTATAGCATATGCAAAAGCATCTAAACGAATAATTGATGCTCCATTTTTACACATTGATATTAGTGTATCTTTAATAAATTCTCTTGCAACTTTTGAATCCATGTTTAAATCAATTTGTTCCTCTGCAAAAGTGCACCAGACTTTTTCCTTGCTTCCATCTTTAAATTCAACTTCATAGTAAGGTGCTCTTGGTTTTCTTTTATAAATTGCACCTACTTGTTCATCGGTTGGCTCACCATTTTCCCAAAAGTCTTTATATCTTATAAAAAAATCCTTATATTTTGATTCATCTTTCTTTTCTTGAAAGTCCTTAAAGAATTCAGATTGCCTTGAAATATGATTCACCATGAAATCATACATTAAATATTTATCCTTACTTATTTCTTTAACATCGTCAATTGTACCAAAGGCTTCATCTACCACATCATACCTCATAGGTGCAAAGCCTCTATCTCCTGATGACGGAAAGAAAGGTAGTATGTGAACACCTCCTATTGCATCAGAATAATGTTCATCTAAAACATCCTTTAATTCCCTTAAATTCTTTCCTAAACTATCTGCATAAGTTATTAGCATAATTTCATTTTTGATTTTACTCATAATATACTCTCTCCTATTCTCTAATTAGGGTTACCTCTTCCAAAACATTAAAATTTGAAACTAGAAATTAATGTGGAAACGATAACTATTCTAACTAGATTATATATATACTACTTCAATAATAATATATTATTATGTAGCAAAAGTATGGAGAAATGTTATATTCCCAAACATCATTCTAATAATCCTTGAAAATATATTGATTTTGCAATATAAATTAAATGACTGACAAATATAGGATTTATGTAGTAATATATTATTAGAGGTGATGAACATGAAGGTTGCGATATTTAATGGAACTGTTGCTACAACAAATGGTGTTTATAAGATAAGTGATATAGATGTGGAATCTGCAAAAAAGCTTTTATATAAGGACGGATTCATATCTGCAATAGGACACGAATCAACAGCAGAGGCTATCGCAGATACACTTAATATGGATATCAAAATGAATCGTGTGAATTTTAAACAAGAAGTTGGTCAAAAAGCTATAGTTTTTAAATTAAATGTGAGACCTCCAGAGGGATCAGTCTTATCAAGAGATGAAATAGAAAAAATAGGCTACTCATTTAAATTAATGGAGAGATTAGAATGAATATAAAATTTTTAACTTAGAATTGTATTTGAACTTATTGAACGTACAGATACTCTTACTCTGAAAAGATAAATGGTATCGCAAAAGATTCTAAAAAGCAGTTCTTTCCAATTTAGCTTGTTAAAATAAAATTAAGTATGATGAATTGGATGATACCTGCTTTTTAGTGTTTTCAATTATATTCCAGTAGTCCTATGGAATATTACATCTATTAAATATAAAACCCACACTGCATTTCAGTATATAAACTTAAATCTACGCCCTGTTATTTATCTATATAACATACTTAATTTCTTTATTTTCAAATAAGTCCTCTATTTCTTTTATAAAGAATTGTTTCATTTCATCTATATTTTCTTTTGGATAAACATACTTTCCATATCCAAATTGACCATATTTGAATTTACGCTCTTCATCACTCATTGGTAATTCACTTTCTGGAAAAACCTGAAGTATTATATTTTTTGCTGCTTTAGTGTAACGATGCGATATTATCTCAAAGGTCACTGGAGTTTTTAAATCCTTTGGCAGATTTTTACTTAAACTTAGTAATAAATCATGATATTCTTCTTTCCAATTTGGATAAATGAACACAGGTGCAACTAAAAAACCAATTGGATATCCTGCTTTAGCCGCCTTTATACTAGCTTCTATCCTTAAGTCACGTGAAGCTGTTGCATGCTCATACTTATTAATAACTGATGATGTATTAATGCTAAATCTCATTTCAGTATGACCATTATGTTCTAAATCCAATAGTGAATCTATATCGTTATACTTTGTCACGAATCTAAATCTAGCATTCTCATGCTTACCAAAAAATACGATAGCCTTTTCAAGTGAATGAGTATAAGGTTCCACTGGTATTGGATCTGATGTAGCTGCACCTTCAAATATGGTTATTTCAGGCAACCTTTCATCTATATACTTCTGAGCTTGACTTAAAATCTCATCAATATTTACATGTACCTTCACAAAAGGTTTATCTCCGAGTTTTGTATTTAAATAACAATATTCACATTGCCCCATACACCCTGATATTAGTGGTAATTGATAATGAGCCGAAGGCTTACAAGATTGAAATTTCAGACTCTTCTTTGTTCCAACCACTAAAGTCTTTTTTCCTTCCCTATACTGAGCATAAAAATCTTCTCCGGGAATATGCTGTTTCAATTTATTTGAAGTAATATTGATAATTTCAACATCCTCTTTATCTTTAAATTTGTTTAAAATATTTTTGGCTGTCTCATAATCTAATGAATCTTTTTCAAATATAACTCTTTTAGGTATAAACATATTTTTTCAAAAAACCAGCATATATACGCTGGTTCTTTTTCTCCTCTCTTTATATTTATTTATATTGTGTGTTTGTTTATATAAAGCTAGTATTTGCTAAAAATTATATTATATATACCTAAATTTACTTTTAATTACTTGATATTATTTTGTGTCTTATAATTGTTTATTCTATCCTTAAGCTCGTTTACATTGGGTTTCCTATCTATTGATATTTCTTGCTTATTATCCAATTTATAAATAACAGGAACTGGCTCCCCTTCTTTTAAGAACTCTAATTCTGCATAACGAATGCCTGTTGTTACTTGCCCTAAAAACTTATTTCCATTCTGCTCCAAAACATCAAGTTCCAATTTAACTTCTTCTAATTTTCTTGAATACTTCTTCCCGGTTTCTGTTACCTTTCTAATAAGTCCTACACTTTTAACCCCATTAGCCAAAGCTTTCTTATATCTTACTTCCCTTGAAATCATTGTTATAATTATTATCGCTAAAGGAATAAGTAATGCTAACGTTGGAATCATTAATGGCAATCCAGCACTAACCCCTCGCTCATTTGTTTTAGTTAAAAAATTCTGCATAATAATAAATAAGCTAAAACCAGTGGCTGCTACAATTAAAATTGCTGATAGATAATTTTTATCTTGTTTCATATTTGTTCTCCTTTTTTATATTTTAATATAAATTTTAATACTTTATTTATAAAAATTTTTCTTATTTTAAGAGTTTTAAATTTTTTCATTCAAACAAAGAAATTTAATTCTGTACCGATTGACTATTCTTATCTAAATATGACTTCATAGTCCCATTGTTAACGTTAAACATTTTGCTTTTATTACTCCTTTCTACAAAAATAATCTGTAGAATACTTGTTTCAAATTTATTATAACATAAATAATAAACTTAATTAATAAATTAAATATGTAATTATGCTGTATTTTTACCATTGGATACAATTAATCTAAAAAATTTGTATACATTTTCATTTTATAAAATACTTTTACATAATAAGCATTACTTATAATAAAGGTTCTACACAAAGACCAACGTTCTAAAATGACTTAGAACGGTGGTCTTTAAAATTATATATAAACTTTACTTAAGAATATTTTATATTAATTAAAAGTTTCGTTACTGCTGAAATTTAACTGTATTTAACATATTTTCTTTAATCTATCCTTCATTATTTCCATCACTCTTTTCTCTTTATATTTAAAGATAGATATGAAATTTTACCCCAATTCTATCAAACTAATTTCGGGTACAAGTTAGTTGAATTAGCGGTAAATAAAGATAATCCTAATCTTAATATTGATGAAGAAAGTATCTCACCAAAAGAAAGTGCTGAAGTTCTTTGGAACTTAGTAATTAAGGAAGATAGTAGCGGCATGGAGAAACTTGGTTACAGCAAAGCTTTTGGCGAAAGAATAATTAAGAATATAAATAAAAATGATTTTAAAACTTTTAAGAAAGAATCTGGACAATCTGGTATTTCATTATCAGATGATCAACTTCAAGGAATGATAACTGCTCTAAGAAGTGCTATAAGTAAAAACTCAGTTAATTTTGAAGAGGTGTCTAAAACAGATAATTCTGCACAAGTTAAAGTATCATCAACATTTATAGATAGAGATCAAATCTCTAAAGATGCTGTAAATATTACTACATCTCAGGCACTATCAAATGGTATTAGAGATAAACAAAAACTTACAGAAGCTTACGTTGCAAACCTAATAGATTCAATTAATAAGGGCCAAATAAGCTCAACAACAACTGAAAATACATTCAGCTTCACCAAAGTCGGAAATATATGGTTGCCATCAGATACAACTAATTATACTGAAAGCATTTCTAAAATGGTTATGAAATAATTAGAAATATCATAAAAAGTCTTAACAAACTTAAGCGATTCAGAATAGGACTTTACCTCTATTCTGAATCGCTTATTTTTTTTCTGCTATAATCTAGCTTTAAAATCTTCATATCCAAATTCTTTTATTACTTCAATACCTTTTTCTTCACTATATTTTACAATTGCAGGAAGATTAACGCCATTAAATGTATTATTCTTAACCATTGAATAAATAGCCATATCGCAAAATACAAGTTTATCACCTGGCTTTAAAGGTTCTTTAAATGAATAATCTCCTATAATATCACCTGCAAGGCAAGTAGGACCACCAAATCTATAAGTAAATTCGAATTCATTTGGCTTTCCAGCACCTATTATATTAGGTCTATATGGCATTGCAAGTACGTCTGGCATATGACATTCCGCTGAAGTATCTAGTATAGCTATATCCATTCCATTTTTCATAGTATCTAATACTGTTGATACAAGGAATCCTGTATTTAGAGCAATGGCTTCACCTGGCTCAAGATATACTTGTACTTCATATTTATCTTTTATGAATTTAATAGATCTTATTAGTGTTTCTATATCATAATCTTCTCTAGTAATATGATGACCACCACCAAAGTTAATCCACTTCATTTTCTTGATGTACTTTCCGAATTTTTCATCTACCACTTTTATTGTACGTTCAAGGGTATCTGAATTCTGTTCACACATTGTATGAAAATGCAATCCATCTATACCTTCAATATCTTCTTCTTCAAAGTTAGCCAAAGTAACTCCCATTCTTGAATTTTCAAAACATGGATTATATATATCTGTTTCTATCTCTGAATACTCAGGGTTAATACGAATAGCACATTCGATTTTCTTTCCTTTAAAGTTTTTTACTTTATCCTTATATTTTCTCCATTGACTAAATGAATTAAATACTATATGATCGCTATATTTCATTATCTCATCAAATTCATCTTCTCTATATGCAGGAGAATAAATATGTACTTCTTTCCCCATCTCTTCATATCCAAGTCTAGCTTCATGAAGAGAACTTGAAGTAACTCCTTTTAGATATCTTCCAATCAATGGGAAAGTTGAGTACATAGAGAATGCTTTAGTTGCCAAAATAATATTAGCACCTGTTTCCTTTTGAACATAATCTAAAGTCTCCAAATTCTTCTTAAGAAGTCTCTCATCAACCAAATAACATGGTGATGGTAATTTGCTTAAATCTATATCTTTCATTAAATCACCAAACCTTTTTAATTATGTTTTATAGATAACCAACATAATAACCACACTTTAACTTATAACTTACCGAAATAAGTAACATACTTTTATTCCAGTTTCTAAGGAATTTGATAGGTGATTCTAAGACCAAAAGTTGTGCCCAAAATGCTAGCTTCAAAGACAAGCTCTGAACAAGCATATTTGGAACAACTTCTAATCTAAGAATCACAACCATAAGAATTCCTTATGAAACATTCCATAAAAGTATGTCACTCATTTCTAGTTAAGGTATATTTGAAATTATAAATATATTTCATAGTAGGTTATCTATATAAATGACAAACCATAAGTCATGACAATAATCTCTTGAAAATTTTACTAATATATATCCATTATTCTATAATTTTACCTCTAGAAACTTTTCACTTAGTATTACTTGTATACCAAGTAGAATTCACATGTATTTTCTAAACTTATGTGCAAATATATATTAGAAATAGAATACATTTTTGTGAAACAGGCATTTGAAAATGAGCTGCTTAAGGTACTTAATGCCAGGTTGTTCCATTATCTGCTTGTCACAATGAATATTGGGAACATGCAAGAATGGGTACAACCTGGCATTTAGAAACTTACAGCAAAATTTTCATTAGTCCTGTGGAACACAAATGTATTTTATTTCGTTAGGTCACCACATGGGATAGTTCATACATTTCTTATTCAACTAAAGTTGGATCAAAGCTTTCTTTCCATGGTAATCCCCATTTATTTAACTCTTCCATAAATGGATCTGGATCGAATTCTTCTACATTATATACTCCTGGTTTCTTCCATAAACCTTTCATTACTAAGCTTGCACCTATCATAGCTGGAACTCCAGTTGTGTAAGAAATTGCTTGAGATCCAACTTCTTTATAACATTCTTCATGATCACAAACATTGTAAACATAATATGTTTTATCTTTTCCATCTTTTTTACCTTGGAATATACATCCTATATTAGTCTTTCCTTTTGTTCTTGGACCTAATGATGCAGGATCTGGTAATACTGCTTTAAGGAATTGTAATGGTACTATTTGCTTTCCTTCAAATTCAATTGGTTCAATTGATGTCATACCAACATTCTCAAGTACATTTAAATGTGTTATATACTTTTGTGAGAACGTCATCCAGAATCTTATTCTCTTAATTCCTTTAATATTTATACCTAAAGATTCTAATTCTTCATGATGTAATAAATACATATCTTTTGGTCCGATTTCTGGGAAATCATAAACTCTCTTTATTTCAAGAGGTTCTGTTTCTATCCATTTCCCTTCTTCCCAATAGCTTCCTGGAGCTGTAATTTCACGAATATTGATTTCTGGGTTAAAGTTAGTTGCAAATGGATAACCATGATCACCAGCATTAGCATCTAATATATCAATATAATTTATTTCATCAAAATAATGCTTTTGAGCATAAGCACTAAATACACCAGTAACCCCTGGATCAAATCCACTTCCAAGTAATGCAGTTAAACCTGCCTTTTCAAATTTTTCTTTATATGCCCATTGCCACTTATATTCAAATTTTGCTGTATCAAGTGGTTCATAGTTAGCTGTATCTACATAATGAACTTTTGTTTCTAAACAAGCATCCATAATTGTTAAGTCTTGATAAGGAAGTGCAAGATTTATAACAACTTCTGGTTTAAATTTATTAATAAGTGCTACTAATTCTGGTACATTATCAGCATCGACTTTTGCTGTTTGTATTTTTGTCTTAGTTTTTCCTTCTAATGAAGCTTTTATTGCATCACACTTTGATAAAGTTCTACTAGCGATACAAATTTCCTCGAACACCTCTGAATTTTGACAACATTTATGAATAGCAACGCTAGCGACACCACCAGCGCCAATAATTAAAGCTTTTCCCATTCCAATTCCTCCAATTTCTTTATAAAATGAAACTTTTCAGATGGAGATTTATGCTCCAGCTGAATTTAGAATATTGACTTATTATTTTTTGATTATCTTCAAGTCATGAACAAAGAATTTAATTGTACTATCTGATAATTTTTCTAATCAGTAAGTCCATTTAACATATCCCTAACGTAAGTTGGAAGTGCAAAGCACCCTACATGAAGATCTGTATTATAATATTTTGTTTTTATCCCTAACTTATTCCAAGCTTCTGCATTAAAATCCTTTATAGGGTGATACTTTTTTGAAGCAAATCCAAATAACCAATGTCCTGATGGATATGTTGGAATATGTGCTTGATAGACCCTAATGATTGGAAAAAATTTCGTTATTTTTTCATGAGCTTCTTTCATTGCAGCCGCATCATTATCATAGTATGGACTTTCATGTTGATTAACTAAAATTCCATCTTCTCTTAGTGCTTTATAGCAATTTCCATAAAACTCCTTAGTAAATAATCCTTCTCCTGATCCAAAAGGATCTGTTGAATCAACTATTATTAAGTCATATTCATCTTCTTTATCACGTATAAATTTCAAACCATCTTCATAGAATACATTAACTCTTTTATCATCAAGCTTACATGATGTTAGCGGAAAATACTCTCTACAAATATCAACAACTCTTTTATCAATTTCAACCATATCTATCTTTTCAACTGTGCTGTATCTTGTAAGTTCTCTTATTGTTCCACCGTCACCAGCACCTATAACTAAAACATTCTTAATATTTGGATTAGTTGCCATTGGTACATGAACTATCATATCGTGGTAAATAAATTCATCTTTTTCAGTTACCATCATTAATCCATCTAATGTAAAAAACCTTCCGAATTCCTTAGCTTCAAGTACATCTATTCTTTGGAATTCAGTTTTTTCAGTATGTATTTCTTTTTCAACTTTAATTGAAAATCTTACATTTTCTGTGTGTTGTTCTGTATACCATAACTCCATTTACTTGTCCTCCACAACATTAATATTTTCAATTTTAGTATCTTCTGTTCCAGTTAAAAAACAACCTTTTTCTTTTGCATAATTTATGTAGTCCAATATTTCTTTTGTTATTTTTTCTCCTGGAGCAAGAATTGGTATTCCTGGTGGATAACACATTACAAATTCAGCACATATTTTCTCACTGCTTTCATTTAGCGGCACTGAAGTTTTTTGAGAATAAAATGCTTCCTGAGGAGTTAATACAACTTCAGGATCTATATACTCATGATCAAACATACCAATTTTATCTTTTGAATGCAATCTCTTAATTTCAGATAATGAAGATATTAATCTTTCAATTGCAAGACTACGATCTCCAACAGAAATAATAGCTAAAATATTTGCAATGTCTCCCAATTCAATTTGTATACCATACTCATCTCTTAATAGATCATATACTTCTATTCCAGCAAGACCTATTTCTCTAGTGAATACAGATAACTTTGTTATATCAAAATCATAAACTGCATCTCCATCAATTAACTCTTTTGAAAAGGCATAATAACCGCCTATTTTATTTATTTCACCTCTAGCATATTCAGAGATTTGCTTTACTTTATCAAAAATTTCTTTTCCATGTAATACAAGATCTCTTCTTGCCAAATCAAGTGATGACATTAAAAGATATGAACCACTTGTAGTCTGAGTCAAATTAATTATTTGACGAACATATCCTATTGCTAAATCACAATTTAAGAGTAGAAAAGAACTTTGAGTTAAAGATCCTCCAGTCTTATGCATACTGACTGCTGCCATATCTGCCCCAGCATCAACTGCTGATAAAGGCATATTGTCACCAAAATAAAAATGTGTTCCATGAGCTTCATCTACTAATACGTACATTCCATTTTCATGGGCAAGTTTCGTAATTTCTTTTAAATTTGAACAAATCCCATAATAAGTAGGATTATTTACAAATATCGCTTTTGCGTCTGGGTTTTCTCTAATTGCTTTTTTTACATCTTCAACCGACATCCCAAGTGGTATTCCAAGTTGTTTATTTGTTCCTGGATTTATATAAACCGGAATTGCTCCGCTAATTATTAAAGCATTTATAGCACTTCTATGCACATTACGAGGCATTATAATCTTTTCACCTTTTTTACATACACTCATAACCATAGCCTGAACTGCAGAACTTGTTCCATTAACCATTAAAAATGCGTGTTTAGAACCAAATGCATCAGCCGCAAGCTCCTCAGCTTCTCTTATAACCGATACCGGGTGAATAAGATTATCGAGTGGTTTCATTGAATTTACATCTACTGAAAGACATTGCTCTCCCAAGAATTCCCTAAGCATATCGTTTCCTCGGCCCTGCTTATGACCTGGTACATCAAACGGAACCACTCTAGCTTTCTTATATTCTATTAATGCTTCATAGATTGGTGCTCTTGAGTGGGATTCTTTGTTTTTCATCGTATACATCCCTCCCCGTTAATATATATTAGTTCCACTAAAAATCTCAATCATCTCTCTTCTTAAGTTGTTTTCAATTTCAAGTCTTTGCTTTGGCTTGATTTCATAAACATCTCTATTAAAAAGGTAATTTTGAAGTTCAATTTCTTTAATTAGCATTTTAGTGTGAAATATATTTGATTGATATACATTTATATCCATTGCATCATATCTCTTCAAGGTATTTTCATCAATATAATCTTGTATTGATGTTATTTTATGATCTATAAATAATTTTTTGCCATCAACATCTCGGGTAAAACCTCTGACACGATAATCTATCGTTATGATGTCTGAATCAAAACTTCCTATAAGATAGTTTAGTGCATTTAGCGGAGATACTTCTCCACAAGTGGCTACATCAATATCAACACGAAAAGTAGCAATTGAATTATCTGGATGATATTCTGGATAAGTATGCACAGTAACATGACTTTTATCTAAATGTCCTACAACAGTGTCTCTAGTTTTCAAAATGTCAATTTCACCTTTATTACAAGATGCATCTATTTCTTTGACTGCTAGGGTCTGTTCCGATACTAGAATAGTTACACTTGCTCCCTGAGGATCATAATCTTGTTTTGAAATATTAAGTACATGTGCTCCAATACTTTCCGTTACATCACACAGAATTCTAGTAAGTCTTTCTGAATTGTATTGCTCATCAATATAAGCAATATAGTCCTTTTGCTCTCGCTCACTTTTTGCATAGCATACATCATAGATGTTAAAGCTAAGTGTTTTTGTGAGGTTGTTAAAGCCGTATAACTTCAGCTTGTTTTCCAACCCTAACATCACAACCTTTCTGGCATAAATTATAGTTGCATTAGAATTTGTTTCAAAAATTCAATCACTAAAATCCTATATATTCTAATGTTTATAACCTTCAAATACTCACCTTCTAGTTTACCTTGAAACATCTTTATTATACAACATTGACATTTTACTATATTATCTTTAAAATTGCTACTATTTATGACAATATTTCTTTAATATACTTGATAAATTTGTTTGAAGTCCCTTATGCTTTATTTTGGTTGCAAATCCTTCTTATTTCTCACATATATAAATAAAGTAATAATTAACTATTTTTTCTTAAAGCTCTTTCTTTTACATATTGATTATATTCTTCTATTGAATAAACTTCTGGTTCTCTTACTTCTTCCAAGAAATGTGAAGCCTCTGCATCTGCATTACTAAATGCCAAAACTGACTTATGCATTTCTATTGCCTTGTTGTAGTCTCTATATTCATCCTTTGGAACATAAGCACCCATATGCCATCTTATCATTAAACATTCTTCTAATGATAACTTGACAAACTGTTGAAGTAGAATTACACTTTTCTCTCCATGTCCTAAAGGAATTTTATCGTCAAATTCATAGGCTGCATATCCTATCCACTTTCCTGTCATCTCATCTTTTTTTAATCTCATAGTTTTTTCATAAAAATTACACTTACACAAATCATGTAGATATCCTGTTAAATACATTGTATCATGACTCAAACCTAGGTTATATTGTTTATTTTTTTGTATTAATAATTCAACAACATTATCAGAGTGAAGTGCTAATCCTCCATCAAAGTTTGAATGAAACTTAGTAGATGCTGGGGCTGTAAAATAATCGGTTCTTTCTAAAAGATATTTTATTAATTCATCTATCCCATCTCTTTTAATCGAGCTCAATCTTTCTAATATCTTATCTTTCAATTCTTGCATTTCTTTTGCTGCCTTAGCTTTTGTCATTTCCTTTAAGTCACTTAAATCACTCATGAATACATCTCCTTACATTAATCAACTTATAATTATTATTTTTTTCCTCTAAGCACATATCTATTCATTATTATGCTTCTTTTACTATTTTAACACTTTTAAGAAAAAACTCATATCATTGAATTCAATGATATGAGTTTTCTAAGTTAAAAATATTCTTTCTTTATTTTAATAGTAACATATTCCATAGAGTTTATAAGCAAATTTTATTTAAAAAAGTATTTTATTCTTCTACTACTGGCAAGGCGCTTAAATTGTTTGACTCATCATCATCTCTTAAACTCCTTAAATATTCCTCACCTTTTCTTGATGTTGAGACAGATACTCCAGATATAGCTCCATCTTTGGCTAGCTCCACGCCTCTTTCTTTAGTTATTCTCTCTCCATTTGAAAGTTCATATCCTGTTATCTCACCCGAATGCTTTATTATAGCCTTTATAGAGCTTTTTTCAACATTTGACTGTGAATCTTCGTTATCACTTAACTTTATGTCAGTATTTGCTACAGCAGCATTATGAATAAAGTCATATGTTAATCCCATTGAAGATACATTATATTTATCCTCCATACAAACACCTCCTATTTTCTAGATAAGCATATGTGTATATTTCTAAACTCTGTTTTTTAATTTTTTAAAATAAACTTGCTGAATAATTAAAATATAGCAAGTCAGTATTTTAGTATATTTTCTTTTATATGCCTATTCTAAAAACCTTTAGTGTTATATTGTCCAATAAAAATACTTTAATGCATTCTATTATTTACTATTTAAATATTGATATCAAATTTTTGTAATTCATCTTCCAGTTTCCTTGGTTCTTTTAAGACTATTCCTTTTAATCCAAGCTTAATAGCAGCTTCGATATTTTGCTCCATATCATCTATAAATAGAGTTTCGCCTGGTTCTAAACTATATCTATATAGTATCTTCTCATAAATTTCTTTTTCAGGTTTAAGTAATTTCTCTTTATAAGAAACCACTCCTCCTTCAAATAATTTAAATAAGTCATACTTATTATTTATATATTCAAAAGCTGCTAAATGAAAATTAGATAGATAATAAATTTTATAACCTTTTTGCTTTAGTTTTTTCAATGTATCCACGCTGCTTTCTATTGGAATCAGCATATCGTACCAATTTTCAAAGACTTTATTAATTAACTCTTCACTTTCAGTGTTTCTGTTAATTATATTTCTTTTAGCATCTTCTTCACAAATTGTTCCTCTATCAAGCATTGGCCATTCATCACTCTGAAATATACATTTATATATTTCCTCTACTTTTTCTTCATCAATTTTTGATCTTACATATATCTTCGGTTGAAAATCTAAAATAACATTTCCAAGATCAAATATTATATTTTTAATCATAAAAATTCTCCTAATTTTAATAATGTATCTTATTAACTATATGGTTCCTCAATGATATTCAAACTTATGAAATTTCAATATTGCTGTTATTCAGAAATTTGAAACAGTTGATATGTATTGTTATCAATATGGAACCCTATAGATATCCAAATTTAAAACTAAACTTATGTGATAACTTACCGAAATCATAAATATTTTGTTCCGAAAAGCTATGAAAATATCGCTAAAATTTCTAAGCAGCAAGTTGTATCCAATTTAGCATGCTCCACCTTTCAGTTTGACAAGCTAAATTGGAACAACCTACAGCTAAGAACCTTTAACAGCTCATTTTCAAATGTTTTCTCCACAAATATATTTATGATTTCTAGTGATGATATGAACTTAAAGTTTTAGCAAATTTGCAAATACATTCATCTAATAAGTTGAATTCTTAAATTGGATATCTATATATATAGATATCCAATTTGAGAATTATACTTATAGCTTTAAAAATCTGCTATATCAGAAAGGACAGGTACTCTTTTGTGCAGTGTTACATTAGAGAATATGTTGCAGGCATTTCTTCATCATAAGTTGTTCCATTTTTGCTTGTCTCGAGAGCATGCTGAAATGGTGCAACTTATGCTGTTAGAAAGCCTCAACTTATTCTCAGTAACCGAAACAACAGAGTACCTGTCCTTTCGGTAAATTATTGCATAAGTCTAAGTTTTGTTTTGGATATCTATATAATTTTATATTTGTATGATAAATTTAACTATTAATATTCCATACTAAAGGCCAATATCTTCTGCTACATTTCTCATTCCTAAAATTGTATTTTCTATAACCTTGTCTAATTCCATATCTATCATCTTGCAACCATTTAATATTACATTTCTGTCTACTCCTGCCGCAAATCCTTTAGTCTTAAATTTTTTCTTAACAGATTTAACTTCTAGATCCATTACGCTTTTAGATGGTCTCATTAATGCAGCTGCCCCTATAAGACCTGTAAGTTCATCTATTGTATAAAGTACCTTCTCAGCATTGCTTTCAGGTTTTATTTCATTTACTATTCCATATCCATGAGATGCAACCGCTCTTATATAACTCTCCGGAAATCCTTCTTCTCTCATTATTTCTTGAGATTTAGCACAATGCTTATCTGGATACATTTCATAATCTATATCATGAAGTAATCCAATTATGCCCCATACATCCTCATCTTCATTATAGAGTTTAGCAAAATGTCTCATTGCCCCCTCTACTGCTAGTCCATGTTTTCTGAGTGCATCACTTTTATTATACTTACAAAGTGCGTCCCATGCCTTTTGTCTATTAATTTTTTCTTCCATATTATATAGCCCCCTTAACATATGTATATAAAATTATTTTTATTAACATTTATTTCTATATATGAAATTATATCCATGTTAATAAAAATAATATCACTATGAAAATTTATAATCAATATTATTAGGATTTAAGTTATAAAATTATATATATCATACTTAAGTTTCTAAATTATAACCCCAATGTAAAATCCTTCTCACTAGCATTTTTAAATGTGAATTTATTATTCAACTTTATAAATGCAGACTTCCTATTTATAAGTCTGCATTTTATGGCTAATATTTTTATATTCATCCTTTAGCTTAGTAATTACTCTTTCTTCATCATATTTATTATACGGCCATATTCTAGTTTCTACCTTACATCTAATCCACTCAGCTTTTAAACATATTTGCACAAGCTCATCTATATCTCTATTTAGGCTTTCAATTTCATTTTCATAATTACTTACTATATAGTCGCTTTTTTCAACTATATTATTTATTAATTGCAAATCATCTCTGTATGCAGATTTAACTTCATTTTTAAGTTCTAGTAAATTTAATAAATTTATATTATTTTTATGTTCAACATTCTTATAACTATTTGCCATGGCCAAAAATTCCTTTAATATTTTTTTTTCACTTATCACATCTATAGCTTCATAAAATTTCGTTGTTATATCTTCATTTCTTTCTGCAGATTTTATTGCATTTTTACAATAATATATTAATAAATAACTATTAAGTGTAGCTTTTAATTCTTCTACTTTTGATATTAGCTCAATATCTAGTTTTCCTGTAAAATTCAAATGCATTTTAATCAACGATACTATTTTATCTAACTCTCTTCTATATTCAACCTTATTACTTCCATCTTTAGTTCTAATATATAAGTTAGTTATATTGCTTAGCTCTTTCAAGCTTGCAATATGCGTTCTTAATGTAGTTATCCATATGACTCTAAATCTTGTAATATTATTTATGTAAAGAGTTTTCTTGTTTTGAAATAAATTAAGCACTCCTGTTAAAAGAGTTATTAATATTCCCGTAAATGTAATTATATCTATTATTGCTATCTCCAGTTCTCCGATTCTCATAAAATTCTCCTAAGTTCCTTAGCTTATATTCTCTAGCTGTCTTTATATTTCATAAACAAACATAAAAAAGAACTAAGATTACAGTTCTCAGCCCTCGTTCTTGTGTTTATTTTATTCATTTTTTCCTCTTTTATTCTGTATTCTAAGCATAAAATATTTTCTTTCATTAATATATATATTTCAAAAATGATTCTTCATGATAATTCTAAAGATATTGCAATAATTTTAGTTGCAATTGTGAATTGTGCAATGTGCGTTGTGCATTGTGAATTGCAACATATATATATTTTATTATAGATTAAATTTTAGTATCCTTTTATATGCCTCTGTAATAAACTATAATAAAGCAATTAACAAAAAGGTGGTAAAATGAATCCTTTATTAAGTATGATACTCAGTTCCCTATTTAATGGAATGGGTGGCGGATTTAGAAATCCCATGATGCCTAACCAAAATGGTGGCAGTAATCCAAATCAAATGGGTGGTAATCCTTTATTGAACATGCTTATGGGTGGCATGGGTGGCGGCATGAACCCTATGAATGGAAATCCATTAATGAACATGTTGATGGGAAATATGGGCGGATCTAACGGTTCTCCATTTAATAATCCAAATAACAACCCTAACATGAATAATGCAAATAATATGAATAGCAATGGTCCAAATATGAATAATATGGGAAATATGAACGATATTAATTCCTTATTAAGTATGCTAATGGGAAATCAGGGCAATATGCCTATGAATAATATGAATAATATGATGAACAATATGAACAACAATTCAAATAGACATTCCCATTCAAAAAAATAGTGGACATTCTAATAGGTAGCTTAAAATTTAGGCTACCTATTAAATTTTATAACAGTAAGCCTTTTCTATAAAAATATTCTAAATTTATATATTCTCAAATAATCACTTCAGAAATAATTATTATTTGTAATCTTTCTCATGAAAGATTAAGCTTATCACTGTTGTCCTATTAAGCCTCTATCTATAGTGTATATTCACAGATTTTGTATATATCTAAAAAATTCTAAATTTTCTTAATTCCCTCTTTACTTTTTAATAGTAATCGCTTACTATTAAATTAAAAGGGAGGTATTAAATATGGAGAATATTAATGTATTAAAAAGTGATTTCACAAAATTATTTGCAAAAGATGCTGAAAGTGTTTTCTTTTCACCTGGAAGAGTTAATTTAATTGGAGAACATACTGATTACAATGGAGGTAATGTCTTTCCTTGCGCTCTTACTATTGGAACTTATGCTTTAGTTAGACAAAGAGAAGATAAAAATGTATTAGTTAACTCTTTAAACTTTAAAGAATTAGGAATTTTAGAATTTAGTTTAGAGAATATGATATATGAAAAACAACACGATTGGGCCAATTATCCTAAAGGTGTAATTAAAACTTTTGAAAATCATGGTTATAATATTCCTAACGGATTTGAAATACTTTTCTATGGAAATATTCCAAATGGTTCTGGATTGTCCTCTTCTGCTTCAATAGAAGTTTTGATGGGAACTATATTAAATGATTTGTTCAATTTAAATATCAACATGGTTGATATAGTAAAAATGTGTCAAGAAGCTGAAAATAAATTTATCGGTGTAAATTGTGGAATAATGGATCAATTTGCTATTGGCATGGGAAAGGAAAATTGTGCGATTCTTTTAGATTGTAATACCTTGAAATATTCATACAGTACTATTGCTATGGATGGCTACAAGATAGTAATTGCCAATACAAATAAAAAGCGTGGTCTAGCTGACTCTAAGTACAATGAAAGACGAAGTGAATGTGAAACTGCCTTAGCTGAAATACAAAAAGTTAAGAATATTAATGCTTTAGGTGAGCTTACAGAAGAAGAATTTGAAGAAGTTAAATCTTGTATTTCAGATCCTATTAAAGCAAAAAGAGCAAAACATGCAGTATATGAAAATAGAAGAACATTAAAGGCTGTAAAAGCTCTAGAAGAAAATGATTTAACTCTATTCGGAAAACTTATGAATGATTCTCACATTTCTCTAAGAGATGATTATGAAGTTACTGGAATAGAGCTAGATACTTTAGTTTCTCTTGCTTGGAAAAGTGAAGGTGTAATTGGAGCTCGTATGACAGGCGCTGGTTTCGGGGGCTGCACAGTTAATATTGTTAAAGAAGACTGTATAGATTCATTTGTAGAAAAAGTTAAAGCCGAATATACAAGCAAAATTGGCTATGAACCTAGCTTCTATGTAGTTAGCATTTCAGATGGAACAAGAAAAATTGGATAAAAGATTTACTACTTAAGATTTTATTAAGTTGATTATAAGAAAGATTTAGTTTAAATTTAAAGTATAAGTCTTTAAACCAAATCAATAAAAATAAGGGAGATGTTAATATGTCAATATTAGTTTGTGGTGGTGCTGGATATATCGGCTCTCATACAGTTCATGAACTTGTAAAACAAAATAAAGACGTAATAATAGTTGATAATTTACAATCAGGTCATATGAAAGCTGTAAATCCAAAAGCAAAATTTTATAAAGGTGATATAAGAGATTCTGAGTTTTTAGATAAAGTTTTTTCTGAAAATAAAATCGATGCTATTATACATTTCGCTGCTAATTCTTTAGTTGGCGAAAGTATGGTAAAACCTCTACTATATTTCAATAATAATGTATATGGTATGCAAATATTACTTGAAAGCATGGTAAAACATGATATTAAGAATATAGTTTTTTCTTCAACTGCAGCAGTATATGGAGAACCAAAGAAAATTCCTATCTCTGAAGATGATGAAACAAATCCAACTAATACCTATGGTGAAACAAAGCTGACTATGGAAAAAATGATGAAATGGGTTAGCAAAGCTAATGGAATAAATTACGTTTCTTTAAGATACTTTAATGCAGCTGGTGCACTAGAAGATGGAAGCATCGGTGAGGATCACTCTCCTGAAAGTCACTTAATACCTCTAATACTTCAAGTTCCACTTGGAAAAAGAGAAGCTATAACTGTTTTTGGAGAAGATTATGATACTCCTGATGGTACTTGTATAAGAGATTATATTCATGTACTAGACTTAGCAGACGCACATATAAAAGCTGTTGAGTATTTACAAAGCGGAAATAAAAGTAACATCTTCAATCTAGGTAATGGAATTGGCTTTAGCGTTAAAGAAATGATTGATTCAGCTAAAGAAGCAACTAGTGAAGAAATTGAAGTTGTTGTGGGCGAAAGACGTGCTGGTGATCCTGCAAGATTAATAGCTTCTAATGAAAAAGCTCAAAAGATTCTAGGCTGGACTCCTAAATATACTGATGTAAAAGCTATAATCAAAACAGCTTGGACATGGCACAAAAATAATCCTAACGGATATGATGACAAATAATAAAATCATATAGAATTTTAAAATTTATCTTGGGAAACTAGAGCCAACCTAAAAACTTATATGGTTCAAGTTTCCGCCACCTAGGCATAGAAAAAGATAAGTCTATGAAATAAACTAACATGGACTTATTTTTTAGATATGTCTTAGATTAATACCTTTTGTTAAAATTGAGGAGGTTTTAGCATGATAAATATAAATCATGAAATAAATAGACTTATGAACTTTGCATTGAAAAAAAATCTTATAAATAATGATGATATAATTTACTCTACCAATATGATTCTTGGAGTATTAAACTTAAATGAATTTGAAGTTTGTGAAGTTGATGAAACTTTAGAAACTCCAACTCCTATCTTAGAAAATATCTTAGACTACGCATGTGAAAATAATTTAATAGAAAATACAGTAACTGAAAGAGACTTATTTGATACTTTAATTATGAACTGCGTAATGCCAAGACCTTCTGAGGTTATAAATAACTTTAATAATTTATATAATATCTCTCCAACTAAAGCTACTGAGTACTATTATGATTTAAGCATTTCTTCTAACTATATTCGAAAAGATAGAATTGACAAGAACATAATCTGGAAAGCATCAACGGAATATGGAGACTTAGATATAACAATTAATTTATCAAAACCAGAAAAAGATCCTAGGGATATAGCAAAAGCTAAATTAATTAAATCTAGTTCATATCCTAAATGTTTATTATGTAAAGAAAATGAAGGATTTTATGGTCATATAAATCATCCTGCCAGACAGACTCATAGAATTATACCTTTGGATTTTGATAAACAAAAATATTTCTTGCAGTATTCCCCTTATACTTATTATAATGAGCATTGTATAATTCTAAATAGCGAACATATACCTATGAAAATTAATAAGGATACTTTTAGGAATTTATTGATTTTTACTGATATACTACCTCATTACTTTGCTGGATCTAACGCTGACTTGCCTATAGTTGGAGGATCAATACTATCTCATGATCATTATCAAGGTGGTCACTACACATTTGCTATGGAAAAAGCTCCAATAGAAAAAAACTACTCAGTTAAAAATTATGAAGATGTTGAAATAGGTAGAGTCAAATGGCCTATGTCTGTTGTTAGGCTTTCAAGTAATGATAAAGATAAATTATTAGATTTAGCTGACCATATTTTAACCTCATGGAGAAGCTACTCAGATGAATCTGTAAACATATTAAGTCATACAGCGGATGAACCGCATAATACTATTACTCCTATTGCAAGAAAAAGGAATAATAAATATGAACTAGATTTAGTCTTAAGGAATAATAGAACAAGTACTGAGCACCCTCTTGGTATTTTCCATCCTCATAGTGAAGTTCATCATATTAAAAAAGAAAATATAGGACTTATAGAAGTCATGGGACTTGCAGTTCTTCCTGCAAGATTAAAAGAAGAATTAAATGTTTTAAAGGAATACTTAATTAATATAAAAGACAACATTTTAGATGATGAAATGGTGGCAAAACATTCTGATTGGTATAAATATCTTCTAGAAAAATACTCTAATATATCTCAAGAAAACGTTGATTCTATTCTAAAAGAAGAAGTTGGATTTAAATTCTTAGAAGTATTATGTCACTCTGGAGTATTTAAAAGAAATGAAAAAGGATTTGCTGCCTTTGATAAATTTATAAATATATTATAAGGTGGAATAATTATGAAATTAACCATAGTAGATGTAGCTAAAAAAGCTAATGTATCTGTTGCGACTGTTTCAAGAGTAATGAATGGAAATTATCCAGTGAAAGAAGAAACAAGAAAAAGAGTACTTGAAGTAATAGAAGAACTTAAATATATTCCTAATATGCAAGCACGTGAGCTTACTAAACAGAAGTCAGCTACTATAGGTGTTGTTGTTCCTAGTATCAATAATATGTTTTTCCCAGAAGTTATAAACGGGATTGAAAGCAGCTTAAAAGCAAATAATTTGTCTTTAGTGCTAGCATGTAGTAATAATGATAGTGAAGAAGAAAAATTATGCGTTAACAATTTATTATCTAGGAATGTATCTGGAATAATAGTTATTGACCCAAATACAGAAAATATTAAATCTAAATTTTTTCATAATATTTCAAAACAAACTCCCATTGTTTTTGTTAATGGACATTCCGTGTCCACAAATATTTCATCTGTTGTAAATGATGAAGCTATGGGTGCAAGTATGGCTTTAAACTATTTATTAGAAAAAAATCACAAAGATATACTATTTGTTAGAGGAAAAGATAGTTATTCTTATGACGTAAAGGAAAAAGTTTATACAGAAATAATGGATGATTTAAATAATTTTAATCCACAAAATATTATCAACATAGGAAATGGAAATAGTAGTGAAACTGTTGATAACACTGTTAATATATTCCTAAATGTCCTTAAAGCATCTACTGCAACTGCAGTTCTTGCCTGCAATGACCTTATGGCTGTTGGTGTACTTAACGCTTGCAAAAAACTAAATATAGATGTACCAGATAAATTATCTATTATGGGATTCGATAATATAGATTTGAGTAAATTTGTAGAACCTAAGTTAACTACTATAGATCAGAACATGTTTCTTCTTGGCTCAAATGCAGCAACACTGCTATTAGAAAAAATAGAATGTGATAATTCTTGCAGCAAGAGAATTATTCTTATGAATACTTTAATTGAGCGTGATACTGTAACCGCTATTTAATATATTTATTAAAATAAATAATGCATTTGTTATAGTTACTGATTATTTTTAATGTAACATATACCAAAGCATTATTTTTTTAATTTAATCATAAATAAGTTTATAATTGAATTCTATTTACATAGAATTTACTCTTACATACGGAATTTAACTTTTCATTTTAGTTTTTTTATCAAAACTTTAAAATGAATTCATTGCCACAGAACATATATTCGTATATAATATTTTTAACGAATATATGTTCTTTTTCTATTTGTATATGTTCTAAAAAATATGATTCAATCATTATAGAATTATCTAATTTTTTATTATCTTATATTTTAAAATAAACTTCGATGAATTAAATTTTTTAGAGCGTGTATATTTTATGATAATTAATTTAACTTTAAAATTCTATTCCCTACGTGCTTAGTTAATGCAAAAATACAAAAACTAAATTCCAATACACCATTCAAGTTTTGTCAGAGCATATATTTTAATTTTAAAGTTTCATTTTATAAGGAAGTGTAATCAAAATGGATTTAATGGAAAAATTAAAAATATTATCTAATGCCGCAAAATATGATGTCTCTTGTTCCTCTTCTGGCTCAAAGAGACAGAATGCTAAAAATGGAATAGGCAATGCTTCAGAAGCTGGTATTTGTCACAGCTTTACTCCGGATGGACGTTGCATTTCTCTCCTTAAAATATTATTTTCAAATGATTGTATTTTTGATTGTAAATATTGCATTAATGGATCATCTAGAGATTTTTTAAGAGTAAGCTTTACTCCTGATGAAATATGCAGTCTTTCTATTAATTTTTACAGGCGTAATTATATAGAGGGCCTCTTTTTAAGTTCCGCTGTTATTTATAATCCTAATTATACTATGGAACTTCTACTTAAAACTGTGAAAAAACTGCGTATAGAAAATAAGTTCAATGGTTATATTCATCTAAAAGTTATACCTGGCGCTGATAATGCTTTAATTGAGGAAGCTGGAAAATTTGTAGATAGAATGAGTGTTAATATAGAACTTCCTTCTAGCAATAGTCTTAAACTTTTAGCACCTCAAAAGAGTAAAGAAAAAATTTTACAACCTATGAAAACTATAAAAAATTCAATAATTAATTATAGTGAAATGAAAAAAAGCATAAAAAGTACACCATTGTTTGTACCAGGTGGTCAAAGTACTCAATTAATCGTTGGCGCAACTCCTGAAAGTGATGGAAAAATCCTAAAACTCTCTGAAGCTCTTTACAATAAATATAGTCTAAAGAGAGTGTACTACTCTGCTTATGTCCCTGTGATTAAGGACAATAACCTGCTTCCTGACATTACGCATCCACCAATGCTTAGAGAACATAGACTTTATCAAGCCGATTGGCTTCTTAGATATTATGGATTTAAAGCTAATGAACTCTTGAAGAATGATGATGATAACTTTGATTTAAATTTCGACCCAAAAACACATTGGGCATTATCCAATTTGAATGAATTTCCTGTTGAAATTAACAAAGTTTCTTATGAAAAATTATTACGAATACCTGGTATAGGAGTTACTTCTGCTAAGAAAATTTTAAAAATAAGAAGAGTTCATAATCTGACCTTTGATGACTTGAGAAACCTAAGGGTTGTACTTAAAAGAGCTAAATATTTTATTACCTGTAACGGAAAATATCATGGAGATGTTCTTTTTGATACTATTAAAATAAAAAATAAACTTCTAGAACAAGATATTTCTAAAAGTGGCAGCGTAAATCCTAATCAAATATCATTTTTTGATAATACTTCATTTAATGATGTAAAGCTTCCTTCTGGAATTATATTACCTAAGGATAATATTTCTTTATCACATATATCATCTATAAAAAATGAAAACTCTTTAAATAATATAATTCCTAAGTCAAATATATTAACATTAGGTGATAAAATTACTTCTTTAACTGGAGAGTTTTGATTATGAAAATATACTTATATGACGATACTTTTGAAGGCCTATTAACTTCCATATATGATGCTTTTTACTCAAATGGATCACCTCCAACATCTATATATGGAAAAAGCCAGACAAATACTCCCCTTTTGCTCGGGAATATAGTTGAAATTTCTACTGATATTAATAAGTTTAAAAAAGTAAAAGATGCCATTATAAATAAAATTAACTTCCTCTCATTAAAAAAAATATACTTTGCATTTTTAAGTAATTATGAGGACAAAGGAATAATAATATTTAATTATTTAAAGGTAGCCTTTAAACTCGGACCAGATGTTCATGATTTTTTAAATGTAGATGTAATAAGACTTGTAGATAATATTACAAAAAAAGTTTTAAATGAATGCCATAGATTTGAAGGATTTATTAGATTTAATCAAATAGAAGAGAAACTTTTATACTCTTCTATTGAACCAGATAATGACATTTTAGAGCTTATTGGAGATCATTTTAAAAATAGATTTCCTAGGGAATATTTTATTATACACGATATTTCTAGACAAAAAGCTTTAATATATAATACAAATTTTTACGAAATAATAGATATGGATATGGAAACTTATGAAAAACTAAAATTTCACAACGATGAATATACAGACCTTTGGAAAACATATTTTAAAGCCACTACTATAGAAGAGCGAAAAAATCTTAAACTTCAATGTAGAATGATGCCTAAAAGATATTGGAAGCACATACTAGAAACAAAAATATAATTTACATTCTTCATAAGTGTAAGTATTGCTAATTGGGTGAAATATAGAAATACTTGCAAGTATTGATGATAATTTAAGTTTACTGCTGAAGCCTCGAAAAGGAATATATGCGTTTGTTCCGGTTCTTTAAAGATTTTGCAGGGTGATTCTAAGAGCACGAGTTGTGCCCAAAGTGCTAGCCTCAAAGCACAGCTTTGAACAAGCACATTTGGAACAACTTCTACTCTAAGATTCACATCCAGCAAAATCTTCTAATGAACGCTTCACAAAAGCATATATTCCATTTCTAATTTAGTAGTAAATTACAGTAAATCTATACTCAAGCAAATATTTTTATATTTCTATTGTTAGCAAATTAAGCATATGAAAGAACACACTCAAAATACGCTAATTATCCCATGCCAGACAAGCAATTCTGCCGACCGCACATAGGATAGGTAAATTTTACTCCTACATATCGTTCAATGTTTAATTCTAAAACTATCGAGTATTTATTAACACTATAGATTTGATAGCTCATAAAAATATACAACGGAATCACAAGGCTTGTATTAATCCCTAGATATTTCGTATCTAGATATCGAACTTAAATTAAAACATATATTTTCAATTATGATATATACCAGAAAGGAAGGTCATGCTTTTGTGGAGGTGTTACATGTAGGATTTAGCTGCAGACATTTCTTCAGTAAAAGTTGTTCCATTTTTTGCTTGTCCTGTGCTTGTCACAGGAGCATGCAGAAATGGGTGCAACTTCTACTGTTAGAAATTCACAGCAAAATCCTTAAGTAACCCGAACAAATGCATGATCTTCCTTTCGCTATTTACATATATAACTTTAAGTTTACTCTAGATATCTAGCGCTTCGCAATACCTTTAGTTTGCGTCTTTAATATCTCCATTTACTATAATTTCTAATTCTCCAGTTTCAGGACTCATAATGAGACCGTGTACCCTTATGTCATTAGGTAAAAGAGGATGATCTTTTATCATTTTAACACTTTCTTTTATTGATTCCTCAACAGATTCAAAACCATGAAGCCATCTCTCAACGTTAACTCCTGCGTTATTTAAAGTAGAGAGCGTTTCTTCCTTAATTCCTCTATCTAACATTTTATCAACAAGTTTTTTTGTGTTTAAATTACTCATCCCACAACCATGATGTCCTATTACAAAAACATCTTCTGCTCCAAATTCATATACTGCAACTAATATACTTCTCATTACGCCACCAAATGGGTGCATAACTGTTGCTCCTGCATCTTTTATTATTTTTGCATCCCCATTTTTGATATTCATGGCTTTAGGCAACAATTCTGTTAATCTTGTATCCATACATGATAATATCGCCATCTTTTTCTTAGGTATCTTAGTTGTTACATATTCCTGATAATCTTTGTTCCCCACAAAACTTTCATTATACTTTATTATTTCTTCTAATTTACTCATTTTAGCCCCACTCCTCGTAAATTTTAATAATATAATACGTTTTTTTATTAACTTAATATTAAGTTAAGTTGGTTTGATTGTAAAGTTATTTTATATATCTTTTAATTCTTACTTACTCATGTATTCATGATAAGGCAATCGAATTGAAACTCCTGTTTGATCAAATTTATATTCTGTATCATAAAGCGGGTTTTTATTAGAAACAAGATTAATTCCAACACTGTAAAGTGCTTTAGCTAATTCATAAGGATCCTGTAGAACAGACCCAGTCATTATTCCTTGTTTAATTAATTCCTGTGCCTCTGGTATTGCATCAACTCCTACAACTGCTATATTAGGAGTCTTGCCACCCTTATTATAGCCATATTCTTGCAATGCTTTAATCGCACCTATAGCCATGGAATCATTATTCGCAATTATAGCCTCAATTTTATTTCCATACTGCAGAAACAATGTTTTAGTAACATTCCTAGCTTCTTCCTCATTCCAATCACAAACCCTTAATGCAACTTCTTGAGTCTTTATTCCCGAATTATTGATTTTTAATATAGAGTATTCTGTTCTTTTAATTGCCTCTAAATTATTTTGTTCTCCCATTAACATAACATATTGAAGTATATCATCTTTATTTTTATCCATTGCTGTTTTATTTTTATTCCATGCATTTATAATAACTTTTCCTTGTAATAGTCCGGCTTCCTCAGCCTCTGTTCCTATATAGCAAGCTTTATTATAAGATCTTATAGAATCTATCGCAACTGGTTCCCTATTAAATAGAATTACTGGAATATTAATTCCTTTTACTTTATTAATAACTGACTGTGTACTCGTTGTTTGGACTAGATTTACTAGCAAAAGATCAACATCTTGCTTTTCAATTAAGTTATTAATATCTTTATCCTGTATAGATTGATCATTCTTCCCATCGTAAAAAATAAATTCAATGTTTCCTTCGTTCTCTTTTTGTATTTTTTCTAAATTTTCACGAACTAAAGAAATATAAGCATCATCAAATCTATATAATAATACAGCTGCTTTAATAGGCTTTCCTTCAGCAATTCTTGAACTCGCCATGATATTACTTTGATTAATGCTTATTAGCATAGCTGCTGCAATCATGATAATAATTATGGTAGTTATTTTCTTAGACATCTTATACTAATCCTCCATATTTTTTATTATAAGTTATTTAATCAACTTAAATAACCTTAGATATTATCATTACTTATATATCCTTTGTAAGGAATACGTACTGCAACTCCTGTATCATCAAACTTATACGAAGTTCCATCAAGTGGAGGTCTACCATTAACCAAATTCATTCCTATAAGATAAGTCGCTTCTGCCATGCTAGCTGCATCTTGAGGAACAGATCCAGTCATAATTCCTTGATTAATGAGCTGTATCGCTTTCGGTATCCCATCTACACCAACAATTGGTATTGTCCTATTTTTATCTCCACTATTATATCCATACTTTTGCAATGCCTCAATTGCACCTATTGCCATAGCATCATTATTAGAAATTATAACTTCAATTTTATTTCCATTCGATAAGAATAATGCATCCATAGCATCTTTAGCTAAGTTTTCTTCCCAATTACAAACTCTCAAAGCAATTTCTTCTGTTTTAATTCCTGCATCATTGATTGATAAAACAGAATACTTAGTTCTTCCAATTGCCTCCAAGTTATTACGCGGTCCCATCAACATAACATATTGCATTATATTATCTCCATTTTTATCAATAATTGTTCTATCCTTATTCCATAAGCTGGAAAGAAGTTCACCTTGCAGTATTCCCGCTTCGGCTGGATTTGTTCCAACAAAATAAGCTTTACTATATGATTTTACAGTTTCCATATTTAGTGGTTCTATATTGAATAAACCTAATGGTATATTTTTTTCTTTAACTCTATCTACAATTGTCCTCACTCCTGTTGGATCTACTAGATTCAGTAATATAATGTCTGCATTTTCTGCATTAAGTATTGAATTAACATTTCTGTTTTGTAATGATTGATCATTCTTACAGTCATAAAAAGTAAATTCAATATTCCCCGAATTATTTTTCTGAATTTCTTCAAAACTTTGCTTAAGTAATGCAGTGTATGGATCCTCTAAAGTACGTAATAATATGCTTGCTCTTACTGGCCTTCCTTCGGTAGCTGTTAACCTAGAATTAGCAGCTACTTTACTAGAACTTAGCAATAAATTTATTATCATAATTATAATGGTGCACAATACCAATATCTTTTTAGAATTTCTCATTTTTATCCTCCGTTGATTTATCAAATAGCTCCCTACTCTTCCTAGCATCTCGATACTTAAGGTTCCTACAAAAATAAACCTATTTTCATAGTACTTTGCGAAGACTTTACCTTCATGGTCAGTTTCTATACATAAAAAGCACATTAAATTTCATCTTTATTTCTTAAATCGTTTATTTTATTATGTGTGTAATAAAGAACTTTATACTGGTATAAGGCATATTGAATATAATCTAACTATAGCTATAGATCCTGCTGATAAAAATTTATAAAAATAGAAGTATGCTTATACAAAAAAGGAAGTAAATCGAAAAAGACTTACTTATTTTTTTATAATAAATATACTTCTACATTATCTATACATAATATATAATTTTATTTATTTTCTATATATAAATCAACATTATCACTAGTAACCTCTGCGTGTGGAGTCCTAATATACTTTCCTTTCTCAAGTCCATCTATGGAATTTACATTTCCATGAGAAGCTAATGTATATGCAAGATTGAAGATCGCATTTGCCTGTTTTTTCGAATCGTTTAAAATAGTTCCTATCATAGATCCATTTTTCACTGCCTCTAACGCTTTAGGAAGCCCATCAATTCCTACAACTAGTGGTTTTTTACCGCCTATATTAGCATCATTTATTGCATTTATTGCTCCAAGTGCCATTTCATCATTATTACTAAATACAACTTCAATTTTATCTCCAAAACTTTTAATCCATTGTGACATCTTTGTTGTTGCCTGAGCACTTTGCCAATTTGCTGTATCATCAGCTAGTTTCTCTAATTCAATTCCATTTTGAGTTATAGTTTTGATGCAATATTCCGTTCTAATTAAGGAATCTTGGTGTCCCTGCTCTCCTTCAAGCATTACATACTGGATTTTGCCATCTCCATTTTTATCTACCATTCTATTGTCTTTTTTATAAGCATTTATAATGATATTTGCTTGCATCTCACCTGATTGCTGAGCATCTGCTCCAACGTAATAGAGCTTATTCCATCTTTCCATATCTTCCTCTACTGGTTCACGATTAAAGAAAACAATTGGAATATTAGCTGATTTTGCTTTATCAATGATCATAGATGCCGCTGTACGATCAACCATATTTACGCATATAACATCGTAATTCTGCGCAACAAATTTATCTACTTGATTACTTTGGTTAATTAAATTTCCTTTAGCATCTGCAACATTCACAATGATCTTATATTTACCTTGATTCTCCTTCTCTTTTGCTATATCCTCAATATTCTTTGAAATTTCTGATATGAATGCATCATCTTGTTTATATAAGGTTACACCTATTTTTATTTCCTTAATATCATTACTATAATTTGCTGATTTCACATTTGCACTACAAGATGACAATACATTAAAAATTGAGACTACTGTTAAAAGCCCTGATAATTTCTTAATTAATCTCACTACAATCCCTCCACCATATGATTCCATCAAGCACCACAATACATTTATACAAAAGTTCATCCTTGCATTTATGGTGCTTATCTAACAAATGGGAATAATAATCTTTGATTTTCTTCCGAATACATATTTTTTGTATTTATAACTGTTGAAGAGATAATGTTATTGGGCATATCTTTTTTATTAATCTTATATACTGCTGATTTTATACTTAGATATCCTACATTAAATTCATTTTGAATAGCTGTTGCACTAATAACCTTATCTTCTAAAAAAGAAAGAATTTTGCTTGTACTTCCTGTCCCATATATCTCTATTGATGCTTTTTCTTTGTTAATACCCATTACATCCTTTTTAGCTTGAGAAACATTTTCTAATAATCCTGCATCAAATGTAACCACAACATCAATATTATTGTTCTCTAACAAACTTTTAGCTTGATTATAATAAGTAGTCTGCTTATCTTCTGAAAAATCCCAAAATGTACATTTGTTATATGTTCGATTCATAACACTCATGAATCCATTATATCGTTCCTTTACACTACTGCACTCTAAGTTGTTTTTGATTATTAAAATATTCTTATTCATATCTCCGTTCTTTATTAATTCTTCCCCCAAGCTAGATCCAAGCTTATAGTTATCACAAGAAATACTAGGCTGAGCATGTTCTGATTTTATAGTAGAATCAAATAATATAATTGGTATCTTTTTTCTAGCATTTTCTATTGGTTCTGCCATTTTCTCGTAATCTGCAGGCGATATAATTATTGCATCTGCCTTATTTTTTATCTCTCGTTCTATAAGTTCTTTCTGTTCGTCAATACTATTATCTTCCGACAAAGTAACAAAACTTACATTAACATTCATTTCTGAAGCTGCCTGCTCTATCCCCTGTCTCATTATCATTAAGCTTTCACTGTTTCTTCCTCTAGTTATAATTGATATGTTGTATATCCTTATATCTTTTTCATGCCACAATGTATTATTTAAGAAAAGTAAGAAAGATAATATTAATAGCAAAAATAAAGTAATAAAAATTTGCTTCCTTTTTCTCTTCACTATTTATCTTCCTCCCTCTTTCTAATTTCATAAAAGTCCACACATGGCATATGAATACGAACTGTTGTCCCTTCATCTGGCTCGCTATAAATTTCGAGTCCATATCTCTTTCCAAAATATAGTTGTATTCTTTCATTAACATTCTTCAATCCTATACCAGAGCTCTTCTTTTCAATCTTGCTTTCACCTGTTAAAAGGCTATTTGCAACATCTTGAAGCATTCCAAGTCCGTTATCTACAACATCAATATATAACTCATTATCTTTTGCATATGCCTTTACTAAAATCTCACCATCTCCCCCCATAAATTCCATACCATGATAAATTGCATTTTCAATTAGCGGTTGAATAATTAATTTAATACTTCCATAATTAAGAACTTTCTCATCAACTTCAATATTATATGTGAATTTATTTTTATATCGTATATTTTGTATGGTCAAATAATTTCGTGCATGCTCAATTTCATCTCTCACTGTTATTATATTTTTGCCTTTACTTAAGCTTATTCTAAAAAGTTTTGCTAAAGCAGTTACCATAATTATTGCCCCATCATAATTTTCATTTTCTATCATCCATATGATTGAATCCAATGTGTTATATAAAAAATGGGGATTAATTTGTGCTTGAAGAGCATTAAGCTCACTTTTTCTTTTTGATTCTTGTTCAATCATTATGTTGTCCATAAGTGTATGCATTTGGTTGACCATAGAACGAATTGCTTTTCCTAAATGCTGAACTTCATATGAGCCGCTTATCGAAACATCTACATCTTTTACTCCATTTTCCAATTTCTTCACACACTTTTCTAATAATCGTATTGGGTTAGCTATTCTTGAAGAGACAAACATATTAAGAAATACAAGTATAAAGATAGCGAAAGACATAATGAACACAGCAAATACACTCATTTGATAATAATCTGAAGTAATATCTAACATCGGTGTAATTCCGACAATTTTCCATCCAGTGTATCCAACAGTTTTAACTGTAACTAATCTTTTTTCTCCTCTGAAAGTTTCTATATGATTTCCATCATCATAAGCTGCTTCAATTTTATTATTTTCATCTATTAAATCTGAATAAATCAATTGCTGCCTAGGATGATAAATAATTTCGCCTTCTCTATCAACTAAATAAACATATCCTGACTTTCCTATATTTGCATTTTTACATATCTGCTCTATTCCACTAAAATTTATATCAACTAACAATACTCCAGATGTTGTTTTCTTATTATTAGTAAGTTCAATAGCCCTACTTAATGATACGACCCAACGATATTTATAATCTGGATCTACAAATAAATTTTGAACATGAGGTGTTGAAAAATGTAAATTTTCTTTCTTATCTATCGCTTTAGTAAACCAATCACTCACTCGTGGATCAATAGAGCTTTTTAATTGTTTTACAGGAGATGCCGCTATAACTTCCCCATCTTGCGAAAAGGCACATATGCTTATAAGTGAATCTTTATTTGTTTCATACAATAAGTCCATTTCTTTATCTATGGTATCTGTAGCCAAATCTTTCTTCTTAATTACATTGTAATAAGTGGTATCAGACACTTTCATCATATTCCTCAGATAAGAATCTAAATTCAAATTTACTTGATCTAACATAGATTTATTATGCTCAGATACCATTTCTTCAGTGGAAGTTATAAAACGAAAATATAAAGCCCCTCCAACAGTAACCATTCCTATAACTGCTATTACGGTAAAAGAAATTGATATTATATGTTGTATACTTCCGCTGTTAACGTAATTTATTGTCTTCTGTATTTTTCTCTTAAACAAATTAAGCATAGTAAATCAACTCAATTCTTTCTATACTTTGATGGAGATACTCCAAACTGTTTCTTAAAAACATAACTAAAATAATTAGCTTCTGGATATCCAACTTTTTCCGCTATCATGTATGTCTTATCATCTGTTGTATTCAAAAGTTTAACAGCTTCTTCTAAACGTGTTGCTGTGAGATAATTTACGAAGCTTGTTCCTGTTTCCTTCTTAAACATTGTAGAAAAATATGTTGGACTAACATGCAATTTAGAACATAATTTTTCTACTGAAACATCATAATCACTATAATTTTCTTTTATATATTGTTTTGCTTTTTCAATAAGCATCATAGATGAATTGATTCGCTCTCTTTTAATATAACTATTTATCCTAATAGCTTTTTCTATAATCCATTTTTTGACTTCATGAATAGAATTAAAGGATTCTAAATAACTGTATGCATTAAAATTTTCACCAAAAATTTCTTCTATATCAAATGCATATGTTTGAACCAGTTTTAAAAGTGATGTCATAATTTCCATAAGATAAATTCTATATTGATTAAAAGGCAATAATAAATCTTCTGTTTTCTTAAACAAACTATCAATTGCCTCTGAAATTTCATCCTCTGAAGAAATTTTTATTGCATTTAACATTGATCGTTCTTCTTTCTCATCAAGTTGTAGCTGGATTGAATTATCTGGCTCTACATCATCAATATAAATAGCCTTTCCAGCTCCTAATATAAATCTATAATCTAATGCATTTTGTGCAGTTCTATATGAAAAACGTATTTGCGAAGGATTACTATAAACATACCCTATTCCTGCAGATATTGTTAAACTCATAATTCTCTTATAAACCTTACAAACCTCATTTATACCTTTTATAAATAATAATATATCTTCCTTTTTTTCAAAGTTACCCATAACTATTACCATACCAGAATAAATAAAACTAATAAATTTACAATACTTACCCATATTTTCATCTACAATTTTCTTAATAGAAATTGGTGTAAGTGCTGATTCCTTTTGCCCCGAAAAACTATTTAAGTTTTCTTCAAAGGATAGTGTTCCATCTGCCTGAATAATCCCTACTGTTAAATGCTTATACTTGAATTCTATTCCCAGCTCCTCCATTTGTTCATGCCATTGTTCTTCATTTATCCTGCCTTCAATT
This sequence comes from Clostridium beijerinckii, assembly GCF_018223745.1. Classification (NCBI taxonomy): domain Bacteria; kingdom Bacillati; phylum Bacillota; class Clostridia; order Eubacteriales; family Clostridiaceae; genus Clostridium; species Clostridium beijerinckii. The sequence continues at coordinate 4,936,814 of NZ_CP073653.1, forward strand.
GCACCAACTAAAAATTGTTCTCTAATTACTGGTAGACTTTTAATATAATGCTTATAAAGTGTTTCTAAATTTCGTTTTTCGTTATATTCCCGATCGAGCTGTTCTTTTAACCTCACTAAAACTTCTATGAGTTCTGCTGAGTTAATCGGTTTCAAAACATATTCAACTACATTTATCTTTATTGCCTTATGAGCATACTCAAAATCATCACATCCTGAAAATACAATAATTTTTGTAGATGGCATTAATTCTACCAACTTCTTTCCTAGTTCCAACCCATCCATAAATGGCATTTTAATATCTGTCATTATAACATCTGGCTGTAGTTTTTCTGCTTTTTCCAAGGCATCTTGTCCATTCTCAGCATCACCAACAACTATAAATCCATTGGCTTCCCAATCAATCTTTTTTATGATTCCAAGGCGTATTTCTTCTTCATCGTCTACAATCATAATTCTATATGAATTCATTTAACTACCTCCGATAGATGAATTATTTAATAAGGCACATGAAAATAAATAACAATTAGAACTGCCATGAATATTTTTTATTAGCCAAGGAGACAAATTACTCTCATATCAGGTCTATTAGGGCACTTTGGCAATAAATTATGATTAAAAAATACTGACAGATAGATTTGTTATTTTTTGATTATGCCTAAATACTATTATACATTATGTATTAAATTATTACTAGCACGAGTGCTAAGGCTTACCAATTTGATTATTATTTAGAAAATAAATAAAATACAGGCAAATCTCTAGCTAAAAAACTAATGATTTGCCTGCATTTTATTTATTTAATAATTATTTTCTTCTGTATTTTGCCATATCTATTGCAACTGCAACTGCTATGATGATACCTTTTATAACTTGTTGCCACATAGGACTTACCGCTATAAATTGTAATCCATATTGGATAACAGTAAAGATTAAAACACCACTTACTATTCCACCAACTTTACCAACACCACCATTTAATGAAACACCCCCAACAACGCACGCTGCGATTGCATCAAGCTCATAACCATTACCATAGTTATTTGTTGCACCAGCTGTTCTAGCCGCTTCAAGTACGCCACCAACACCATATAAAAGTGATGCGAAGATGAATATACCCATAATAGTTGCAAATACATTTACTCCAGAAACTACTGCTGCTTCACGGTTACCACCAATAGCATATACATTCTTACCGAATACAGTTTTATTTAAAATAAACCAAACTAGAATTATAAATACTACAGCAATTGGAACTAGAATTGATATTCCTGGGAAACTTCCAATTTGAAATAATTTTGTTTGTCCAAGATCTATAAAGTCTTGACGAATACCACCAATAGGTTGTGATTTGTTTGGAGGTAAATCAAAGTATAGAGAAGTTACACCATATACTATAACTTGAGACGCCAATGTTGCAATAAATGGATGCATATCATATTTTGCAACCAAGAAACCATTAAGAACTCCAAATATAGCACATCCAACTACTGCTAACAGTATTGGAATAATAACTGCTAACTGTGGCATATTGGGGAAGAATCTATTTGCATAATCAGGGTTTTGCAACATTGAAGTTGATATTACAGCTGCAAGACCTACCATACGTCCTGCTGATAAATCAGTACCAGCAATTAATAATGTAAAACATATTCCTAAAGCAACAATCATTTTTGTTGATGATTGTGTCAAAATATCTAGAAATACAGCATATTGCATAAAACGTGGTTGAATTATCATAATTACAACTACTAGTAATAATAATGCTATAATAATCGCATTATCTGTAAAGAAATGTTTTACAGTCTTTGATGAAAAAATAACATCCATGTCTGCATTCTTCTTATCCCAAAACTGTTTTGCGCCATAAACAAGTAATGCTATACCAACTCCACCTACATAAATTGGTAAATCATAAAATACACTTGGATCTAAAATAAAATTAAAAACAATTCCTAAAGCCACCAAAAAAGCACCAATACCTAAAAATATTTTTCCAAAGCCTTTTCGTGAAACTATCTTCTCTCCACTCATATTACATACCTCACTTTCTTTCTCTCCTACCAAAATCATTTGTTATAAAATTTCATTTATCCAATACCTAGCATCCGTAATATTTTCACCTCTTTATAAGTAGGATAAAATAACGACTGCACACTTAAGGACATAAGTTCAACTAAAATTCAGCTATGGATTAACCCTACCTGAATTAAGTCCCACTTGATAAAGGAGATATTTCTTATTGCATAAATTTTGTAGCAAGATTCATAACTTTTACTGAATCTGCTTCACTTTGATCTAAAATTCCAGTAACCTTACCTTCACACATAACCATAACTCTATCTGACATACCAAGCAATTCTGGCATTTCAGAAGAAATCATAATAATTGACTTGCCCTTCTTAACCAATTCATGCATGATCGAATAGATTTCATACTTAGCTCCAACGTCAATACCTCTTGTAGGCTCATCCAATATAAGAATATCTGGATTTGTAAGAAGCCAACGTGCAATTAAAACTTTTTGTTGATTTCCACCTGAAAGATTTTGAATCAATTGTTCCATGCTTGGTGTTTTAGTTCTAAGTTCTTGATTTGACTGCTTTGCAGCTTTATATCTCTTTGCTTCTTGCAAAACTCCTGCTTTAGCATATTCTTTTTGACTTGCAATTACAGTATTATCTAGTACTGAAAGAATACCAAATATACCAGTAGCACGTCTTTCTTCTGTTAACAGTGCAAAACCATACTCTTTTGCATCTTTAGGGATTTTTATTTTTATAATCTTCCCATCCTTTTCTACAGTACCAGAGGCTACTTCACGAAGTCCAAATAAAGCTTCGACTAATTCTGTACGTTGTGCCCCAACAAGACCACCTATTCCTAGTATTTCACCCTTATGTAAATCAAAGCTTACATTCTGGAATGATTTTTTAATTGGAGAACAAAGATTTTCTACCCTTAATACAACATCTTTACTTGGTGTATATTCTCTTGGTGGAAATCTATTAGTCATATCACGACCAACCATACGATTTATAATTAAGTCTGTTGTAAGATCCTTAGCATCCCAAGTTCCTACATACTGACCATCTCTCATAATTGTTACTTCATCTGATATCTTAAGAATTTCCTCCATCTTATGGGATATGTATATAATTGCACAGCCCTTATTTTGAAGTTGTTTTATTATCTTAAATAAATGCTTAGTTTCATTTTCTGTTAATGATGAAGTCGGTTCATCCATAATAATAATTTTAGAATTATAGCTAACAGCCTTTGCTATTTCAACTAATTGAAGATTAGATGGTGAAAGTGTTCCCGCTAATGCTTCAGGATTTATATCTAACTCAATTTCTTCAAATAATTCCTTTGTTTTCTTAATCATAGTTTTCTTATCAACAGCAATTCCTTTCATTGGAAATCTGCCAAGCCAAATGTTTTCCATAACTGGACGGAAACGAATTGGGTGCAATTCTTGATGTATCATTGATACACCTAAATCCAATGCTTGTTTTGAAGTATTTATCTCCATTTTCTTTCCATCTAATATGATCTCTCCACCATCTTCATGATAAATACCAAATAGACATTTCATTAGGGTTGATTTCCCAGCACCATTTTCTCCCATTAATGCATGGACACTTCCCTTGCGAACCTTCAATGTTACACCATCTAATGCTTTTACTCCTGGAAATACCTTTGTTATGTTATTCATCTCCAGTACATATTCACCCATACAAGCATCCTCCTTTTCTAAATAATAATTCAGGGATGGGGATTTTTTATAATCTCGCATCCCTGACAATTTCTATGTCAGATATATCTTATTTTAAATAATCCTTGTAGTTATCTTGAGTAACTTTTACATAGTCAATCCATACATATTTTCCATCAGTTACATCAAATCCAACATTTTCTTTATTAATTTCTTTACCTTGAGCAGCTGCTAAAGCTATATTAACTGTAGCCTTACCTTGGTTTTGTGCATCATTTAGAACTGTTCCAAGAAGTGATCCTTCTTTCATAGCTTGTAATGCTGGTGCTGTTGCATCAACTCCAACTACTGGAATATATTTAGATGCATCACCTTTGTTATATCCTTCAGCTTTTAATGCTTCTACTGCACCAAGAGCCATATCATCATTGTTACAAAGAACTGCTTCTATCTTATCAACACCTTGACCTGTCATAAATGCTTTCATAAGGTCAGTAGCTTTTGCCTTGTCCCACATTGCTGTATCAGCAGCAAGTTTTTGAGTTTTTAATCCTGCAGCTTCAATAGCTTTTATAGAATATTCTGTACGAAGAGTAGCATCTTGATGTCCTGGTTCTCCTTGAAGCATTACGTATTGTACCACTCCATCATGATTTTTGTCTGCTTCTGGATGTGCTTTGAAGTAGTCAGCTATAAGTTGACCTGATAAAGTTCCTGATTGTTCTGCATGTGCACCTACATACCAAACCTTATCATAGCTATCCATATCTGCTTTTTCTGGCTCACGATTTAAAAATACGATTGGAAGTTTCTTAGCTTTTGCTTTTTCAATGATAGGACCTGCTGCAGTTCTATCAACTGGATTTATTGCTAAAGCGTTTACACCTTTTGTAATAAATGTATCAACTTGCTCATTTTGAGTAGGTTGTTTATTTTGTGAATCCACTAGTTCAATAGTTGATCCTTTTTCCTTAGCTTCACCTTCCATAGCAGTACGAACTCCTGTCATGAAAGTATCATCAAATTTATATATTGCAGAACCAATTAAAGTATTTGAAGATTTAGTACTTGTTTGTGCATCCCCTCCAGAACTTGCACTCTTATTTGCTCCACATCCTGCCATTGTTGCAACTATAGCTGCTGACATTACAATTGTTAATAGACTCTTAAACCTTTTCATTTTTACCCCTCCATATTCTTATCTAAATCCTAAAACAAAGACTCAAATTTGTTCTTCGTTTACATTACTAATTATAGGGGTTTTATCAATTAGTCTCCATACGAAATTCTTCACTTTTTTATCGAATTTCTTAGATGTTATAGATAAACTAACTATAATCTATACTTATGCGTATACCACACCGAAATGAATAATATACTTTTATTCCAGTTTCTAGGCAATTCTGATGGGTGATTCTAATGCCATAAAGTTGCCCCCAAAGTGCTAGCCTCAAAGAACTAGCTTTGAACTAGCACATTTGGAACAACTTATAGCCAAAGAATCACATCCCTCAAAATTACCAATGAAACATTCCACAAAAGTATATTACCCATTTCTAGTTTTGATATATTTCATATCCTATATAGTTTATGATTGTGTTATCTATAAACAACATATAACTTATACTTATGGGATAACTTACCTAAATCATAAATATTTTGATTCCGAAAAACTATGAAAAATCACTGAAGGTTCTAAATTGCAGGTTGAATCCAATTTAGCATACATTTAATTAATATATAAAAAGAGGATATAAATTCAAAACTTATATCCTCTATAAATTATATGTATAATTATATTTCTCTCAATGAAATTTGTATAAGAATAAAATCATTCTTTCTTGCATCTTGATACCTAAATTTTAAACTTTTGTACCATTTCATTGAGCCTCTGAGCGAGTTCAGCCTGGCTATGTGCTGTTAGTGCAACTTGCTCTATGGATTTAGTTGTCTCATCCATACTTTCTTTGATTGTAGCTACTTCTTCACTAGACTTTTGAGTAGTTTGTGCCATATCTTGTACAACTTCACTAACCTGACCTACAGTAGCTGTTATCTCTTCTGACATAGCTGCAATTTCCTCTGACATCATGCTGACGAAATTTGAATCATTATAATATTGGTCACCGGTTTGCATATAGGCATTAAATTGTCTATGTACTTCAGTATTAATAAATGAAAGTATATCATTGCCAGTATCAATACTATTTTTAAAAGCATCACGGACTCTATTTATTGTTTCCTGTATAGACGTTACAGCTTGTGATGACTGTTCCGCAAGTGTTCTTACTTCTTCGGCAACAACTGCAAAACCTTTACCTTGTTCTCCTGCTCTTGCAGCCTCTATAGCTGCATTTAAAGCTAATAGATTTGTTTGTTCGGCTATACTTCCTATTGTATCTGCCATAACTTTTATATTATCTACTACTTTGCCATCTTCAATAACTTCTAACATTTTGTTCTCTTTTTCTGCATATAGATTTCTTGTTTCTTCTATAGCTTTTTTACCGCTATTCTTTACCTCTGTTGCTTTTTCTTTGGATTTACTTGAACTACTACTTCCCTCCATTGCCTTTCCTGAAAGTTCATTAACGCTTGAATCCACTTCTTCTACCGATGCACTTATTTCCTCGGCTGCCGCACTAGATTCTTGCATACCATCAGAAATATTTGATATAGCATCATCAATACTTCTAGCTCTCAAAGATAATTCTTCAGCCGTAGCAGATAGTTCCTCACTCGACGCACTTATATCTTGAGAATTTTCCATGATCTCTTTAACTAAGATATTTACATTTTTTTGTGCCTTATTTAAAGCGATACCTGTTTGTCCAAATTCATCTTTTCTAGTAATAGTAATTGGAGTTGAAAAATCATACATTGCTAATCTCTCTGCATAATCTCTTATCTTCCTTAAAGGTTTATTTATATGGCTTGAAATAAATATTCCAAGTAAAATGGCAATTATAACCCCTGCAATGCTCATCAATGTCATAATTATGTTTGTCCGTGCAGATGCTATATTAATGTTATCACTTGCTACTTTTGCTGCCGCCAAATTTATTTCTATAACCTTGTCAAGGCTTGCCATCATTTCTTCTTCTATAGGCAAAAAAATCATGTACTGTTTCGTCACTTCATTTGGATCATTTAGATCAGCTGCATCTATTATCCTGTTTCTAGCATCTCTATATTTTGTTACATTATCGGTAAACTTCGTCCAATTTTCTTTTTCCTCTGTTGTAGTAATTAATTTCTCATATTTAGCTATATATTCGTTATCTGCAGCTACCATGTCAGTAATATATTTTTTTGCTTGATCCGTTTCTTTTTTATTTTGATCATACATTATAACTGAAACTTCGCTCTTTATTTGTGACATATTTGATTTTATTGACAAAATTTCATTAACACTCTGTAAGTTTACGCTATACATTGTTTCTGCATTTTTATTTACTCTTTTTACTTCTATTCCACCAATTGTGCCTACAACTGCAATTAATATAGCCACTAATAAAAATGCTGATATTAACTTAGCTCTTACTTGGTTTAATAAATTCATATTAAAATTTCCTCCCACTGTTAAAATGCTATTGCATATTATTTTTTCTATTACTATCCAATAAAGTTTTCATACCATCTTCTGTAAGCGGTTTGCTAAAATAGAAACCTTGAATTATCTTACAACCTAAGTCAGCAAGTACTTCTATCTGCTCTCTTGTTTCAACTCCCTCAACTATTACCTTGTATTTCAAGTCCTTTGATAAGTTAACTATGTTCTTTATTAATACCATGTTCTTATAATTTTCTACATGATCTACAAATGTTTTATCAATCTTTAATGTACTTACTGAAATATTAATTAAATAGCTTAAAGAAGAGTATCCCGTCCCAAAGTCATCTATTGCAATATTTATTCTCATCCCTTTAAGTTCATTTAATACTTCTATATTTTTTTCTGATATATCTAATAAAGTACTCTCTGTTATTTCTATCTCTAAAAAGTTTGGAGAAATATTATACTTATTACAGCATTTTAACAACTTATCCTTAAAATCTTTTTCCTTGATTTGAATTGGTGATATATTGATTGCTATATTATTAAACTTGTACCCCATGCACTTCCACAAACTCGCTTGCTCTATGGATTTTTCCATTATCCAATCGCCAATTTGAACTATATCTCCACTTTCTTCAGCAATAGGAATAAATTCTGCTGGTGAAACATTTCCAAGCTTATCATTATTCCATCTTAATAAAGCTTCAATTCCAACAATCTCATTATTAGACAAATCAATTTGTGGCTGATAATTAATATTTAGCTCATGCTTATTAATAGCATTCTTTAATTCCCTTCTAATCAATACGTCCCTATAATATGTCTCAAATATTTCGTTATTAAAGATTGTATAATTGTTTTTTCCAGTTTTCTTAGACTTGTACATAGCTAAATTACAAAACTCTAACAACTCATCAGAATTTATGCTATCATCCGGGAAAGTAGATATTCCCATACTTACAGAAATGTCTAATTCATCATCTGCTATCTTAAAAGGTACTGACAAATTTTCATAAATTTTCTTGCAAATTTCCTCTATTTCACTTATAAATTTAAATTCATAGATCAAAATTGCAAATTCATCACCATTTAATCTAAATAGTTTCCCTTTTCCTTTAATACATTTACTTACCCTTTCAGAAAAACATTTTAATATAAAGTCACCAAAAGAATAGCCCCAATTATAATTTATGATTTTGTAGTCATCAACATCAATATAAATAATCGCACCTTTTCTACAATTAACTTTTGATATCTCTAAACTCCTATTAAGCTTTTCAAAAAAATAAGTACTATTTGGTAGCCCAGTAAGAATATCATACCTTGAGAATTCTTCATTAGGCTTACTTTTTTTTCTCCTATGTATATCCTTGTTTAATTTTCCTCTTGTGGTATTTACCATTTTCATCTTAAGTTTAAGTTCTTTTTTGGGCATATTAATTTTATTCATAATAACTTCCTTTTTTAAATTAGTACAACTCAACACGTGTAAAACCTCTCCACCTCGCTCCTATTATTTAATAATAAAATATGACATCTTCAATAATAATTTTTGCGTAATTATTCTACAAATTTTTAAACTTTGACTTTTTAAAAAATTAAATATATCATTTATTTGAACATAATAAATATTTTGTCCTATTATTTTATGTAATAATGTATTTATAGCTCTGCAAATATACAAATATTGCATATTAATATGTCATAAGAATACAATTTAACCTATATTTGTACATTTTTTAAGCTTTTTTATACAATATTTACATATACTACAACTTATAATATAATAAAATTGGACAAAATATTTATTATGTATCATTACTTCTAGAGGAGAGTGCATATGAGGGCATCTAATGAAACTGAAATTAAATATTTAACGCAAAAAGAAGTATTATCACTATTTAATGCAATTGAAAATTCTGGAAAGCTGCATTCAACACGTGATTTAGCAATATTTAGATTAGCTTATAGATGCGGTCTTAGAGCTTCCGAAATATCAATGTTAAAATTGGAAAATTATAATATTAATAAAGGAGAAATATATTGTAAAAGATTAAAGGGTAGTAAGAATAATACTCTGCGGCTAGATGAGAAAACTAAAAGCGTTTTAGACAAATACATTACTGAAAATGAAATTACATCTGAAGCTCAAACTATATTTACAAGTCAAAAGAATAAGCCAATTTCAAGGCAAACCCTAGACCACCTAACGAAGCAATATTTCTCAATGGCAAGTATTCAAGATAAGTCAAAGCACCATTTTCATACCATTAAACATACTACAGCAGTTCACCTTGCTGAATGTGATATGGATATAAAAGAGCTTCAATGGTGGCTTGGACACAAATCTGTTACCAATACAGAAATATATTTTCAATTTACTACAAAACAACAAGAAAAGATGTATGAAAAACTAGAGGGAAAAAGTGAAATGGTATAAAATTTACTTAATTAATTAAAAAAGACTTACTTTAGCTGCTAAATAACTAAAATAAGTCTTTTATTTTTCATCACATATCTTCTTTAAATTTTAAACTTTTGTATCATTTCATTGAGTTTTTGCGCAAGCCCTGCTTGGTTTTGTGCTGTTAAAGCAACTTGCTCTATGGCTTTTGAAGTTTCATCTACACTTTCTTTTATCGTAGCTACTTGATCGTTTGATTCTTGCGCTGTCGATGCCATCTCTTGTACTAACTTATTAACTTTCCCTACAGTGATTGTAATTTCTTCTGACATGTTTGCAATATTCTCTGACATTTTACTTACAAATTCAGAATCGCTATAATATATATTTCCTGTATTTCCATAGGCATTAAACTGTTCATGCACCTCTGTATTTATAAATTTCAATATATCATTTCCAGTGTTAATGCTGTTATTAAATGCATCCTGAACTTTAATTATAGTATTTTTGATAGCTGTTACAGCCTCTGATGATTGTTCTGCAAGCTTTCTTACTTCATCTGCTACAACTGCAAATCCTTTACCTTGTTCCCCTGCCCTTGCTGCTTCTATTGCTGCATTCAGTGCTAATAAATTTGTTTGTTCAGATATACTTCCAATTGTATCAGCCATAATTTTAATATTATCAACTATCTTTCCATTTTCAATAACAATTAACATGTTCTTTTGTTTTTCCTTTGATAATTTCTCCATTTCATCTATAGACTTTTTACTATTGTTTTTGACTTCTATAGCTCTCTCTTTGGATCTATTAGCATTCTGGCTTCCTTCCATAGCTTTTTTAGATAAATCATTTATATTTGAGTTTACTTCATCTACTGTCGTACTTATAATTCCTGCCTCAGCACAAGATTCCTCCATCCCTAGTGAAATAGTACTTACAGCTTCATCTATACTCGCAGCTTTTGATGAAAGCTCCTCAGCTGTTGCAGAAAGTTCTTCACTAGATGTACTTATATCTTGAGAATTTTGAATAATATCTCTAATTAGTTTATTCACATTTTCTTGTGCTTTATTTAATGCACTTCCTGTTTGTCCAAGTTCGTCCTTTCTTTTAATTGAAATTGGAGTCGAAAAATCATATAACGCTAATCTCTCTGCAAATCCTTTGATTTTTTTTAATGGTATATTTATAGCCTTTGATATTAGTGCTCCAAATATAATTGCTACCACTAATCCAAAGATAGTAAGTGTAATCATAATTTTATTAGAATTAATATAAGTAGATGATATATCCTCATTAGCTGATTTTGCATCAGATATATTTATATCTATAACTTTATCCAGGCTATACATCATTTTTGTCTGTAGAGGAACCATTTCTAAATACCTCTTTTTTGCTTCTTCTAAATCTTCTGATTTCACAGCATTCACTACCTTGTCTCTAACCTGATTATATTCCTTCGCATTATCATTAAATTCCTTCCAAGATTTTGTTTCACTACTTGTCATTTGTGATTTTTCATAATCATTTATATATTTATCATTCTCATTAAGTGCAGTAATAACATTTTTTTGTGCTTCCTCTACCTTATATTTATCTTTTTCATACATCATGATTAATATGTTACTTTTAATTTCTGTCATATTTGATTTTATAGATAGGATCTCATTGACATGATTAAAATTTCTATTGTACATTCCTGATGCTTTATTATTTACATTTTTCAAAGACAATGCTCCTATTATTCCTACTACGCCAATTAAAATTGCTACCGTCAAAAATGATAAGGTTAATTTAAATTTTATAGGCAGGCTTCTTCTCAAAAACATAACTTTTCCCCTCTCTAAATTTATAATCTCGACCATTTATTACCCTTTTTGCAATAGAAAACGTTTTACTAAGATGTTGAAATTAACATATATTGCTAATTATTATGATAATATTTTTAATTTATATAATCAACTAAAAAATCTACTCTTATATCGAAATGTTGAGTATTTGCTAATCATTTTTAACCATAAACTTAATTATAGAAAAAATAATAAAGCTATACACAAGTCTACTTTAACTATGCATATAGCTTTATTAATTAATTTACTCTATCTAAAATCTAAAATCACGTTTTCCTTCATGTAAGTTTTCAAGATTTTCTAATACTATCTTTTTAACTTTTTCATTTGGAATTCTTGGAATTTCATTTTTAATTACTTCTTCACCTTTTCTTCGTGTATCTTCAGACGCATAATCCTCTAGATATTCCTTTAGCGTCATAAGTGCATTAGGCTGACAGCAGTTTGCTATTTGTCCTGATTTAACAAGACTCATAAATCTATCCCCAGTTCTTCCTTCTCTATAACAAGCAGTACAGAAGCTTGGAATATGACCCTTTTCTAACAGCCAATTTACTATTTCATCTAAAGTTCTAGTATCATTTACATCAAATTGAGCTGAATTTTCTTCTTCCTTCTCTTTTTCAACATATCCACCAACGCTTGTAGATGATCCTCCACTTATTTGAGAAACTCCAAGTTCAAGTACTTTTTCTCTTGTTTTTTGAGATTCTCTTGTTGAAACAATAAGACCTGTATATGGAACTGTAATTCTAAGTACTGCAACTATTTTAGCAAATATCTCATCTGAAATTGCATTAGTAAATTCATCTGGATTTATATCATCAGCTGGTCTTATTCTTGGTACACTTATTGTATGCGGTCCAACTCCCATAGCTGCTTCTAAGTGCTCTGCATGCATAAGAAGTCCAACGAAATCATATCTATACATATTTAATCCATATAGTACACCTAGTCCGACATCATCAATTCCACCTTCCATAGCTCTATCCATAGCTTCTGTATGGTAAGCATAATCATGCTTTGGTCCTGTTGGGTGAAGCTCTTCATATGTCTTTTTGTGATATGTTTCTTGGAATAAGATATATGTTCCAATTCCCGCTTCCTTTAACCTTCTATAATTTTCAACAGTTGTAGCTGCAATATTTACGTTAGCTCTTCTAATTGCGCCATTTTTGTGTTTTATACTATAAATTGTTTTTATGCTTTCAAGTACATATTCAATTGGATTATTTACAGGATCTTCTCCTGTTTCTAATGCAAGTCTTTTATGCCCCATATCTTGTAATGCAATTACTTCTTTTTCAATCTCCTCTTGAGTAAGCTTCTTTCTTGTTATATGTTTATTCTTGTGATGATATGGACAATAAGTACATCCATTTACACAATAATTAGAGAGATATAATGGCGCAAACATTACTATTCTATTACCATAAAATCTTTGCTTGATTTCTTTTGCAAGTTTATACATTTTTTCATTTTCATCTTCTAATTCACATTCAAGTAAAACTGCTGCTTCTCTATGTGAAATTCCTTTACACTCTTTAGCCTTTTCTAGAATTTCATTAATTAATTGTCTATTGTTCTTATTTTTCTTAGCAAACTCAAGAGTTTCTAATATCTCTTCGTTATCAATAAATTCCGTTGCTATTTTTGATTTAACATTATACATTACTCTACTCTTCTTTCTATAATTGGATTTTTAAATTTTGAATTTAATTCGTTCTGATTAATGCTTTCTTCATCCAATTTTGGCAAAGGCTAAAATATTAATTAAAGCTAATCTACTTATTACTATATTTAATATTTATTTAGCAGTTTTAGAATACATTGTTTTTACATTTATTCCTTCGATCATACCAAGTTTACCTGATAATGAACTTATTATATCATTGGTAGCATCTATCACTACACTTATTATACCTACATTCTTTTCTCTGTAAGGTATACCCATTCTCCCAACCATATATTGCGAATATTCATGCAAAATATTGTTGAGCTTATCTGTTGAATTCATATCTTCCACTATAATTCCTATCAATGCGATTCTTGTATCCATATTCTTTATTCCTTTCAAGAAGAAAATATTTTTAAATTCACCGTATTAATTAGCAATTACTATTTTCAATTGCAATAAAAAATCCCCATGCCACAAAAAGGCGCAGGGATAGCATACATATCTCTATCTATAATACCGCCTTGTCATTTGGGACGAACCCTCATGTGTTTCAGAACGATCATGTGTTAAGAGTCTTTCTTCTTGGGATTTCCCCCTTAAAGTCAGACTACATTTATATTTTAACACAAATATTGTTTATATCAAGCCTAGATAAGCTACGATTATCTAATTTAAAAAATTAATCAAATAATCCATAGTATCCGATGTTTTGCTATCTCCATTTTTTTCATAAAAATCCTTACTGCTTAGTAGAAATCCCATTAAATCAAATTTCATGTCTGCCACTGACTCACCAGTCTCACGAGCCTTTGCTGATAAAATGGCTCCTTGTATTAATAATCCCAAGCTTAGTTTTCCTGCAGTTTTATCACTAAGAAATCCTTCATTATGCAATTGTGTTGTTATGCTATTTATTTCTTTTATACTACAATTTGACAAAGATATTCCAAGAGCATCTGCAACTTTGTTAATATCTGCTTCACCATCTGCTTTTAAATATTTATCTTTACTATTAGCTATATCTAGATCTATGACTTTCTCCATAACTGTTGTAGAAGTAAAACTATTTTCACCATCTAATTTATCATATTTCTCGTGCATTTCATTCTTTAATTTTTCAAGTTCCTGATTTGCTTGAATTGAATTTGTTTTATTCTGTAGCTTTGAATTACTATAAGTTAAATTTTTCAGTTGATCTGAAAAAGAAAGTCTATTGTCATTTTTTTATATGTACTCATATTACTCGAATACATTCTATTAACTGTTGTCTTGTTATTTATATTTGATATCATAAATCCACTTCCTAAATATATTTATAATTTAAATTTATACATTTATTTATCGAATATTTACTAGAATAATTTACAATATCCAAATAATAAAGTCATATATTGTCATTACTGTAGTTAAATTTAAATACATTTAGATTAAATAGCCTTTTTTCATGCATTATACATGGATTTTATTTTACATTATTAAAGAATAAAATAATAAATCCTTGTGACTTAAAAACACAAGGATATTATATATCTTATAAAAATATGCTTACTCTAAGTTAGTAGCAAATTACAATCCCACCATCATCAGCATAAACAGTACTTAATCCGCTTCCTTCAAAAATTATTATATCTTCAAAGTTATATTTGTTTTTTATTTCTTCCTTAAGCTTTTCTGCTTTTTCTCTTGCATTTATATGCCCTATTCCTAGAACCTTATTTTTAAAATCGCTGCCTTCTTCACCTATTAGGTCTATTAGTCTATTAAATGCCTTTTTCTTCCCTCTTACTTGCTCTTTTAGCACAATTTCTCCATCGTTAGCAGTCATAATTGGAGTAACTTGCAGAAGTGATCCCATTAAAGCTTTTGCACTGCTTATTCTTCCATTCTTAACTAGGTTGTCCAATTTATCTAAAACAAATAACGTCTTCATATTTTCTATGTATTCAGTAACTTGCTCTACAATCTGAGAATTATGTGCTTTTTCTTCAATTAACTTTTTTATTTTTAAAACAACTAGATCAGCTCCAGATACTGCTGTCTTACAATCGAATACATGAACAAAACTTTCCGGAAACTCTTCTTGAAACATTTCCTTTGCCAATATAGCACTATTATGTGATCCACTTAATTTACCAGAAATGGTTACAACAAAATTATTTTTACACTTTTTTAAAGCTTCTAGAAAATCATGTGGCGATGGGCATGCTGTTTTAATTTTGTTTTTGCTGCTTTTCATTTTTTCTAGTAGATCATTTATATTTACATTCTTATCAACGATTTCTTCATCGTCAATAATAATTTTAAATGGAATTCTTTCCATATACTCTTCATTTCCAAAAACTTCATTATTAAAATCAACACAACTGTCTACTATTATTCTAGTATTCATTTTATTCCTCCATCTTTTTCATTTGTAGTTCTAATACTTTATCTATCAACTCATTTAATTAATAACGCTTGCCTAAATTAATATATAATTGTCCACTAAATTATATATTAATTTTACTATTATTAGTAGTTATTTTTTTCTTAACATATATATTGAAAAAGTAATCCTTCATTATAATTCTAAAAATATCACAAGAATTTTAGCCGCAATTGTGAATCGTTGAAATGTGAATTGTGAATTTCAACACATATACATATCTAAAAATAAAGTATTATAAGTAGTACTATTTAATACTTACTCTTAACGATATATCTTTCAAATTATACGTAATAGTAAAAGGCAAGTTCTGCACTATATATAAAATATTTAGTGCAGAACTTACCTTAACCTCATACATTTTCTTTTTCTTAATTTATTTAACACATTTTATTAACAAACTATGGTTTAAAGTTTGAAGAAACCATTTCTTACATTGCTGCTATATTTATTTCTTTTTCTTTGAATATAAGTCGAATACTACAGCGAATAATAATACAAATCCTTTGATAGCTTGTTGCCAGTTATTATCAACTCCCATTAAAGACATACCATTATTAAGTACTCCCATTACAAGTCCACCAACAACTGCTCCTAAAATTCTTCCAGTACCACCTGCTGTAGATGCACCACCTATATAGCAAGCTGCTAAAGCATCTAATTCGAAGTTAACACCAGCTTTAGGTTGTGCTGAGTTAACACGTGCAGCATAAGCGAGTCCTGCTAATGCTGCCATCAATCCCATATTTACAAATACTAAGAATGTAATCTTATCAACGTTTACACCTGATAAAGCTGCTGCTTTTTTATTACCACCAACTGCATATACTTGTCTACCAAATACTGTTTTAGTAGTAATGAATGAGTAAATTGCTATTAATACTCCTGCTATTATTAATATATTTGGTATACCTTTATAAGATGCTAATACAAAGCTTCCACCCATAATTACTACAACTGATATTATATTTTTAGCAAGGAACATTGAATTATGATCAACATTGAAATTATATTTTTGAAGTTTCTTTCTTCCTTTTATATTATTAAATACCATGATTACCGATAATATAACACCTACGATCATTGCTGATCCAACTAAATAAATATCGCCCATTTTAAAGTAGAATAGTGGAGGTATGAATCCAGATCCTAAGTTTGCAAATTCATTTGGGAATGGAGCGATTGTCTTACCATTTAATATTATCATTGAGAATCCTCTAAAGATTAATTGTCCCGCTAATGTTACAACAAATCCTGGAATTGCTTTATACGAAATCCAATATCCTTGTACAGCTCCAACAGCTGCACCTATTAAAAGTGATACAACAACAGATACTACAGGGTTCATTCCTTTATTAACCATAAGAACACCGGCTATTGCTCCAACAAAGGCGCACACGGAACCAACCGCAAGATCGACAGTACCTACAATAACTACTAAAAGCATTCCTACTGCAAGAATAAGTACGTAACCATTTTGCTGAATTAAATTTGTTATGTTAAGTGATTTTAACATAACTCCCTTAGTTAAAATCGAGAATATAACTACTACCACTAATAATGCAACAAGCATACCATTGTCTTTCATAAATTTATTAAATGTATTTTTTGCAACTTTTTTTTCTTCAACTCTTGCTTCACTCATTTTACTACCTCCCTATTTTGATGCAACAATTTTACTCATGATAACTTCTTGAGTAGCATCTTTCTTATCTAATTCTCCAATAATCTTTCCTTCATTCATGACATAGATTCTATCACTTAATCCAAGGACTTCGGGTAATTCGGATGAAATTACAATAACTGCTTTTCCTTGAGCTACTAAATCATTTATAATTGTATATATCTCATATTTTGCTCCAACGTCAATTCCCCTAGTAGGTTCATCAAGAATTAGTAAATCTGGTTCTGCATAAACCCATCTTGAAAGTACTACTTTTTGTTGATTTCCACCACTTAAGTTTCCTGTAATTTGTAATATACTTGGAGTTTTGATTTTCATTGATTTTCTGAATTCTTCTGCCGCTAAAATTTCAACTTGTTCATTTATAACACCATTATTAGAAATCTTACCTAATGAAGCTATTGAAATGTTATGACGAATATCATCAATCAGGTTTAAACCTGCTTCTTTTCTATCTTCAGTTACGTAAGCAATACCCGCATTAATTGCATCTTTAACTGTTTTAATATGAATTTCTTTACCTTCTTTTAAAATGCTACCAGAAATCTTTTGTCCATATGTTCTACCAAAAATGCTCATTGCAAGTTCAGTTCTTCCAGCACCCATAAGCCCGGCAATTCCAAGTACTTCGCCTTTTCTAACTTTTATATTTACATTATCAACCATTTTCCTATCTGGATAATCTGGATGATATACATTCCAATCCTTTATTTCAAACATCACATCTCCAATTTTAGGAGTTCTTTTTGGATAACGGTCTGTAAGTTCACGACCAACCATCCCTTTAACAATTCTATCCTCTGAGATTTGCCCTCCAGAGGCATCTAATGTTTCAATACTAGCTCCATCACGTAGTACTGTTATAGAGTCACATACTCTTGAAACTTCATTTAACTTATGTGAAATTAAAATACATGTAATTCCTTGTGATTTTAACTCTAACATTAATTTTAATAAATTTTCACTGTCATCCTCATTTAATGATGCAGTCGGTTCATCTAGAATTAATAATTTTACGTTCTTTGATAATGCCTTTGCAATTTCAATTAATTGTTGTTTACCAACACCAAGTGTGTTAACTATTGTATCTGGGTCTTCATCTAATCCGACCTTTTTAAGTAATTCTTTAGTTCTAATTCTTACCTCTTGCCAGTCTATAACTCCATGACTTGCAATTTCGTTTCCTATAAATATATTTTCTCCTATACTAAGATGTGGACTCAAAGCTAATTCTTGATGTATAATAACTATTCCATCTGCCTCACTGTCTTTTATGCCTTTATATTTACATGCCTTTCCATTATATAGAATTGCACCTTCGTATGATCCGTGAGGATATATTCCACTTAATACCTTCATTAAAGTTGATTTACCTGCTCCATTTTCTCCACAAAGAGAATGAATTTCTCCTGATTGCACTCTTAAATTAACATTATCTAGTGCTTTTACACCAGGAAATGTCTTAGTTATATTTATCATTTCAAGAATAATATCATTGTCTTTTAACATACGTCACGCCCCTCCTTATTTGAATGATAGTGGAACAAAGTTGTCCGCACTATCATTACTGCTGTTAATCTTATTTAGAAAGATCTGCTTCTTTTAAATATCCTGAATCAATTAGAACTTCTTTATAGTTTGTTTTATCTACAGATACAGGTTGACATAAGTAAGATGGTACAACTTTTACTCCATTGTTGTAAGTCTTCTCATCATTAACTTCAGCTTTTTGACCTTTAATAGCTGCATCGATTGTTTTAACAGCTTGAGCTGATAATTTTCTTGTATCTTTGAATATTGTTGATGTTTGCTCTCCTGCAATTATAGATTTAATTGAAGCTGTTTCTGCATCTTGACCTGTAATTACTGGCCATGGAAGATCCCCTGAACCATATCCAACACTTCTTAACGCTTCTACAACACCACGGCTTATACCATCATAAGGAGCTAATACAGCATCAACTTTTTTACCTCCTGAGTAGTTAGCAGTTAATATATTTTCCATTCTTGATTGTGCTAAAGCTCCATCCCATCTTAATGTACAGATTTCATCAAATTTAGTTTGACCTGAAACTACAGTTAATTTCTTAGAATCTATATATGGTTGAAGTACTTCCATTGCACCTTCAAAGAACATATGAGCATTATTATCATCTGGAGACCCAGCAAATAATTCTATGTTAAATGATTTTTGTGCATTTTTTAAATCTAATTTCTTTTCTATATATTGACCCATTTGGTTTCCTACAAGTTTATTATCAAAAGAAATGTAATAGTCTACATTTGCAGTATTTTTAATTAAACGGTCATAGGCTATAACAGGAATTCCTGCATCTTTAGCTTTTTGACAAACATCAGTTAAAGATTCACCATCGATATTTGCAATTACTAAGCCACTAACACCTTTTGTAATTAAGTTTTCTGCTTGTGATACTTGAGTTTCTACAACGTCTTCAGCATATTGAAGATCTGTATTATAGCCAAGATCTTTTAACTGTTTTACCATGTCATTTCCATCATTTATCCAACGTTCAGAAGATTTAGTTGGCATTAAAATACCTATTGTTTTTCCGCTTCCTGATCCCCCGTCAGTTTTTCCCTGTGACTCTGTTTTAGAATTATCTGCATCTGAGTTTGGAGCACTAGTTGTTACACTACATCCACCGATAGAACCTAGTAATGCCATTGATAATAACATAGCCATTAATTTTTTCTTCATAATATTTTCTCCCTTCAACTTCCCATATAATAAATTATAAATTTATATTTTCTTTTAATCTGCTTAATAGTTATCATTTCTGATAAATTAAAGTGGACTAAAAGTTAATATTCTAAATTATTAAAACAATATAATTTTTTTAATACACTTATAACCAAAAATTAAACTTTATTAATACGTTTTCATCAAATTCAGACATGTTCTTATTTATTTTGACATATTATAAGTTAACTCAAGAATAACTAATATAGCCATAGCATTAGCATATTTACTACTAATATTGAATTTATACTCTGGATTCTTTCTCTTATAAATCATTGGTATTCCTACTCCAAGTAAAATGGCTAATCCAAATATAGCTAGTACACCAAAAGAAGAAGTAATTATTCCTGAATCGATAGAAATAAAATATAGTAATAAGCCAGGAGCTACTAGATAGTATAATAATTTGTTACATAAAGTAATGTGCTTTTCATTCATAAAATTCCTCCCCTATCCTAGTAAATATTATTGTTTAATGTTTGATTGATATTATTCATATAATTTGAATATATATCATGGAAAATACATTTTCCTATATATGCTCTATGATATATATCTTGTAAGTACATCAATATTCTTCTTTATTATCATAATAAAAATTTACATTAACATTTATTTATATATGTATCCTGCTTGTACGAATTGAGAATAGCTTATCTTGTCACTTCTATCTGATACACATACTCTAACTCTTAATGTGCTATAATTTTAGAGGATAGCACTTGTTAATATGTTGTACGTACTTCATGTATTTATTATATATCGTTTTCATCACTATAGCAATAGTTTTTTTTATATTGTATGTACAATTTTATTATATTTCTTTACCAATGTGCATACATCTAGGATTCGTCGCAATAAACTGTTCACTTTTAACTTGTTAAACTAGAAATCAGAGCATGCTAAAGTATATATAAGCTTATTCTTACCCGCTTCAATGATATTTTTACAATTTTTATGAATCGAAATATCTATAATTGAGGTGAGTTATAATATAAACATAAATTATATATTGTTTATCTATTCCTTTATTATTTATAGATAATAGATAATAAGGTTGAATCCTTTTTATTGAATTCAACCTTATTAATCATACTTTCTATTTAAGGCTATCTATCGCTGTTCTTTCAATAGCAAGCCCACTAGTGTAACGTTTTATAAATTCATTAAATCCTTCAACATCTTTAGAATCTGGATCTATTTTTGTACCTATTTGTCCTGCAAACACTTTATTTGTAAGATAATCGTCTAATGTCTCATTTTCATCTTTATTTATCATATAAGATGCAAGTACTGCAATTCCCCACGCTCCGCCTTCGGCAGCAGTTTCCATCACAGAAACTGGTGCATCTATAGCTGCTGCCATTATCTTTTGTCCTACACCTTTAGTCTTAAATAAACCGCCATGTCCTAACATTTCATCGACCTTAACACCTTCCTCTTTAAGAAGAAGGTCTAAACCAGTTTTTAGTGCTCCTAATGATGTAAATAAATGTACGCGCATGAAGTTAGCTAGATTGAATTTACTCTCTGCTGAACGTACAAATAGTGGGCGTCCTTCTTCAAAACCAGTTATATGCTCACCCGAGAAGTAATTATAAGCTAATAATCCGCCACAATCCGAATCCCCTTCAAGTGCCTTATTATATAGAGTTGCAAATAACTTATTCATGTCAACTTCTACACCAAATGCCTCTGCAAATTCTTTAAATAATCCAACCCAAGCATTAAGATCCGAAGTACAGTTATTGCAATGAACCATAGCCACTAAATTACCAGTAGGAGTTGTAACTAAGTCTATTTCTTCATATGCTTTTGATAATTCTTTTTCAAGTACGATCATAGCAAAAACAGATGTTCCTGCTGATACATTACCTGTACGCTTTGCAATACTGTTAGTTGCAACCATTCCTGTTCCTGCATCACCTTCTGGAGGGCAGAATGGAATACCTGATTTTAATTGTCCTGTAACATCTAAAAGCTTTGCACCTTCTTCAGTAAGTACACCTGCATTTTCTCCAGCTAACAATACCTTTGGTAAAATATCTCCAAGTTTCCATGAAAAATTCTTAGGAGCTACTAACTCATCAAATTGATCAATCATACGTGCATTATAATTCTTTGTATCTATATCAATAGGGAACATTCCAGATGCCTCTCCAACACCTATAACTTTTTCACCTGTTAATTTCCAATGAATATATCCTTCTAAAGTTGTTTGGAAATCTATATCGGCCACATGTTCTTCACCGTTTAATATTGCTTGGTAAAGATGAGCAATACTCCATCTTTGAGGGATATGGTAGTTAAATAATTTTGTTAATTCTTCTGAGGCTTTTTCAGTAATAGTGTTACGCCATGTACGGAACGGCACCAAAAGATCTCCCTCTTTATTAAAAACCATATATCCATGCATCATAGCACTGAATCCAATTGCGCCTATTGTTTCAATAGTAACTCCATATTTTTCTTTGACATCTTCAGCCATCTTCTTATAACTATCTTGAACGCCAGTCCAGATATCATCTAAACCATAAGTCCAAATATTATTAACATATTTATTTTCCCAATCATGGCTCCCTGAAGCTATTGGAGTATTATTTTCATCTATTAAAACTGCTTTAATTCTAGTTGAACCTAGTTCAATACCAAGCACTGTCTTACCATTAATAATGGCATTTTTTATATTACTCATCTCTAATCCCATAAAAACCTCCACTACGTGTAATTTTTTTAAATCGTTTACTTATTATGTGATAAATTTATATTATTATTATAGTTAAATTAAATAAATCTTAATTTTAAAATAATTTCTAATCTCTTCTGAATATCATTCCATTGTAATATTACTAAACCTAATACAAAATAACTCTTATAATCACCTAATGTCCAGCCCTCATACCGTTACCGTCCCCAACTTAATGTAAGATCGGAATGCAATAATGACTAGACATTAGATAAATAATTTTATTAAATTCTAAAACTGCTTTATTGTCATATTAATTTATATACATTTATTAAAAATCTATAAATATATTTCTAACCAATGATTTATTATTGTAATTACATAATTTCACACTAATCTTTTCACACATCTTTATACATATCTTTTAATAATTTTAACTTTTATAATAATGAATAAATTGGTTTTAATATATTTATAGATTAATTAATTTACACACTTTTAATCTAGATCTTTTTTTATATCTTTTTCGCTATATTTATTAATATTTTAAGGTTAAATCTATTTTTCTAAAGTTTTACTATAATCGCTAAATTTTCTCTACTATATCGTAGATTTAATTACTGTAACTTCTATTTCTCTGCTACATTAATAGCCTTTTCAACAACATTTTCTACAGTGAATCCAAATTTCTCGAATAGGATTTCTGCTTTACCTGATGCTCCAAAAGTATCTAAAGATATAACATCTCCATCAAGACCTACATATTTGTGCCATCCAAAGCTTGTTAATGCTTCTACTGCAACTCTAGCACGAACTTTATTTGGCATAACTGATTCTTTATAGCTTTCGTCTTGAGCATCGAATAATTCAAATGATGGCATACTGATAACTCTTGCATCTATACCTTTAGCTTCTAATTCAGCTGCTGCTTTGTAGATTAATTCTACTTCTGATCCTGATGCCATTAAAAGTACATCTGGAGTTTCTTTCTTAGAATCTTTTAAGATATATCCACCCTTTAATGCTCTCTTAGGACATCCATCATATAGTGGTAACTTTTGTCTTGTTAATACTAATGATGTTGGAGTAGTTCCATTAGTTACAGCATAGTACCAAGCTGCTGCAGTTTCTTTCGAATCTGCTGGTCTAAATACTGTCATATTTGGCATACTTCTAAGAGCTGCTAATTGTTCTATTGGTTCATGAGTTGGCCCGTCTTCCCCTACTCCAATACTATCATGTGTTAATACATAAGCTACTGGAAGATTCATAAGAGCTGATAATCTCATAGCACCCTTCATATAATCACTGAATACAAAGAATGTTGCGCAAAATACTTTAAGTCCTCCATGAGCATACATTCCGTTAGCGATAGCTGCCATAGCATGTTCTCTAACTCCAAAGTGAAGGTTTGATCCACTTCTATCTTCTGCTGAGAAATCTCCTCTATCGTTCATATGAGTTTTATTAGATGGAGCTAAATCTGCTGATCCTCCAATAAAGTTTGGAATTAGTTTAGCCAATCTATTTATCATTATTCCTGAAGATTCTCTTGTAGCCATTTCTTTATCAAAGCTCCAAAGTTCTTCGTTGTTTAATAAAGCTTCTTTATCAAGTTCTCCACTCATCCATTTAGTATATTCTGAGGAAAGTTCTGGATAAGCTTTTGCATATGCTTTGAACAGCTCATTCCAAGTAGCTTCAGTCTTTTCACCTTTTGCTATGTGTTCATTCATATTTGTATACACTTCGTCTGGTACGTAGAATGCTGGCTCTGTCTTCCATCCTAAGTTTTCCTTCATAGCAGTTACATTTTCAGCCCCTAAAGGTTCACCATGCGCTGAAGCTTTTCCTTGTTTAGCTGGACAACCAAAACCAATTTGATTTTTAACTATTATAATAGATGGTTTTGTTGTTTCTGCTTTAGCTGCTTCTATTGCTTTTTCTATAGTATCTATATCATTTCCATCTGCTACATTTAGTACTTGCCATCCATAAGCTTCGTATCTCTTAGCTACATCTTCTCTAAATGCTATGTCTGTATTTCCTTCAATTGAAATATTATTTGAATCATATAATACAACTAATTTTCCAAGACCTAAAGTTCCAGCAAGAGATGACGCTTCTCCTGAGATACCTTCCATAAGGCATCCGTCTCCAACTATAGCATATGTATAGTGATCAACTACGCTATAATCTGGTTTATTGAATTTTTCTGCAAGATGTGCTTCTGCTATAGCAAAACCTACTGCATTACAAATACCTTGTCCAAGTGGTCCTGTTGTTATTTCAACACCTTTTGTATGACCAAACTCTGGATGTCCTGGTGTTAAACTTCCGAATTGTCTAAAGTTTTTAATATCTTCAACTGTAAGTCCATATCCAAATAAATGTAGCAATGAATATTCAAGCATTGAACCATGTCCTGCTGATAATACAAATCTATCTCTGTTATCCCATTCAGGGTTCTTTCCATTATGATTCATCTTTGCCCATAATGTATAAGCCATTGTAGCTGATCCAAGTGGTAACCCTGGATGTCCTGATTTTGATTTTTCAATAGCATCTGCTGATAATACTCTTATTGCGTTAATAGATAATTTATCTAATTCTCTACTCATCTTTATCCTCATTTCATAGACATATTTTTTTATAAGTTCTTAGTTGTGCTAATTAAGTCAAATGCTGCGCTTCGAATTCATTTCAAACCTGAAATAATCTTAGCTATCCTTCATTATCTTTTCAAAAGGTGCCTATTTTACCACACCTTTTGAAATTGCTTTATGTTTTCATTTATAAATTCTTATATTCTTAAATCCTTATATTCTTAAATCCTTATATTCTTAAATCCTTATATTCCTATATTCTTATATTCTTAAGAATATATATTTTTATCTCTGTCATTTGGAACATGAATAAATCATAAATGATAGTCATACTTTTGCGAAAGCATTATATCAAAATATTTATCCATATACATTTATGCCTTCCTAATTTCAGAATCTAGCCATCATATCTATAAATTACTCTTGTATTTTTAAAATGTATCGCATAGATATTACTCTTTATATTATTACTATACTTTGAAAAATATCTAAATCAGAAATGATGGTCATGCTTTTGTGGAAGCGTTATATCAGAATATTTACCATAAACATTTACACTTTCCCAATTTCAGAATCTAGGCATTATATCTCTAAATTACTCTTCCATTTTCGAAATATGTCTGCACTAGAAATAAGTAACATATTTTGTGGAGTGTTCATTAGAAATTGTGTTGGTAGTACTTCTTGATTATAAGTTGTTCCAAATGTGCTTGTTCAAAGTTTACCTTTGAGGCAAGCATTTTGGGCACAACTTATAATCTTAGAAGCACTCAACAAAATTTCTTAGGAACCGGAACCAAAATATGTTTCTTATTTCGGCAATCTATTTTCCAAATGCTGCTGCCCAGTCTGCTTTGAATCTTTCTAATCCTTGATCTGTTAATGGGTGTTTTAACATTTGCATTACTAAACTATAAGGCACTGTTGATATATCTGCACCTGCTTTTGCTGCTTCTATTACATGAATTGGATTTCTTACGCTTGCTGCTATTATTTCTGTTTCTATTCCATGAACTGCAAATATTTCTGCTATATCTCTAACTAAATCCATACCTATCATTGAGATGTCATCTACTCTTCCAAGGAATGGGCTTACATATGTTGCTCCTGCATTTGCTGCAAGTAAAGCTTGTGTTGCTGAGAATATTAATGTTACATTTGTTTTAATTCCTTCACTAGCTAATACTTTAGTTGCCTTTAATCCTTCAGCTGTCATTGGAATCTTTACTATCATATTCTTATGAATTGCTGCAATTTCTCTTCCTTCTTTTATCATTCCTTCAGCATCTTCACTTACAACTTCTCCACTTATTGGTCCATCAACTATTTCTGTAATTTCTTTTATTACTTCATTGAAGTCTCTTCCTTCTTTTGCTATTAATGATGGATTTGTTGTTACACCACATATTACTCCCATTTCATTTGCTTCTTTAATGTGTTCCACATTTGCTGTGTCTAAAAAAAATCTCATTTTCCTAACATCTCCTCTTTATATATTTTGTTTGTTATTTAGCAACAAACTATTATTTGCATATTTACCTTCCATTTAATATTTATGTTTCATAATATTAAATTTAGACATTTTCTTTTTTAACTTCAATTTTATACGTCACTTTTTAATTCATACTTATTAAGGAGAATTTACAAAGGAGTTCCAATTGCTGATTAAAAATTCTCCTTAAAAATATGTTGGTTTATACTATGATATCTTATTGTCCATAATATGCATTCGCACCATGTTTTCTAAGATAATGTTTATCTAAAAGGTGCTGTTTGACACCCTTTACATCTTTGTTTAAAGTCATTGTCTTATATGCCATTTCAGCAACTTTATCTAATACTACTGCATTGTAAACTGCTGAATTAGCATCTTTTCCCCAAGCGAAAGGACCATGGTTTTTAACTACAATAGCTGGAACTTCTAATGGATTTTTATCTCCAATAGTTTCAACTATTACATTTCCTGTTTCTTTTTCATATTCTCCACTAATTTCTTCATCTGTTAGATCCCGAGTACAAGGAATATCCCCATAAAAATAATCTGCATGTGTTGTCCCAAAAGCTGGTATACTCATTCCTGCCTGAGCAAAAGTTGTTGCCCAATCTGAATGAGTATGAACAACGCCTCCAACACTCGGATAAGTTTTATACATAACTAAGTGAGTTGGAGTATCTGTTGAAGGTTTATACTTTCCTTCTACAACATTTCCTTCTAAGTCTACAACTACCATATCTTCTGCTTTCATAGTATCATAATCAACACCACTTGGTTTTATAACTACTAATCCAGTTTCTCTATCGATTTCACTAACATTTCCCCAAGTGTAGATTACAAGACCTTTTCTTTGAAGTTCCATATTAGCTTCATAAACTTTTTCCTTTAATTTCTCTAACATTTAAACACCCCTATCTGCTTGTTGTATGTATGTACGTACAAGCGTACATAAAAAAATAATATCTAATATATATCATTAAAGTTTATCTTTGCTCCAGTAACCCAAAATCAAGTCATCTAAAGCAAAGATAAAATTTAAACTCTAGAACAAGAATCTCTAACAATAAGTTCAGCACTGTATGTGTATTGAGGCTTATCTATTCTTCCCTCAATCATATCTATAATGCATTTGGCTGCTCTTATTCCCATTTCTTCTTTCGGATGCTTTATTGTTGTAAGTTTAACACCTGATGAAACTGCTAAACTAGAGTCATCGAAACTTACTATTGATAAATCTTTTGGTATCTCTATATTTTCTTTTCTACAATTATCTATTACCTTCAAAGCAACCTTATCATTATAGCAAACAATTGCAGTTGGCTTTTCTTCAAGATTTAAAATCTTCTTTATAAATTGGTCTATATACATCTCTTGATTATCAGTTATATATTCTCCTACTATACTTTTGTTAAAACTCAAGTCATATTCGTTTAGGGCCTTTATGTAACCCCTTCTTCTCTTTTCACCTTGTAAATCATCTGCTTTAAATAATGCAGCTATGTTTCTATGACCAAGTTCTAATAAATAATTAGTAAGCTTGTACCCTCCCTGTTCATCATCTACTACAATATATGCAGAATTTTCTTCATCACAATTAGCATTTATTGCAATATATTTTATATTGTTCTTTTCTAACTTTTTAATGCTATCATGATGCAGGTTATTTATTGTACTTTGTGCTGGTTCAACTATTAGTCCTGATATATCTTGGTTTATGATATCCTCAAAACATCTTCTTTCATTCTCAATGTCGTTGTTACTATTAAATAATAATAAATTATATCCCTTGCGTCTTAATTCTTCCTCTATACCTGATATAATTTTAGGAAAAATATAATCTGATATATAAGTTGTAAGAACAGCAACATTTTTTTTAACTTCATTAGTTTTTTTGTTAGAGTAAAAGCTTCCTTTTCCTCTTTCTTTATATATCCAGCCTTCTTGTACTAAATAAGTAAGAGCTTGTCTTACAGTGTGCCTACTTACATTAAATAAGTTGGCTATTTCATTTTCGGAAGGTAATTGGTCTCCTGCTGAAACCTTGTTTTCTTCTATTAGGCTGATATAGTAATTTTCTATTAATTCGTGCTTTGTTTCAGCTTCTTTCATCTTTTTCAACTACTTTCATCAAATAACTATGCAATAACTTCTTAAAATATAAATCGATTTCTTTAAAAGTATATTTTAAAAAGTTGTACGCACTTGATGATTTGATTATATCTCTATTCCCTATATATATCAATAGTTTTTTCTAAAATTTATTTAAACACAAAGGTTAACCATACATCATCTACTTTAATAATTTTTATCGTAATCTCAAATATAAATTTCACTGCAAGGCTGTTTTTACCTAATTTAAACCATAATAATGTTTATCTGGAAAGTTAATATTTTTTATTTTTTTCATTTTACATCTTGTATGTACAACATTATTGTATTATAATAAGCTTGTACATACATCAAAAACTTGTTTGTACTCATGAAAAGGTATACTAAATTTAGATAAGCATTTTTATTTATCCAATAGCTAGCATCCGTAGTACTCCATCTTCTTAAGTGAGAGATAACGGCCGCAAGCTCCTGGACTAGGTGCCCCTTAAGGGTATAAATTCAAGGTGGAGTTAAAATTCCACTTAAAAAGTTTCACTTTATATATTAGGAGGAATGTTAAATGTTAAAAGTAAAAAATTATGAATTTTGGTTTATTACAGGAAGTCAACATCTATATGGTCCTGAAGTAATAGAGCAAGTATCTGATAATTCAAAGATAATAGTTGATGAATTAAACAAAAAGGATTTACCTTATAAAATAGTCTTTAAAACAGTTGCTACTGATTCTCCTTCAATTAGAAAAGTATGCAACGATGCTAATAACGATGAAAACTGTGCTGGTATAATTACTTGGATGCATACATTCTCACCAGCTAAAATGTGGATTCATGGTTTAACTGAACTAAGAAAACCATTACTTCATCTCCATACTCAATTTAATAAAGAAATTCCTTGGGGAACAATTGATATGGACTTCATGAACTTAAACCAAGCAGCTCATGGAGATAGAGAATTTGGATATATTGGAGCTAGACTTGACATAGCTCGTAAAATAGTAGTTGGTCACTGGACAGATGCCTCTGTTTCTGCTGATATAGCTAAATGGATGGCTCCTGCTGTTGCATTTACTGAAGGACACAGTATTAAGGTTGCTCGTTTCGGAGATAACATGAGAAATGTAGCCGTTACTGATGGTGATAGAATAGAAGCTCAAATTAAATTTGGTTGGATAGTTGATTACTATGGAGTTGGTGACCTAGTTAAATCAATGGATACAGTTACAGAAAATCAAATAGATGAACTTATGGCTGAGTACTCTAAATTATATGATATAGATCCTAAAGCTTCTATGGACTCTATCCGTGAACAAGCTAAAATTGAAATTGGTTTAAGAACTTTCTTGGATGCAAGAGGATATACAGCTTTCACAACTAACTTCGAAGCACTTCACGGAATGAAGCAACTTCCTGGTCTTGCTGTTCAACATCTAATGGCTGAAGGTTATGGCTTTGGTGCTGAAGGAGATTGGAAGACTGCTGCACTTCTTAGAGCTATGAAAATCATGGCTGGTGGAAAAGGTACAGGATTGATGGAAGATTACACTTATAACATGGATTCAGAAAATGGATTGATTCTTGGTGCACACATGCTTGAAATATGTCCAACACTTGCTGCAACTAAGCCAGTTATTGAAGTACACCCACTTGGAATTGGAGGCAAAGAAGATCCAGCTCGTTTAGTATTTAAAGGTGCTTCTGGTCCAGCTGTTGCTGCTTCATTAATTGATATGGGTAACAGATTCCGTTTAATTGTTAATAGTGTTGATTGTGTTGAAGTAACTGAAGATATGCCTAACTTACCAGTAGCAAGCGTTCTTTGGAAACCACAACCATCATTAAAAGAAGGTGCTAAAGCATGGATTATGGCTGGTGGTGCTCACCATACTAGCTTCTCATTCTATGTTGATGAAGAACAATTATTAGATTGGGCTGATATGGTTGGAGTTGAATGTGTAGTAATTAATAATGACACTAAACTTTCAACATTCAAAAACGAACTAAAGTTTTCTAGTGCCGCTTGGAAATTCTAATTAATAGTGCTATAAATCTTATTTATATAAAAGTGGTAAATATTGATTGATGATTTTAGAATATATTTCATTAACCTTCCAGAAAGAAATAATAGACTCTCTACAATCCTAATATTTACCACTCCCCTTATTTGATAAAATATAAATAGGTAAAATCCGATATTCGGATTTTACCTATTTTCATTTTGATCTAATATTATTCTGGCTCAATTATTGGATGTCTAAGCTCAACAATTGTCCCCTCTCCAATAATACTTCTGTAGACTAACCCATACTCACTTCCATGTATAATCTTTATTCTTTCATTTACATTAAAAATTCCATATCCAATCTGATTCTTATTTCCATCGTTATTATTAAGCATATTATTTATTTTATTTAATGTTTCTTCATCCATACCTTTTCCATTATCAGCTACAGTAAAACATAATAAATTATCTTCAATTTTTCCTGTAATTAAAATCTTTCCATTGCCACGCTTTTCTTTTATTCCATGGTAAATTGCATTTTCAACAAGGGGCTGTAATATTAATTTTATTAACTTATAATTAAGTATTTCTTTATCAAATTGAATTTCGTAATCAAGCTTGTCTTCATATCTTATTTTCTGAATAATTAAGTAGCTTTGTACATGACTAAGTTCTTCTTTGACACTTATTATTTCTTTTCCTTTGCTTAAGCTTATTCTAAGCAAGTTAGTAAAGGCTTCTATTATCTCCACTATATCTTCTTCATTATGTTCTTCTGCCATCCACCTTATCGTATCTAAAGTGTTATACATAAAATGCGGCTTGATTTGAGCCTGTAAAACATTCATTTCAGCCAGCCTTTTATTTTTTTCTTCAATTTGTACTAATTTTATAAGATTATTTATTTCTTTTACCATGGTATTAAAAGAGCCGCCAAGTTCCCCTATTTCATCATTATACTTAGCATTGAATGATACTGTTAAATCTCCTTCTTGAGCTTTTCTCATTAACCTTTTTAATTTTTGAATTGGATTTACAATAGATCTTGTGAAGATTATAACTAAAATTTCAGCTATTATTAATGCCAAAATAGCTACTACAAAAGAATAATATCTTATATATTTAATAACTCGTAAACTCTCACTTTCAGGAAATACTCCAATTGTTTCCCATCCTGTATATTTTGAATCAATCTTTGTCAATTGATAATTCTCTCCATTAATATTTTTTATTATTATATCGTTGTTAATATTCTCTATCCATTCATTTTTAATTCTATATACTATATTATTAACAGGAGTATAAACAATCTCTTTGTTCATATCCATAATATAAATAAAACCCGCAGTTCCTGGTCTTGAATTCTCAATAATTTTCTTGATTGCATCTAATTTTATATCAATAAGTATTACACCTTTTATTTGGTTAGTAGATGAATCCACAACAGCTTTAGACATGGAGAAGACTTCATCAGCAGAATAGCGAAAAATATTATCAATGTTCCTACCTATTGGTTTAGTAAATAGGTGTATAGTTTCAGGCTTATTATAAGCCTTTGTATACCATTCTTCATTATATAAAGGATCTCTTGATACTCTGTTCATTACATCACTTATATAACCACCATTAGTGTTTACCACCATTATTCCAGCTATTTCCGGATTGAATTTAACAAAGTTATAAATAGATTTATACGCTTCGTCTTCAATATCAGTATCTTCAGATTTATTATCATTAAGGAATTTTATTATTCTAGGATCGATTGACATATAATTTATAATGTTTTCAGTATTATTAACATAAGATTCAATATTGCTATTTATTTGTTTTATTATTTGATTAGTGTTTTCATTTTGTGAAAAGTTAATTGAATCTTTATATAGTAAATTTCCCAAAGTAGTAATAGTAATAGTAACAATGAGGATTACTCCAAAAAAATAAAATATGAGTTTATCCCCTATGCTCTTATTCATAAAATATGTTTTTAAACTATTCACCCTATACCTCCAAAACATTTGTATAAATCATATCTATCATCCACAAATTAGCACATCTATATTTCAAGTTTTATTATTAACTATACTTATAATTAACAAGCCTATATATTAAATTATAGCCCAAACTACCAATACTTGGCATATATATTTATTTAAATATATTACATTAGTTCAAAAATAAAATGAACATTTGTGCTTTCTTATTTTAAAAGATCATACAAATGCTCATTTTATTATATTAATCCATATTATATTATTTAGTTTGATTAAGAAGATGAGACATTTTTTCGCTTTTCATCTCTAATTACAATAATTCTCTGCAATACAATAAATATGAACAATAACATTCCAACCGCTATTTTAGTCCACCATGAATTTAGTGTTCCATCAAACATTATAAGACTTTGAATAATTCCTGTAGTTAATACACCAAATAATGGTCCAATTATATTACCATATCCACCTGTTAATAATATACCTCCGATTACACATGCTGCTATAGCATCCATTTCCATTCCATTACAATGAAGACCATAACCTGAAAGAGTATATATTGTAAACAATAAACCACCTAAAGATGAACAGAAACCCGAAAATGTATATACAAGTATTTTTGTTCTTTCCACTGGTAATCCCATTAATTTAGCTGAATTTTCATTTCCACCAATTGCATACACAGTTCTTCCGAACCTTGTAAACTTCATCATATAAAATGCAGCAGCGACAACTATCAGGCTAACGATAACATTAATTGATATAAAGGCATCTGGTAATATTGATATTCTATATGATGAGATTTCTGTAAAAACTGGATTATCAATTATAATTGTATCAATGCTTATAATATAACTAGCTCCTCTTGCAAAGAACATTCCTGCAAGTGTAACTATCCAAGGATGTAGTTTAAACTTTTGAATCAAGATACCCTGAACTGTTCCAAAAATAATTCCAACAATAAGAACTATTAGCATTACTAAAAAAGGATTTACTCCTTTTTGCAATAAACTTGCTGTAATCATACTTACAAAAGCTATCATTGATCCAACTGAAAGATCTATTCCACCAGTTAATATTGCAACTGCTTCCCCAATTGCCACCACTATTAAATATGCATTATCAATGAACAAGTTAGTAAATACTTGTGCTGATAAAAAACTTTTATATAATACTGATCCTATTAGAAACAATCCTATAAATAATGCGATTGTAGCATAAATTGCAATATAATCTTTGTTTATCTTAAATGCGTTCTTCTTTCCTATTAGCTTATTCATGCTTTAATCACCTCTTTATCTTTTAGATTGATTTTTGTATTTTTCTTTATCTTAAGAATTTTTCTAAATTCAGGAGATTGAATTATACATACAACTATAACTACTATAGCTTTAACAACTAGTGTAATTTCAGGTGCAACACCTAAGCTATAAATTGTTGTAGTTAATGTTTGTATGAACAATGCCCCTACAACTGTCCCTGAAAGATAAAACCGTCCTCCTGCCATAGACGTCCCACCTATAACTGTTGCAAGGATTGCATCCAATTCTAACCACAAACCAACATTATTAGCATCAGCACTTTTTATATTAGCGCATAAAATTATTCCTGCTATTCCTGCTAACATTCCACATATAACATAAAGTGAAAATACAACTTTCCTAGATTGAATTCCTGCGAATTTACATGAATTATTGTTAACTCCTATAGACTCAATAAATAATCCTAGAGCAGTTCTCCTTATTAAAAAATACATAATTAATGCTACCGCAATAGCTATAAATATTGCTATAGGAAGCAATATGTAGCCTGTCCCTATAAATATGAAATCCTTATTAGTAAAAGTTAATATTTGTCCTCCTGTTATAAGTTGAGCAACTCCTCTACCAACAATATATAAAATTAATGTTCCAACCATTGGTTGTACTCCTATATACGAAACTAAAAACCCATTCCATATTCCACATACAAGTCCACTAATTATTCCTATTGCTACTGCTAATGGAACTGAACCTCCATCAACTATTACAGTTGCAGAAAGAGCTGCACTTATTGCAATTATTGATCCAACGGAAATATCAATTCCTTGAGTTGCAATTACGAGAGTCATTCCTAAAGATATCAATATTAATGGAGCTGCACGGTTTAGTATATCTATAGTATTTCCAAATAAATGCCCGTCTTTCATACTTATGCTTAAGAAACTTGGTGTCATTATAAAATTAAACAAAAGTAATATTATTAAGCTTGTTAATGGCCAAAATATTTTAGCATTATAAATTTTAAGGAAAAAAGTTTGTTTCTTATTATTTTCCATATTATCTAGCACCTCCTGCTATAGTTTTCATGATATTAGATTCCTCTATTTCATTTCCAACTAGTTCTCCGATAATATTTCTATCTCTAAGAACAATTACTCTGTCACAACATTTAACTACTTCTGGTAGCTCTGACGAAATAAACAAAATTGTCATTCCTTGCTTAGCTAATGCTAATATTAATTCTGTTATTTCACCTTTTGCTCCTATATCAATTCCCCTTGTTGGTTCATCTAAAATTAATAATTGCGGTTCTGTTGCGAGCCATCTTGCTAATATTACCTTTTGTTGGTTACCACCACTTAAGTTACTTATTTTTTGCTCCATACTTGGAGTTTTGATTCTAAGTAAATCTATATATTTTTGTGAAATTTCTTGTTGTTTTTTCATCGGCAAATATTTAAATATTCCTCTATTAGCTTGCAATGCTAATATTATATTTTCTCTTATTGTTAGATCGCCAACTATTCCTTCAACTTTTCTGTCCTCTGGGCAAAAACCCAAACCTTCCTCTATTGCTTTTTGAGGATAAATATACGAATAGTTTTTTCCATTTATAGTTATATTTCCACTAGTAGATTTATCTATCCCAAATATTGTTCGCGCACATTCGCTTCTACCAGACCCAAGAAGCCCTGCAAATCCAAGAATTTCACCCTTCTTGATTTCTATATTAAATGGATTTATAGTTCCAGACCTTCCAAAATTATTTGTTGATATTAAATTCTCTCTCTGTTCATCATTAACTACTTTCTTTGTTCTTGTACTTTTTTCTATCTCGCTATAGTCTTTACCAATCATTTTAGAAACTAATTCTATCCTAGAAAGTTTGTCTGCATCATATGTCCCAACCAACTCACCATTTCTAAGCACTGTAAGTTTGTCCGAAACCTCATATACTTGATCTAAAAAGTGAGTAACAAATATTATTGACATACCTTCTTCTTTAAATTTTTTCATAATTTTAAATAATTGCTTTACTTCCTTATCATCTAAACTTGATGTTGGTTCATCTAAGATTAATATACCTTGAGATATATCTACAGCACGTGCAATTGCTACCATTTGCTGTACTGCAACCGAATAATTATTTAAGGCTTTTTTTACATCTATCTTTAAATTAAGCCTTTCTTCTAATAATTTTTCTGCATTTCTATTCATTTTCTTCCAATCTATGCTTCCATTTTTCTTAGGTTCACGTCCAATATATATGTTTTCTGCAACCGATAGATTTGGACATAGATTTACTTCTTGATAAACAGTACTAATTCCATGACTCTGAGCTTCCTGAGTAGATGATATTTTTATTTCTTTTCCCCTCAATATAATTGTTCCTTCATCTATC
This sequence comes from Clostridium beijerinckii, assembly GCF_018223745.1. NCBI lineage: Bacteria > Bacillati > Bacillota > Clostridia > Eubacteriales > Clostridiaceae > Clostridium > Clostridium beijerinckii. Next base: position 4,973,446 of record NZ_CP073653.1, read on the forward strand.
TTATAAACACCTGTAAGAACCTTTATCAATGTCGATTTTCCAGCACCATTTTCTCCCATTAGCGTATGGATTTCACCTTTTCTTAGTGTAAAATCAACATTTGAAAGTGCTCTAACACCCGGAAAGAACTTGCTAATATTTTTCATCTCTAAAACTATATTAGAATCACTCACTTATATCACTCCTCTTGTTTTAACACAATTACAAACATGTACGTACTACATCTTTTTTAACATAAGAGCATGGATTGAATTCCAGCTCTTATGCATATTATCATTAATATTTTCTGTTTGGTAATTCTGCTCCAGCATCTTTTTGTAAGAATTGACTTTCTTTTGAGTTTATAGTTCTTTCGACTTCTTTACCATCTAATATGTTTTTAGCAACTTCAAGTAATTGAGGTCCAAGTAGCGGATTACATTCAACAGTTGCATTAGCTTTACCATCAACCATTGCTTGGAATATATCTTTAATACCATCAACTGAAACTATAAATATATCTTTTCCTGGTTTCTTTCCATATTCCTCTATAGCTTGAATAGCTCCCATTGCCATATCATCATTATGAGACCATAGTACATTTATTTTATCACCATCTGATTTTAGAAATGCTTCCATAACTTCTTTACCTTTTGCACGAGTAAAATCTCCAGTTTGTGATTTTATTATCTTATAATTAGGACAATCTTTTATTGCATCATTAAACCCTTGTTGTCTTCCAACCATTGCAGTAGACCCCACTGTTCCTTGAAGCTCTGCTATATTAAGTGTTGCGTCTTTACCGAATTGATCTATTAGTATTTGTGCAGCCTTTTTCCCCTCTGCAACCATGTCTGAACCTAAGAAACATTTATAAAGTGAATCATCTGAAACTGTAACTTTTCTATCAACAATTACTACTGGAATTTTTGCATCCTTAGCCTCTTTAAGAACTGTATCCCATCCAGTTTCAACAACTGGATCTAAAGCAATTAAATCTACCTTTTGTGCAATAAATGATCTTATGGCTTTTATTTGATTTTCTTGTTTTTGTTGTCCATCAGAAAATTTCAAGTCAAAGTTAGGATCTAATGTTGGAATTGATTTTATAGAGTCAGTTTCCGCTGTTCTCCAACCACTTTCTGCACCAACCTGTGCAAATCCAATTATTTTTTTGCTAGATGAATTCGCTGCTGATGTCTTTGCTGAATCGCCTCCACCAGCTCCAGATCCACCGCAGCCTGAAAGCATGCCAATACACAATACAGCACTCGCCATTAATGCCATCATCTTTTTTAACTTCATAATTAATTCCCCCTATATTCATGATTTCGTTTTCATGAATTAATTATATATTTATACTTACAAATTGTATTTGCATTAATCAGCACTTTTGTATACTTTTACGGAATATGGAAATCCATATATTTAATTACTTAAAATATCTTTAGTTATTTTATTGCACTTTAGTAATACTTTTTTAGGAATATCATCTTTCTTATTCAATATTTTTATTGCATAATCTACTGCTTCTTTTCCTCCAGTCTTGCATGTAAATGTTCCTTGCAATATGCCATTTCTAACAAGGTCTATACCTCCTTGAGGTCCTTCTAAGCCATCAACACCAATTATTTTAATATTTTTTGAATTAGTACTTACGGTAGCGTAATATGCCCCAAGTGCCATATAATCACTATGGGCAAAAATTATATTAACGTCCTTATCATCTTTCAATATTTCTTCTAATTTATCTTCTGTTTCATTCTTCTGCCAATTCCCTACAATGGTTCTATCTATAGCAATATTTTTATAATTACTAATCGCTTCTTTAAATCCATCAGTTATTTCTTTATCTGTACTTGAATCTAATATTCCTTGGACCTCTATAACATTAGCCTTGTTATTACCAGCTAAATTAGCAATTAACTCTCCTGCCTGCACTCCTATAGATCTTGTATCAGCCCCTATATATAAAGTATAATCATATCCATCAACAGCTCTATCCAATAATATAACCGGTAAAGATTCATACGCTTTTCTTACAGTTGGTGTTAGTTCTTTGGAGTTATTAATTGAAACAATCAGTAAATCTGCGCCAAAGTTCATCAAATCTTCTATATCCTCTTTTTGTTTTTCAACATCTCCACCTGCATCCTTAAAAATTATTTTTATATTGCTATGTTTCTTAGCTTCTTCCTGTATTTCTTTATTCATACTTATTCTCCATGGTTCATATAGGTTTGCTTGAGACATACCGATTATAAATGTATCCTTTTTCTGAGAGTTTGTCCTATATAAATAGATTGCAAAAATTATTAGTCCAGATATACAAACTATAATTATAGATAAATAAATAATTTTTCTTTTATTATTCACTCTATTTTCCCCTCTTATATTCCGTTGGTGAAACTCCAACTACTTTTTTAAAAGCTCTACAAAAATAATGTTGATTACTATAGCCGACTAGTTCTGCCACATCATAAATTTTAACAGCTGGATCCTCCATGATATACATCGCTTTTTCTATTCTTATTTTAGTAAGGTAATCAATAAATGATAATCCAGTTTCTTTTTTTAATAATTTACTTAAATATGAGGATGTTACTTCTAATTTATTTGATATATAATTTATATTTAACTCATTTGAATAATAGTTATCTTCTATATACTTGATTGCTAGTAAAACCATAGAACTGCACTTCTTTTTTTCATTAACCCTATTCATTATCTTCATATATTCATCTTTTATCTTAAATACATCATTAAAAACACTTGCCTGCTCAATTAATACATTACACTTTAAATATTTATATATCTCTTTCTGTATTTTTTTTGCAATAGAAATCCACCACCCCATATCATTTATTTTGCTTACTAGTATTATATTTTTCTTATCATCATTAAAAATATACTTTAACTCTAAATCTTTAAATCCATCATTTAAAATATTAGCTATTGCAAACTCTAATAATTCAACACTCCAATTCCTAACACTTACTTCAACATTAAGTTTTTCTACAATCTTTATAACCATAATTCCAATATTTCTTCCAAACTCGATATCAAAAAAACTCATCTCCTTTAAAACTTGTTCATCACTTAATTTATTGTTAAACCATTCGCTAAAAAAAGTTTTTTGTAATACTTCCTTATTTTCAGCTAATTGTCTTTTTACCCATTCTAAGTAATTGTTTTCTTTTCCCCTTTCAATAAGTTTTTTGGTTACTTTAATTACTATCTCCTCTATGTTCTTTTTACTCACAGGTTTTAGAATGTAATCGAAAACATTGAACTGCAATGCTTTTTGAGCGTATGAAAAATCATCATATCCACTTATTATAATAACAATCCCATTATTGCCAATCTCTTTTAGCTTTTGCAATAGGTCTAAACCGTTTAAGAATGGCATATTTATATCCAATAATATAATATCAGGTCTGTTTTCTTTAATAATTTCTAATGCAATTTCTCCATCCTCTGCTTGCCCTACTATCTCAATACCGAACTCACTCCAATTTAAAATATTCTCAATACCCCTTCTAATTTTAGGCTCGTCATCAGCGATAACTAGTTTCCACATAATTCCTCCATTTATAATATATATTACAATAATAAATTTATATTTAATATTCTTGAGCTAAGGTTGAATTAATATTAAAATATAGGAAATTAATTGCAAGATATATTTTTTATTTTGTTACTATATTAATTTTTATTGTTTTAATACTCCATTAATGTAATTATTAAGCATATATTTATATTATTTTAATATATTTCCAAAATAATTTCTAGAAATAATTGTATGTACAATTTTAATGTAATATAATATACTTGTACATACATGAAACCGATATCTTTAATTATGTAAATGTATACTAAAAAATATGTAGTAATTTATTAAATACGGAGGTGTTATCATGGCAATAGAAAAAAATGTTTTCGGAACAATGCCTGATGGAAAAGATGTTTATATTTATACTTTAACAAACTCTAACAAAATGAAAGTTGAGATTTCTACTTACGGTGGTACAATAGTTTCATCTCTAGTTCCGAATAAGGATGGTAAATTAATTGATGTAACGCTAGGATATGATAATTTAGATGGTTATTTAAAAGGAGATAAATTTTTCGGTGCCTTAATAGGACGTTTTGGAAATAGAATTCAATATGGAAAGTTCATCCTTAATGATCAAGAATACACTTTAGCTCAGAATGATGGAGAAAATCATTTACACGGCGGCTTAAAAGGCTTTGATAAAGTAGTATGGGATTCAAAAATAGTTGAAGATTCTCCTAATACATTAGAACTTTCTTATTTTAGCCCAGACGGTGAAGAAGGATATCCTGGTAACCTTAATGTTAAAGTTACTTATGTCCTTACTGAAGATAATGCTCTAGAGATAAATTATAGTGCAACTTCTGATAAAGATACAGTCGTAAATCTTACAAATCATGCTTATTTTAATTTATCCGGTCATTCATCTGGTGACGTTCTTAATCAAAAATTGATGATAAATGCAGATAAGTTTACAGTAAACGATAAATATTCAATTCCTACAGGCGAAATAAAAGAGGTAGCCGGAACTCCTATGGACTTTAGATCATTAACTCCTATCGGCAAAAATATAACTAGTGATTATGAACAAATTGATTTTGGAAAAGGATACGATCATAACTGGGTACTAAATACCGATGGATGTGATAGCTCAAAAGCTGCTCAAGCTATTGATGAAAATTCTGGAATAGTATTGGATGTTTATACAACCACTCCTGGAATTCAATTTTACAGTGGGAACTTTCTTGATGGTTCAGATGTAGGTAAAAATAAATCTGTTTATAATCGTAGAAATGGATTTTGTTTAGAAACTCAATATTTTCCTAACTCTATAAACTGTAGTAAATTTAAATCTCCAATACTTAGAGCTGGAGAAGTATATAAAGATAAAACCATTTATAAATTCTCTACATTATAAATTCTGATATTATAATGCACTAATATAAAAAGGTACTTAACCAATAAACATCCATAGTGGGTAATTATGTTTTATGATTTAATTATTAAATAAAAATTCGCCTAAAATATAACCACTATGGATTATACAAATATTATAAAGAGCACTAAAAAATAAACACTTTATTTTCCATGATTGTATGCTAATCCAACTTTGTCTTAAAGATTGCTTTCTGACCTAAGTCGCCTAATAGATACTATTCTAAATGAAATACGTTACCATACAATCATTGAAATAAATCAAGGAAAATCCCTATCTACAATGGCGACGCTATCTATTTATAAAGTTGATATTATTAAAAAACATGCTCAGTCCCAAAATTAAAATTTCTTATTAAAGTATATTAACCTCAAAAGATATTCATCACGCTGAGTATACTCAATACGATAAGGTTGCTTGAATTTATGCATTACTAAATTTATTTTAAAATACAACTTTTAGAATGTTTTTTGTAATCTATGCAAATACATTTCAATATTTATACATATTTTAAAATTAATGCTTATTAACTTTATGCTTAGACTTATCAAATACCTTGCGCTTATATTTTTAATGTCATTTTTATTAAAGGAGAATTTATATGTATAATAAATTAAAAAAAGTTATTAGTAACTATCCTATTAATACAAAATTCAAAATAACTTTTTCAACAATTTTAGGACTTACTTCTTTCCTTATGGTAGCTGTGATATGCATAATATTGTTTATTTCATCGCAAACAAATTCGCTATATAATGGACCATATAAAGTTTCTGAGACTATTTCTAATATTAGAGTAAACTTACAAACAATAAAAATGGACATGTTCAGATCAATCACAGAAACAGATCCAGGAATAAAGAACTTTTATCTAGAGCAAGCTGATACAGAATCTATAGCTCTTTCGAAAAATATAGAAATTTTAAAAGAAATACATAAGGGAGATCCATCTTTATTAAATGAATTTTTATCAAATGTAAAGGGTTTAGATGATAAGAGAGAAAAATTAAGTGACTTATTAAAATCAAAAACCAATCAGTCTGTAATGAAAGTCAGCCAAGATGCTTACTCTTCACAAATTAAAGAGTCTGAAGAATGTATACTTAAGCTTTTTAAGTCATCCCAAGAAGATGCTAATTCCTTTGTTACTAATTCAAATACTTATAGAAATATATCACTAATTTCTATTACGTTTATTATGATAATATTAATTGTGATATCATTATTGTTAATTAGGGTATTGAATGATGTATTACTTGAAGGGATTAATCATATTAAGGATATTGCAAAAAACCTAGCTCATGGAAATCTTAAGATAAATACTGAATATAATGCAAAAGATGAAATGGGTGAAATGTCCCGCGATTTAACTAATTCTATCGGAATGTTACTTTCTTATATTAATGATATAACAAGCACTTTGGAAAGATTAGCAGATGGAGATTTAGATATACATTTAGATACTTCAATAGCATATATAGGCGATTTTAATCCTATACAAAAATCAATAAAAAATATTATCGATTCTTTAAATATTATATTTCAGAATATGGATCAATCAATCTCATCAATTTCTAATGGTTCTGAGCAATTATCTTCAACTACCCAAATACTCTCTGAAGGCTCTATTAACCAGGCTGGTGCTGTTGAAGAGCTCTTTACTAGTTTTAAGAAAATACTGCAAAAGGTTAATAATACTACTAACAATGCAGATAAAGCTAAAAGTTTTTCCATTAATGTAAAACATATTGTAGAAGAAGGAAACGAAAAGATGCAAATATTGATGGAATCTATGAAAGAAATAACTATCTGCTCAAAACAAATTGCTGAAATTATAAAAGCAATAGAAGAAATTGCTTCTCAAACTAATCTTTTAGCATTAAACGCTGCTATTGAAGCAGCTAGAGCCGGTGAAGCTGGAAAAGGTTTTGCTGTAGTTGCAGACGAAGTCAGAAATCTTGCTGAACAATCTGCCGAAGCCGTAAACAATACTTCTAAGATTATAAAAAATTCATTGCATGTAGTAGCTAATGGAGAAAAGCTGGCTACAGAGACTGCTGCTGCATTAGATATAATAGTTAAAAATGTCGATGATACTACTAATTTAGTGAAAGAAATAGCTGTAGCCTCTGAAGACCAAACTGAAGCTATAACCGAAATGACCAGTAAGGTTGATCAAATTTCTCAAGTAGTTCAAACTAATTCTGCAACAGCAGAAGAACTAGCAGCATCTACAGAAGAATTAGCTTCTCAATCTCAGATAATAAAAACTGAAATATCAAAGTATACATTAAAAAACAAATAATGAATTTTGGCCTTTTAGATATCAATACTTATTTCAAGCCAAAGAATTAGAATGTAAAAATTCTTTGGCTTCAATATAAAAAGATCATATCTGTGCCATTGGCATAACGCCATGATAAAACTGCTTTACTTAGACGTTAAAGCGCAATCATATAATTTCTTTTTATTTCTGTTCTTCTAAAACTCTATATATTGCTTTTGCTACTCCTAAATTGTCATTTGTATCAGTTATATATTTTGCTATTTCTTTTATTTCAGGAATAGCATTTCCCATAGCAACTGATTCTTTGAATTCTGTAAACATAGAATAATCGTTAAAACTATCTCCTAGCACCAAAACTTCATCTCTTTCAAATCCCATTTTTTCAGCTACTTTTGCAAGTATAATGCCCTTTTGAGCAGTTATATCCGTAATCTCTATATTATCCCTGAATGAAGATGAAACAGCAATTCCTTTCAATTCTCCAATAACTTTTTTCATTTTATTTATAAGCTCTATATCTTTATGGAAAGCTACAAACTTTCTAATTTCTATACCACTGCTTAAAAATTTATCCAAATCAGAAATATAATTAAGTTGAACAAAATATGGTTGAACTTTGGCAAGTTCCAAAGCTTCTTCTGGAGTAAGCTCTGGATTAAAGGATAACGTTCTATATGCCATTTCCTTTAAAGCTTCCTCTTTAGTGTCTGTAGTATATATTCCTTTATTAGTAAATATTCTTGCAGATACTTTTTCTCTTTGAAGTATATTTATAATTTTAGTTGCAGTTTCTAGCTCTATATTTATCTCTTCTAGAATATTTCCATCCTCATCTCTATACTCTGCCCCATTCATAAGTACACATTGACATCTTATATTATTTTCCATCAAAAGAGGTTTAACAGTATCATATTCCCTTCCTGTTGAAATTGCAAATATAATTCCTGCCTTCTCAGCGCGCTTAATAGCAGATACGGTCTCTTTATCTATTTTATGTTTTGTATTCAACAGTGTCCCATCCATATCTGATGCAATAAGTTTTATCATTTGGGATCATCTCCTCGCTATTTTATTAAATTTCTCATACCTTAATATTATAACAAAGTTTATTCAATTGTGAAAATAAGCGACATGATTTCACTTTTATCAATATATAGTTAAAAATAGGTTTTATTGATTCCTAACTTTTATTTGACATCTTTTCTATTCATCAAACTTATAACACAAAAAAGCCTACCCTTTATATAATATAAAGTGCAAGCTTTTTTATTCACCCAAGATAATTGAAATTATTAACTATATAAATCACTAATTCATACAACTAAATATGATTTCTATATTAATTTAAGCTTATTTAAATACTTGATTTATTATAATTTTAAATATATATTTTATATAATAAATCTACTTTTCCCCCCCATCAAACCAATTATTCAATTAAGATAATAATTATAGACACTTATTTGTAATATCTATATAAATTTACTAGTAAAACATATAACATTAAATTATTTAGTTAATACTAGTCAAGCTTATCAATTTCATATTTTTATAGTTAAATTTCTCTACAGAAATATCAAATACTATTCCACTACTTAAAAATATAGTATTATTTAAAACTAAAGCTGGATCATCTTTTTCCAAGTTCAAAAAACTTGCTTCTTCTTCAGTTAATTTTTCAGAAGTTATTATTCTATCCGCAAATCCTATTTTTAATTTTAAATCATTTGTAATGTAATCAAATATAGACTTACTACATATTTCTTCATTCAAATAAGGAATAATATCTTTATTATAGTAAGATTCCTCTATTTCAATTGGATCTCCATTTAAATATCTTACTCTTTTAATATAATATATCTTTGTGCCAATATCACATTTCATTCTATTTGATAATTTTTCATCTGCATTAATTAACGAAAATTCAGCAACCTTACTTTCAAACTTTTCATTAGAATACTGTTTTGATAAACCATTTATATCTCTTATTTGGGCGCAACCATTTTTTGCAAACTCCCTTAAAAATATCCCACTACCTTGCACTCTATAAACATAACCTTTAGTCACTAATATTTCTATAGCTTTTCTTATAGTATTTTTGCTAACATTAAATTTTTTTATCAGTTCCTCTTCTGTAGGAAGTTTTTTACTCAAACTATATCTATCTTCCAACATTTCTTTTTCTAAAATATTAATAACCATTTCATACTTTGTTTGCATCTCTGTAATTCCTCGCTTTATTTTAAATAAGTATTTTTACTAATATCTTCTTCTAATTCGTAACACGTTAATCCTAATCTATAAAGTTTCTAAAAACAATAAAAACTGTTATATCAAATATTAAACCCAATATTTCCTCTTTCATTTTCACTCGAAATATTGGGTTTAATACTTGATAATTCCCTTTAATGAATATCATTATCACATAAATTCACTTTTCTCTTCTTAATAATTTATTTAATATCTTTACTAATATATTACATCTTTTACTTCTTAATATTTAAACTTTATATCTATTGATTCCTCCAACTAGCGGAATAATTTAACTATTCTTATAATTCATTGGCATGATTTATTATATAATATAAGGCACCTTTTGTAAAGGTTTAAATAACTTGTTTTAAGTTCACAAAATAATAATTCAAATAGTATATAAGTTGAATTATAATCCTATATTAATACTAATTATATATGCTTAACCGTTAATAATATAGATAAATCTTTAACGCAACTTATATAGAACTGCTAATTATTTTGTATAATCAGCAGTTCTTACTTAACTTATGTATCATGTATATTTATATTAACAACATACTAGTCCAAATATTAATTTGAAAAAGTCTGAGTTCCCATATATTTATCACTACCACTAATTACACCTATACCAACCTTAGTGTAAGAAGGATTCATCATATTTGCCTTATGCCCCGGCGAATTCCACCACTGATTGAATAATTCAACTGGTTCATAATTGTTGTATGCTATATTTTCTCCAGTTGTAGTATATTCATAGTTAATTGCTTTTAGCCAGCTTGTCCAATTATTGCCCTCTGGAGTAGTATGGTCGAAATAATTGTATTGTATCATATGGTTACTCTTATACCTAGCTACTTGAACTAACTCATTATCCATAACTAAAGGATTTAGACCTGCTTCAGTTCTTTTTTCATTCATTAACTCAAAAATTTTATTTTCTGCCATTGTTTGTATGCTTATAGAATAGTTTCTTGGTAATTGAGGAAGTCCATTTATATCAACAGTATTATTACTAGCTTGTCCATCGTATGCTGAGTTAGTCAACAGTTGGCCTGAATCATTTGATGATTCTATTAACTTTCCAGACTCATCAAAGCAATAAACCTTTCCCGCAATATTTTGAATTCCTGTTTGCATTGCTCCATTGCTATTCATATAATACCATTTATTATTATCCTGAATCCAACCTATTTGCATCACTCCATTATTATTAAAATAATACCAGGTTCCATTGATATTATTCCAACCTTCTTGCATTACTCCTGAATCATTTAAATAATACCAGTTTCCTTTGTCATAAGTCCAATCTGTTTTCATTCTTCCGCTTTCATTAAAATAATACCATTCATTTGAAATATTCTTCCATCCTCTAGCTACCTTGTTTCCTTCTTTATAGCTCCATGTTCTATCATCATTTTGAGTCCATTCCGCAGATGCTTCTAACGGTGATAGTGTAGCAATTGTTGTAGCCACAATAACCGCACTTGTAATTCTTGTAAAAAAAGTTTTCTTCATTAGTTTTCCTCTTTTCTTTTGTTATTCTGTTATCTTATATATCGTTAGTATAACTCCTCATAAAATCGTTTTCAGAACCACATATAAAAGTTTTTCCATATAATTATTTTACCATAAATTCGACATTTTTCAACCCATTTTATTCTAAAATATTTTATAATAGCTAAACAGACTATATAATTCTCTTTTTTCCTTCTGATTTATTGTAAATTTATTATAAAATAGTTATATTCATATATATATTTTCTTTAAGTACTTATGTCTTTAAAAATTTAAATACAAATTTATTGTTACAGCATATATATAATATAAAGAATTTATGTTAACGCAATTTGTTAATTAAGTTAATTTTCATATAAATATAAAAATCAATCATTTTAACACCTAATTCATTAACTCATATATTAGAAATAGATAATATTTCAGGGGAGTTATAATGTATAAAAAAGGTGATTTCCATATCCATTCAACTTTCTCAGATGGAAAGTGTACCCCTAGGGAGCTTGTTATTCTTTCCCAAAAAAGAGAGGTGGATATTATTTCTATAACAGATCATAATAGTACATCTGGTTTAGATGAAGCTGTCATGGCTGGTGAAGATCTTGGTGTAAGAGTCATTCCTGGCGTTGAACTTTCAACTAAATACAATTCTTCCAGAGTTCATGTTTTAGGCTACTTTAAAGATGATAGCTACAAAAATGAGCTTTTAGTTGAAGTATTAAAAAATGTAAAGAATCATAAAATTTCAAATATAAAAAAATTGCTAGGAAAAAATCTAGATTTTTATAATACTAAGGATAAACTTTCTGTAGAGACTGGCATAAAAATTCTAAAGTTTTTTGGAGCTACAGTGGTTTTGGCACATCCTGTACTTTTAAACAAATCTGATTTTGAAAAAATCATAGAAATGGACTTTGATGGACTTGAAGCTAAATACTTCAGTAATACAGAAAATGATACCGAATACTTCTTAAAAGTAGCCAGTGATAGAAACTTACTTTACACAGCCGGGTCAGATTTCCACAGTTGCAAAGAATTTTATAGAATTCATGGGATAATAGGTGACGTTTATCTAAATGAATCTGAAATATATAATTTTTTGATACGTGGTAAGTTGCCATACTTGTAAATACTTTACTAGAATTATTTAATATTAAAAATTAGATATATGTTTAATTGAATTATTACTATACTACATATATCTAATTTCCCACTTCATAAACTATATTTCTTCTAGCTTTTTTCTTCTTTTATATATTTTGTTAGCTACCAAGCATGCTGTCACAGTAGTTCCAAAAACACATATAGCAGTTGGAGCCACTGCTATAAATCCAGCCAAAAGCAACCCTTTTCCCGAAACCTTAATATCAACACTTCTATCTTTAGACTTAAAATTTACATTAATACTTCCTGCTTCTTTATCTGCCTTACTAACTTTGTTAAAAGATCCATTCATTATCTCTTTCTTAAAGTCTAGAATTCAATCACCCCTCATATAATTTACGATTTATATTTCTGCTTTATTTATATCATATTAATTTAAATCTATTATATACAAAAAACTTCTAGCTTTAAATAAAATTTCAAACAAAAAAATTGTAACTATACTATAGAAAAAATCTATACATAGTTACAATCCTAATTATAAAGTTCATTAACTATTTTATTCCAATTGTTGAGCATGCATTCTGCTATTTTCGAATCATACATTATTCCTTTATTCTTCTTTATTTCATCTTTGCATAACTCATCACTTATGGATTTTCTATACGGCCTATCACTTTTCATTGCATCTATAGAATCACAAACTGCTAATATTCTTGATGCAAACGGTATTTCTTCTTCCTTTAATCCTTTAGGATATCCTTTTCCATCCCATCTCTCGTGATGATATAAGACTATCCTAGAAATATCTTCAAACGTACTTGTTTTACTTAGTATATTATATCCAATATACGGATGATTCTTCATTAATTCCCATTCACCTACTTCCAGGCTATCTGGTTTATTTAGAATGTTATCCGGCACTCCAATTTTACCAATATCATGCAGATCTCCTGCTATATGTATTAATTCGAGCTCTTCCGTTGTCATTCCCAAGACTTCTCCTAATTTATATGCCATATCTGCTACTCTAGTCGAATGACCATATGTATAGAAGTCTTTTGCTTCCAAGGTTGCAACCATACTTCTTACAACACCATGATACATATCATCATTATATTGTTCCAATATTTCTCACCGCCTTACTAATTTTGCTATTCTTACTAAATATAATATCATAAAATCTACTGTGTTTGAATATAATTATTTAATTCAATTAAGATAATTAAAATACTTTTCAAATATTTATAGAAACTTGACGATTAAATCACAATATAGAATTCATTATTAGGATCATATTCTTGTGTAATTTCGCCCCAATTTTTAATGATACAATCTACTATTTCAGGATCATACATTATACCTTTATTTTTAATTATTTCATTCTTACATTCTTCATCGCTTATTAATTTTCTATAAGGTCTATTACTTTTCATAGCATCAATAGAATCACAAACTGCTATTATTCTAGATCCTAATGGTATCTCTTCCTTACATAATCCATTTGGATATCCTCTCCCATCCCATCTTTCATGATGATGTAGTACTATTTTTGAAATAATATCTAAGCTTTTTACTTTGCTTAATATTTTATACCCTATCTCTGGATGCTTCTTCATAAGTTCCCACTCTTGTAGGTCAAGTTTACCTCTCTTATTTAGAACACTATCAGGAACCCCAATCTTACCTATATCATGCAAATGCCCTGCAATGTGCAAAATCTCTAATTCTTCGTTCTGTATCCCTAAATACATACCAAGCTTATTCGCCATATTTCCAACTCTAGTAGAGTGTCCAGCGGTGTAAATATCTTTTGCATCCAATGCTGCAACCATACTTTCTATTATATCGTGGTAAACTTCACTACTAAATAACATACTCATAATCATACCTCCTTAAATCAAATTAAAACGCATCTATATAAAATTAAACTCTAAATCATATTTAATTTACTTAAAATTATCTCTCATTGAAAATTATTATCAATTATATTATATCCTATTTTACTTATTAATCAATATTTAACTTTTATCATAATTTTATGATAAATATGAATATTATCACTAAATACCCTATTAACTTCTTACCTTTATTACTGCTATTTTTTAAGAACAAAAGTGCATAAAAATAAGGGGAGTTAAATTAACTTCCCTTAGCTTTTAAATAACACTATTTAATTATTTTCTAAACATTCTTATAATAAATTTTATAACTTCATTTACTACTATAACCATAAATGCTAACCCTAGAACTTTACTCCACATTATCACCGATAAAGCAACTGAACTAAAGAAAGTAGTAAATACTTGAGTAAATATTATTTGAGCCAATCCAGTTATAAATATTACTTGAATAGCTATCTTGTTCTTAAAAAAGTTAGGAAATATACTTTCTGCCCCAAATTCTCTGCAGTTAAATGCATTAAATAGTGCACTAAATGCAAATAATCCAAATAAAACAGTTTCCATCTCACTTGCAAATCCGTTTTTTTCTGTGGATGCTCCTAAGATATTGTACTTCATCTGTATGAGTAAAATTGATGTAACATATATTGCATTTAATATTATTGAAGTAATCATACCTTTTGTAATTATACTTGAATTTCTATTTACAGGTTTTCTATTAAAAACATTCTTTCTAATTGGTTCCAAACCTAGAACTAGTGCTGGCGGTCCATCCATTATTATGTTAATCCACAGTAATTGAATCGTAGTAAATGGCATTTCAAAATTTAATATTTGTGAAATTATTGCAACTAAAAATGCTATTATGTTTACAGTAATCTGAAATTGTATGAATCTTTGAAAATTTTCATACACGCCTCTTCCCCACTTTATTCCATCAATGATAGTAGTAAAATTATCATCTGTTAATATTATATCTGCAGCATTTTTAGAAACTTCTGATCCTGAAATACCCATAGCTATTCCGACGTCTGCCTTTGTTAATGCTGGTGCATCATTTATACCATCACCAGTTACTCCAACTACTTCCCCATTGCTTTGAAGAGCTTCAACAATTCTCATTTTTGTCTCCGGCTTACTTCTAGCTACAATAGCTATATTTTCAATCTCATTTCTTAATTCTTTATCATTTAAAGTATCAATATATGTAGCTTCCACTGCTTTTTTTCCACCCTTAAGCATTCCAAGCTCATTTCCTATTGCTATGGCTGTATTTATATTATCCCCAGTCAACATCTTAGTTTCAATACCAGCTCTTTTAGCTGCTTCTATAGCTTTAGCTACATCTTCCCTTAGTGGATCTCTTATGGCAACAAAACCACTGAATATTAGTCCATTTTCTCCATCTAATAGTTTAGGTTTTAAAATACTTATCTCACTTGTAATCGCAGCCTCTGCTTCTACATCTTCAATAATCCTAAATCCAAACCCTAGAATTCTCATAGATTTAGCCTGTAGTTTCTGTATTTCTTTTATTATTTCATTTTTTCTCTCTTGTGTAAGATCTATAAATTTATTATTTATAACTTCATTAGTAGCATTTGATAACAGTATTTCAGGCGCTCCTTTTACGAGTACTACATTCATTCCTTTAATCTTCATAACAGTAGCCATGAATTTATTTTCAGAGTTAAACGGTATTTGATGAATCACTTCACTTTCTTTTCTTTCCTGTTTATAATCATATTCCTCTAGATATGAAAGTAGTGCACATTCTGTTGAATTACCTAAGTAATTTAACTTATCTCCCTCAAAACTTATATCAGCCGTTGAGTTCACAAGGCAATTTTTTATAAAATAATCATCTATATCATTTTTATCATCAAAGAACTTTCCATTTAAATAAAGATTCTCTACAGTCATCCTATTCTCAGTTAAAGTACCTGTTTTATCTGAACAAATAACGCTAACTGAGCCTATAGTTTCACAAGCCTCTTTTTTTGTTACTAACGCATTAATCTTAGCCATCTTTTGCATCGTTATTGCTAATGTCATATTAATCATAGTTGGCAACCCTTCTGGCACCGCTGCGACTATTAAAGCAATACATACAACAAAAGCAGTTTTAACAGGATCTATAGAATTTAAAAACGATATTACTCCTGATGTATTTATATTCAAATTACCAGATATAATCATTTTGGTAACCATAAATATAAATAGTAAACCTGCTATAACGCTTGATATTTTAGTGATTGTCTTACCCAAATCCCCCAATTTTCTTTGGAGAGGTGTTTCTTCTTCATCTATTTGAAGAGTTTGAGCTATTTTACCCATTTCAGTATTATCACCAGTTGAAGTTACAACCATTGTCGCCCTACCGTAAGCAATTAGAGTTCCGCCAAATCCCATATTAATTTGCTTTGCTGGAATTGGATCCTGCATTTCTTTATTTTCTTTTACTTGTATTTCCTCCATATTGACAATTACTTGAGCATTTTTTGTAACATCTTCTGATT